>JADQCB010000012.1 GCA_016278325.1 Actibacterium sp.
GCGCCTCGGCGTCGGCGATGGAGACGAGCCGCAGATCGACCAGCCGCCCGTCATGGGCGAGCCGGATCGCGTCGGCAGGATCGAGCGCCAGGCGCGAGGGCGGCAGACGGAACGCAGCCGTCTCGCGCCCCACCCACGCCTCCATCAGCGCGCGGCGGCAGCGCCGCTCGGCTTCCTCGGGCGGCACTGCCATAGGGAAGGACTCGGAGGCGATCCGCGTCGTGTCCACGGTGATGCGCCGCGCCTCGACGAGGGCCGCGTCGTAATCCTCGTCGGCACGGGCGACCTGCCACTTGAGCGCCTGCGGCAGTTCGGTCTCCTGGCCGCGCGTCAGTTCCAGCACGTCGCCCTCGCGGGCGGCCACCAGATCGTCGGGCGCGAGAGTGGCGACGGAGGCCCGGCCGCGTAGACGGAAGCGGATCACACCCTCCGTCTCCACGGCGTCAAACCCGAAATGCCGCGACAGCGTGGTGATGGAGGCGCGCGGGCTTTCCAGCGCGGTGATGGTGTAGCCCTCCACTGCGCCCCAGAGGCCAGAGACGTCGATGCGGTCCTCGGGCATCCCGGCGCGCAGACACAGGTGCCGGACGAGTGCGGCCAGCGACACCGACCCGAGCCGCCCTGTCAGCCAGTGACCGAGCCGCCAGTTCCCACCATCGGTCCAGACATCTTCCAAAGCCGGAAAGAACGGATAGGGCCGCGCGTCCCAGGTCCAGGCGGCGCATTCGGGCAGATGCACCATGCGGCCGCCATAGACGGACGACACGGGGTTGTTCGCGGCCTTGCCCCACCAGAGATACGTCGCCTCGAGATAGGCGCGCTGGATCCCATCATCCCGCCATCCCCGCGAGAAATGCGGCGTGAAGCTCTCCGACGACTTCGGATCGAAGAAGACGTTGGGCTGGTTCGTGCCGCGGTCGATGGCCGGACAGCCGAGCTCGGTGAACCAGATCGGCTTGGACTGCGGCGCCCATGCCGTCGGCGTGCCACTCTCTACCCCGCCCGGGCGGTCGTAGTGCGCGTTCGACCACCAGCTGCGCAGATCCTTGTAGCGGAACACCCACGGCTTGCCGTTCGGCGGGTCACTCGAACCGGTGGCGTTCCCCGCCTCACCCCCATCCGTGATGGCCGTGCGGACCTGCGCGCTTCGGTCGGCGGCACTGGCATAGAACCAGTCGAAACCTTCGCCGCCCGCGATGTTCCCCTGCAGGTAGGCGCGGTCGTAGATCGCGGGCCACCCTTGCTGAGCATCCGCATGCTCGAACCCGTCGCGCCAGTCGGACAGCGGCATGTAGTTGTCGATCCCGACGAAATCCACGTTGCCGTCCGACCAGAGAGGATCGAGATGGAAGAACACGTCGCCGCTGCCATCGCCGGGCTGGTGCCCGAAGTACTCCGACCAGTCCGCGGCGTAGCTGATCGCCGTCCCCGCCCCGAGAATGGCGCGCATTTCGGCCGCCAGATCGCGGAACGCCTGCACCGCTGGATAACTGGACGCCCCCGACCGGACCGTCGTCAGCCCACGCATCTCGGTGCCGATCAGGAAGGCGTCGACCCCGCCCGCCGCCGCGCAGAGATGGGCGTAGTGCAGCACCATTCGGCGCAGGCCCCAGTCGCCGGGCGTGCCGGTCCAGCTGACGCTCTCGTCCGTGACGCTGAAGCTGGCGGGTGTCGCCGCGCCGAACAGCGCCGCGACCTGGCTTGCGGCCGTGGCGGTCTTGTCCACCGTCCCAGCGAAACCTGCCGCAGGCGAACAGGTGATCCGGCCCCGCCAGGGGAACGCGGGCTGGCCGGTCTCGGCGGCGTTGTCCGAATACGGGTTCGGCAGACTGTTGCCGGGCGGCACGTCCATCAGGATGAAGGGATAGAAGGTCACGCGCAGCCCGCGCGCCTTCATCTCCTGGATCGCCTGCACCACGGCGAAGTCGGCCGGCGTGCCGCCATAGACTGGGCGCTCGTCTCCAGCCTCACTCGAACCCGTGGCGTTCGGCTGGAGACCGTCGCGGCTGACGAGGAAGGCGCTGGCGCGGCTCACGCCATTCACCGACCAGCTGGCGGGCGTGGTCGATTTGGCCGACACCTCGACGCCCGGCCGCACCTTGCAGGAGCCTGCGCGCAGGTCGTCGCCGAACCACGCCACCACGAGGCTGACGCTCTCGACCGCAGGCGCCATCGCCTGCAGGCGGTCCAGCGCCTCCACCATGTCCGTGGAGTCGGCCAGAGCGTTCAGGTTCTCAGGGATCTGCGCGCCGCCATCGGTCTTGCGGATCGCCTGCGTCGCGTAGGTGAACTCGCCCGAGGCCGGGATCATGGTGACGGCGCGGGTCAGCCCCTCGGCGGTGTCGGGATCGGCGAGCGGACGGAACACCTCGAAGGACAGCTGCGGCAGGCGGTTGCCATAGGCGGAGAGCGCCAGTTCCTCGAAGACCACATAGGCGGTGCCGCGATAGGCGGGCGTGTTGTCCGCGCCCATCTTCGCCGCAATGAACGGGTCCGCCGTTTGCGCCTCGTCTCCGGGATACCAGCGCCAGGTGGCGCCGGAGAGGTCCATCGGCTTGCCGTCGGCCCAGATGCGCCCGATCCCGGTGATCGGCCCCTCGCACAATGCGACCGCGAAGCTGGCGTAGTAGAGATACTCGGTGGTCTTGACCTTGCCACCGCCGCCGCCCTTGCCCCCGCCCTGCGTGGTGGTCTTCGTCTCCTCACGGAAATCGGTCGCCCAGATGATGTTGCCGCCCATCCGCATCCGACCGTGGAGCCGCGGGATCACCGCGCCCTCGGTTGAGGACGTGATCCGGAGACTGTCGAGCCGCGCGCCCTCGATCCGCTGCATGGGCGCCAGCGACGAGATGATCCAGCTGTCGACGACCGAGCCGATGCTGGAGCCGATGAAGCCGCCGATGGTCGCGGCGCTGACGCCGAGGATCGCGCCGCCGATCGAACCGCCAATGGCGGCGCCAGCGGCACCGAGAACGAGGGTGGCCATGTCGGGGTCTCAGCGTTGCGGGAACAGGAAGGCGAAGGCGATGCGCCGCCGCCAGGATGCGGTGAGCAGTTCCTCGATCACACCGAGCCGCTCGTAGGCGTGGAGGAAGGAACAGGGCCCGGTCAGGATCCCGACATGCTTGGCGATGGCGCGGGGCTTCATGCGGAACAGGACCAGCGCGCCGGGACCGGCCTCTACCGGAGGCACCTCGATCATCATCCGCCGCGCCCCCTCGGCCAGAACCTCGCGCGGGCCGGTCTCGCCCCAGTCGCGGCTATAGGGCGGGATCGGGAACGGCTCGGGGCCGACGACCTCACGCCAGACGCCGCGCGCAAGCCCGAGGCAATCGCAGCCGACACCGCGCAGGCTCGCCTGATCGTGGTAGGGCGTGCCGAGCCAGGCCCGCGCGATGGCAATGACGCGGGTGGGATCGGCGGTGGCTCTCGTGCATCGCGATGCGATGCACTGCCGCCCGTCGTTTCCGCTGGAAACGACGTTGGTCACAGCACCGACCCCTCGTGCCCGCCGTCCTTCGTGGCATAGCGCAGCACCGCGTCCTGGCCGGGGATGTGCGGGAAACCGCGGAAGTTGGCGGTGTTGGCGAACTTGGCCCCGCAGGTCTCCATCCGCTTGTCGCAGCCCGCGCGGATGGTGAAGGCGTCGCTCTCGGCGATCGCGCGCACCGGCGCTTCGAGCAGGGTCAGCACCGCGATGCCGTCCGTCACGTCATGGCCCAAAACCTCAGTGCGCCGCCCGGCGTTCGCGCCGCTAATCCATTCAACGGTGCCGAAGGTGAACCAGCCGGACGCGAAGCCGCCGAGCCCCGATCCGGTGAAGGCGCGGTCGCGCAAGAGATCGGTGACGGCGCCCGTGCCCTTGAAGGCCGGGTCCTCCAGATCGACACCGCAGCGTGCATCGCCGAGCGCGGCGTCACAGGTCGCCTGAAAGGTCCGCCCGACCGTCTGGCCCAGCACATGCGCGAGCGAACGCACCTCGGCGACGAAAGCCAAGCGCCCGCGCCGGATCTGACCGATGGCGCCGCGCCGCATCAGCACGCGCTGGCCGGTGTCGGCCCAGTTCACCCGCCAGACCTCGACCTCGGCGTTGTCCCAGCGGCCGTCGAGGATGTCGGTCTCGGTGATCCGGTCCGAGGTCAACACGCCCTCGGCATCCTGCGCATCGACCGACAGGTCCGAGCCGGAACGGACCTCGGACGCCGTCAGCCCGCTCTCGGGCTCGAACTCCGTCCCGTCGAAGCTCAGCGTCCGGTCGTGGTCGGTGAAGCCGAAGGTGACGCCATCGGCCCGCGCGATCCGCCAGCACCAGGCGAGCGTGGTGGTGCCGTCGTCGAGATGGGCCTGCAGGGCGGGCAAGAGGGATTTCATCGGCAGGCTCCCGTCATGCGGTCATCGAGATCGGCGATCCAGTGCGCCCATGTGGGCGGAACCTCCGCGACGGTCTCGGCAGGCGGCCGGGCAAGCCGCGCCTCGGCGTAGGAAGCACAGCCCGCATCACCAGGCACCGTCGTTGTCGCGCAGGCGCTCGGCAGCATCGCCAGCACCGCGGCCGTCGCGAACCGCGTCGCGCCCGCGTTCGACACGCTTGCTCTTGTCTTCCATCGCATCGCGTTCCGCCTCCCGTTTGCCCGCGCTTTTCCCCTCGACCTGCCCCCAGATGCGGCCGAGGACGACGCCCCCGACTGCCCCCAGAGCCGCGACCAGCCAGATCAGAAGATCAGCCATCGTCCTGCTCCCCGCGCGCGGCGGCGACGCAGAGGGCGACGATCAGCACGCCAAGGCTGCCGCCCAAGACCAGACCAGCGAGAAACTCAAGCATCGCCGCGGAACCCCCGTTCGATCCGGTCGCGCAGGCCGATCAGGCCGAGGCCGAGGAACATCAGCCCCGCAGGGGACGCGTCGCCGCTGCCGGCCAGCAGCGCGACGAGGCGGGCGAGTTCGCCGAACGGCCCGGTGACGGGCAGCGCGAGGGAGGCGATGCCGGTGAGCATGGCGAGCAGCCCCGCCCACCAGGTGAGCGAGGTCGGTCGGATGTAGCGCATGGGGATCAGGCCCTCCGGATCAGGGTGGAGAAGAAGGCGACCAGCCGGGCGAGCCAGTTGGTCGGTGCGGCTGGCGTGCGTCGGGTGACGGGCGGCGGTGGCGTCCGTGCGGGTCGCATGAGCGCCAGCGCCTGGTCTTCGCGCAGGCGTCGAACCGGCCGCGAGAAGTCGACGCGGCCCGTGCGATCCGCGGACCAGACCGGGATGGTTCCGCCGGGATAGCGACCATGGCGGAACAGGTCGCGCTCCGCCTCCCGGCGTGGAATGATCGAGGCGGGTCGCCGCCAGTTCAGGAAGGCGCGCGCCGCCGCATCCCGGTCGCTGGCGTTCAGCTGCCGGGTCAGTGCGGCCCTCGCGATGCCGCCGGTGTTGTAATGGAAGCTTACCAGCGCATCGAACTCGTGGGGCGCCAAGGGCACGGTCACGGCGCGCAGCACGGCGGCCTCGTAGAGCGCCAGGTCGGCGCGAAAGAGCCGGAACGCCTCGCGGACGCGCGCATCGAGATCGGCGGGCATGCCGCGCGGCATCTGCGCCGGATCGGGCGGCCCGGCCGCGGCCGTGTGGCCGATGCCGAAGGTCCAGACGTCCTTCACGTCGCGGTAGGGCCCGGGCACGAGTCCCTCGTGTCGGGCGAGGGCCAGCAGGCCCCGGTCTGTCATCTGCATGGGTTACCTCGCAAGCGAGAGGATCAGGATCAGCGCTGCGACCCAGAGGCCGGCGCGCATCTGGCGGCGGAACCGCAGCTCGGGTGTCGGACAGGCGCACCGCAGACGTCCGGCGAGGCGGAGAAGCTCATGCATCGCGGTCGTCTCCCCGCCTGCCGCGCAGCCGCGCCAGGATCATCTCGATCGCGGCGGCGCCGAACACGCCCACGAGATAAGCTGCCGAGCCGACCGCCCCGCCAGCGGGAATGGCGCCCTCGGGCAGCCGCAACCATGCCGCCACGATGAGCGCCGACAGGCTGCCCATGCCGGCCGCGATCAGCCCGCCGAGAACGATGTGCCGGAGTGCCTCGCGCAGGCGCATCCGCGTCGTCAGCGCATTGGTCGCCCCGCCGAGCGCGCCCCAGAAGGCCAGCATCAGCACGGTCGAGGCGCCGAGGTCGCGCAGCAGGGACGCGATGAAGCTGCCATCCTCTTTCATCGTCGGATCTCCAGAAGCGGAATGGAGGTGATCGAGCCGAGCCGCTCGAGATCGAGCGTCACGTCGAGTGCATCGGTGTCGAAGCGGACGGGGACGTCGAAGGCGAAGCCCGCGGTGATTGCGACGCCCTCGGCCGGGGCGCTGTCGAAGGTGACGACGCCGGTGGTCGTGTCGACGGACCAGCCGCCGAGCTGCTCGGCGCCATCGAGGGCGATGCGCACGGTGCCCTCGACAGGCTTGGTGATCGTGCGGGTCCAGGATTGCGCGCCCGAGGCATAGCGCTTCACCAGTTGAAAAGCGGTGGTCGCGCCGTCGCCGGTGCCGATCGCCTGATCGGTCGGCGACGGTGTGCCCGAAG
>JADQCB010000009.1 GCA_016278325.1 Actibacterium sp.
GGATCGAAGCGACGATGTCACGACTGAAGCATCAGATGAAGCTCGCGAACCTACGCATCCGTGGCATGCAAGCCATGCGCTATACGGTCAATCTGCGTGCCCTCGGCCTGAATATCCGCAGATGCGCAGCGGTTCAGGCGTGAAACCGAGCCTCTCGCCCTGACGCCCGGCGCTGGAATGAGACCAAGACGCAGTGTCGGACCGCGAAGCCTGAAAAACCAGCACTCTCAACGCTCTGCTGACTACTTTTTACCGCCCCGTCAACTTTCAGCTATATCTCCGGGGAACCAAATCGCCCGGAGACGGCGGCGGGGAGGCGGGATGATGTTGCATCCCATGGTTCGAATCCCTCGCCGCTCACCATGCAAGTCTGGGTCCTGCGGCAAAGTGATTCACGCACCTTGAGGCGCTCCCATGTATGATCGGCACATGCCGCAAGACGATATCACCGCCCGCATCGAAGCCTTCGACGACGCCAATGGTGGGGGCGTCGGCTATTACGAGGATAAGGGCGCCTGCCATCTCTACCTGCTGGAAACCGAAGCCCCGATCGCCCGATTGAAACCGGCCGGGAACGGCGACGAGGTCCGCCTCGGATACTGGTCACACCGGCGCAGATGGGAAGACGTCGATGACATGGGCGGTGTCGTCTTGCCCCTCGACGAGGCACTCGAGTTCATAGCGAACGAGGGCGTTTTCTGGACATGGACCTGACCCAAAAACGGACAAAGTCGAGCTCAGGGCCTTGGGTCCCTTTTGCGCGGGCAGCCCAGCATGCCGAAGACCGATGGCACGCCAGAGCAGTTCAACCGGTAAAGACCGCATTCCGTGCGCAACGGCCTGTATTCGCTTTCAGTGGTGAACCGCCTGGTGAGAAACCGCAGCTAGAGACCCAGCTCCACCCAGACCGGCACATGGTCCGACGGCTTTTCGCGGCCGCGCAGCTCGCGGTCGATCCGGCAATCGGTCAGCAGGTCGGCCGCCTGCGGGCTGAGAAGGACGTGGTCGATTCGGATCCCGTCGTCCCGGTTCCAGGCGCCGGCCTGGTAGTCCCAGAAACTGTAATGGCCGGGCCCCTGGACCCGCGCGCGAAAGGCATCGGTGAAGCCCAGGTTGACGATCCGGCGAAAGGCGGCGCGGCTGGCGGGCAGGGCCAGCGCATCCTCGGCCCAGGCCTCGGGGCGCTTCGCGTCCTCGTCCTGCGGGATCACGTTGTAATCGCCGGCCATCAGCACCGGCTCTTCCGTCGCCAGCAATCGCGCCGCGCGGTCGTGCATCCGGGCCATCCATCCCAGCTTGTAGTCGTATTTCGGCCCCGGCGCCGGGTTGCCATTGGGCAGGTAGAGCCCGCAAACCCGCAAGGCCCGCTTTCCCATCACCGTCGCCTCGATCCAGCGGGCCTGGTCGTCGTCGTCATCGCCGGGCAGGCCGCGGGTGACATCCTCCAGCGGTGTTTTCGACAGGATCGCGACGCCATTGAAGCTTTTCTGCCCATGGGTCACGACATTGTAGCCGCGATCCTCGAACGGCGCCTGCGGAAAGGCCGTGTCCGGCGACTTGATTTCCTGCAACAGCGCCAGGTCGGGCTGCGCCTCGTCCAGCCAGTCGAGCAGGGCCGGCAGGCGCGCCTTGATTCCATTGATATTGAACGTGGCGATCCTCATCGACCCTCCGCGAATAAGCTGGCGGAACTATCACGTCGCGGGGCGGGAAAGTCCATGCTGCTTTGCGGCGTTTCGCTTCCGCCGGCGGGCAGGTTCGGGGCCGCGCCCGGCCGTGTCCTGGCCGCGCTGCGCGATGGCGGTGCCCGCGGCGTGGCCCGACGACCAGGCCCATTGGAAATTGAAACCGCCCAGCCAGCCGGTCACGTCCACCGCCTCGCCGATGAAGAACATGCCCGGCACGGTTCTGCTTTCCATGCTGCGCGCTTCCAGCCCGTCGGTATCGACCCCGCCAAGCGTCACCTCGGCGGTCCGGTAGCCTTCCGAACCCGCCGGCACCAGCTGCCAGCGTTGAAGCGCGGCGGCCATCCTTTCGAGTGCCGCGTCGGGCTGATCGGCCATGTTCCCCGCGATAGCCAGGCGTTCGGCCATATACGCGGCCAGCCGCGCCGGCAACAGCGTGGCCAGCGCATTGGCAACGGATTTGCGCCCTTCGCCGACCCGCAGCGCGCGCAGCGCCGCAAGGGCATCGCTCCCCGGCAGCAGGTCCAGCGTGATCGCCTCGCCGTCGCGCCAATAGTTGGAGACCTGGAGGATCGCCGGGCCCGACAACCCGCGGTGGGTGAACAGCACCGCATCGTCGAAACTGGTGCCGTTCGCACCGGCGCGGGCGGTCAGACCGAGGCCCGACAGCCCGGCGAAGCGGTCGCCGAAGGTCAGCGGCACCAGCCCGGGCCGGGTTTCGGTGACAGCATGGCCGAACTGGCGGGCCAGATCATACGCAAAACCGCTCGCGCCCATCTTCGGGATCGACTTGCCCCCGGTCGCCACAACCAGCGTCTGCGTCGTCACCCGGGCGCCGTCCGACAGGGTCAGGGCAAAGCCCGCGTCGGTTTTTTCGACCGCACTGGCCGCCACGCGCAGCCGCAGCTCTGCGCCGGCGCGATCCATCTCGTCCAGCAGCATCCGCACGATCTCGCGGGCGGAGCCGTCGCAGAACAATTGCCCCTGGGTCTTTTCATGCCAGCCGATCCCGTGCCGGCGCACCAGGTCGATGAAATCCCATTGGGTAAAGCGGGCCAGCGCCGATTTGGCGAAATGCGGGTTGGCCGAAAGGAAATTCCCGGGGGCCGCGTCGAGGTTGGTGAAATTGCACCGCCCGCCGCCGGAGATGCGGATCTTCTCGCCCGCCGCTTTGGCGTGATCGACGACCAGGACCCGGCCGCCGCGCGCCCCTGCCTGCGCCGCGCACATCATGCCGGCGGCCCCGGCGCCCAGGATCACGCATTGATATTGCGACACTCGGACCCCTCTCGCGGCTGCGGCGCATCCGCCTGCCCCTGATACGCCCGTCGGTGACCGCCGTGACCGGCGATCGCCACGCTACATCGAGAACGAGGTGCCGCAGCCGCAGCTCGAACTGGCGTTGGGGTTGTCGATGATGAAGCGCGCGCCGATCAGCTCTTCGCTGAAATCGATGGTCGCGCCTTCCAGGAAGGGCAGCGAGATGGCATCGACCACCACTTTCTGGCCTTCGCCTTCCAGCACCAGGTCGTCGGCGGCCGGTGCGTCCAGCGTGATGTCATACTGAAACCCCGAGCATCCGCCACCTTCGACGGCCACCCGCAGCGCCTTGCCCTGGTCGGCGGCACCGATCTCGGCCAGCCTTGCGAAGGCGCGTTCGGTCACCCTGGGGGGCAGGTTCAGGTCCATTTCAGAAATTCCCGTCTCGAAACCGTTCGAATTGCAATATAAGAAACCGGGGACGCGGCCACAAGCAGGGGGTGACATGCTGGCAAGATATGCCTGCGATCCGGCGCAGACGCGCGGGCGGCTCCATCCCGAGGAGGAAAGCGCCTTTCGCTCGTGCTTTCAGCGCGATCGTGACCGGATCATCCACGCCTCGTCCTTTCGCCGGCTCAAGCACAAGACGCAGGTTTTCATCGAACACGAGGGCGATTATTTCCGCACGCGGCTGACCCATTCGATCGAGGTGGGGCAGGTGGCGCGGACGATTTCCGGGGTGTTGGATCTGAATCTGGCGCTGACCGAGGCGGTGGCGCTGGCGCATGATCTGGGGCACACCCCGTTCGGCCATACCGGCGAAGAGGCGCTGAGCGCGCTGATGGCGCCCTATGGCGGGTTCGACCACAACGCGCAGGCGATCCGGATCGTCACGCGGCTGGAACGGCATTATGCCGAATTCGACGGGCTGAACCTGACCTGGGAAACGCTGGAGGGCCTGGCCAAGCACAACGGGCCGGTGACCGGCGACATCCCCTGGGCGCTGGCCGAATACAACGCGATCCACGACCTGGAGCTGGCCACTCATGCCAGCGCCGAAGCACAGGTCGCCGCGTTGTCAGACGATATCGCCTATAACAACCACGATCTGCATGACGGGCTGCGTGCCGAGCTGTTCTCGACCGACGAGCTGGCGGAATTGCCGATTCTGGACGGGTGCTTCGCCACGGTCGACCGGGCCTATCCCGGGCTGAACTATTATCGCCGCCGGCACGAGGCGCTGCGCCGCTTCTTCGGAGTGCTGGTTTCCGACGTGATCGACCAGGCCCGGGCGCGCATCCGGGCGCTGGACCCGGCGACACCGCAGGATATCCGCGATGCCGGCCGGCCCATGGTGTGCTTCAGCGATGCGATCTGGCAGCAGTTGAAGGTGATCCGCGATTTCCTGTTCGTGCGGATGTATCGCGCCCCGGCGGTCGTTGCGATGCGGCGCGAGGTGACGGCGATGGTCAACGAATTGTTCCCCCTCTACATGGCCCGGCCCGAGCTTTTGCCGAAACAGTGGCGCAAGGATGTCGAGGCCGCCCGCGACGAGACCGAGCTTGCGCGGATCGTGTCCGACTATATCGCCGGGATGACCGACCGTTTCGCCATGCAGCAGCATGGAAAACTGATCGGCGGTCACGAGATCGCGGCCGAGCTGGGGGTGTTGACCGATGGCCGCGGGACCTGAGGCGCTGTCGCCCGTCACCGCCTTCGCGCTGGTGGGCGCGCTGGGCGTGGGGGCGCAATGGCTGGCCTGGAAGCTGCGCCTGCCGGGGATCGTTCTGATGCTGGGTGCCGGGCTGATCGTCGGGCCTGTCCTGGGCCTGTTCGATCCGGCGCGCGACATCGGGCCGCTGCTGGGGCCGCTGATCTCGATCGCGGTGGCGATCATCCTGTTCGAAGGCGGATTGTCGCTCGATCTGCGCTCGCTTCGCGACGCGGCGACCGGGGTGCGGCGGCTGGTGTTGATCGGCGCGCCGCTGGGCTGGGCCCTGTCGGCCGCGGCGCTGCACTGGGTGGCCGGGATCGGCTGGGCCACCGCGGCGGTATTCGGCGGTATCATGATCGTCACCGGGCCGACCGTCATCGCGCCGCTGCTGCGTCAGGCCCGCTTGAAACGGCGCCCGGCGCAACTGTTGCAGTGGGAGGCGATCGTCAACGATCCGGTCGGCGCGCTGGCGGCGGTGCTGGCTTTTCAGGTGGTGCTGGTGAACCGGTCGGCAACCGGGGCCGGGGCGGCAATCGGGCACCTGGCCCTGGGCACCGGCGTGGCGACGCTGCTCGGGCTTGCCGCCGGGTGGGGGCTGACGCGGGCCTTCCGCAACGGGCTGGTGCCGGAATACATGAAGGTGCCGGTGCTCTTCGCGCTTTTGCTGGGCGTGTTCGCGCTGTCGGATTCGGTGCTGCACGAATCCGGCCTGCTGGCGGTGACGATCATGGGGCTGTTCATCGCCAATGCCGATCTGCCGAGCTTTGCCGAATTGCGCCGCTTCAAGGAACACGCGACGGTGCTGCTGGTGTCGGGCGTTTTCATCCTGCTGGCGGCGAACATGAGCATGGCCACGCTGGCCACGATCGACTGGCATGCCGTGGCCTTCGTCGCCGTGGTGATCGCGCTGGCGCGGCCCGTCACGGTTCTGGTGGCGCTGGCCTTCAGCGATGTGCCGTGGCGCGAACGCTGGCTGGTGGCGCTGACCGGGCCGCGAGGCGTGGTGCTGGTGGCCGTGGCCGGCCTGTTCGGCGAGCGCCTGGCGGCGCTCGGCATCGCCGATGGCGCGCGGGTCGCGCCGCTGGCCTTTGCGCTGGTCGCGGCCACGGTGGTGTTGCACGGGTTCACCCTGGCGCCGCTGGCCCGGGTGTTGGGGCTGAGCGCGGGCGGCCCGCCCGGGGTGCTGATCGTCGGCGGCTGCCCGTGGTCGGCCGCGTTGGGCGAGCTGTTGCAGAAGCTGGAATTGCCGGTGCTGATCGTCGATCCCAACCGGGCGCATCTGCGTGCCGCGCGCGCGGCGGGGCTGCCGGTCTTTTCCGGCGACATCCTGTCCGAGGCGGCCGAGCATACGCTTGACCTCGTGCCCTATGGCATGGTGATCACGGCCACCGACAACGACGCCTACAACACGCTGGTGGCCACCGATGTCGCCCCCGAGTTCGGCCGCGAGAACGTGTTCCAGCTGACCCGCGCCAAGGATGAAAGCCGCCGGCATGCGCTGCCGGCGACGCTGGGCGGGCGCCGCGTGTCCGGCGACATGACATGGTCGGATGCGAACACCCGCCTGCGCGAGGGCTGGACATTCCGCGCCACCGGGCTGACCGATGATTTCACTCTCGACGACTGGTTGGAAAAGAACGCCGAGGCGCTGATCATGGCCGAAACGGACAAGAACGGCGTCCTGCGCCTGCTGGGCGAGGGTGATAACCCGCGCGGCGGTGCCGGCAGCCGCATCATCGCCTTCGTGCCACCGGCCGCGGACGCGGCGGGCAACGCGGCGCAATCGCCCGACGCCTGAGCGACGCGGGTTCTGTTGACCCCGGCTTCGGGCGTGGTAAACCCGCGCCAGCATTGAAGGACATGCCAGATGAACCTGTTTTCCGATATCGGCGCGCTCGTGATCGAACAGATCGACGCGA
This sequence comes from Actibacterium sp., assembly GCA_016278325.1. Lineage (GTDB taxonomy): Bacteria > Pseudomonadota > Alphaproteobacteria > Rhodobacterales > Rhodobacteraceae > JADQCB01. Next base: position 6,579 of record JADQCB010000009.1, read on the forward strand.
TGATGCGCGATGGCGCGTTGCCGGGCGGGCTGGATACCGGCCCCGTCACCATAGAACCGCCGCGCGACCCGTTGCATGGCGACATGGCCACCAATGCGGCAATGGTCCTGGCCCGACCCGCCGGCATGAAGCCGCGCGACATCGCCGCCGAACTGGCGGACCGCCTGGCCGCCGATGACCGCGTGGCCAGCGCCGAGGTGGCCGGGCCCGGATTCCTGAACCTGCGCCTGTCCGACGGCGTCTGGCAGGAGGTTCTGCGCCGGGTTCTGCGCTTGCAGGGCGATTTCGGCCGCGCGCAGTCGGGGCAGGGGCAGAAGGTCAATATCGAATATGTCTCGGCCAACCCGACCGGGCCGCTGCATGTGGGCCACACCCGCGGCGCGGTGTTCGGCGACGCGCTGGCCAACCTGCTGGATTTCGCCGGCCATGCCGTGACCCGCGAATACTATATCAACGATGGCGGTGCGCAGGTCGACGTGCTGGCCCGCTCGGTCTATCTGCGCTATCTCGAAGCGCATGGACAGGCGGTCAGCTTCGAGGACGGCACCTATCCGGGCGATTACCTGATCCCGGTGGGCGAGGCGCTGGCCGAACAGGTCGGCACCCGGTTCGTGGACCAGCCCGAGTCCGTCTGGCTGGACGAGCTGCGCAGTTTCGCCACCGAGCGGATGATGGACCTGATCCGCGCGGATCTGGCCGCGCTCGGGGTGCAGATGGACGTGTTCTTCAGCGAAAAGTCGCTTTACGGAACCGGCCGGATCGAGGCGGCGCTGCGCGCGCTGGACGAAAAGGGCCTGATCTACCAGGGCGTGCTCGAACCGCCCAAGGGCAAGAAACCCGACGACTGGGAACCGCGCGAACAGACGCTGTTCCGCTCGACCGCGCATGGCGACGACGTGGACCGCCCGGTGAAGAAATCCGACGGGAGCTGGACCTATTTCGCGCCCGACATCGCCTATCACTATGACAAGATCGAGCGAGGCTTCGATCAGTTGATCGACGTTTTCGGTGCCGACCATGGCGGTTACGTCAAGCGGATGAAGGCCGCCGTCAGCGCGCTGTCGGACGGCCGGGTGCCGCTCGACATCAAGCTGACGCAGCTGGTCAAGCTCTACCGCGACGGCGAGCCGTTCAAGATGTCCAAGCGGGCCGGCACCTTCGTCACCCTGCGCGACGTGGTCGACCAGGTGGGCGCCGACGTGACCCGCTTCGTCATGTTGACGCGCAAGAATGACGCGCCGCTGGATTTCGACTTCGCGCGTGTGCAGGAGCAATCCAGGGACAACCCGGTTTTCTATGTCCAGTATGCCCATGCGCGGGTCTGTTCGGTGCTGCGAAAGGCGGCCGAGGCGCGGATTCCCGCCGATGATGCCAGCCTGGCCGCGGCTGACCTTTCCTCGATCGCGGACGAGGCCGAACTGGCCGTGGCGAAGAAGCTGGCCGAATGGCCCCGCCTGGTCGAGATCGCCGCCCGCACGCATGAGCCGCACCGCGTTGCCTTCTACCTCTACGACCTGGCGTCAGAGTTCCATACCCTCTGGAATCGCGGCAACGAACGGTCCGGGCTGCGCTTCCTGCAAGAGGGCAACCCGGCCACCAGCCAGGCCAAAATCGCGCTGGCCCGGTCCGTCGCCGTTGTCATTTCCGCCGGTCTTGGTATTCTTGGCGTCACCCCGGTCGAGGAAATGCGCTGAACACAAGGCGCCCATTGCCGGGGCTGTGGCAGGCAAGGACCGGTCGGGCGCGCTTCGTCGCGGACCGGCGGCGCGAGGCAGCGATGGCAGAGATTGAGTATGACGATTTCGAACGCCCGGGCACGCCCGCCGTGCCCGGCGCGATACAGGCTGCGGTCAACTGGACCGGGGCGCTGTTGTCGGTCGCCCTTGTGTTGGGGCTGGCCGTCTGGGGCTATCGGCTGGTCGTGCGCGACGTGACCGGGGTGCCGGTGGTGCGCGCGCTGGAAGGGCCGATGCGCGTGACACCGGACGATCCGGGCGGGCGCCAGGCCGCGAACCAGGGGCTTTCCGTCAACCGCATTGCCGCCGAGGGGAATGCCGCACCGCCGGCCGAGCGCGTGGCGCTGGCGCCGCCGCCGGTGGCGTTGCGCGCCGAGGATGCGCCGCGCGCCGAACTGAACCCGACACCCGAGGTGACCGGGGCGCCGGCGCCCGAGCGCGCGACCGGCACGCAGGTCGACCCCATCACCGCGGCGCTGGTCGAAGCGATGAGCGCGGACGCGCCTTCCGTCCCGCCGGGCGATGCGGCCCCCGCGGCCTCGGCCGGGAAGATGGGCGTCGCCCGCTCTATCGTGCCGCCGGCCCGCCCGGCCGATGAGGTGATCGCCGCGCCGGGGGCGGCAGCGGATGGCGCGGCCGACCCCGCGCCGGTCACCGAGATCGACCCGGCGACGCTGGATCCGGGCACCAACCTGGTTCAGCTTGGCGCCTTCGATAGCCCCGAAAGCGCCCGCGCGGAATGGCAGCGCCTGGCGGGCCTTTTCGACAGTTTCATGCAGGACCGAAGCCGCGTGGTGCAATCGGCGGTCAGCGGTGGGCAGACCTTCTATCGGCTGCGCGCCGCCGGATTCGAGGACTTCTCGGCCGCAAGCCGCTTCTGCGCCGCATTGGTCGCCGAGGGGGCCGATTGTGTCCCGGTGGTGGCGCGGTGACGGCCCGGCGACCGGGGGCTTTCATCGCCGGTGTGGCGGGCACCGCCCTGGACGCCGGGGAACGCGCCTTTCTGGCCGATGCCGACCCGCTGGGCTTCATCCTTTTCGCCCGCAATGTCGACAGCCCCGACCAGCTGCGCCGGTTGACCGATACGCTGCGCGACGCGGTGGGCCGCGACGCCCCGGTGCTCATCGACCAGGAGGGCGGCCGCGTCGCCCGGCTGCGCCCGCCGCATTGGCGCGACTGGCCGGCACCGCTGGAACAGGTCGCAACGGCCGGGCCGCATGCCGAACAGGTCATGCGCCTGCGCTATGCGATCATCGCCACCGAGCTGCGCGCCGCGGGCATAGACGTGAACTGCGCCCCCTGCGCCGACGTGGCCCGGGCCGACACCCATGCGGTGCTGCGCAACCGCTGTTACGGCGACACGCCCGGGATCGTCACCCGGGTTGCCCGCGCAGTGGCCGAGGGGCTGCTCTCGGGCGGGGTTCTGCCGGTGCTCAAGCATATCCCCGGCCATGGCGCGGCCACCGCCGACAGCCACCAGGAACTGCCGCGCGTCGATTTGCCGGAACCTGCCTTGCAGGCGGTCGATTTCACCCCCTTCGCCGCATTGTCCGACCTGCCGATGGCGATGACCGCGCATGTGGTCTATGCCGCGCTCGATCCTGACCGGCCGGCGACGACCTCGCCTGAGGTGATCGCGCTGATCCGCGGGCAGATCGGCTTTGGCGGGCTGCTGATGAGCGACGATATCTCGATGCACGCGCTGAGCGGCGGGATCGCCGATCGCTGCCGGGCGGCGCTGAGCGCGGGCTGCGACCTGGTGCTGCACTGCAATGGCGACCTGGCCGAGATGCGCCTTGTGGCCGAGACCTGCGGGCGGATGGGCCCGCAGGCGGCGCAGCGGGCCGAGGCCGCGCTGGCCCTGCGCAATGTGCCGGTGCCCGACCGCGCCGCGCTGATCGCCGAATGGGACGCGCTGAAAGGCGCGGCGACGCGCGATGGCTGACAGAAGCGACGACATCGGCGACGACGACGATTTCGAGGTCATCACCGTCGCCGACCGGGTCGCCGCCGAGGCACTGATCGTCGATGTGGACGGCTTCGAGGGGCCGCTCGACCTGCTTTTGACCCTGTCGCGCACCCAGAAGGTGGATCTGCGCCGGATCTCGGTGCTGAAACTGGCCGAGCAATATCTGGCCTTCGTGGACCGGGCCAAGCAGCTTCGGCTGGAACTGGCCGCCGATTACCTGGTGATGGCGGCCTGGCTGGCCTTTCTCAAGTCGCGCCTGTTGCTGCCGCCGGACCCGGCGGATCAGGGCCCTTCGGGCGAGGAACTGGCGGCGCATCTGGCGTTTCAGCTGGAACGGCTTCAGGCGATGCGCGATGCTGCCGCGCGGCTGATGGGGCGCGATCAGCTGGGGCGCGATTTCTTTGCGCGCGGCACACCTTCGGATGTCGCCCGCGTGCGCCGCGTAACCTACACGGCGACCTTGCTGGACCTGATGCAGGCCTATGCGCGGATCCGCACCCGCGATGAATTTCGTCCTTTCGTGATGGATCGCGACAAGGTGTTCACCATGGAACAGGCGCTGGAGCGGATGCGCGGCCTGATCGGTTTCGCCGGCGATTGGGCGGAGCTGACCAGTTATCTGCCCGAGGGATGGGAAAGCGACCCGGTGCGCCGCCGCTCGGCGACGGCAGCAACATTCGCGGCGTCGCTGGAACTCGCCAAGCAGGGGCAGATCGAGTTAAGACAGGGGGAAACCTTCGCGCCGATACAGATCCGCAGGAAACCCGAATGAGCGACGCGTCCCAACACCCCGAGGAGAGCCTGTTCGAGGCCCCGCCGATGGGCGAACAGGAACGCATGGTCGAAGCGATCCTGTTCGCCACCGCCGAACCGTTAAGCGTGGCCGAACTGAACGCGCGCATGCCGCATGGCTGCGACGCGGCCGAGGCGCTGGCGCTGCTGCGCAAGCGGTATCAGGGGCGCGGCGTGCAGGTCTGCAAGATCGGCGATGCCTGGGCGATCCGCACCGCGCCCGACCTCGGTTTCCTGATGCGCAAGGAAACGGTCGAGACGCGCAAGCTGTCGCGCGCCGCGATCGAGACGCTGGCGATCATCGCCTATCACCAGCCCGTCACCCGGGCCGAGATCGAAGAGATCCGCGGCGTATCGGTCAGCCGTGGCACCGTCGATCAGTTGATCGAGCTGGAATGGATCCGGTTCGGGCGTCGGCGGATGACACCGGGGCGGCCCGTGACCTATGTCGTGACCCAGGGGTTTCTGGATCATTTCGGCCTCGAAAGCGCTCGCGACCTGCCCGGGCTGAAGGAATTGCGCGCCGCCGGCCTGCTGGAAAACCGCCCGCCCCCCGGCACCATGGACGATCCGGATGACGGCGAGGCCGGGCAAGACGACCAGGGCGATATGTTCGAGGACGAAAGCTGAGCAAGGAGGGCAGCCGATGAATGCCAACCGACTGATCACCATGGTCCTGCGCATGGTGATGCGAAAGCTGGTGAAGCGCGGTGTCGATGCCGGCATCGACAAGGCCGCCGGCCGGGGCAAGGCGCGCGGCGAAATGACCCCGTCAGAGCGCAAGACGGCCAGCGGCGCGAAACAGGCCGCCCGGCGGGCGCGCCAGGCCGGGCGGATCGCCCGCCGCATCGGCCGGTTCTGAGCGCGTTCAGGCCGCGTCCAGATCCTTCAGGATATCGGTCGACAGGCCGCGCTTGCGGGCGCTGTCGCGCACCGCCTCGCGCACCGCCGGGCTGCGGCGCAGCAGGCGCAGGAACCGCTGCTCGTCCAGCGCCAGCAGCGTGCAGGGCGTGATCGCACGCACCTCCGAGCGCAGGGGGCGTTTGCGCAGGATCGACATCTGGCCGAACATCTCGCCCCGGCCAAGCCGCCAGGTCTGGCCGGCGGTGCGCAGCTCGACCGCGCCGGTGGCGATGAAATAGACCGCGCCGGGCTCGGTGTCGGGCTGCACCAGAACCTCGCCGGGCGAGGCGTAGCGGGTGACCAGGGCCCGGCCCAGTCGGCGCAGGGTGCGCGTGTCGAGCTCCGTGAAAAGCGGAAACTGCCGTGCAAGCTGCGCTTTCTGCAGGGCGATGTCCAGCTTCGGGCGGCGTTCGTCATGGGCGCGCAGGCCATTCAGCCGGCGCATCAGGTCGGCGTGAAGCTCGTCGCCGATCAGTCCCTCGCTGCGCAGCGTCTCGTATTCGCGCTCTTCGAAGCGCAGCGCGGTGCGGCGGATGAAGCGGCGCTCCAGCTCTTCGGCATATCCGGGATATTGCAGGCGCAACCCGTCCAGCGCCTGTTCCGCGCCGTTCAACCGCTGTTGCAGCAGGTCGTGCAGCAGCTCTGCCACCCGGCGGCCATGGATGCGCCGGATCCGCGTGTCGAGGAACCGGTGCAGGTCGCGCAGGACAAGGCGCTGCGCCAGAAGCGACTCGAACCGGTCGGCGGTCAGCCGCGCAAGCGGCATGCTGAACCGCAGCCGGTTGTAAAGCAGCACCGCAAGGCGGAAACGGGCGCCGAACCCCAGGCTGCGCCGCGCCGCCCGGCGATAGCCGCTGCGCCCGGCGCTGCGGGTGGCCTCGATCATGCGATCGGCTTCGGTCAACATCCGCTCGGACAGGCGCGACGAGATCACCCGCTCGTGGAAGCGTTCCAGAACCATGTCACGCTCGGCCCCGGCCAGGGCGATCAGGCCCAGCGTGATCCGGTCGCGGTCGAGAATCTCGGTGCTTTCCTCGGCGGCCTTGACGGCGCGTTCCAGGCGTTCGCCAAAGCTCTTGGCCTCTGAGCGCACGATGTCGCGGGTCAATTCGTAATTCTCGGTGGCCCGGGCCACGTCCTCGCGCACGGCCTGAAGCGCCACCGCCACGACCTGCCGCGACAAGGCCGCGTCCAGCGCCGACAGCCGGTCCAGCCCCAATCGGGTGAGATCCAGCGCAGCGAGCTGCCTTGCACGATCAGGGTGAACAGGGTGAACCCGGTGGCCAGCATCCCGACCAGGCGCCGGGTCTCGACCGGGATGCGCAGACTTTCGGTCACCGCCAGCGCCAGCGCGAGCGTCACCGCCCCGCGAAGCCCGCCCCAGAGGATCGCGGTGCGATAGGGCGCTTCGACCTGCGGCGACAGGCGCATCGCGGACAGAAGCGGCAACAGCCCGAACAGGATGATCGCCCGCGCGGCGATGGCCGCGGCCACGACGACCGCGATCACGCCGACCTCGCGCAGGCCCGCCCCTTCCAGCAGGCGCGGGATCAGCAATGCCGCCAGCACGAAAATCAGCGCGCCGGCCCAATGCGCCAGCAGGTCCCAGACCTCGCGCAGGGAGTTCCAGGTGCGCGGGGCCAGCCGCCCCGGCCCGGACAGGTTCAGCGTCAACCCGGCCGTGACCACCGCGATCACCCCCGAGGCGCCGAGGCTCTGTTCGGCCAGGACATAGGCCAGGTAGGGCAACGCCACCGAGATCGAGATCTGCGCCAGTTCGTGGCGCGGGACCATCGCCATGATCCACAGCAGGGCCCGCGCCATCACCCAGCCGACGCCCAGGCCGCCGGCCACCAGAAGCGGCAGACGGGCCAGCGCCGCGCGGATCGACGGTTCGGGCGCGCCGTTGATGACGAAACCGATGAACAGGCCGAACAGCGCGATCGCTGCGGCATCGTTCAACAGGCTTTCGCCCTCGATCAGCCGGCTCAGCCGGCGCGGGGCGGCGATCGAGCGGAAGATGCCCACCACCGCCGAAGGATCGGTGGTGGAGACGATGGCCCCGACAAGCAGGCAGGCCGCCAGCGGCAGGATGCCGGTCCAGAACAGGGCGTATCCGACCGCGAAAGTCGCAACCACCACGGCCAGCACCGCCATCACCAGGATCGGCACCCAGTCATCCAGCATCCGCCGCAGGTTCATCCCCAGCGTCACCTGGAACAGCAGCGTCGGCAGGAAGACGTAAAGAAACACGTTCGACCGGATCGGCAGGCCCAGAATCGCCGCGGCCACGGGGTTGAGCGCGTCGGTCAACTCGGTGCGCAGGAAGAACGCCGCGGCAAGACCGATCAGGATGCCCAGGCCGGCAAGGATCACGCTGAAGGGCAGGCGCAGCCTTGCGGCCAGCGGCTCTGCCAGGCCGATGATCAGGAACAGCGACGCGAGGATCGCGGTGACGACAACGATATCCATGCCGACAAGCTAGCCCAGTTTCGACCGGCCGGATACGGGCCCGCGCGGTCCTGTCGCGCTTCCTGGCAGGGGTCTCCGGCGCGCACCGGGCCCGGGCGCGACAGTGTCAGGCGCTGCGGAAATGCTTGGACAGTTTCAGCCCCTGACCCTGGTAATTCGACGCGATCCCGGAACCATAGAGTGCCTCGGGACGTGCCGCCATGCGTTCATAGACCAGCCGGCCGACGACCTGCCCGTGTTCCAGCGCGAAAGGGGCCTCGTGGCACCGCACCTCCAGCACCCCGCGTGCGCCGGCACCGCCGGCCTCGGCATGGCCGAATCCGGGGTCGAAGAAGCCCGCGTAATGCACCCTGAACTCGCCCACCATCGCCAGGTAGGGGGCCATCTCGGCGGCATAATCCGGCGGGATGCAGACCGCTTCGCGGCTGACAAGGATATAGAACGCGCCCGGATCGAGGATGACCCGCCGCTCGCGCGTGCGAATGGGCTCCCAGAACGCGGCCGGGTCGTAATGGCCGATCCGGTCCAGGTCGATCACGCCGGTATGCGGCTTGGCATGCCAGCCCACCAGGTCGTCGCCCGTCGCCGGGTCGAGATCGACGGAAAAGCCTAGACCTTCCGAAATCACCGCCGGGCCGCCGGTGACCAGCGGGGTCTGCGCGTGAAGCGCGGCCAGCGCGGCATCGTCGAGCACCGCCTGGCCGCGCCGAAACCGGATCTGGTTCAGCCGCATTCCCGGCCGAACCTTCACCGAGAAGGATCTCGGGCAGATCTCGGCATAGAGCGGCCCGTCGTAGCCGGCCGGGACGCGGTCGAATTCCTCGCCGCCATCGGTGATTGCGCGGGTCAGCAGATCCAGCCGCCCGGTGGAACTCTTGGCATTGGTCACCGCCTGCACATCGTCCGGCAGGCGCAGCCGTTCCATCAGCGGCACGACATAGACGCAGCCCTTTTCGAGAACCGCGTCGGCAGTCAGGTCGATTCGGTGCATCTCGAACTCGTCCAGCCGCTCGGCCACGCTGCGCCCGGCGCCGGTCAGGAACGAGGCCCGCACACGATAGGCCACCGCGCCCAGCCGCAGGTCCAGCGAGGCCGGCTGCACCTGTTCGCTGCGCACCTCAGGGGTGCCTGCGATCTGCCCCTCGGCAATCATCGCCCGGATCATCTGGCTGGGAAGAACCCCGGTGCCGTTCATGCCATGCCCCCCGAAATGAACGACCGCCCGGCGCCGTTCCGGACGCGGGCGGTCGAGAAAATCCTGGTCGGGCTAGCAGGACTCGAACCTGCGACCTTCCGTCCCCCAGACGGACGCGCTACCAGGCTGCGCCATAGCCCGACACGAAGCGGTTGATACCATTTCTGCGCGCGGGGGCAAGCCGCAAAACCCGCCCTTGCGGCAGATTCACCCGCCATCCGACATCCGCGCGGCCAGCGATTCCATGCGGGCCAGGATCCGGGCCAGTTCGGGCTGGTGCTGGTCATGCAGCCGGCGGCGCAGCGCCGGGTCGCGCAGGCGGGCGCTCAGAACCGGGGGCAGGGGGCCGGCATCGTCGTCGGGATCCTCCTGTGTCAGATCAGCGCCCAGCGGTTCCGGCGATGGCGCCGCATCCGGCCCGAAGGCCAGTTCCGGCTGGTCCCCGTCGCCCGCGGTTTCATCGGCCGAGGCCGGCGCGGGCGGGTCAGCGGGGCCGGCCTGCGGGGTGGCTCCCTGCGCCGGCGTGGGGTCGGATTCGGCCGCCGGGGCGGTGTCGCGGCGCGCCGGCGCGGCGTCCGGCCCGGGCCCGTCTGCGGTATCCGCGGTGTCGGCCGGCGTGTCGGCATCGGTTTGCGTGTCGGTCGTTTCGTCCGCGGGGGCGGCGTCGGCCGTATCTGTGGCTCGTTTCGCCGGTTCGCGGGCGGGCGTCGTCAGCGGCACCACGTTGTCGGTATCGGCCGCGCCCGGCACATTCTCGGCCATCGGCGCCTCGATCGTCTGTCCGTCTTCCAGTGGCATCGACAAAGAGGCGACTTTCCGGACACCTTGTTCACGCAGCAATTTCTGCACGCCGCGAATGGTCATCCCATCCTCGTGCAACAACTTCTTGATCCCGCCCAGCAACAACATGTCGGCCGGGCGGTAATAGCGGCGCCCGCCGGCGCGCTTGACCGGCTTGACCTGGGTGAACCGGCTTTCCCAGAAACGCAGGACATGGGCCGGAGTGTCCAGCCACTCCGCCACCTCGCTTATGGTGCGGAAGGCATCCGGCGACTTTTCCATCGGTTCACCTAGGCTTTGTTGCCGGCGGCGACCCGGTCCTTCATCAGGTGCGACGGGCGGAAGGTCAGAACCCGCCGGGGATGGATCGGAACCTCTTCGCCGGTCTTGGGGTTGCGACCGATACGGGCGGCCTTGTCGCGCACGCCGAAGGTGCCGAAAGAGGAGATCTTGACCGTTTCGCCGGCCACCAGCGCGTCCGACATGTGTTGAAGGACCGATTCCACCAGCGCCGCCGATTCGTTGCGCGACAGCCCGACCTCGCGGAACACCGCCTCGCTGAGGTCCATTCGTGTCAATGTGTTGCCGCTCATCCCGTTTCTCCTGCGCAGACCGATCCGATCGCGATTAGGCGCAAAAAACAATTCCGAGTCAATATCAACGGCTTGAAACCCGGAGCTTGAGCGGCGTTCTACCAGCGGATCACGACGGCCCCCCAGGCCAGGCCGCCGCCGATCGCCTCGGTCACCACCACGTCGCCCTGCTTGATCCGGCCATCGTGGCGGGCGATCGACAGCGCCAGCGGAATGGATGCGGCCGAGGTGTTGCCGTGGTCCTGCACGGTCAGCACCACGCGGTCCATCGGCAGGCCCATCTTCTGGGCCGTGGCCTTGATGATTCGCAGATTCGCCTGGTGCGGCACGACCCAGTCCACGTCGGCCTCGGTCAGCCCGGCCCGGCCCAGGGCGGTATGCGCAGTCACGGCCAGTTTCTCGACCGCGTGGCGGAACACTTCACGCCCCTGCATGCGCAGCACGCCGGTGGTGTGGGTGGAAACGCCGCCATCGACATGCAGCAATTCGCGATAGCGCCCGTCCGAGTTCAGATCCGCCGCCAGGATGCCGCGATCGGCGGAGGTTCCCGCGCCTCCGGCCGCTTCCAGCACCACGGCCCCCGCACCGTCGCCGAACAGGACACAGGTCGTGCGGTCGTCCCAGTCGAGGATCCGGCTGAAGGTTTCGGCGCCGATCACGATTACCCGCCGGGCCTGTTCCGACAGGATCAGCCCGTTGGCGGTGGTCATTGCAAAGACGAACCCGGCGCAGACCGCCTGCACGTCGAAGGCGAAGCCACTGGTCATGCCCAGCTTTTCCTGCACCATCGTCGCGGCGGAGGGGAAGGTGAAGTCGGGCGTCGATGTGGCCACGATCACGGCGTCGATATCATCCGGGTTCAGGCCGGCATCGTCCAGCGCGGCCCGCGCCGCCCGGGTGGCCAGGTCCGATGTGGTCTCGCCCTCGGCGACGAAATGGCGCCGCTCGATCCCGGTGCGCGAGCGAATCCACTCGTCGGTCGTGTCGAGCCGCTTCTCGAAGTCGCTGTTGGGGACAACCCGGGCCGGCAGGTAATGCCCGACACCCGTGACCACCGTACGCATTTTCATGTTCCGCTCTCGTTCTTTGCCTTGCCCTGGCAGGCATCCTGACGCTGGGATCCGGCGGATGCAACGCGCGCCGCGAGGCGTTCGGTGAATCCCGATTTCGCCAGTTGAAAGGCCAGTTTGACCGCGGCCGAAATGCCCGTGGAATCGGCCGAGCCGTGCGATTTGACCACGGTGCCGTTCAAGCCCAGGAAAACGCCGCCATTGACCCGGCGCGGGTCGATCCGTTTGGACAGGCGGCGCATCGAAGTATAGGCCAGAATCGCGGCGATCCGTGATAGCGGCGTGTATTTGAACGCGGCGCGCAACAGCTCGCTTATCAGCTTGGCCGTTCCCTCGGCGGTCTTGAGCGCGACATTGCCGGTAAACCCGTCGGTGACGATCACGTCCACCCGCCTGGAGGGGATGTCGCCGCCTTCGACGAACCCCACGAAGGTGAAGTCGTTGGCCGGCGCTGCGGCCTCGATCAGCTCATGCGCGATCTTCAGTTCGGCCCGGCCCTTGTGTTCCTCGGTGCCGACATTCAGCAGGCCGATGCGCGGGTGCGCGATTCCCATGCCGTTCCGGGCATAGGATGCGCCCATCTGCGCATATTGCAGCAGATCCTCGGCATCGGCCCGGATGTCGGCGCCGACATCGAGCATGATGTTGAAGCCGGTTTCGTTGCGTGATGGCCAAAGGCAGGCGATCGCCGGCCGCCCCACGCCGGGGATCTTGCGCAGGCGCATCATCGACAGCGCCATCAGCGCCCCGGTATTGCCGCAGGACACGCAGACCTCCGCCTCGCCGGCCCGCACGCTTTCGATGGCGGACCACATGGACGAGCCCTTGCCATGTCGCATGACATGGCTTGGTTTGGCATCCATCGTCACGACATCATGCGCGTCGCGGATCCGGCACCGGCCGGCCAGCGTCTTGCGCTTGTCGACCAACCGGGTCAGCTCGGCCTCGGGGCCGTGCAGGATGAAGCTGATCTCGGGGTTCTTCGCGGCCGACCGCGCGATACCGGCAACCACGGCCGCCGGACCACGATCACCGCCCATGGCATCGACCGAGATGACGGTGCGCTTCGGCGTCGCGTTGGCGTGAGCGGTGGTGTCGGTCATGGTGCGGCCCCGTGCCCCCAAAGGGGTTATGCCGCGTCTTCGTCCAGATCGATCTCGTCGGCCTGGGCAACGACTTCGCGGTCGTCGTAATGGCCGCAGGCGCCGCAGACGTGATGCGGGCGCTTCAATTCACCGCAATTATCGCATTCGGCAGGGTTGCCGGCCACAAGGGTATCATGTGCGCGGCGCTGGTTGCGGCGGGACCGCGTGACTTTGTTCTGAGGGACAGCCATGTCTCAACCTCGGCATCTTCGGGGGGGCAGGGCCCCCAGTTTTCAGCGGAATGAGCGACCTCTGCGCCCCTGTGGCGCGCCGTCCTGCCCATCGTTCAAACGAGGCCGGGAACATACTCGGAATCTGCCCCGGCGCAAGTGGATTCTCCCCGCTAGTGCGTATCGGTCCCGTCGTCGTTTTCCAACCTTTTTTTCAGCGCGGCGAGACCGGCGAGCGGTTTGGCGTCCTCGTCGCGCATCGGCGTCACGCCGGGGGCGGCGAAGATGGCCTCGTCGTCGTCCAGCTTCGCCCCCTCGGCCCGCGGATAGAGCGGCAGCGCCAGCGCCAGGGCCTCTTCCATCACGGCGGCCAGGTCGATCACCTGCGGCAATTGCTCGCGCGTTTCGTCCTCGGGCATCTCGACTTCCTCGCCCTCGGGCGGTTGCGGCATGTGCGCAAGGTATTCGCGGTGCACCGTCTCGTCGATCCGGGTGGTGACCGGGGCCAGGGTGACGACGCAGGCCTGGACCACCGTCGCGCCCAGCGTCGCGTCCAGCACCCAGTCCGTGCGCCCCGCGGGGCGCAGGGTGCCGCGGAACGACAGTTTGCGGACCCCCTCGATCCCCAACCGTGCGGCGATGGCGGCCCGGGCCGGGGCATCGGGGGCCAGGGCAAAGTCCACCGGCCGGCCCGGCGGCAGGGTGGCGGGGCGCAGGCGGGTCCGGTCCGTGTCAGTCATCGGCGGCGCGTTCCATTCTTGAACCACTCGGCTTCCTTCTATATGCCGGATAATCAGCAGGCGGCGCCATGACAAGGGGTAGGACGGATTTGAACCGAGGCATCGCGACACTGGCCCTTGCGGGCATCATCGCGCTGGCGCTGGCCGCGTGCTCACCGATCTATCGAGACCATGGCTATGTTCCGTCCGATGCGGATCTGGCCGCGCTTGTGGTCGGCGTCGACAGTCGCGACAGCGTGGCCGAGACCGTCGGATCGCCGACCGTCGCCGGGGTGATGCGCGACGACGCCTGGTATTACGTCGCCAGCGAGTGGAAGACCGTCGGCCCGTTCGCGCCGGAAGAAACCTCGCGCGAGGTGGTGGCGATCTCGTTCGACGCGGATGGCGTGATCAGCAATATCGAACGGTTCGGGCTGAAGGATGGCCGCGTCATCGCCCTGAACCGCCGGGTGAGCGATTCGAACATCAAGGGCGTGTCCTTCATTCGTCAGCTTCTGGGCGGTCTCGGCAACTTCACCGCCGAACAGTTCACCCGGAACTAGGGGCTTGTCCACGGCCCCCCCCGTGGCCTGGTCGGGTGCGGGCGGGCGCGCAGGCCCGCCACAAGCCTAACCGGTTTCGACGGCGGGCTCGAAGGTCAGCGCGACACCGTTCATGCAATAGCGCAGCCCGGTCGGGGCAGGGCCGTCGGGGAAGACATGGCCCAGATGGGCGTCGCATCGGGCGCAATGAACTTCGGTGCGGCGCATGAAGAGGCTGTTATCGGCCTGTTCGCCGACCGCGTCGGGCGAGATCGGGGCATGAAAGCTGGGCCAGCCGGTGCCCGAGTCGAACTTGGTGGCCTGGTCGAACAATGCGGCGCCACAGCATATGCAGCGATAGATTCCGGGGTCTTTCGGAAAATCGTCATGGGTGAAGGCACGTTCGGTGCCGTGCCTGCGGGTCACCTTGTAGGCCAGCGGCGACAGCTGATCCTTCCATTCGGCGTCGGTTTTCACGATCTTTTCGGACATCGGGGGCCTTTCCTGTCAACTTCCTGTCGCGCCTTGCGCGATATGCCGGTCCCAATCATATTTAGGGGGGCGGGCGCAATCTGCCAGCGGGACCCGGGGGCATATCGATGCTGTCACTTCGCAAGGGGCGTTACGCCGCGCGCCTGGCGCGCGGCGCCGGCGATGTCGCGGCGGCCCAGGGATTGCGCGGGCTGGTCTTTCGCGGCGGTGAAGATGCGCCGGACCGCGACCCGTATGATGCGGTTTGCCTGCATGTCCTGGTTGAAGAGGCGCGCACCGGCCAGCTTGTCGGCTGTTACCGGCTGCTGCCGCTCTGCGGCGGTGCCGAGATCGGGCGCAGCTATGCGGCGCAGCATTACGGGCTTGGCGGGCTGGAAAGCTTCCCCGGCCCGATCGCCGAGGTCGGTCGTTTCTGTCTCCATCCCGGGTGGCGCGACCCGGATATCGTGCGCGTGGCCTGGGCCGCGATGACCCGTTTCGTGGACCGGACGGGGGTGGAATTGCTGTTCGGCTGTTCGTCCTTCCCGGGCACATGCAGTGCCGATCATGCCGAGGCCTTCACGTTGCTGGCCGACCGGCACCTGGCTCCGCGACGGTTCCGCCCGCGCGTCAAGGCGCCGGATGTCGTGCATTTCGGCGCGGCCCGGCCCCGACCCGGTCTGGATGCGAAACGCGCCATGCAGGCGATGCCACCGCTGCTGCGCAGCTATCTGGCGATGGGCGGCTGGGTCAGCGATCACGCCGTGATCGACCGCGATCTGGGCACGCTTCATGTCTTTACCGGGCTCGAGATCCGGGCGATGCCGCCCGCCCGCAAGCGCCTGCTGCGCGCCGCCGCCGCCGCCTGAGCGGGTCACGCCCCGGCAGCCATCGCATCGGCATCGAGGCACGCCAGGGCCGCGTCCAGCACCGCAAGCCCGGCCTGTGGCTGCCGTGCCCCCTCTGACAGGGTCCGCCGCCAGCCGCGGGCACCGGGCGCACCGGCAAACAGCCCCAGCATGTGCCGCGTCACGTCGTGCAACCGCCCGCCCGCCGCCAGGTGCCGGGCGATATAGGGGCGCATCTCGGCAACCACCTGCTGCGTGGACTTGCTGCCGGGGCGGGCGAAGATTTCCCGGTCGGCCTTCAGCAGGATATCGGCCGGCATGTGATAGGCTGCACGCCCGATCATCACCCCGTCGATCCCGGCGTCCAGGAATTCCCGCGCCTGTCGCAGCGAGCCGATGCCGCCGTTGATGGTGATATGCAGATGCGGAAAGGCCCGCTTCATCCGCAGCACCAGGCGATGGTCCAGCGGTGGTATCGTGCGGTTCTCCTTCGGGCTCAGCCCCTGAAGCCAGGCCTTGCGCCCGTGGATCGCGAACCGGGTGACGCCCGCCGCGCTGATGGTCTCCAGGAATGCCGGCAGAACCTCCTCCGGCACCTGGTCGTCCACGCCGATGCGGCATTTGACGGTGACCTCGACCGGGCTTGCGGCGATCATTTCCGCGACACATTCGGCCACCAATTCGGGCCGCGTCATCAGGACCGCCCCGAAACAGCCCGATCGCACACGGTCGGAGGGGCAGCCCACATTCAGGTTGATTTCGTCGAACCCGGCCTCGCCCGCAATCCGCGACGCCTGCGCCAATTCCGCCGGATCGGACCCGCCCAGCTGCACCGCGAGGGGATGTTCCGCCGGGTCATGCGCCAGCAGATGCACCGCGCCGCCCCGCACCAGCGCCGGCGCCGTCACCATCTCGGTATAGAGCAGCGTGTGCCGGCTCATCAGCCGATGCAGGTAGCGGCAATGGCGATCGGTCCAGTCCATCATCGGCGCGACGGAAAACCGGGAGGCCGCCAGAATATCGGAACTTCCCTTGTTTTCAAGGCTTTCTGGCAACTTGCTCATCTGCGTCATCATCCCTGTTCTACCCCGATGAGCCGCCGTTTTCGGGGCGAGTGCAACAAAATGTTGCACTCGGACGGTCGTGTTGCACCGGATGGCCCTCCTTTTCAACCCGACGATATCGATTCCCGCTGCAAAATCCCGCGGTTTGCCGTGATCGGGCCCGATCCCCTTCGGGCACCGTATTGCTCTACGCCGGGCCGCTGGTCGGAGTGGTGCCCGCAATTGATGAGTACGACCAAGCCATGTCCGCCCTGAGGCATTACAAGAATGTCGCGACCTTCCGAGAGCGCCAGCGGCGTCCTGCGATCGAGGAGCTGGACCAGCTGAGTTATCCCGGCTTATGAAGCACGGATCGACAAGCTGAAGCGTCAGAAGATCAGATTGCGCGAGCAAGCGGAACAAATTGTGCCGCCACGGGGGCGCATGGAGGAGTTTATCGCACACGCCCTGGGCTTCCGGCAAACCATTGTAATCTATACGAAAGGATTGATCTTGCCTTCAAGCGGACGGTGCTGAAACCGGCCTTTTCAGAGCATTTACGGTACAGCCGCAATGAAAGTTATCGAACCGCTAAAACCACCTTTTCTTCCAAGGTGTTAGCGGGATTTTCAACGCAAGAATGCGGGATGGTGGGCGACCCTGGAATCGAACCAGGCATGGGTCTCCCCGGCGGAGTTACAGTCCGCTGCCGCACCTTGCAGCTCGTCGCCCGACGCGAGGGGGTGGATAGCGTTGCGCCCGGGGGGCGTCAACAGGAAATTCCCTTGCGGGCCGCGGGCGGGGCGCGCATGGTCCGCGGGGCGCTCAAAAGGGACCGATGGCGATGAAGAAACCCGCATGGGTAATCGAGAAGGAACGCGGCAAGCGCGCCGCAGCGGCCGAGACCGTCTGGCTTTTCGGGCTGCATGCGGTGCGCGATGCGCTGAGCAATCCGCGCCGTGTCCGCCTGCGCCTGGTGGTGACGCGCAACGCCGCCGACCGGCTGGCCGAGCCGATCGCGCAAAGCGGGATGACCCCGGAAATCTCGGATCCGCGCCGTTTCGCCGCGCCGCTTGATGCGGGTTCGGTGCACCAGGGTGCCGCGCTGGAGGTCCGGCCGCTGGACTGGGGCCGGCTGGAGGATCTGTGCGAGCCGGGGCAGGCGTCGCCGCGGCTGGTGTTGCTCGACCGGGTGACGGACCCGCATAATGTCGGCGCGATCCTGCGCTCGGCCGAGGTGTTCGGCGCCCGCGCGGTGATCGCGCCGCTGCGCCATTCGGCGCCTGAAACCGGGGCGCTGGCCAAGACCGCCTCGGGGGCGCTGGAACGGCAACCTTATCTGCGCGTCAAGAACCTGGCCGATGCGATGGAGCGGCTGCGCGCGATGGGATACCTGATGATCGGGCTCGACGGCCAGGCCGAGCTTTCGCTGGCCCCGGCGCTGGACGCGGGCCGGGGTTTGCCGGTGGGGCTGGTGCTGGGGGCCGAGGGGCCGGGCCTGCGCGCGCGCACGCGCGAATGCTGCGACCGGTTGGCGAAAATCCCCTTCGCCGGGGCGTTCGGCTCGCTCAACGTCTCGAATGCGGCGGCTGTCGCCCTATATGAGGCACGGACCGGCAAGGCGGAGTAGGCAGGTTATGCCAGATGACACCAAGATCGCGACCTGTTGTTATTGCGGCACGCGCGCGGCGCTGGTCCTGAGGGGGGAAACCCGCCATGAACTGGCCTGCCGCTCCTGCGGTGCGCCGCTGCACGACCTGAAACAGCTCAGGCGGGACCGGTCGGATTCCGACCGGACGCCATCTCGGCCGTCGCGCCCGCGGGCCCGGCCGGCCGGGTATGGCCCCGATCGCGGCCGCCGCCATGAAAAACCGATGCCGCAGCGTCGCCGTCCGCGAAAATCCCGCGGTCGCCGGGTGCTGAGCGAGATCCTGGACCTGATCGAGGATGTCTTCGATTGAGCGCCGCGCCGGTGTTGGACCTTCGTTCACATCTGCATTACCGCCCCTACATATCGGCCTGCCCGGCCCCAGATAAGGGGTGCAGAGGCGCGAAAACGGAACTCTCGCGTCTCTCTTCACTGTCCCTCGTTCCGTGACTTGCGCCCGGCCGATTGACCGGGCGCCTTTTTCATGCGTTTCATCGGCCATGAGCTTTCATTCCGACGATTTCCTGCGTGACGTGCTGACCCGGACCAGGGTCGTGGCGAGTGTCGGGGTCTCGATGAACCCGGTGCGGCCCAGCTATTACGTCTCGCGCTATCTTCGGATGAAGGGCAAGCGCGTCATCCCGGTCAATCCCGGCCATGCCGGCGAGACCCTGTTCGGCGAAACCGTTCGTGCCGGGCTGGCCGATATTCCGCCCGAGATCCCCGTGGACATGGTCGATATCTTCCGCCGGTCCGAGCATGTCCTGCCGATCGTCGAGGCGGCGCTGGCGCAGCTGCCGTCGCTGCGCACCATCTGGATGCAGATCGGTGTCGAGAATGACGAGGCCGCAGCACTGGCCACGGCCCACGGGCTGACGGTGATCCAGAATCGCTGTCCGAAGATCGAGTATCAGCGGCTGTTCGGCGAATTGCGCATGGGCGGATTCGCCACCGGGATCATTTCGTCAAGATTGTGATCCGAGCGGCGCCGATTCGCGGATCGGCGGTGGCACGCCTGCCAGGGCATGCGCGATGCGCGGGGTTCTGCCGGCAGGCCCCGCGGCGGGGCCGCGCGGCGGTTCGCCGCCATCCTCCCGCAGGGAAATCGGCAGAGGCCTGCGCAGCTTCGCGCAATGTCCCAATTTCAATCCGGTTTTCGCCACAATCATCGCAAATAACAGCGACGCCCCGGCAGGGGATGTCCCCCGACCGGTCCGCCCATGGATCGTGGAACCGGGGAACTGGAACCGCCCGGCGCAACACCGCCGGCAATAATGAAAAGCAGGACCATGGCGAACTCATATGACGATTATCTCGGCGCGCTCAGAATGCGCGAGTCATCGGGCAACTATTCCCTGGTGAACACGCTGGGGTTTCTGGGGGCCTACCAGTTCGGCGAGGCGGCCCTTATAGACTTGGGTTTCGTCAACAATGACGGCAGCCCCTATGACAACGATTTCGGCGGCGGGTTCACCGGCAAGCTGGGGATCGGTTCGGTCGCGGAGTTCCTGGAAACGCCCGCCGCGCAGGATGCCGCCGCGGATGCGTGGTTTCCCCTGGTATGGAACTATGCCACCGATCTGGGGCTGGACAGCTATCTGGGCCAGACCGTCGGCGGGGTGCTGATCACCGCCAGCTCGATCATATCGGGCGCGCATCTGCTGGGCGCGGGCGCGGTGCAGACCTGGCTCGAATCCGGCGGCAGTTCCGACCTGGCCGATGCCTATGGCACGCCGATCGCGGAATACCTGGCGCTGTTCTCGGGTTACGAGATCCCGTTCGTCGCGCAAGAGGATCTGGGAACGCCGACACCGCCGCCGCCACCGCCGCCCGCCGGGCTGGTTCTGGCCGGAGATTCGGGCGATAACACGCTGAGCGGGGCCGAGGCCGACGATCAGCTGGACGGGCTTACGGGAAACGACAGCCTGGACGGCAATGACGGCGATGACGCGCTGAATGGCGGGCCGGGCAGCGATGCGCTGATCGGCGGTGCCGGCGACGATGTGATCAAGGGCGGCGCGGGCCCCGATCTCATCTTTTCCGGAGCGGGCGATGACACCCTGTCGGGCGGCGGGAATTCCGATTTCCTGTTCGGCATGACCGGCCTGAACCGGATGTCCGGCAACGCGGGCAACGATCTGCTGATCGGTATCGCGGGCGAGAACCGGATGTCGGGAAATGCCGGCAACGATCTTCTGGTCGCGGTGGGCGGGCGCAACGAGATGTCGGGCGATGCCGGCAACGATCTGCTGGTGGGCGGCGCCGGCACCGATCTGTTCGTCTTTGCAGATAACGACGACGATGATCGGGTCTTGGGCTTCGATCCGTCGCCCACAGGCGATGTCATCGTGCTGGCGGATGTCGGCGCGATCACCGGCTATGCCGACCTGGCCCGCGATCACATGGTCCAGCAGGGCGACGATGTGGTGATCGACGACCATGCGGGCACTACCATCACGCTGATGCAGATGACCCTCGATCAGCTGGAAAGCGGCGATTTCCTGTTCTGAGCGTCAGCGACGGCGGCGAGCGGCCTTTTCGTCCAGCCCGGACCGGCCCTCGCGCCGTTCAAGCTCGGCCAGGACGTCGGCAAGCGCCACGTCGCGTCCGGCCAGCATGACCAGAAGGTGATAGAGCACGTCGGCCGCCTCTGCCGTCAGGCGAACGCGGTCGCCCCTGACCGCTTCGATGATGGCCTCGACCGCCTCCTCGCCGAATTTCTCGGCGCATTTCTCGGGTCCGCTGGCCAGCAGCTTGGCGGTCCACGAGCTTTCGGGATCGGCGGTCTTGCGGGCCTCGATGGTGGCGGCGAGACGGTCCAGCGCGGTCATGTCAGCCGCACCGGGATTCCGGCCGCGGCCATGTGGGCCTTGGCCTCGGCGATGGTGAATTCGCCGAAATGGAAGATCGAGGCGGCCAGCACCGCGCTGGCCCCGCCCCGGGTCACGCCCTCGACCAGATGTTGCAGGTCGCCGACCCCGCCCGAGGCGATGACGGGGATATCCACCGCGTCGGAAATCGCGCGCGTCAGGTCAAGGTCAAAGCCCGAACGGGTGCCGTCGCGGTCCATGCTGGTCAACAGGATTTCGCCGGCGCCCAGGCTTGCGACCGTGCGGGCGAATTCCACCGCGTCGATGCCCGTTGGATTGCGCCCGCCATGGGTGAAGATCTCCCACTTGCCGGGGGCGACAGTCTTGGCGTCGATGGCCACCACGATGCACTGGCTGCCGAAACGCGCGGCCGCCTCGCGCACCACCTCGGGCCGGGCCACCGCGGCCGAGTTGAAGCTGACCTTGTCGGCCCCGGCCAGCAACAGCGCGCGCACGTCCTCGGGGGTTCGCACGCCGCCGCCCACGGTCAGCGGCATGAAACATTGCTCGGCGGTGCGGCGCACCAGGTCATACATGGTGCCGCGGTTCTCATGCGTGGCGTGGATGTCGAGAAAGCACAGCTCGTCGGCGCCGGCCGCGTCATAGGCCTTGGCCGCCTCGACCGGGTCGCCCGCGTCGATCAGGTTGACGAAGTTCACGCCCTTGACCACGCGGCCATCGGCGACATCGAGACAGGGAATGATACGGGTCTTGAGCATGGGTGCGATGTTACAGGACTTTCACGCCCTTGTTTATGGGCAAAGCGATCCCGATGCCAGAGGATAGACACATTATCACCCTTTGGATCGACGGGAGTTTGTCATGAAACATTTTCTTGCCGCGGCGGCGATCGCGCTGGCGGCGCTGCCCGCGTCCGCCGGAAATGACGATATCGTAAAGGTCAGGTCGTCGGGCGATGTCGCGACCACCATGGACCGGCTGGAGACGGCGGTTACCGGGGCGGGGGCCAATGTCCTTGCGCGTGTCGATCATGCGGCCGGCGCCGCCTCGGTCGGCATGGATCTTGCGCCGGCGCAGCAGCTTGTCTTCGGCAACCCGGCGATCGGCACGCCGGCCATGCAGGACGATCCGCTCGCCGGGCTCTTTCTGCCTCTCAAGGTGCTTGTCTATCAGGATGGCGAGGGCCAGACATGGCTGGCCTATGAGGATCCCGGCGCGATGTTCGACAATCTCGCCATCCCGCAGGACGCGCAATATATCAAGACGATGACCGGCGCGCTTGGCAAGCTGACCGCCAGTGCGGCGGGGCGGTAAAGACCCTGCCGGCCGCGTTCAGCCCGCGAGCGCGGCGAGCGCCGCCTTGAGGTCGAGCGCCCCGTCATAGAGCGCCCGGCCCGAGATCGCCCCCGCGAGCGGGGCGCCGCAGTCGCGCAATGCGATCAGGTCGTCCAGCGACGACACCCCGCCCGAGGCGATCACCGGGATGGTCACGGCCCGGGCAAGCGCCGCCGTCGCCGCGATATTGGGGCCCTGCATCGCACCGTCGCGCTCGATATCAGTATAGATGATCGCCGCCACGCCCGCATCCTCGAACGAGCGTGCCAGCTCGGTCGCGTCCACATCCGTGACCTCGGCCCAGCCCTTGGTGGCCACCCGGCCGCCGCGCGCGTCGATTCCCACCGCGACCCGGCCGGGAAAGGCGCGTGCCGCCGCGCGCACCAGCCCGGGGTTCTCGACCGCGACGGTTCCCAGGATGACGCGGGCCAATCCCCTGTCCAGCCAGGTCTCGATGGTCGCCATGTCGCGGATGCCGCCACCCAGTTGCGCGGGGATGTCCGTCGCGGCCAGGATCGCCTCGACCGCCGCGGCGTTGACCGGGGTGCCGGCAAAGGCACCGTTGAGATCCACCAGATGCAGCCATTCGCAGCCCGCCTCCTGGAAGGCGCGCGCCTGCGCGGCGGGGTCATCGCCGAAGACGGTGGCCTTGTCCATCTCGCCGCGCAACAGGCGCACGCATTGGCCGTCTTTCAGGTCGATGGCGGGGTAAAGGATCATGCGCGGCCTCCGGTCTGCTTGTGGCGCCGTTATGCACGCGCGCGCGGAGAATGCAACGCGCCGGGCACCGCCGCGCGCATGATCCGGACCTGTCGGGCTCAGGGCGACCAGGCCAGGAAATTGCCGATCAGGCGCAGCCCGGTGGCCTGACTTTTCTCGGGATGGAACTGGGTTCCGACGATGTTGTCGCGCCCGACGATCGCGGTGATCTCTTCGCCGTAATCGCACCAGGCCAGCCGGTGCGCCGGGTCGGCGACGCGGAAATGATAGGAATGCACGAAATAGGCATGTTCGCCGCTTTTGATTCCGTTCAACAGCGGGTGGGGATGGTCGATCACAAGCTCGTTCCAGCCCATATGCGGCACCTTCAGCGCCGCATCGGCGGGGGCGATCCGCGTGACGTCGCCGCCGATCCAGTCGAAGCCGGGGGTCTCGGTATATTCCAGTCCGCGCGTGGCCATCATCTGCATCCCGATACAGATGCCCAGAAAGGGCCGGCCGCCGCGCATGACCGCCTCTTGCATCGACTCGAACAGGCCGCGGTGGTCGAAAAGCTCTTTCCGGCAGGCCGGGAACGCGCCGTCGCCGGGCAGCACGATACGATCGGAATTGCGCACGATATCGGGATCCGCGGTGACGATGACCTCGCCCGCGCCGATGTCGCGCGCGACCCGCTCGAACGCCTTCTGGGCCGAGTGCAGGTTGCCCGACTCGTAATCAACGATGACGGTCTGCATCGCGGCTACAGCGCCCCCTTGGTCGAGGGGATCGCGTCGGCCCTGCGCGGATCGGTCTCGACCGCCTCGCGCAGGGCGCGCGCCACGGCCTTGAAGGTCGCCTCGGCGATATGGTGACTGTTGATCCCGCGCAGCGCATCGACATGGCAGGTGATGCCGCCGTGGCTGCACAGCGCCTGGAAGAACTCGCGCACCAGTTCGCTGTCGAACCTGCCGATCTTGGCGGTGGGCAGGGCCACGTTCCAAACCAGGTAGGGCCGCGCCGACAGGTCCAGCGCGGCGCGCACCAGCGCGTCGTCCATCGGCAGCAGACAGGCGCCATAGCGCCGGATGCCGGTCTTGTCGCCCAGGGCCTGCGCCAGCGCCTGGCCAAGGGCGATCCCGGTATCTTCGACCGTGTGATGGTCGTCCACGTCCAGGTCGCCATTGGCGCGGATCGTCATGTCGATCAGCGAATGGCGCGCAAGCTGGTCGAGCATGTGATCGAGAAAACCCACGCCGGTCTGCATGTCATGGCGGCCGCTGCCATCGAGGTCGATTTCCACCGAAATCTCGGTCTCGGCTGTCTTGCGGGTGATCCGGGCCTTGCGCATCCGCGCCTCCGTCCTGCGTTTGCGGGCGCTTATACGCGCTGCGCCAGCACCTTCCAAGGGGGCAGTGCGATTTGCCTGTTGTCGGGGCCCGACGCGGTGGCATAGGGTCCGCACACCCTGCGGAGGAGCAATCATGACCACCTGCGTTTTTGTCCAGCTGCGCTGCAAGCCCGGCAAGACCTATGAGGTTGCCGAGGATATCGTTCTGCGCGAAATCCACTCCGAGCTCTATTCCACGAGCGGCGAATATGATCTGCTGATGAAGCTCTACATCCCCCAGGGGCAGGATGTGGGGAAATTCATCAATGACAACCTGCTGGACATTCCCAATATCGACCGGTCGCTGACGACGCTGACCTTCAAGGCGTTCTGAGCGCCGGAAATCCCGCCCCGAAGCTGGCAGATCGCGGTTGTTCAGAGCGCGCGCCAGCCGATATCGCGGCGATAGAAACCCTCGGGCCAGTCGATCCGGGCGAGCATTTCATAGGCGCTGTCGCGCGCCTCTTGCAGGCTGGCCCCCCGCGCGGTGACGTTGAGAACCCGCCCGCCATTCGCGGTTATCGTGCCGTCCACGACGCGGGTTCCGGCATGGAAAACCATGTGCGACGAATCTTCGGAAAGCGCCTCCAGGCCGCGAATTTCGGTGCCCTTGCGATAGGGTCCGGGATAGCCGCGGGCGGCCATTACCACCGTCATGGCGTGGTCGTCGGCCCAGTTCACGCGCGCATCGCCCAGCCGGCCCTCGGCGCAGGCCAGCAGCAGGTCCAGCGCCTGCGCGCCAAGGCGCATCATCAGAACCTGGCATTCCGGGTCGCCGAAGCGGACATTGTATTCGACCAGCCGGGGCTGGCCGTCGCGGATCATCAGCCCGGCATAGAGCACCCCCCGATAGGGGGTTCCGCGTTTCGCCAGTTCGGCGACGGTCGGGCGAATGATCTGTGCCATCGCGCGCTCGACCACCGCGTCGGTCATCACCGGTGCCGGCGAATAGGCCCCCATCCCGCCGGTATTGGGGCCGGTATCGCCCTCGCCGACGCGCTTGTGGTCCTGCGCGGTGCCGATCGGCAGCACGTTTTCGCCGTCACAAAGCACGAAGAACGATGCTTCTTCGCCGTGCATGAATTCCTCGATCACGACCGCGGCGCCGGCCGTGCCGAATTCGCCGGCGAACATGTCGTCGATGGCGGCCAGCGCGGTGTCGGTATCCATTGCCACGATCACGCCCTTGCCCGCGGCCAGCCCGTCGGCCTTGACGACGATCGGGGCACCGTGCGCGCGGATGTATTCGCGGGCCGGTGCCGGGGCGTCGAACCGTGCCCAGGCCGCGGTCGGCACGCCGCGGGCATCGCAGACCTGCTTGGTGAAGGCCTTGCTCGTCTCCAGCCGGGCGGCGGCCCCGTCCGGCCCGAATACCGCGATCCCGCTCGCGCGCAGATCGTCGGCGACACCGGCGGCCAGCGGCGCCTCGGGGCCGATCACCACGAAGCCGATGGCGTTTTCTTCTGCGAAACCCGCCACCGCGCTGCCGTCCTCGATATCCAGCGTGGCGCATTCCGCGATCTCGGCGATGCCGGCATTGCCCGGCGCCACGATCAGGCGGTCGCATTTCGGGTTCTGCTGGATCGCCCAGGCCAGCGCGTGTTCGCGCCCGCCGCCGCCCAGAATAAGGATGTTCATTCGCGCCCCCGCCCTTGGCCTCAGCTTTGCGGCGTTCTAAGCTGACCCCGGACCCATGACAAGCGAGCAGAAATGTCCGATCTGATCGACGACACCGGCCCCGGAACCAACGCCCCCGAATTCACCGTCTCGGAAATCTCGGGCGCGGTGAAAAAGATGATCGAGGGCGAGTTCGCCCATGTCCGCATCCGCGGCGAGATCGGCCGCGTCAGCCGGCCCCGTTCGGGCCATGTCTATCTGGATCTCAAGGACGACCGCGCGGTGCTGTCGGGCGTGATCTGGAAAGGCGTCGCGGCGCGCCTGGTCACCCAGCCCGAAGAGGGGCTGGAAGTGGTCGCCACCGGGCGGCTGACAACCTTTCCGGGCCAGTCGAAATACCAGATCGTGATCGAGGATATCGCGCCCGCCGGCATCGGCGCGCTGATGGCGATGCTGGAAAAGCGCAAGAAGGCGCTGGAGGCCGAGGGCCTGTTCGCGGCCGACAGGAAGCGGCCCTTGCCCTATCTGCCCGAGGTGATCGGGGTGATCACCTCGCCCTCGGGGGCGGTGATCCGCGACATCCTGCACCGGCTGCGAGAGCGTTTTCCGCGCAAGGTTCTGGTCTGGCCGGTGGCCGTGCAGGGTGAGAAATGCGCCCCCGAGGTCGCCCGCGCGATCGCCGGTTTCAACCGCCTGACGCCGGGGGGGGCGCTGCCCCGGCCCGACCTGCTGATCGTGGCGCGCGGCGGCGGCTCGATCGAGGATCTGTGGGGCTTCAACGAGGAAATCGTCGTGCGCGCGGCGGCGGCCTCGCAGATTCCGCTGATTTCCGCCGTCGGGCACGAGACCGATACCACGCTGATCGACTATGCCGCCGACAGGCGCGCGCCGACCCCAAGCGCCGCCGCCGAACTGGCGGTGCCAGTGCGCATGGATCTGCTGGCATGGGCGGACGGGCAGGGGGGGCGGCTGACCCACGCGCTGACCCGGGCCGTCGCGTTGCGCGGCCAGCGGATGAAGGATCTGGCCCGGGCGCTGCCGCGTCCGGCGCAGCTGGTCGAATCCGCGCGCCAGCGGCTGGATTATACCGGTGACCGGCTGGGCCCGGCGCTGGTGGCCACGGCGCAGGGCAGGCGCGTCAAGCTCTCGCAGGTCAGCGGCTCGTTGCGCCCCGCCGCGCTGCGCCGGCTGACGGCGGATGCGCGACGCCACCTGGCGGAACGGGCCGGGCGGCTGACGCGCGACATGTTGCAACGCGACATCGCGCGCAAAAGGCGCGAGCTGGACACCGTGCTTGCGCGCCTGTCGCGTGCCGGTTCGGTGCAGACCGACGCCTGGCGCCGGCGGATCGACGGGTTGGAACGGATGCGCCAGAGCCTGGGCTATACCGAGACGCTGAAGCGCGGCTACGCGGTGGTGCGCGGCGGCGGAAAGGTGATCACCACAAGATCCCGGGCCGAAGCCGCCCCTTCCCTGGAGATAGAGTTCCAGGATGGCCGTCTTGCCATCGGCGATGCGCCAAAACGATGACCGGCCCCGCGGAGCTGCGGGCCTGATGCCGGGGACATTTCGTCGGGTCCGGTCCGCGTGCCAAGACAGCCGGGTCTAGACATCCTCGACCTGCATGACGCCGGGAAGGGATTTTATCGCGCCCTTGATCTGCGGGTTCACCGGCTGATCTTCGGGCAGGGCGATTTCGACCTCGCCCGGCAGGTCCGGCGCGATCAGGCAGAACTGGATCGGGCCGCGACCGCGAAGGCCGCTTTCGCCGCGCGCGCGATCGAGCAGCCCGGCCACCGCCGAGATCGCGGCGCCGTCATCGACGAAGATCTTCAGCCCCATGCTGCCGGCATCGGCCACGATACTGTCGACGGGCTGCACCGAGCGGGCCAGCAGCTTGATCTGGTCCCCCTCCAGCGTGGCCTCGACGCTCAGCACCACGTTTCTGCCGGTCTCCAGGTGATCGCGCGCGCTTTCCAGCACGTCCGAAAAGATCGTCACCTCGTAAAGGCCGGTCGGGTCGGACAGCTGCGCGAAGGCAAAGCGGTTGCCGCGGGCCGATTTCTTTTCCTGCTTGCCCGACACGGCGCCGGCCATCCGGGCGACCAGCGGGCCGGCGCGCGCGGCCTCGGTGACCTCTTCGAGTGTCCGGACCTGCTTGCGCCGCAGTATCGGCATGTAATCGTCCAGCGGGTGGCCCGACAGGTAGAAGCCGATGGCCTTGTGTTCTTCGGCCAGGCGCTCGTTCGGCAGCCAGTCGTCCACCGGCGAAAGCCGCGGCTCGGGCAGGTCGTCGCCGGCCTCGCCGAACAGCGAGACCTGGTTGCTGGCGCGCTGGTCGTGGATCGCGGCCGAGTATCCCACCAGCGCGTCGAGGCTGTCGAACACCCGGCGGCGGTTGGGATCGAGCTGATCGAAGGCGCCGGCGCGGGCCAGCATCTCCATCGGGCGCTTGCCGATCCGCTTGAGATCCACCCGGCGGGCGAAATCGTAGAGCGTTGCGAAGGGCCGCTCGCCCTTTTCCGGCGCGTCGGGCTGTGCAAGGCGACCGGCGACGATCAGTTTCATGGCTTCCACGCCCACGTTCTTGAGCGCGCCGAGAGCGTAGACCAGCCGGCCCCCGGCAACGCCGAACATCGCGCCCGAGCGGTTGACGCAGGGCGGCACGATCTCGATGTCCAGACCGCGGCGCAGCTCTTCGGCATAGGTGGCCAGCTTGTCGGTCAGGTGGATGTCGCAATTCATGACGCCGGCCATGAATTCCACCGGGTGGTTCGCCTTCAGCCAGGCGGTCTGATAGCTGACCACCGCATAGGCCGCCGCATGGCTCTTGTTGAAGCCGTAATTGGCGAATTTTTCCAGAAGATCCCAGACCTCTTGCGCCTTGGCCCGGTCGACCCCGTTCCCGGCCGCCCCTTCAAGGAATTTCGGGCGCTCGGCGTCCATCGCCTCCTTGATCTTCTTGCCCATGGCGCGGCGCAGCAGGTCGGCGCCGCCAAGCGTGTAGCCGGCCATTTCCTGGGCGATCTGCATCACCTGTTCCTGATAGACGATGATGCCCTGGGTTTCGTCCAGGATATGGTCGATCGAGGGGTGCAGCCGGTCACGCTCTGACAGGCCGTTCTTGACCTCGCAATATTTCGGGATGTTCTCCATCGGGCCGGGACGATACAGCGCGACCAGCGCGACGATATCCTCGATACAGGTCGGCCGCATCCGGCGCAGCGCGTCCA
Source organism: Actibacterium sp. (assembly GCA_016278325.1). GTDB lineage: Bacteria > Pseudomonadota > Alphaproteobacteria > Rhodobacterales > Rhodobacteraceae > JADQCB01. The sequence continues at coordinate 35,780 of JADQCB010000009.1, forward strand.
TCATGCCCGAGCTTTCCACCTGGAACACCGCGACCGTCCGGGCGCTGGCATAAAGGCGATAGGTCTTTTCGTCATCCAGCGGGATCTGGCCGATATCGTTCTCGGCGCCCTCGAACGGGTCATAGATGCGCGTGCCGTCGGCGGCTTCGTGCAAGGCGCGGCCGGTGCCCCGGATCAGGTCGATGGCGTTCTGGATCACGGTCAGGGTCTTGAGCCCCAGGAAGTCGAACTTGACCAGCCCGGCCTGTTCCACCCATTTCATGTTGAACTGCGTCGCCGGCATTTCCGAGCGCGGATCCTGGTAGAGCGGCACCAGATCGTCCAGCGGGCGGTCGCCGATCACCACCCCGGCGGCGTGGGTCGAGGCATTGCGCAACAGCCCTTCGACCTGCTGGCCATAGCGCAGCAACCGGTCCACGACCTCTTCGGCGCGGGCAGCCTCGCGCAGGCGCGGCTCGTCGGTCAGGGCCTGTGCGATCGAGACGGGCTTGACCCCCTCGACCGGGATCAGCTTGGACAGCTTGTCGACCTGGCCATAGGGCATCTGCAACACGCGGCCCACGTCGCGCACCGCGGCCTTGGACAGAAGCGCGCCGAAGGTGATGATCTGGGCCACCTTCTCGCGCCCGTATTTGCGCTGCACATATTCGATCACCTCTTCGCGGCGATCCATGCAGAAGTCGATGTCGAAATCCGGCATCGAGACCCGGTCGGGGTTCAGGAACCGCTCGAACAGCAGCGAATAGCGCAGCGGATCGAGGTCGGTGATGGTCAGCGCATAGGCCACCAGCGAGCCGGCGCCGGAGCCCCGGCCCGGCCCGACCGGGATGTCCTGCTCCTTCGCCCACTTGATGAAATCGGCCACGATCAGGAAATAGCCGGGAAAGCCCATGTCCTCGATGATGCCCAGTTCGAATTCCAGCCGCTCCTCGTATTGCGCCACCGGCGCGGCATGCGGGATCACCGCCAGGCGTGCGGCCAGACCTTCCCGTGCCTGGCGGCGCAGCTCGTCGACCTCGTCATCGGCAAAGCGCGGCAGGATCGGGTCGCGCTGTCGAGCCATCACGGCGCAGCGGCGGGCAATCTCGACCGTGTTTTCCAGCGCTTCGGGCAGGTCGGCGAACAGCGTCGCCATCTCTTCGGGGGTCTTGAAATAATGCTGCGCGGTCAGGCGGCGACGCGGCGCCGATTGATCGACATAGGCGCCTTCGGCGATGCAGATCAGCGCATCATGCGCCTCGTACATATCGGCCTTGGGGAAATAGACGTCGTTCGTGGCGACCAGGGGCAAGGCCATGGCATACGCCATTTCGACATGACCGCGTTCGGTCGCCTGCTCGGCCTCGGTCAGCTTGCCGCCTTCGCCGGGATGGCGCTGAAGCTCGACGTAAAGCCGGTCGGGATAGGTGGCGGCGAGGCGGCTCAGCAACGCCTCGGCCCTGGGGCGTTGCCCGGCCTGCAACAGGCGCCCCACCGGACCGTCCGGGCCGCCGGTCAGGCAGATCAGCCCTTCGGCGTGTTTTGCCAGATCGTCCGGTGTGACCTGCGGCAGCTCGCCGCCGCTGTCGAGATAGAGGCGGGAGTTGAGTTTCAGCAGGTTGCGATATCCGTCCTCGTCCTGCGCCAGCAGCACCAGCGGCGCCGGCGGGCGCGGCTTTTCCCCCGGCGCGGCGGGATCGAAGCGCAGGTCGATCTGGCAGCCGATGATCGGCTGGATGCCGGCGCCCGCTGCGGCCACCGAGAATTCGAGCGCGGCGAACATGTTGTTGGTATCGGTGACGGCAACGGCGGGCATGCCGGCATCGCGGCACATGCCCGGCAGTTTCTTGACCCTCACCGCCCCTTCGAGAAGCGAGTATTCGGTATGAAGACGCAGGTGGATGAATCGCGGGGCGCTGGACATGCCGCATTGGTAGCGCAAGCCGCGCGCCAATGGAATGCGCCGGTTGCTATTGCGCGACGACGATCCGCGTTCCCCATTCGGCGCAGCGCCGGGCCAGCCCGGGCGCCGGCGCGGCGTCGGTATAGAACGTGTCGATATCGGCCAGCGATGCGATGCGCGCCGGCGCCGAACGCTGAAACTTGGATCGGTCCGAGACCAGGAATGTGCGGCGCGACTGGCGAATGATCGTCTTGCTGACGCCGACTTCCTGGATGTCGAAATCCAGGATGTCGCCCTCTTCGTCGAGGGCCGAGCAGCCGATCACCGCAAGGTCGAACTTGAACTGCTCGATCACCTGCGCGGTCAAGGTGCCGACCAGGCCGCCGTCGATGCGCCGCAGCACACCGCCGGCGACGATGATTTCGCACTCGGCATTGGCGACCAGGATGTTCGCGACGTTCATGTTGTTGGTCACGACCATGATGTTGCGGTGTTTCAGCAATTCGCGCGCCACCGCCTCGGTGCTGGTGCCGATGTTGAGAAACAGCGAGGCATTCTCGGGGACGTCGCGGGCGCAGCGCCGCGCAATGGCGAGCTTTTGCGCGGCGTTCAGAACGCGCCGTTCCTCGTAGCCGATATTGCTGGTGCCCGATGGCAGGATCGCGCCGCCATGAACCCTTTCGAGCTTTCCGGCATCGGCAAGATCGCTCAGGTCGCGGCGAATGGTCTGAAGCGTGACGTCGAACCGTTCGGCCAGCCCTTCGACAGTCACCTTGCCCTCTTGCCGGGCGATTTCCAGGATCTCCGGTTTGCGGAAGCTCTGGGCCATTCCTTGTCCTCTCGGTTTCGTCGTGGTTCGATATTGTTCGTTTTTCGCCGAAACTGCAACTCTGCCAACGCGGGCCCGGTGCGAGTCGCCCGGTCGCGGCATGTGTATCGCCGCTTCCTGTTTGAACCTTGCCAGTGCGCGCGTGGTTCGGTCCGAGGCAACCTGTTGAATAAGCGTGGTATTTTGTAAAACGAAAGAAAACGAAAAAAATTATTGACCATGAAGCAATGCTCGTGTTTCGTTTGGTTTCACATTCGGCATGGGTAGGGAGGCCATGGTGCCGCGGAATACCGCACAGGACCAGGTTCTGGATCTTTTCATCATCGGCGGCGGTATCAATGGCTGCGGCATCGCCCGCGACGCCGCGGGCCGCGGGCTGAATGTCGCGCTGGCCGAGATGAAGGATCTGGCCTGGGCCACCTCGTCGGCTTCGACCAAGCTGTTTCATGGCGGGTTGCGCTATCTGGAATATTTCGAGATCCGTCTGGTGCGCGAGGCACTGATCGAACGCGAGGTGCTGTTGCGCGCGATGCCGCATATCAGCTGGCCGATGCGCTTCGTGCTGCCCTATCACAAGGACATGCGCTTCGAGGGGCAGACGCCGGTCTCGCGTATTCTTGGCGTCGTCATGCCCTGGATGAAGGGGCGGCGGCCGGCCTGGCTGATCCGGCTGGGCCTGTTCGTCTACGATCACCTTGGCGGGCGCCGGATCCTGCCGCCGACCTCGACCCTGGACCTGACCCGCGATCCCGCCGGCGCCGCGTTGAAGAAAAAGTTCCGCAAGGCATTCGAATATTCCGACTGCTGGGTCGAGGATTCGCGGCTGGTGGTGCTGAATGCCCGCGATGCTGCCCGGCGGGGCGCCGAGATCATGACCCGCACGAAGGTGTCCCGGGCCGAGCGGCGCGACGGACAATGGGAAATCACCTTGCAGGACGCCGAGACCGGGCAGACGCGCACGGTGCGCGCCCGGATGCTGGTCAATGCCGGCGGCCCCTGGGTCGAAAACGTGATCCGCAATACCGCCGGCATCAACACCTCGGACGGCGTGCGCCTTGTGCGCGGCAGCCATGTGGTGACGCGCAAGCTGTTCGACCACGGCAAATGCTATTTCTTCCAGGGAACCGATGGGCGGATCATCTTTGCCATCCCCTACGAGACCGATTTCACATTGATCGGCACCACGGATTCCGATCACGACGATCCGGACACGCCACCTGTCTGCACCGAGTCCGAGCGCGACTATCTGCTGCGCTTCGCGTCGGACTATTTCAGACGCGCGGTGACGCCCGAGGACGTGGTCTGGACCTATTCCGGGGTGCGGCCGCTTTTCGACGACGGGGCCAAGTCGGCGACGGCCGCGACACGCGATTACGTTCTGAAGGTGGATGCGGCCGGTGGCGCCCCGATGCTCAACGTGTTCGGCGGAAAGATCACCACCTATCGGCGGCTGGCGGAATCGGCGCTGGAAAAGATCCAGGACTTCTTTCCCGGCACGCCCGGCCCCTGGACCGCGGGCGTCGCGTTGCCCGGCGGCGATTTCCCGGTGAACGGGGTTGAACGGCTGATCGACGGGCTGAAGGCCGATTACCCGTTCCTGACCGATTTCTGGGCCCGGCGGCTGGTGCGCGCCTATGGCACCGAGGCGCGCCAGGTTCTGGGCGATGCCGCCGCCGAGGAAGATCTTGGCCGCGGCTTCGGGGCAACATTGACCGAACGGGAAATCCGGTGGTTGATTGATACGGAGTTTGCCCGCCGTGCCGAGGACGTGGTCTGGCGGCGCAGCAAGCTGGGGCTGCGTCTGAGCGAGCTGCAGATCGCCGAGCTGGATCAGTGGATGCAGGGGGCGGCGGCGATGCGCCAGGACCGGGCGGTGGCCAGATGACCTGGAAGGGATGTGAACGATGACACTGGTTCTTGATGGGGTTTCCAAGATGGTGGGGGCGCAGACGCATATCCATCCCACCGATCTGACCCTGCGCAACGGCACGATGAACGTGCTGCTCGGGCCGACGCTGTCGGGCAAGACCTCGCTGATGCGCCTGATGGCGGGTCTGGACGTGCCCAGCACCGGCCGGATCCTTTGGAATGACAGCGACGTGACCGGAATGCGCGTGCAGGATCGCAAGGTGGCGATGGTCTATCAGCAATTCATCAATTACCCGTCGATGACGGTGTATGACAACATCGCCTCGCCGATGCGGCTGATGGGCAAGTCCGCCGCCGAGATCGATGCCGCGGTGCGCAAGACCGCCGATCTCATGAAGCTCACCCCGATGCTGGATCGCAAGCCGCTGGAATTGTCGGGCGGGCAGCAGCAACGCTGTGCGCTGGCCCGGGCCCTGGTCAAGGATGCCGGGCTGGTTCTGCTCGACGAGCCGCTGGCCAATCTCGACTACAAGCTGCGCGAGGAGTTGCGCGCCGAGATTCCGCGGATCTTCGAAGAGGCCGGTTCGATCTTCGTCTATGCCACGACCGAACCGGAAGAGGCGCTTTTGCTGGGCGGCAACACGGCGACGCTGTGGGAAGGCCGGGTGACGCAGTTCGGCCCGACGCCGGATGTCTATCGCAGGCCGGTGGATGCGATCACGGCGCGGGTGTTTTCCGACCCGCCGATGAATTTCCTGCCGGTGGAAAAGAGCGGCGGTGATCTGCTGTTCGCGGACGGCCAGAAAACCGCGGCGTCCGGGCCGCTGGCCGGTCTGCCCGATGGCCGCTTTCTGGCCGGGTTCCGCCCCAACCATGTGGAACTGCACCCGCATGTCGCCGGCGCGATGGAATTCGATACCACGCTGGCGGTGACCGAGATTACCGGCTCCGAGACCTTCGTGCATCTCGACCATCACGGCGAACGCTGGGTCGGGCTGGTGCACGGGGTCCATAATCTCGAGCTGGGCTCGGCGCTGCGGGTCTATCTCGATCCGGCCCATGTCTATGTCTTCGCCGAGGATGGCGGGCTCGTCGCCCCGGCCGCCTATGCGCAGGCCGCCTGAGGAGGAAAACGAATGGCCAAGATCACGCTCGACAATCTGGCGCATTCCTACCTGCCGAACCCGCAGGGCGAAGAGGATTATGCGCTGAAAGAGCTCAACCACGTTTGGGAGGACGGCCAGGCCTATGCGCTGCTCGGGTCCAGCGGCTGCGGCAAGTCGACATTGCTCAACATCATCTCGGGCCTGTTGCAGCCGTCACAGGGCCGGATCCTGTTCAATGACCGGGATGTGACCCACGCCCCGACAACCGAACGCAACATCGCACAGGTGTTCCAGTTCCCGGTGGTCTACGACACGATGACGGTGCGCGACAATCTGGCCTTTCCGCTGCGCAACCGCGGTGCCTCGGAAAGCTTTGTCGCCGAGCAGGTGCAGAAGATCGCACGGATGATCGCCATGGAGGACGTGCTGAACCGGAAGGCGCGCGGCCTGACGGCGGATGCCAAGCAGAAGATCAGCCTGGGCCGGGGCATGGTGCGCGAGGATGTGAACGCGCTGCTGTTCGACGAACCGCTGACGGTGATCGACCCGCATATGAAATGGGAGCTGCGCACCCAGCTCAAGTCCCTGCATCACGAATTCGGTCACACCATGATCTATGTGACGCATGACCAGACCGAGGCGCTGACCTTCGCCGACAAGGTGGTGGTCATGTATGAGGGCCGGGTGGTCCAGATCGGCACGCCCGAGGAACTGTTCGAGCGGCCAGAGCACACGTTCGTCGGCTATTTCATCGGTTCGCCGGGCATGAACGTGCTGCCTGCGCAGATCGAGGGGAGCATTGCGCGCGTGGATGGCCACGAGGTGCCGCTGGACACCGGGTATGACGCGCTTTCAGGCAAGGCCGCGATCGGCATCCGGCCCGAATTCGTTCGGCTGAACAGCGATGGCCGTGGCCTGCCCATCACGATCCGCCGCATCGAGGACGTGGGCCGGCACAAGATCGTCCGCGCAGATTTCGACGGGCAGGAGATCAACATCATCGCATCCGAGGGCGCCGAGATCGGCACCAATGACACCCATGTCGCCTTCGATGCCGCTCACGTCAATGTCTATGAAAATGACTGGCGCGTCGCGCCGTCCGGAAGGCAGCCCGGATCAAAGGGGGAGGCCGCGTAATGGAAAAGACAGTCAATCAGAAAGCATGGTTTCTGGTCCTCCCGGTGCTGGTTCTGGTCGCCTTTTCGGCGATCATCCCGCTGATGACCGTGGTCAACTATTCGGTGCAGGACAGTTTCGGTCAGAACAATTTCTTCTGGGCCGGTCTGGTCTGGTTCGAGGATCTGCTGCATTCGCCGCGCATGTGGAACGCGCTTGGCCGTCAGGTCGTATTCTCGTCGATCATCCTGGCGATCGAGGTGCCGCTGGGGATCTTCATCGCACTGAACATGCCCAAGAAGGGGCTGTGGGCCACGGTCTGCCTGGTGCTCATGTCACTGCCGCTGCTGATTCCGTGGAACGTGGTCGGCACCATCTGGCAGGTCTTCGCGCGGGTCGATATCGGCCTTCTCGGTTACACTCTGGACAGTCTGGGGGTCGATTACAACTATACCCAGGGCTTCTATGCGGCCTGGACCACGCTGATCGTGATGGATGTCTGGCACTGGACATCGCTGGTCGCGCTGCTGGCCTATGCCGGGCTGCAATCGATCCCCGATGCCTATTACCAGGCGGCCAGGATCGACCAGGCCAGCCGCTGGAAGATCTTTCGCTATATCGAGCTGCCCAAGATGTCGGGCGTTCTGACCATCGCGATCCTGCTGCGTTTCATGGACAGCTTCAAGATCTACACCGAACCCTTCGTGGTCACAGGCGGCGGACCCGGCAATGCCACCACCTTCCTTTCGATCGACCTGGTGAAGATGGCGCTGGGGCAGTTCGACCTGGGCAATGCCGCCGCGTTCTCGATCATATATTTCCTCGTGATCCTCGCGGTCAGCTGGGTGTTCTACACGGTGATGACCAATCTCGACAAGAAGGATGGCGTGTGATGGCCGACGCAACCGCAACCCGAACCGCCGCCCGCCGCGCCGCAAGCCTGCCGCGCGTCAATGGCAGCGCGGTGGTGATGGTGCTCTATCTCCTTTTCCTTCTGTTGCCGATCTACTGGCTGATCAACATGAGCCTGAAGACCAACATGGAGATCCTGAGCACCTTCACCCTGTGGCCCAACGATCTGACATTCGCGAATTATCGCACCATCCTGACCGACGCGTCGTGGTACATGGGCTATGTCAATTCGATCATCTACGTCACGCTCAACACGGTGATCTCGGTCAGCGTGGCGCTGCCGGCGGCCTATGCCTTTTCACGCTACAGTTTCGTGGGGGACAAGCATCTTTTCTTCTGGCTGCTGACCAACAGGATGGCGCCGCCGGCGGTGTTCGCGCTGCCGTTTTTCCAGCTTTATTCCTCGGTGGGGCTGTTCGACACGCATATCGCGGTGGCCCTGGCGCATACGCTGTTCAACGTGCCGCTGGCCGTCTGGATCCTGGAAGGGTTCATGCGCGGGGTGCCGAAGGAGATCGACGAGACCGCCTATATCGACGGTTACAGCTTTGGCCGGTTCTTCGTGAAGATATTCATGCCGCTGGTGTCGTCGGGCATCGGTGTCGCGGCGTTCTTCTGCTTCATGTTCTCCTGGGTGGAGCTTTTGCTCAGCCGCACCCTGACCAGCGTCGAGGCAAAGCCGATCGCCGCCACCATGACCCGGACGGTTTCGGCATCGGGTCTGGACTGGGGCGTTCTGGCCGCGGCCGGTGTGCTGACCATCATACCCGGTGCGCTGGTGATCTATTTCGTCCGCAACTACATCGCCAAGGGCTTTGCCCTGGGCCGCGTGTAAAGGAGTATCGCCATGGCCTGGATGGCATGGACCGTTCCGACCGCCCTGTTCTTCGTCTTCATCACGGCGTTGCTGGCCATCTTCACGGTGCTGGCGGTGAAATATCCCGAAACGCCGCGCATCGGCATGCTGCGGATCGAGACCACCCGCGGCGACCGCCTGTTCATCACGCTTCTTGGCTCGGCCTTCATCAACCTGGCCTGGCTTGGTCTCACCAACGTGACCCAATGGGGCGCGGTGGTGATCTGCCTGATCTATGCCTTCGCGGTCTTCCGCTGGGTATAGCTTGGGAAAACCGGCGACCCGTGGATGGGCAAGATCCCCGGGCCGCCATGCAGCAACCGCAGTTCCTACAACAAGGGAGGAAAGCATGAATTTGTCACTCAGATCAACGACGGCACTGACCCTGGCCCTCGGGCTCATGGCCGGTCCGGTTTTCGCGGGGATGGAGGAAGCCCGCGAATTCCTGGACGAGGAAATCGGCAATCTGTCCACGCTCAGCCGCGCGGAACAAGAGGCCGAGATGCAGTGGTTCATCGACGCCGCGGCCGATCTTCAGGGAATGGAGATCAACGTGGTGTCGGAAACCATTGCCACGCATGAATACGAATCGAACGTGCTGGCCCCGGCCTTCAGCGCGATCACCGGCATCAACCTCACCCATGACCTGATCGGCGAAGGCGACGTGGTCGAACGGCTTCAGGTGCAGATGCAGACCGGCGAGAACGTCTATGACGCCTATGTCAACGACTCCGACCTGATCGGCACGCACTGGCGCTATCAGCAGGCGCGCAGCCTGACCGACTGGATGAACGGGGCGGGCGCCGATGTGACCAGCCCGACGCTGGACCTGAAGGATTTCATCGGCACCCAGTTCACCACCGCCCCGGATGGCGAGCTTTACCAGCTTCCGGACCAGCAGTTCGCCAACCTCTACTGGTTCCGCTACGACTGGTTCAACGATCCGGAAATCCAGGCCGAGTTCAAGAAGGCCTATGGCTATGATCTGGGCGTTCCGGTCAACTGGTCGGCCTATGAAGACATTGCCGAGTTCTTCACCGGCAAGACGATCGACGGCCAGAAGGTCTATGGCAACATGGACTACGGCAAGAAGGATCCCAGCCTCGGCTGGCGGTTCACCGACGCCTGGATGTCGATGGCCGGCATGGGCGACAAGGGCGAGCCCAACGGCATTCCGGTCGACGAATGGGGCGTGCGGGTGAACGAGAAAAGCCAGCCCACGGGCTCGTGCATGGCGCGCGGCGGTGCGACCAACAGCCCGGCCGCGGTCTACGCGATCGAGAAGTACAAGTACTGGCTGGAAAACTTCACCCCGCCGGCAGCGGCCGGCATGACCTTCTCCGAGGCCGGCCCGGTGCCTGCGCAGGGCAATATCGCCCAGCAGATGTTCATGTACACGACCTTCGTGCCGTCGCTGGTCAAGGAAGGTTTGCCGATCGTGAACGAGGACGGCACGCCGAAATGGCGCCTGGCACCCAGCCCGCACGGGGCTTACTGGGAAGAGGGGATGAAGGTCGGTTATCAGGACGTGGGCTCCTGGACGATCCTGAAATCAACGCCGGATGAACGCGCCAAGGCGGCCTGGCTCTATGCCCAGTTCGTCACCTCCAAGACCGTGGACGTGAAGAAGAGCCATGAGGGTCTGACCTTCATCCGCGAATCCACCATCCAGCACGAAAGCTTTACCGAGCGTGCCCCGAAGCTGGGCGGCCTGGTCGAGTTCTATCGCTCGCCGGACCGGGTGCGCTGGTCGCCCACGGGCACCAACATCCCCGACTATCCGCGCCTGGCCCAGCTGTGGTGGCAGAATATCGGCGATGCCTCCTCGGGCGCCAAGACGGCGAAAGAGGCGCTGGATGCGCTCTGCACCCAGACCGAGGAAATCCTCGCCCGGCTTGAACGGGCCGGGATCATGGGCGAACTCGGTCCGAGGCTGAACGAAGAGCGTGATCCGCAATACTGGCTCGAACAGCCCGGCGCGCCCAAGCCGGAACTGGCCGACGAAAAGCCGGCACCGGTCACGATCAGCTATGACAAGCTGATCGAATCCTGGAAATAAACGTTCCTCCCGGCCGGGGCCTTCGGGCCCCGGCCACCTGTTGGTTTGACCCTTTTTTCGAATTGATGATCCAGTTACGCCAAAGCAAAGGCCAAGACCGGAGCCCGAGCCATGAGCCATATCCTCGCCATCGACCAGGGCACGACGTCCAGCCGGGCGATCCTGTTCGACGACAAGATGCGCATCGTCGCCGTCGCGCAGGAAGAGTTCGAACAGCACTACCCGGCCTCGGGATGGGTCGAGCATGACCCGGCCGATCTGTGGTCCACCACCGCCGGCACCTGCCGCGAGGTGATCGAACGGGCCGGGCTCGGGGCGGCGGATGTTGCCGCGATCGGCATTACCAACCAGCGCGAGACCACGCTGGTGTGGGACCGCCATACCGGCCAGCCGATCCACAACGCCATCGTCTGGCAGGATCGCCGCACCGCCGAGACCTGTCGGGCGCTGCGCGAAGCGGGACATGAGCCGACCGCGACCGAACGCACCGGCCTGCTGCTGGACCCGTATTTCTCGGGCACCAAGCTGAAATGGCTGCTCGACAATGTCGATGGCGCCCGTGCGCGGGCCGAGGCGGGCGATCTGTTGTTCGGCACCGTCGACACCTGGCTGATCTGGAAGCTGACGGGCGGCGCGGCGCATGTGACCGACGCCACCAACGCGGCGCGCACGCTGCTTTACGACATCCGCAAGGGCCGCTGGTCCGCGACCATGTGCGCGATGCTGGACATCCCGATGCAGATGCTGCCCGAGGTCCGGGACTGCGCCGCCGATTTCGGAACGACCCGCGGCGATCTGTTCGGCCGCGCGATCCCGATCCTGGGCGTCGCAGGCGATCAGCAGGCCGCGACCGTCGGCCAGGCCTGTTTCCAGCCGGGTATGCTGAAATCGACCTATGGCACCGGCTGTTTCGCCCTGCTCAATACCGGGGCGGATCCCGTACGCTCGCAAAACCGGCTTCTCACCACCATCGCCTATCAGCTGGATGGCACGCCCTGCTATGCGCTGGAAGGCTCGATCTTCGTCGCGGGCGCCGTGGTCCAGTGGCTGCGCGACGGGCTCAGGATCATCCGCGAGGCGAAGGAAACGCAACCGCTGGCCGAAGCCGCCGACGATGGACAGAAGGTGATCCTGGTGCCCGCCTTCACCGGGCTGGGCGCCCCCTATTGGGATGCTGAATGCCGCGGTGCCATATTCGGGCTGACCCGAAATTCCGGCCCCGCCGAATTTGCCCGCGCGGCGCTGCAAAGCGTCGGGTTCCAGACCCGCGACCTGCTGGAGGCGATGACCGCCGACTGGGCGGGCGGCGGTGGCGAGGTGCTGCGCGTCGATGGCGGGATGAGCGCGAATGACTGGGCGATGCAGTTCCTGTCCGACATCATCGGCGCACCGGTGGACCGGCCGGCAGTGCTGGAAACCACGGCGATGGGCGCGGCCTGGCTGGCCGGGATGCGCGCCGGACTCTATCCCGGCATGGAAGGCTTTGCCGGCGGCTGGGCGCTGGAGCGGCGGTTCGAGCCGTCGCTGCCACCGGCCGCGCGCGAGTCGCAATACGCCGCCTGGAAGGATGCCGTCGCCCGCACGCTGACCCGATAGCGCGGCCCGCTCAGCGCACGCCGATCTCGGCCAGCGCGGCGGACAGGGCAGGGGGCAGGTCCGCCGCGTCGTTCTGACGGGCCGCGGGAAGGTCGCGCGGGGCGTTCTCTGTCGGCAGATAGCGCCAGCCCTGGAACGGGCGCCGCGGCACCGGCTCGGTCCGGATCACCGCGTCATCCAGCACGATGCCGCAGCGAAGGATCCCGTCCTCGCCGCGCACCTCGTCCAGCCGCAGCACCCGCTGCCGGGCCAGGATCACGCCCTTGAACACCCAGTAGAGCGATCCGCCATCCAGCAATTCCGCAGCGCGTTTCGGCCACATGCGGGTGACATGCCTGGGGTGATCCAGGCCCGTTTGCGCAATCCGCTGCGCCTGCCACCGGGTCAGATCCTCGACCCGCTCGGCCCCGACGCACAGCTTGACCAGGTTGATATGCGACTTTGCCACGACTCGGCCCCCAGGATGCAGTTGATCGATCCCGACAATATGCTTGTTCTTGTCTGGATCAAGGTTAGGGCATAGATTGTGACCCCCAGCCGGCCCGAGCAAGGACAGTGTCGCATGACCCGTTTCACCACCCCGATCGCCGAATCCATCTGGGACATGAAATACCGCCTGAAAGAGGCCGGCGGCACCCCTGTCGACCAGACGGTCGAGGATACCTGGCGACGTATCGCCCGCGCGACGGCTGCGGTGGAGGCCGACCCGTCCGCGCGGGAGGCCGAATTCTATGCCGCGCTGGAGGATTTCAGGTTCCTGCCCGCCGGCCGGATCACCGCGGGCGCCGGCACCGCGCGCAGCGTGACCCTGTTCAACTGTTTCGTCATGGGCACCATCCCCGACAGCATGGCGGGCATTTTCGAAATGCTCAAGGAAGCTGCGCTGACCATGCAGCAGGGCGGCGGCATCGGATATGACTTCTCGACCATCCGGCCGCGCGGCGCGGATGTGCTGGGCGTGGCGGCCGATGCCTCGGGGCCGCTGTCGTTCATGGACGTGTGGGATGCGATGTGCCGGACCATCATGTCGGCCGGATCGCGGCGCGGCGCGATGATGGCCACCATGCGCTGCGATCATCCCGATATCCAGGATTTCATCTCGGCCAAGTCCGACCCTGCCCGATTGCGCAACTTCAATGTCTCGGTTCTGGCGACCGACGATTTCATGGAGGCGGTGAAGGCCGACGCCAGCTGGAACCTGGTCTTCGGCGGAAAGGTCTATCACACCCTGCAGGCGCGCGACCTGTGGAACCAGATCATGCGCGCGACCTATGATTATGCCGAGCCGGGGGTGATCTTCATCGACCGCATCAACCAGATGAACAATCTGAACTATTGCGAGACCATCGCCGCCACCAATCCATGCGGCGAACAGCCCCTGCCACCCTATGGGGCCTGCCTTCTGGGCTCGATCAACCTGGCGCGGCTGGTGCGCGCCCCGTTCGAGGACGGGGCCGGGCTGGACGAGACCGAGCTGGACCGGCTGGTCGCCACCGCGGTGCGGATGATGGACAACGTGGTGGACGCCTCGCGCTTCCCCCTGCCGCAACAGGCCGAGGAAGCGCGAAACAAGCGGCGGATCGGGCTGGGCGTCACCGGGCTGGCCGACGCGTTGCTGATGACCGGGATGCGCTATGGCGCGCCAGAGGCGGCGCGCCAGACCGAACGCTGGCTGCATCGCATCGCCCGCACCGCGTACCTGGCCTCGGTCGATCTGGCCCGCGAAAAGGGGCCATTCCCGCTGTTCGACGCCGATAAATTCCTGGCCACCGGCCACATGATGCAGATGGACGAAGACGTGCGCGCCGCGATCCGCGCGCATGGCATCCGCAACGCGCTGCTGACCTCGATCGCCCCCACGGGCACCATCTCGCTCTATGCCGGCAACGTGTCCAGCGGCATCGAACCGGTCTTCGCCTATTCCTACAATCGCAAGGTCCTGCAACGCGACGGATCGCGCAACGAGGAAGAGGTCGTCGATTACGCCGTCCAGATCTGGCGCGAGAAATTCGGCGATGCCGCGCTGCCCGACCATTTCGTGAACGCCCAGACCCTCGCGCCCTCCGATCATGTCCGGATGCAGGCCGCTGCCCAGAAATGGGTCGATTCCTCGATCTCCAAGACGATCAACTGCCCGGCAGAGATCGATTTCGACGCGTTCAAGGATGTCTACATGCAGGCCTATGAGTCCGGCTGCAAGGGCTGCACCACCTACCGCCCGAACGCGGTAACCGGAAGCGTCCTGAGCATATCGGAGAAAAGCGATCCGGACCTGGGCACAAGCGATCGGCTGGCGAAGGCCTTCGGACAGTCGCGGTTCGCAACGCGCAAGGAACTCGCCACGGCCAGCAACCTGGATGCAGCCGTGCTGGAGGGGTATTTCGATGGCCAGGCCCTGTCGAAGCCGGATGCGGCCCGCCTGGCCACGGCACTGGGAATTTCCACCGGCTGGCTTCTCTTCGGCGAAAATACTCAAGCCGACATCGAGGCCCCGGAGGCCGTCTCAAGTGACGGCGCCGCGCCGCCATCCCCGCATGGCGACGTGATCTACATGGCAGAGCCGCTGGACCGGCCACAGATGCTGGAGGGCAGCACCTACAAGCTGAAATGGCCCGACAGCGAACACGCGATCTATATCACCATCAACGACGTGATCATCAACGGCCATCGCCGCCCGTTCGAGGTGTTCATCAACTCCAAGAACATGGAACATTTCGCCTGGACCGTTGCACTGACACGGATGATCTCGGCGGTGTTCCGGCGCGGCGGCGACGTGTCTTTCGTGGTGGAAGAGCTCAAGGCGGTGTTCGACCCGCGCGGCGGGGCGTGGATGCAGGGCCGGTATGTCCCCTCGATCCTGGCCGCGATCGGCGGCGTGATCGAGCGGCACCTGGTCGCGATCGGGTTCATCGACGGCGAAGGGCAGGGACTCAAGACGGATCCTCAGGTCGTGGCAATGCAGCGCGGCGACCGTCCCCGCGGCCCGGCCTGCCAGAGCTGCGGCCAATACGAAATGCGGATGGTCGAGGGCTGCATGACCTGCATGAATTGCGGCTATTCCAAATGTTCCGGCTGATTGTCCGAACGGGTTTGTTCCTGTTCCCACTACCAATTCATGGCCATCGGCGGGGTTGAAATGGCCATTTCGCAAGCAAATGAAGTCAATCGGGCGTACACGCCCGATTTTCAGGTATTTCTGCCGTTTCTTGCGTGATCGCGGATTCGCCCCTGTCCCGAGCGATACGGGAACCGGAAACAGGTGGCAGAAACGTCTTTCGCCATTTTTCCCGGGGCTGATCATTGGCTGTTGGCGCACCTCGACTTGCGTGCAGAAGGCGCCCTACACCGCGGGCTCGATCCTGGGGAAATCTGTGTTTGCCGCGCGTCTCGCGTGACTGCTGTGACGTCGATGCGCAGCATTCGAGGCCGGCGCCGGATCAGGGAACGACAGGCATGAAAAAAGGGCGGCTTGCGCCGCCCTTCTGCGAAGTGCCGATGAAGTCCCTATGCTACTCGCCAACTGCGCACCCCATCCTCGACGCGCGCGAAGGCCTGGATAGGCTCGTGCCGGACTGTCCGCACGTGGATCCGCGACAGGCCATGCCTCTCGATGCGCGACCGCGTCACGAGTCGCAGATGCCCCGCTCCCGCCCGACCGCGTCCTGAAGGGCACAGCGTGTCCCGGTCTCAGTCGGCATGACGGAACCGCACGAGGAGCTCGCTGACGCGCGCGCCGTGCCAGAGGGTCATGTCGGAGGCCGGCAGACACCGATCATGACCGGTCCGATCGAGCGCTGACGGCGCTTGCTCCGCCAGGACGCGGTGGATGTTGTGCAGCGCGGTCTCCACGGCCTCGGGATCGGGAAACGGCTGTCCGAAGGCCCCATGCAGATCGCAGAGTGCCTCGAACCCGCTCGGATCATCGAGCACGTCGAGCAGGTCGCAGAGACCCGCGCCGTGACGGCGCAGGTGCTGCTCCACCGCGTAAACCGCGTCGAGGCGCAATTCGGCGGTGTCGAGGGTGGTGGTGTTGAGCATGATGTTCTCCCTTCATGCGGTGGCGGAAGCGGTGCTGGTGTGCCTGATTCATCGGCGTCAAGTTCCGTGCGTCGCGGGAGATGGGTTGGGTTCGGCGGGTTCTTTTAGGTTGTCTCAAAGGCTGGTCTTCTGTGCTGGTGACGAGAACATTGGTCGTTTTTCTGGACGACGAAGAAGAAATCTGCCCTGCGCTTGAATTTTTTTCCGGCGACCGCCAACGATGTTCCGAGACGGTTGAGGGCTGGGTATCGGACCTTGCGTTCGTCCGAGGGCATGACGCCGGCCGCGCAGATCGAGGCACGGCCGGCGTTGCGTTTCAGGCCGCGTCCTGCGCCGGCAGGCAAGCGCCAGCGCATCCTGTTCGTCGTCTAGTTCCCCGATCTCGACCAGGAGGTCGAACAGCCGGTCAGTGAGCAGGCAGAACTCTTCCACCTCGGGCCTGGCAGGGTCGAGGAACATCCATGACGCCAGGTCCGGTTCGAACGCGTCGACGACCGGATCAAGAGACAGGAGCCGGTGCAGGTCGACCAGCCGGCGCCGCGTGGTCCGGTCGAGGCGCGACGCTTCGCGCAAACCGGACATGAGGCGCAGAACGCGGGCCGTCCCGGCCTCGCCGTCGATCAGCCCGGCGGCATTGCACAGGGCGGTGCCGTGCTCGGCGAAATATGCTCGGACGGTGGCGAGTTGCAGGTCTGCGGACAGGGTCTTCGTGGGGAGCTTGCGCAGCATCGTCGGTCCTCCTTTGGTTGCGCGTCTGCCGTTCGTGGCAGCATCAAGCCTGTCCGTGTGTCGTTCCCGGGGATGACCCTCCTTGTTCTGGCCCGGGTTGAATAGCCGTTGTCGCCCTGCATGGAGATTGGCCAAGAGCCCGCGGCACGAAGAAAAAACTTGGGGGCACCTCGAAAAATTGCCCTGACCTTACCATGGCGGTATGGTGGCGGAGGTT
>JADQCB010000004.1:0-142399 GCA_016278325.1 Actibacterium sp.
GCCCGCGGCCCAGCGCAGCGCGCCCCCGGCCCGGTCCGAGGCGCTTTCCGCGCTCGGCAATCTCGGTTACGCGCCCGGCGAGGCCGCCGGGGCCGTGGCCCGGGCAGCGGGCGAGGCGCCCGACGCGGACACTGCCCAGCTGATCCGCGCGGCCCTGAAACTGCTGGCACCGAAAGGCTAGGCGATGGACCGGCCCGACCCCACCCTGCGCCCCGAGGCCCGCCCCGACGATGCCGACCGCGCTCTGCGGCCGCAGGCCCTGGACGACTTCATCGGCCAGGCCGAAGCGCGCGCCAACCTGAAGGTGTTCATCGAATCCGCCCGGATCCGCGGAGAAGCGATGGATCACGCCCTGTTCCATGGCCCCCCCGGGCTGGGCAAGACCACGCTGGCGCAGATCATGGCGCGCGAACTGGGGGTGAATTTTCGCATGACCTCGGGGCCGGTGCTGGCCAAGGCCGGCGACCTGGCGGCGATCCTGACCAACCTGGAACGCAACGATGTGCTCTTCATCGACGAGATCCACCGCCTGAACCCCGTGGTGGAAGAGGTGCTTTACCCCGCGTTGGAGGATTTCGAGCTGGACCTGGTGATCGGCGAGGGACCTGCGGCGCGCACCGTGCGGATCGAGTTGCAGCCCTTCACCCTGGTCGGTGCAACCACGCGGCTGGGCCTGCTGACCACGCCGCTGCGCGACCGGTTCGGGATTCCGACGCGGTTGCAGTTCTACTCGGTCGAGGAACTGCACGAGATCGTGACCCGCGGCGCGCGCCTGATGGGCATTCCTGCCGAACCCGAAGGCGCCCGCGAGATTGCCCGGCGGGCCCGCGGCACCCCGCGCATCGCCGGCCGCCTGCTGCGTCGGGTGGTGGATTTCGCCGTGGTCGAGGGCGATGGAAGCGTGACCCGGGCCATCGCCGACAGCGCGCTGACCAGGCTGGGCGTGGATCACCTCGGTCTCGACGGGGCCGACCGGCGCTATTTGCGGCTGATTGCCGAGAATTATGCCGGCGGCCCGGTCGGCATAGAAACCATCAGCGCCGCGCTGAGCGAAAGCCGCGATGCGCTGGAAGAGGTGATCGAGCCGTTCCTGCTGCAACAGGGGCTGATCCAGCGCACCCCGCGGGGCCGGATGCTGGCGGCGAAGGCCTGGACGCATCTGGGCCTCCCCGCGCCCGGCAAGCCTGAGCAGACGGATCTCTTCCCCCGCTGACACCCCTTGTCGCGATGGGCGTTGCGGCGTCGCACGATCGAAATATGCGCGCGGCTTCCGGGGGCCGGCGGATCGCAAAACGCCCTTGCAGCGCCGGACGGAGTGGCACAAACTTCGTGCCGATCCCCCGGAGTTACCACGGCACCCGTCCGGGAAGAGACGCTGACAGGAGAAAGCAGAATGCACGACGTGGTGATCTGTGGCGCGGCGCGCACGGCGATGGGCGGCTTTCAGGGGGTGTTTGCCGCGGCCGATGCGCCGACCCTGGGTGGGGCGGCCATCCGCGCGGCGATGGCGGGCGCCGGCCTGTCCTCCGTCGATGAACTTGTGATGGGCTGCGTTCTGTCGGCGGGGCAGGGCCAGGCGCCTGCACGGCAGGCCGGGTTCCATGCCGGGCTGGGCCAGGACGTGCCCGCGACAACGCTCAACAAGATGTGCGGCTCCGGGATGCGGGCCGCGATGATGGCCTTCGACCAGCTGGCCCTGGGGCACTGCGCGCTGGTGGCTGCCGGAGGCATGGAAAGCATGACCAATGCCCCCTACCTGCTGCCCGGGATGCGCGCCGGCGCGCGGCTTGGCCACGGCGAGGTGGTCGACCACATGTTTCTCGACGGGCTGGAAGATGCCTATGACAAGGGCCGGCTGATGGGAACCTTCGCCGAAGATTGCGCCGATGCCTTCCGGTTCACGCGCGAAGCGCAGGACGAATACGCGCTGAAATCGCTCGCCTGCGCGCGCGAGGCACAGGAAACCGGCGCCTTTGCCGATGAAATAGCGCCCGTCACCCTGTCCACGCGCAAGGGCGAAACCACCGTGTCCGAGGATGAACAGCCCGGCAAGGCCCGGCCCGAGAAGATCCCGCAGCTCAAGCCTGCCTTCCGCGCCGGTGGCACGGTGACCGCGGCCAATTCCTCGTCGATCTCCGACGGTGGCGCCGCGCTGGTGCTGGCCACCGGCGAAACGGCGCGCCAGCGCGGCCTGCCCATGCGCGCCCGGATCCTGGGCCACGCCACGCACGCCCAGGCGCCGGGCTGGTTCACCACCGCGCCGGTGCCCGCCGCCCAGAAATTGCTGAAAAAACTGGGCTGGTCCGTGCATGACGTGGACCTGTGGGAAGTGAACGAGGCCTTCGCCGTCGTGCCGATGGCGTTCATGCACGAGATGGGCCTGCCGCGCGACAAGGTGAACGTCAATGGCGGCGCCTGCGCATTGGGCCATCCCATCGGCGCATCCGGCGCGCGGATCATGGTCACGCTTCTCAACGCGCTGGAACGGCGTGGCCTCAGGCGCGGCGTGGCAGCGATCTGCATCGGCGGCGGCGAGGGAACGGCGATCGCCATCGAACGCCCATGATCTTCTTCTCGGCTCAAATACTCTCGAGCCTCCGGAGAAATTGTTGCACGACGCAGCACCGGAAGGGGCTCTGATGATGTGACCGTCCTCCTCTGTGGAACATCGCGGACCCGCCTTGGCACATCGATGCCGTCCGGGGGCGGTCACATCATCAGACTCGTGTTGCCTCTGGAGGATTTTGCCATCCGATGGATATGAAGCTCACCACGACATCATCCCGGCAAACGCCCCCGTTTTCGAAGCGGATGGATATCGCGGGATCAGTCCCGAGCGGACCAGGCCACCCCTGGCGCGCCGGTCAGGAATCCGCCGGAATACCGGCCGCCTGGCGCGGATGGGAGTGCGACCGCCGACAACTCTTCCGCCCCGATTCGTCCGTCGATCAGGTCGCGGAACAGGCCGCAAAAGGCAGCGAAGCCCTGCGATTGCGGCGAGAGGCGCAGCGAGGTCACGCCGGCCCGCCGCAGTCGGGAAAATTGATGCGCGGCGTTGGCGCAGCTTGCGGACAGTGTTTGCACACCGTCAACCGCAAGGAAATCCTGCCCGTCAAGCGTTTCCACATCGCGGCCATCGGGGTCGGCGCCGCAAACGAACTGGCAGTTGTCCTTGGACCGGTCGTGCGGCCGTGCGTGATGGCAGCGACCCGAGATTGCCAGCGGCAGGCGGCCGCAGCCCCAGACTTCGACGGGGATCGGCACCGACCCGGCAAGTGTCGCGACCGAGGTCAGGGGTAATTCCGGCGGCAGGCAGACCCGGCTGGCTCCGCGTCCGGCCAACCAGCGCAGCGTCCCTTCGTTATAGGCATTGACCAGTGGCCCGACCGAAAAGGCGGCGCCTTCGGGCAGATGCTGCATCGTCGAAAGGTCATTGACCTCGACCTCGAGCCCCATGTCGACCAATTCGGCGGCCAGCCGCAGATAGAAATCGCGCCAAATCCCGGAATCCCGGAAGAACTGGTTCGGCCCTCAACTCCATGCGGTTATCTCCCATATTCGCATCGAAGGTGAAGAGTAAGCCCCCGGGGGCTTACGCAATAGTTTCGGTAGCCTCGCGAGATTGCAGGCTGCCATTGTCATCGTGAATTGCGCGCGGACCCTGCCGAGGCCGCGGCGGAGCGTCCGGGCCATGCCGCCCACGGTCTTGGCCCAGCCGAATGGTTCCTCGATCTTCTTCCGGCACCTTCGGGACAAGGCATAGCCGGGATGGTGGGTGGTCCGTCCGTCGATGGCGAAATGCCGGGCCTTCTGCGCTGCGTTTGGTGTCACGACCATGCGCCTGGGCGCGGCAGTGAAGTCGCGGCTGTCTTGTCCCTTGTCCGCTGCCAGCGTCAGGCGCCGGGTCGAGCCCGGTGAGTGACGTGTCGGGACAGGTTCGGCCGGGGCCGAAGCCCATCGGTCAGTCCCTGTCCGCGGCGGCGGTCGCAGGGCGGTGGCCGCCGGCGCGGCGGAACAAGCGGGTGACGATCACGAAAAACAGCGGCACGAAGACGATGCCGAGCACGGTGGCCGAGATCGTGCCACCCAGCACGGCGGACCCGATGGCGGTGCGCCCGCCCGCGCCCGCGCCTGTGCTCAACACCAGCGGCAGCACGCCCAGCGAGAACGCCATCGAGGTCATCACGATGGGGCGGAACCGCTGCCGTGCGGCTTCCACCACGGCGAGGATGACGCGTTCTCCCTGCTCGTGCCGCTCCCGCGCGAATTCCACGATCAGGATCGCGTTCTTCCCGGTCAGACCGATCACGGTCAGCAGGCCGACCTGGAAGAAGACGCCGTTCTCGAACGCGCCCAGCCAGGCACCGGTCAATGCGCCGAGCACGCCGATGGGCATGGCGAACATCACCGCGAAGGGGATCGACCAGCTTTCGTAAAGCGCGGCCAGAGACAGGAACACCGCGGCCAGCGACAACGCGTAGAGCAGCGGCGCCTGGTTGCCCGATTGCCGTTCTTCGAGCGAAAGACCGGTCCAGGCTAGGTTGTAGTCACCGCCAAGATCGGCGACCAGCCGCTCCATCTCGGCCATCGCCTCGCCGGTGGAGACGCCGGGCGCGGGCGAGCCCTGGATCTGGATCGCGGAAATGCCGTTGTATCGGTAAAGACCCTGCGCCCCGTAGTCCCAGGATCCGGTGGCGAAGTTCGAGAACGGCACCAGCCCGCCCGACGCGTTGCGCACGCGCCATTTCTCGATATCCGACGGGGTGGCGCGCGCCGCGGCCGTGCCCTGGACGTAGACGGGCTTGATGCGGCCCTGGTCGAGGAAATCGTTGACATAGGCGCCGGCCCAGGCGACGCGCAGCAGCGCGCCCACATCGGTCGGCGTCACGCCCATCGCACCGGCCTTGCGCCAGTCGATTTCAAGGTTGAACTGTGCCGCGTCCTCCAGCCCGCTGGGCCGGACCGAGGCGATCAGAGGGCTTTGCGAGGCCGCGCCGAGCAGCCGGTTGCGCGCCGCAACAAGCTCTCCGTGGGTCTGTCCGCCGCGCGCCTGGAGGTAGAAATCGAATCCCGAGACGTTGCCGAGTTCGATCACCGACGGCGGCACGATCGGGAAAACCATGGCGTCGCGGATCTGGCTCAGCGCCCCGAAGGCCCGCCCGGCGAGCGCCTGGACAGTTTCGCCCGGTTCCGTCCGTTCGGACCAGTCCTTCAGCTGCACGAAGGTCAGCCCCATGTTCTGGCCCTGTCCGGCAAAGCTGAACCCGACGACGCCGAACATGCTGTCGACGACCTCCTTCTCCTGCGTGAGGTAATACGATTCGACCTGTTCCAGAACGTCGAGCGTGCGTTGCGCGGTCGCGCCGGTGGGCGCCTGTATCAGGGTGAACATGATCCCCTGATCCTCTTCCGGCAGGAAGCCCGTGGGCGTGCGCAGAAACAGCAGGGCCATGCCGGCGGCCAGCAGCAGGTAGATCGCGCCGACGCGGACCGGGCGGTTGACACTCCACCGCACCGAGGCGGCATAGCCCGCCAGCACCGCGCCGAAGCCGCGGTTGAACCAGCCGAAGGGCCCGCGACGGGCGGCGTGGCCCTTGGGTTTCAGGATCGAGGCGCAGAGCGCCGGGGTCAGAGTGATCGCCACGACCACCGACAGGGCCATGGCCGACACGATGGTGATCGCGAACTGCTGATAGATCACGCCGGTTGAGCCGGGGAAGAACGCCATCGGCACGAACACCGCCGACAGCACCAGCGCGATGCCGACCAGCGCGCCGGTGATCTGGCCCATGGACTTGTGCGTCGCTTCCCGGGGGCCAAGCCCCTCCTCCTCCATGATGCGTTCGACGTTCTCGACCACGACGATGGCATCGTCCACGAGCAGGCCGATGGCCAGCACCATCGCCAGCATGGTCAGCGTGTTGATGGTGAACCCCGCCGCTGCCAGCACCCCGAACGTGCCCAGCAACACGACCGGCACCGCAAGCGTGGGGATCAGCGTGGCGCGCAGGTTCTGCAGGAACAGCAGCATCACCAGGAACACCAGGCCGATCGCCTCGAACAGCGTCTTGACCACCTCCTTGATCGAGATCGCGATGAACGGCGTGGTGTCGTAGGGGATGACGTATTCGACGCCCTCGGGGAAGAATTTTTCGAATTCCGCCATCCGGGCCTTCACCTTTTCGGCGGTGTCGAGCGCGTTGGCACCGGGGGCCAGGCTGATCGCCATGCCCGAGGCCGGATCGCCGTTGAAACGCCCGATCGCCGCGTAGTTGTCCGCCCCGATCTCCACCTCGGCCACGTCGCCGAGCAACACGAGGCCGCCATCGGTTTCCGCCCGCAGCACGATCTGGCGGAAATCCTCGGGCGTGCTGAGCAGAGACTGCGCGGTGATCGTGGCATTGAGTTGCTGGCCCTCGACGGTCGGGCGCGCGCCGAACGCACCGGCCGAGATCTGGGCGTTCTGCGCGGACACCGCAGCGACCACGTCGGATGGCGTCAGCTCGAACGCGGCGAGCTTGGAGGGATCGAGCCAGATGCGCATCGCGTATTGCGCACCGAACACCTGCACCGAGCCCACGCCTTCGACCCGGCTCAGCTCGTCCACCAGATTGGTGACCATGTAATCGGAAAGGTCCACCTGTTCCAGCGCGCCGTCGGTGGAGATCAGGCCGATCACCATCAGGAAACCGGACGACGCCTTCTCGACCGTGACGCCCTGGCGTTCCACGATGTCGGGCAGCAGCGGCAGGGCCTGGCTGAGCTTGTTCTGCACCTGCACCTGGGCGATGTCGATATCGGTGCCGGTTTCGAAATTCAGCGTGATCTGGGCGCCGCCGGCCGACGTGGATTGCGACGAGAAATAGCGCAGCCCGTCGATGCCGGTCATCTGCTGCTCGATGACCTGGGTGACCGTGTTGGCCACCGTCTCCGCCGATGCACCGGGATAGGAGGCCCGGATCGAGACCGACGGCGGCGCGATCTGCGGATACTGCGCCACCGGCAGGGTGCGGATCGCCAGGATCCCGATCCCCATGATGAGGATCGAGATCACCCATGCGAAGACCGGGCGATCGATGAAGAAGGCTGCCATCTTCCCGCTCCTCTACTGCGCCGCGGCCGGCGTGTCAGCTGACGCCGCGCGCGCCTGCGGGGAAACGGTCGCGCCGGGACTTGTCTTCTGGAAACCCGCCACGATGATGCGATCGCCATCCGAAAGCCCTTCGGAGACGACCCAGTCGCTGCCGCGGTCCTGCAGGATTGTCAGGCGCTGTTCGACGACCTTGTCGTCGGCATTCACCGCCCAGGCGACGGGCCGCCCGCGGCGGTCGCGTGTCACCGCTTCCTGCGGGACAAGGAAGGCGCCCTCGACCACCTCGACGGGAAGTTCCACCTGAACGTACATGCCGGGCAGCAGAAGCGTCTCGGGATTGTCGAACTGCATGCGCAGGGTCACGACACCGGTCCGCGGATCGACATTCGGTTCGGCCGCGGTCAGCGTGCCGGTCTGCCCGTAGGCCGACCCGTCGGCCAGCGTCAGGCGCACCGTCTGATCGCCACCCGCAAGCTCTGCCTCCGCCTCGCCGCGCTGCCAGCGCAGCAAATCGGCGGCCGACTGGTTGACGTCCACATAGACCGGGTCGATATCGCGGATCACCGCGAGCGGTTGGTTCTGGCTGGCCGTGACCAGCGCCCCGGCGCTGGTCTGGGCCAGCCCGATGCGGCCCGACAGGCGGGCGCGGATGGTCGTGCGCGACAGCTCGATCTCGGCCGTTTGCAACTGCGCGCGGGCGACCTCCAGCGCCGCCGCGGCGGAATCGCGGGCCGCGATCGCGTCGTCGAAAGCC
This sequence comes from Actibacterium sp., assembly GCA_016278325.1. Classification (GTDB taxonomy): domain Bacteria; phylum Pseudomonadota; class Alphaproteobacteria; order Rhodobacterales; family Rhodobacteraceae; genus JADQCB01. Next base: position 7,848 of record JADQCB010000004.1, read on the forward strand.
CGCTCGCTGGCAACGTTGCGCGCCTGAAGCGCCTGCAGCCGTGCCGCCTCGCGCTCGGCCGCGTCGAGTTGCACCTGCGCCTGTGTCACCCGGGCTCGGGCCTGCGCCACGGCGGCTTCGTAACTCGCCGGATCGATCGTGAACAGCGGATCACCAGTTGCCACCTCGCCGCCCTCGGTGAACAGACGCTCGGTGATGATGCCGTTCACCTGGGGGCGGACCTCCGCCTCGGCCGAGGCCGCGACCCGGCCCGGCAGCGTGCTGGTCAGGGTCACGTCCTGCGACGTGACGCTGACGACCGTGACCGGCACGGGTTGCCCGCCCGCTTGTTGGGCCTGCCCCGGTGAAAGAGTCATCGCGACGGCAGCGGCCGCAGCGAATGCGGTGAAGCGAAGGGAACGGAACATGGCGGGCCCTGGGACATGGGGCATTGGCAGTCACACCAATGCCGGGTTGGAAACTCTACCGTTTCCCTAGTCGCCGCGGGATGGTCATGCAAGCGTCCGGTGACAGAGGCGTCGCCCGGGTGAATATGAGATATGGAGCACCTCGATTTTTGACCTTTCCCGGTCGCGACGAGCTTGCTGACGGGCTGTGCGACGGGCATTTCCGAGCAGCGCATCGCCACCCTCTGCCCGCCCGTGGTCGGGTACGGCCGTGAGTTCCGGGCGCGCAGGGCCGAGGAACTGGATCTCCTTCCAAAAAGTTCGGCGATCGCGGAGATGCTGGTCCACACCGCCGTGATGCGGGAGCGGGCGCGACGTTGTGCGCTTGAGCCAAACAACCGCACCCACTTCCTCGGGCAAGCAGCACGCAGGCAGATCCTTTGCCGAGATCTTCTCCTTCAGGCTGCGCACTGACATGGATGCGCGACCCGACCTGGCGCCTCCCGCGACATCTCCCGCGTCAGCCAGAAGCCGGAGCCGAGCAGCAGCGCGCCGCCCAGGATCATCCCGCGCCCCGGAACCTCGCCGAAGATCAGGTAGCCGAGCGTCGAGGCCACCACCGGCGAGACGATGATGTCGACCAGCGAATAGACGTCGGCATTGAGCGTCTTCAGCACGATAGAGATACCGAAATACGCGAAACCGGTCGACACGATGCCAAGCGCTGCCGCCCATAGCAGCACGGGCAGTTCCACAGCGAGAGCGGAATAGGCAATCATCGCCCCCACCGCGCCGGGACCGACGAGGACGGGCATCGGCGAGAGGAGCAGGGCCGCCGCCAGCATCGACCAGGCGATGTCGTTGCCGGTCTCGGTCTTTCGCTCGTGGCGCATGTAGGTGACCATGGCGGCATAGATCGCGCCATCGCCCAGCGCCACGAGGTTGCCGAACATGTGCCCGCCCTCGAGCGGTTTCGCAAGGACGATCCCGGCAAGCGCCACCGCGAAGATCAGGATGTGGCTCTTGCGTGCCTTCTCACCGAGGAAGAGGGCCGAGAAGATGAAGGTGAAGAAAGGCGCGACGCTCCAGAAGATCACGGCGTTGGCGATCGGCACCAGCGTCATGGCGAAGTTGAAGACGCTGATCTGAATAGCGATCAGCGCGCCGATGATCACGGGGTCCGTCAGGTTCCCGCGCGGGAAGCGCAACGGCCGCCCGGTCGCCAGCGGCATGGCGACCATCAGGAAGGCGGCCGCGCAGGTCACCGCGTAGAAGTTCAGCGTCTGGATCGGGATGAGCCCGTCCGTCAGCTTCACGAAGACGCCGATCGTCGCCTCGGAGAGTGTGATCAGCAAGAGCAGCAGCACGGTCCGCACGGGTCAAGCCTTGCCGTCGCCCGGCTGCGTCACGTCGATCACCTCGGCGCCGCTCTCGTCGAGGCAGCGATCCTCGACCTGCAATGTCACGAAGAAGAACCCGAACTGCTCGCGCAGCATCTTGTGAGCGCGTTTGAGCACATCCTGCGGGTCATGGCCGTCGCGCGCCCGCAGATGCGATGAAAAGACGTATTTGCCGCTGGTCAGCGCCCATGCGTGGATGTGATGGGCATCCGCCACGCCGTCGAGATCCTCCAGCGCGCGCGTGACGTCGCCGAGGTTCACGTCGTCCGGCGTACCTTCCATCAGAAGATGCATCGAATCGCGCAGGATGCCCCAGCTCGCCCAGACCAGCACGAAGCCGAAGGCCATGCCCAGGATCGGGTCGATCAGCAGGAATCCGGTGAACCGGATGACCAGCGCCGTGACGATGATCAGCAGGCTGCCCACGAAGGTCTGGATGATGTGCCACAGCGCCCCCTTGACGTTCAGGTCGCTCTGGCTCTGTTTCCAGATGAGACCGAGCGATATGAATTCGGTCACCAGCCCGCCGGCGGCGGCCAGCAACATCGGCCCCGTGGGCAGGTCGATCGGCTGGGTCATCCGCATCGCGGCCATCACGATGACGACGATCGCCATGCCCAGCAGGAAGCCGCCATTGACCAGCGCCCCGATGATCTCGGCGCGGTACCAGCCAAAGCTGCGGTCTTCGTCGGCGGGACGCCGGGCCAGCCGCGCGGCGAGGATGGCCACCAGAACGCCGCCCACGGCCGAAAAGGTGTGCAGCGCATCCGATATGACCGCGATGGACCCGGTCCAGAGCCCGATCCCCATTTCGGCGATGAAATAGATCCCCGTCAGCCAGGCCGAGATCGCCATTCCTCGCCCGCTCGACGGCATGTGACCGTGATGTCCGCTTGCCACTGGACAGCCTCCTTTACAGTTTCACCCGCCTGAGGCGCAATGCGTTGGAAATGACGGAGACGGACGACAGGCTCATCGCGGCGGCGGCGATCATCGGCGAGAGCAGAAGGCCGGTGACGGGATAGAGCACCCCCGCGGCGATGGGGATGCCGGCCGCATTATAGGCGAATGCGAAGAACAGGTTCTGCTTGATGTTCCTGAGCGTCGCCTTGGCCAGTTTGCGCGCCCGCACAAGCCCCACGAGGTCCCCGCGCATCAGGGTTATGCCGGCGCTTTCCACCGCCACATCGGCCCCGGTGCTCATGGCGATGCCGACATCGGCCGCGGCCAGCGCCGGCGCATCGTTCACGCCGTCGCCGGCCATCGCAACCAGGGCGCCCTTCGCGCGCAGTTCCTCGACCAGTTTCTGCTTGTCCTCGGGCAGAACGCCCGCGCGCACCTCGTCGATGCCCAGCTTCGCCGCAACGGCCTCGGCCGTGCGGCGGTTGTCGCCGGTCGCCATGATGATGGTCAGGCCCAGGGCGTGCAGCTCGCGGATCGCGGCCTCGGTGGTCTCCTTGACCGGGTCGGCGACGGCCACGATGCCGGCGATTTCCCCGTCGATCGCCACGAACATCGCCGTCTTGCCGTCCGAACGCAGGTCGTCGGCATGGGCGTCCGCCGCGGCGGTATCCAGCCCCAGCTCCGTCATCATCGCCACATTCCCGAGGGCGACGCGCCGGCCGGCGATGGTCCCGCGCACCCCTTTGCCGGTGACCGCCTCGAAATCCGCGGCGGTTTCCAGTGTCAGGCCACGATCCTGCGCCGCGGTCACGATCGCTTCGGCGAGCGGATGCTCGGACCCGCGCTCAAGCGCGGCGGCAAGGCGCAGCACCTCGACCTCGTCGCCGCGGAGCGCGACGACATCGGTCAGGCGCGGCCTGCCTTCTGTCAGCGTTCCGGTCTTGTCCACGATCAGGGTATCGACGCGCGCCATGCGCTCCAGCGCCTCGGCATCCTTGATCAGCACGCCGGCCTGCGCCCCGCGACCGGCGGCGGTGGTGATCGAGATCGGGGTGGCAAGCCCGAGCGCGCAGGGGCAGGCGATGATCAGCACCGATACGGCCGAGGCGATGGCGAAGGCCAGCGCCGGATCGGGCCCGACCGACAGCCAGACGAAGAACGCCACGACGGCCACCAGAACCACCGTCGGCACGAAGATCGCCGCGACCCGGTCGGCCAGCCCCTGGATCGGCGCGCGCGACATGCGCGCGCCCGCCACCATGTCGACGATCTGCGCCAGCACCGTGTCGGCGCCCACCTGCGTGGCCCGCATGGCCAGCGTGCCGTTCTTGTTGATCGTGCCGCCCGTCACGTGGTCGCCCTTGACCTTCTCGATCGGCACCGGCTCACCGGTAATCATGCTCTCATCCACCGAGGAGCGGCCCTCGACCACCTCGCCATCCACCGGCACGCTTTCGCCGGGCCGCACGCGCAGCAGGTCGCCCTCTGCGATGTTCTCCAGCGGGGCGTCATATTCCGACCCGTCGGGCAGGATGCGGCGCGCGGTCTTCGGCGCGAGGTCGAGAAGCGCGCGGATCGCGTCGCCGGTGCGTTCGCGGGCGTGCAATTCCAGCACCTGACCGACGAAGACCAGCGCGATGATGACGACGGCGGCCTCGTAATAGGTGCCGACGCCGTCGCCCATCCGATACTGTGCGGGGAAAACCCCGGGGGCAAAGGTGGCCACCAGGGAATAGAGATAGGCCGCGCCCACGCCGAGCGAAATCAGCGTCCACATGTTGGGCGAGGCGTTGCGGATCGAGTCGATGCCGCGACGGAAGAACGGCCGCGCGGCCCACAGGATGATCGGGGTCGCCAGAACGAATTCGACGTAGACCGAAACCTGATGGCCGAGCCAGCCGCGCAGGTCGAGCCCGACGAGCTCTCCCATCGTGATGATGACCAGCGGCACGGCCGCCGCGGCACTGATCCACATCCGGCGGGTGAAGTCCGTCAGTTCCTCGGACGGCTCATCCGATGGCACCATCGGCTCCAGCGCCATGCCGCAGATCGGGCAGGCGCCGGGTTTGTCACGCACGATCTCGGGGTGCATCGGACAGGTGTACTGCGCGCCGGGCTGGGCGCGCTGTCCGACCTTCGCGGCGTTGCCGGAGGCATAGAAATATGGGTCGGCGTCGAATTTCTCCTGGCAGCCGTCCGAGCAGAAATGAAAGGTCTCGCCTCCGTATTCGCGGGTCCGGACGCCCTGCTTGATTTCCACCTTCATGCCGCAAACCGGATCGGTCACAGTCTCGGCACCCGGCGCGATGTCCGGGGCGTGGTGATGGGCGGAATTGCTTGCCATGATCGAATTCCTTTCATCGTGCATATAGGGATTCCCGTTGCTGGAAGGTCAAGGGGGAGATCGGTGTTCCCCGGCCTTGCCCACATGGGCGCCACGGCACCGCAGAATGACAGGGCATTATGCTGCTGGCCGGACCTCACGGTCCGTTCCCGTCCATCGTGTCGTCCTGCTTTGCACCCCGCTGTCGCTTGAGCGCGAGAAGAAGCAGCGGCACGCCCGTCGCAAGCCCGAGACCGATGGCGATCCACTCGCCTGCTCCGAAATCTCCATCCATCGCCGCGCTTCCGAAATGGGCGAGAATGAAGCTCGCCGGCAGGATTCCGGCGAGCGTGGCCAGAGCGAAACGCCAGGCATGCAATCCGCTCAGACCCGCAGCATAGCTCATCGCGTCGAAAGACACGAACGGCAACAGGCGACTGGCGAAAACGGTCAGGGTCAGCGCATTCTGCGACCCGAGCAGCCCGTGGTCGGCACGCTTACCGAGAAGTCGCAGAATCGGCCCGCGTCCAACTGCCCGGGACATGGCGAAGGCGATCAGCGCCCCGAGTTCCGATCCGACGGCAACATAAACTGTGCCGGCGAAATGACCATATGCGGCACCGGCCGCCAGCGCGACGGGGGCGCTCGGGATGGGGCTGGCCACCACGGCCAGCGTCATGAGACCGACAATGGCAGCCGGTCCCCACGCCCCGGCGTTCTCGACCCATAGCGTTACAGCCTGCCGGTCGATACCGGCAGGCCACCGGGTCGAGAGCCAGACCGCGATCGCGATCGCCATGGCTCCAAGGCCGACGGATACGAGCATTTTTCTTCCAGGCGGTCGCATGGCTGGCACCCGATCAGCGGCAGCGCCGGATGTCGACCGGCGCGCCGCACCTTCCGGCAGGAAAGCATATCACGCAAGGGCCTGCGGCGGCGCAGAAACCGCAAAGAGCAGGTTCCGGCGTCGGCGGTGCGAACGCATCGGCATCCCGAACCCTGTCGGTCAGGCCGTGTCAACGGCATCGACAAGCCTGTTTCGCACCATTGCCACCACCTTGGGGCGCTCGGCGTTGTCCTCCGCCGACATCGAGGCGGCGAGAGCGATGGCCTTCAGCGCTGCACGCCGGCGCAACCCGGAGTCGTCGATAGTGGTTCGCGGCTTCACCTAGTCACGGGTTTGACACATCCGATCCGCTGATTTCGCCATCACCGCCCGGCCTCGATTGAACGAGACCGGGCTTGCGATCCTGGCCGGATTGCCGGGCTCACTTGTCGTCCATCATGTCCCGCTCACCGCGTGCCCCCATCGGGCCGGCACCGGGCATGTTCCCGCCGCCCTGCATCATGCGCTCGCGCAAGGCGTGCATCCTTTCCATCATGTCCGCCGGCTTGACGACCTCGCCTTCCGTCACCTGGCCATTGCCATCGTCATCGAGGAACTGGAAGCGATCAACCATGGTCTCGCGAATGACTGCGCTGTGCAGGGTTTCGAATTCGTCCAGCGAAAGCGACCCGTTGCCATCGGCATCATATTCGGCGAGCATGTCCTTGAGGCCTTTGCGCGTCTCTTCCGGTGTCACGGTGCCATCGCCGTCCGCGTCGAGCGTCTGCATCATCGGCATGAGGCCACCGCCCATCATGCCACCGGCGCCCCCCATGGATCCCATGCCGGGCATGACACCCTGCATCATGCCCATATCGCCGCCCATCATCCCGGAATGCATGCGCATCATCATCGGCATCATGTCGTGGTTGCCGAGGCCGGGCCCGCCCGCGCCGGGACCACCACGACCGTGCCCGCCATCGGCCGCAGCCGCGCCAGCAAGAGTCATCAGCGCAAGTGCCGCGCCTGAAACCGTTGTCCGCATATTCATGTCTCGATCCTCCATAATATCGATCGTAACCCCGACATAAGTGTTAAAATCGAAACCGGAATGCGCGTCATTCCCTGTTTTGTATCCATGTGTCGCAGAATGCGTTTCCGATACAATTGGTTACATTCCAGGCGCTGACCGTTTGTCTCGGCGGCATGTAAGGAGGGGGCATGCGCGACGCTCCACATATTCTCGTTGTCGACGATCATCGCCAGATCCGGGAATCGGTCACCCGCTTTCTGGAACGCAACGGCATGCGGGCAACAGCCGCGAAAGATGCGCAGGAAATGGATGCCAGGCTGGCAAATGGACATTTCGACCTGATGGTGCTCGACGTGATGATGCCGGGCGAGGATGGACTTTCCGTCTGCCGGAGGCTGTCGGCCGAGCGGCGCCTGCCGATCATCATGCTGACCGCGCTGGGGCAGGAGGCGGACCGCATCGTCGGTCTCGAGATCGGTGCCGACGATTACCTGACCAAACCCTTCAACCCGCGCGAGCTGTTGGCCCGGATCAAGGCGGTGTTGCGGCGCGCACGGAGCGCAGAGACCGAGGCCGGTGCCCTGGCCGGCAAGAGGGTGCGCTTCAAGGGCTTTACGTTCGACACCGACGCCCATGAGATCGTGGATACCGCAGGCAACAGCATTTCGTTGACGACGGCGGATTTCCGGTTGCTCACCGTCCTGCTGGAGCGGCCGCGCGCGGTGCTCAGCCGCGACCAGCTGCTCGACCTGACCGCGGGGCGGGCGGCCGGGCCGCTCGACCGGACCATCGATAACCAGATCAGCCGACTGCGCCGCAAGATCGAACCCGATCCCCTGCGCCCTTCGATCATCGTAACCGTGCGCAACGGTGGATACAGCCTTGCCGCCGATGTCGAGGTCATCGAATGACCCGGCCCCCGTTTTCGAGCCTTCGGGCGCAGATCATCCTGCTGATCCTCGGCTGCCTTCTGGTGGCGCAGGCGGTCAGCGTGTTCCTGTTTGCCGATGAGCGCGGGCTCGCGGTGCGCGCCGCGATCAGTGCCGAAGCGGCCGGGCGCGCGGCCAATATCGTGCGCCTTCTCGAAGAGACGCCACCCGCTCAGCACCCGGCGATCCTGCGCGCGGCGACCTCGCCGCTGGTGCGTTTCGATGTTGCGCCCGAGCCGTCGGTGATCACGCCCGACCACCATCACGGCAACGCAGTCATTTCGCGCATGCGGGCCCTGCTGGGCGAAACCCCGGGCCGCGAGATCCGGGTGAACCTGCGCCAGGCCGAAATGCACAGGATGCGGATGCCGGAAGACATGGGCGACATGGCGGACATGCACCGGCGGATGATGCAGGCGCGTCTGACTCCGGTGGAATTGACGCTTTCGGTCGCGCTCTCCGGCGGGCAATGGCTCAATGTCGCCACCCGCTTCGAGCGCCCGCCGCTGCAATGGCCCTTTGCTTCCATCCTCTCTTTCGGGGTCACGGCGGGGCTGTTGCTGATCGCCGCGCTCTGGTTCGTGATTGCGCGGCTCACGGGGCCCTTGCGCCGGCTTTCGGGCGCCGCCGAAAGGCTGGGACGCGGCGAGGATACGGGCGCTCTGGCGCTTGCAGGACCGGCGGAAGTGCAAAGCCTGACCGCCGCGTTCAACCGGATGCAGGACCGGCTCACCCGTTTCGTGGCAGACCGGACGCGGCTGCTGGCCGCGGTCGGTCACGATTTGCGCTCGCCGCTGACGGCTCTGAGGGTTCGTGCCGAACTGGTCGATGATACCGAGACACGCGAGAGCCTGATCGAGTCGATCGAGGAGATGCAGACGATGGCTGAAGCCACGCTCAGCTTCGCCGAGGGTCTGAGCGGGTCGGAACCCTCTCGGACCATCGAGATCGCCGACTGGATGGACGCGCTCGCAAGCGACATGGTCGAGGGTTTCGAGATTGCCGGGGGACCGCGGCTGTGTGTGCATGTCCGTCCGGTTTTGCTGCGCCGTGCCCTGCGCAACGTGATCGAGAATGCGATCCGCTATGGCGCGGACGCGCGGGTCGCCTGGCGGCGGGCGGGTGACGACCTGGTGATAGAGGTGACCGACAACGGGCCCGGCATCCCGGCCGACGCGCTGGAAAGGGTCTTCGACCCGTTTTTCCGGCTTGAAGAATCGCGCTCGCTGGAAACCGGGGGGCATGGCCTGGGCCTGTCGATTGCCCGCTCGATCCTGCGCGCGCATGGCGGTGACATCCGCCTGGAGAACCGCCCGGAAGGCGGAACGAAAGCCATCATGACGCTTCCGATATCGGACGACATGGGGCCCACTGAGCAAGCAGAGGAAAGGAAAGGAAATGAAACAGACATGGCTCGCACTGACGGGTCTGGCGATGCCGACGCTGGCCGCCGCGGATCCGGGAGAAAACTGGCAAGGAGGGTATGATCACATGATGTGGGGTGGTGGATACGGCATGTTCGGCGGGCTGATGATGATCCTGTTCTGGGGCATCGTCATCGCGCTGATCGTCTTCGCGGTGAAGTGGTTTTCCGACAATCAGGGACCGGGCGGCAAACGGCGCGATGCGCTCGACATCCTTCGCGAAAGGTTCGCCGCTGGCGAAATCGACGAGGAAGAGTTCGATCGCCGCCGCAAGGCACTGGAAAAATGACGATCCGGCCCCCGGTCTTCTCGTTTGCGTGTAGGAAAGGACCGGGGGCCGGCGCCCCGTCGCGCCTGTTTGAGCCGGTTCCGGCAAGGATACATTCGGATACAAAAAACACGCCCTTGTCAGATTGCTGCGCCTGCTCCGTCCGATAGAACAGATGCCGTGAAAACCGTTGGATCCGGGCAGTCTTGTCATGCCAGTCGATCTGCCGCCGCCGCGACCCGGCGCAGAGTTGCGATGATGAATCACACCGCAAACCCGAGAATGAAAGACAACCACATGAACACGAAATTCCTGACCAGCACGACCATCGCTGCGGCTTTTGCCGCCTCTGTCGCTCTTGCCGATGCGGGCCACGACTCCGGCATCGGCGAACCGGGTGCGGCCGCCATGGTGGATCGGACCGTCACGGTGGAAATGGACGAGATGAAGTTTGATCCTGAGACCATAAAGGTTCAGCCGGGCGAGACGATCCGCTTCGAGGTTGTGAATGTCGGCCGGATGGTGCACGAATTCAACATCGGCACCAGCGAGACCTGGGACGGTCATCGCGAGGAGATGCAGAAGATGATGCGCGAAGGCATGATGACCGCGCAAAGCCTCAACCACGACCGCATGATCGAATCCGGCATGATGCATGACGACGCCAACAGCGCCCTGCTGGAGCCGGGCGAGACGGGTGAAGTCATCTGGACATTCCCGCAGGGCGGCGAGATAGGATTCGCCTGCAACGTGCCCGGACACCGAGAGGCCGGCATGCAGGGTGGTTTCCAACTGGGTGACGGTTCGTGACGACATGCCGACGCAAACGGATGGGCGGGTCGACCGCCCGTCCGGACCATGGGAGCAGCACGATATGCTGACACGACGTGCTTTCGTCACGCATGCGGCAGCGGGTCTTCTGGCGACCACACGACATGCACAGGCGGCATCCGACGTGCCGGAAAACCTGACGGCGCGCGAGGCGGCGGTGCAGCTGCCCCCCGAAGGCTACGCCGAGACTTCCATCTGGGGTTACGACGGCCGCGCGCCCGGCCCGCTGATCCGCGTGCCACAGGGGCGCCGTGTGAAGCGGCGGCTTGTCAACGATCTGCCCGCGCCGACATCGATTCACTGGCATGGCATCCGCATCGACAATGCGATGGACGGTGTCGCGGGCCTGACCCAGGACGCCGTCGCGCCGGGCCGGACATTCGACTACGATTTCGTGGCGCCCGACGCCGGAACATACTGGTATCACGCGCATAATCGCTCATGGGAGCAGGTCGCGCGCGGTCTGCACGGCCCGCTCGTCGTCGAAGAGGCCGACGCGCCGGATGTCGACCACGAAGAGATCCTCGTGCTCGACGACTGGTTGCTCGATCCCGAAACGGCGCTGATCGACGACAGGTTCAACCACCCGATGAGGATGAGCCATGCCGGCCGGATCGGCAATCTGCTCACCACCAATGGGCGGTTCGATTTCTCGCGCCCGGTCCGGCGGCACGCGCGCTTGCGGCTGCGGCTCATCAACGCGTCCAACGCGCGGATCTTTCCGCTCGGGCTCGCCGGATTGCGCGGATGGATTGTGGCGCTCGACGGGATGCCGCTCAGCGCGCCGGAACCGCTGCACGAGGTCCTGGTTCTGGGGCCGGCCCAACGGGCCGATCTGATCGTCGATGTGACCGCGGAAGACGGCGAGACAGCGCATCTTTTGCGGTTCGGTAATGAGGGGCGTCCGGCCTCGCAGGCCGCTTTCCCCGTCCGGGGCACGGCGACGCGCACCGCGCGCGGGGCACCGGGACCGCTGCCGCCCAATCCGGGCGGTGGCATTCGATCCTTGGCCGACGCGCGCCCCTTGCAGCTTGTAATGGCGGGCGGCGCCATGGGGCGCATGAATTCCGCCTTCCTGGGCGGAGAGCGGCTTGGCTTCCGCGATCTCGCGGACCGGGGCAGGTTCTGGTCGTTCAACGAGATGGCCGAGATGACGCAAACGCCCCTGGCCGATCTCTCGCTCGGCGAACCGGTGCGGATTTCGATCGTCAACGACACGGCCTTCCCGCATGCCATGCACCTGCATGGGATTCATTTCCGCGAGGTCCGCAAGGGCACGAAACCGGGACCGATGCGCGACACGCTCATGCTCGCCGCGGGCGAGACCCGCGACATCGCCTTCGTCGCGGATAACCCTGGCGACTGGCTGTTTCATTGCCACATGCTCAGCCATGCGGCCTCTGGCATGATGACATGGGTGCGGATAACATGAAGTCTTGGACGCTCATTGCAGTCCCCGCGGCTCTGTCGCTTGCCGGTGCGGCGGGCTGGTCAGCCCCAGGTACCGCGCCCGACGACGCTGCGCTCGATGCCGATATGCCGGTCATGCCCGCGGCGGTGGACGTTGCGCAAGGCCGGAGCCTTTATGCCGCGACCTGTGCCTCTTGCCACGGCCCCAACCTTGAAGGACAGCCGGATTGGAGATCACCCGGCCCGGACGGCCGGTTTCCCGCGCCGCCGCATGATGAAACCGGCCACACATGGCATCATCCCGACCGTGTCCTGTTTCAATACACCAAGGTCGGCGGACAGGCCGCAATGGCCCTGCAAGGGGTGGAGTTCGACAGCGACATGCCGGCCTTTGGCGAAATCCTGACCGATCAGGAGATCTGGAACATTCTCGCCTACATCCAGACGACATGGCCCGGGCGCACACGTGCGGTTCAGGCCGAACGAACCGAGGTCGATCTGGCGAATGGAGGAAATTGACATGCAGAAAACACCTGCCGTCACGACAACTGCGCCGGCGCCGCCGCGCCCCTTTCAGGCGTTGGCTCGGGGCTTGCCAGAGGATCGAGTGCGCAAGCTCGTTTCCCGGCACCCCCCCGAAATGACCGGGCACATCCGAAGCTCGATGCGCCTCGGGCAAGCGCAGCGCCACGATGGCACGGCGTCCTTCGGCACCGGGGGCGCCTGTTGGCTCCGTTTCGTGGAGGTCGGGGAGTTGCAGAGGCCCGCCGTCGAGGGGCGGGAGGGCGCGCAATGACCGGCTGCAGGAAAACCGCGCTGACAAGGCGCCATTTCGTCGTGGCCGCAGCTGCGCTGTTCTCGCCGCCCGTCACAGAACCGCTTCTGGCCGACAGCTGGCCGGGCGCGGCGCAGGAAGCGGCATGGGACGCCGAGGTGACGCCCCCCGGTTTCGACCTGCAAAGTTCCAACCCCTGGGGCTTGCACCCGCGCTTTCTGCCGCAACGCGTCGAAGCGCGGGCCGGCCTCGTCCCGGGCGACATTCATGTCGATGCCATCGCGCGCTATCTCTACCATATCGGCGACGACGGCACCGCCATGCGCTACGGGGTGGCCATCGCGCGCGGCAATCTCTACGAGCCGGGCACCTACACGATCCGTCGCAAGGTAAAGTGGCCGCACTGGACACCCACCCGCTCCATGATCGCCCGCGACCCCGAAATCTACGCGGATCTTGCCGATGGAATGGAACCCGGGCCGACCAATCCGTTGGGCTCGCGCGCGCTCTACCTTTATGTCGGCGACCGCGACACCTATCTGCGCATTCACGGCTCGCCCCACCCGCGCTCGATCGGCGGGCGGGCAAGTTCCGGCTGTGTCCGCATGGTCATGGCCCATATCAATGCGCTTTACCCACAGGTCGAGATCGGATCGACAGCCCACCTTCATCCCCCTGAAGACAATGTTGGGCCGCATGTTTGACGCGGTCGGTGAAATGCTTCGTCGAAACATCGGTGGCGAATCCCGGGGCTTGCGCCGGTGCCACTGGAAACGCGCAGCTTTTTTGGCGGTGATGTCTTTCGTGGGAGGCTGCACCGCAGCCCAAGCGCCGATGGACGCATCCAGCCGATCGAACGTGATTCCGGAAAACGTGGTTGCGATCGCAGCGCCGTATCAGGATGTCTCCACCGCCCGGATCCTGCCGCAGGACGGATGCTATTGGTATCTTCATTCCGGACCGGTAGAGACGACATTGGTGCCGCTGCGAACACGGGAGGGGCGCCCGATCTGCACCGCGCGGGAGTGAACGTCGCGGCGCCCGCCGGTTCGGGCCGGCGACGCCCCGTGGCACGGCTGCTTGATGGGTGCGGACGGCGGCGTGACAATTCGCGATAAAACGCTTGCCGTGTGACCGCAAATTCCGCAGGCGCCGGGCCGCCCGGACGGCGTTTGCCGGCTGGATCACTCACCGGGGCGTTTCAGGCTGAACAGCTCGGTGATCCGCGAATAATCGCGATACCCCAGCCGCGTGAGCGGCTGAAAACTGAGAATGTCGAACATTCCGTCCTTCAGGCAGTTGTCGCGCATGTGCACGCCGGTCACCTCGCCGAATACAGCGAAATTCGCCGCGCCGGGAAGATCGACGATCTGCGTCAGCCTGCATTCCAGGGTGGCCGGCGCCGCGGCGACGCGCGCGCAGGGTATCGTCCGGCAGGCCGCCTTCTCGATCCCGGCAAGTTCGAACTCGTCCACATCCCTTTGCCACGGGCCGGAGGTGCGGTTCATTACCTCGCGCATCGCGTATTCCACGATATTGACGCAGAACACGCCCGTTTCGCGGATATTGGCGACGCTGTCCTTGGTGCCGTCGCGGTCGGGCTTGGCCGAGGTCGAGGCAAACATCACCTGCGGCGGCTCATAGGCCACGGCATTGAAGAAGGAATAGGGCGCCAGGTTGTCCTGCCCGTCGGCGCCGCGGGTCGCGATCCATCCGATCGGGCGCGGCGTGACGATGGCGTTGAACGGGTTGTGCGGCAGGCCGTGGCCGTCTTCGGGGCGGTAGAACATGAAGGCTCCATCTTGTGGGTTTGCCCATGAACTAGTGCCGTGCTACGGGCCTTTCCAGCCGAAAGCGGCGCGGCACGGGGACCGGGCGTGAGACAGGACATTTCGCTGGCCGAGGAGCGGCCCGACGACTGGTGGGAGGTCGAGGCGCTGTTCGACCTGTGTTTCGCGCCGGGGCGCGAGGCGCTTTCGTCCTATCGGTTGCGCGAAGGGGTGGAGCCGGTGGCGCCGCTATGCGTCGTCGCGCGCGATTCGGACGGGATCGTGGCCGGGGCGATCCGCTATTGGCCGGTGCGCGTGGGCGGGTATCCGGCATTGTTGCTGGGTCCGGTCGCGGTGCACCCGACCCACCAGGGCGAGGGGCTTGCCGGGATGCTGATCCGGGAAACGGCACAGCGGGCGCGCGCCCTGGGCTGGCGGCGGGTGATGCTGGTCGGCGATGCGCCCTATTACGGCCGGTTCGGGTTCACCCGGCTGACCGGGGTCGAGATGCCGCCGCCGACGAACCCGGAGCGGGTTCTCGGGATGGGCGACTGGGACGGGGTGCGCGGCGCGGTGACGCGTTGGGATTCTGCCGATTGCGCGCCGTGACATGCGCCGCGCGATGATCGGTGCCGGCTTGCCGCGTCGCGCGTTATCGGCCAGATTGAAACCATGGACAGGATCGCGACAGGCAATGCGGGCGCCGTCATCCCCGTCGAGACGGCCGCCGCGCTGGACGCGCTGGCGCAACGCCACCGTGCGGCCAGCGGGATCGGGATGCAATTGCTCGGCCTCGTCGGCGGACATGCCGAGAACCTGCTGGAGCGGTTGCCCGACGCGGCGAAAGACCGGCTGGAGGTCGCGACCGAACGGGCGCTGCGCGTTTCACTGGACGCCGCCGCGCGCTCGCGTGGCGGCCGGCTGCCCGACGGTGCGGGCTGGCAGAACACCGCCCTCACCACCGCCCTGGGCGCGGTCGGCGGGTTCGGCGGACTACCCACCGCGCTGGCAGAACTGCCGCTGACGACCACCGTTCTGCTGCGCGCGATCCAGGCAATTGCCGAGGCCCACGGCTATGATCCGGCCAGCCCCGAGATCCGGGCGGATTGCTTGCAGGTTTTCGCCGCGGCCGGGCCGCTGGCCGCCGATGACGGGGCCGAGCTGGGCTTTCTCGCGGCGCGGGTGGCCCTGACCGGCCCTGTCGTGCATGGTCTGATCGCCCGGGTGGCGCCCCGCCTGTCGCTGGTGCTGGGCCAGAAACTGGCGGCGCAGACGATCCCGGTGATCGGGGCCGTCGCGGGTGCCACGATCAACCACAGTTTCACGCGCTATTACCAGGAAATGGCGCATCTGCAATTCGGTCTGAAACGGCTGAGCGACGACAGCGGCATCGCCCATGCGGTGCTGCTGGCGGACTTGCGCCAACGCCTGGGCCCGCGGCCGCGCCTGCGGGGCTGAGCGGGCGGGCGGCTATACCGCCCAGTCGCTGCCGCGCAGATATTCCATCACCGCCGGGCGCACCGATTGATCGCCCGAGGCGAAAGCGGCGTCGATCACCCCGCGCACCTCGCCAAGGTCGATCCGGCGCAGAAGATGCTTGACCGGCCCGACCGAGGCCGGCCGCATCGACAGCGTCCGCAGACCGATCGCGGCCAGGCACAATGCCTCGACCGGGCGACCGGCATCCTCGCCGCAGAAGGACAGCGGGGTGTCCGTGTCGTCGCAGCGTCTGACGATATTTTCCAGGAAGGTCAGGAAACTGACATTCAGCGTGTCATAGCGGCGGCGCACGCGCTCGTTCTCGCGGTCGGCCGCAAAGAAGAACTGTTTCAGGTCATTGCCGCCGATCGAAATGAAATCGGCAAGCTCGAAAAACTGTTTCGGGGCGTAGGCCAGGCTGGGGGTTTCCAGCATGGCACCGATTTCGACGCTCCGGGGCAGGGGGCGGTTGAGCCTGTCCTCGCGGTCGAGTTCACGCAAGAGGTGATCGCGCGCGGCCGCGAATTCCTCAAGCTGGGCGACGAAAGGGAACATCACCGACAACGGCCGGCCCGCGGCGGCGCGGATCAGCGCCTGAAGCTGCATCCGCATCATCCCGGACCGGTCGAGCCCGACGCGGATCGCGCGCCAGCCAAGTGCCGGGTTCGGCTCATCCTCGCGCTTCATGTAGGGCAGAACCTTGTCCGAGCCGATGTCGAGGGTGCGGAACACCACCCGCTTGCCCCGCGCCGCGTCCATGACATGGGAATAGAGCGCGGCAAGCTCGGCCCGGCGCGGCACCTTGTTGCGGATCAGGAACTGAAGCTCGGTGCGGAACAGCCCGACCGCTTCGGCCCCCGAACCCTGGAGCGAGGGCAGATCGGCCATAAGCCCGGCATTCATGTGCATCGCGATGCGGGTGCCGCACAGCGTTTGCGCCGGCTTGTCGCGGATCGAGGCATAGCGTTCCTGCGCGGCGGCCTGCATGGCGATCTTGTCCATGAAGGCGGTCCGCACCGATTCCTCGGGGCGCAGATGCACCACGCCCTGTTCGCCATCGACCAGGATCGGGTCGCCGTTCAATGCCTCGGCGGTGATGTTGGCGGCATGGATGACCAGCGGGATCGCCAGCGCGCGGGCGACGATCGCCGCATGGCTGCCGACCGAGCCTTCCTCGAGCACGATTCCGCGCAACGCGCGGCCATAGGCCAGAAGCTCGCCGGGGCCGATATTCCGGGCGACCAGGATCGGGTCGTCGGGCATCTCGGCGCCGGTTTCGCGGCCCTGGCCGGTCAGGATTCGCAAAAGGCGGTTGGACAGGTCGTCGAGATCCTGAAGCCGTTCGCGCAGATAGGCATCGGGCACGGTCTGCAACCTGGCCCGGGCGATCGATTGTTCCTTTTCGACGGCGGCTTCGGCCGAGAGGCCCAGTTCGATATCCTCTTCCATGCGGCGTTTCCAGCCGCGGGAATTGGCGAACATGCGATAGGCTTCCAGCACCTTGGCCTGTTCCGGGTCGCCCAGGCTGGCGGCGCTGAGCATGTCGTCCACCGACAGGCGCAATTCATCGACCGCGGCATTCAGCCGGGCGCGCTCGGCCTCGGGGTCGTCGGCCACGGGGTTGGTGACCACCACGCGCGGCTCGTGCAGCCAGACATGGCCCGCGGCGACGCCCTCCTGGCCCGCGCCGCCCCGGAAATTGGCCGGCCGCTGGTGCAGCGCCGACATCGCCGATCCTTCGCCGACGAAGGCGCCCAGTTCGGTCATCTCGGCCACGACCATGGCCACGACCTCCAGCGCATAGACCTCGTCGTCGGAGAATTGCCGCGCCTCGCGCGATTGCACCACCAGCACGCCCAGCCGTTCGCCCAGGCGCTGGATCGGCACGCCGAGGAAGGACGAGAATACCTCCTCGCCGGTTTCGGGCATGAAGCGGAACCCCTTTGCCGAGGGCGCATCGCCGGTATTCACCGCCCGCGCGCTGCGGGCCACCCGGCCGACCAGCCCCTCACCCACCCGCAGCCGGGTATGGTGGACGGCCTCGGGCTTCAGCCCCTCGGTGGCGCAGAGTTCCAGCGTATCGGAATCGCGGAACAGGTAGATCGAGCACACCTCGGTGCGCATCGAATCGGCGATGATGTGGGTGATGCGGTCCAGCCGCTCCTGCCCCTTGCCGGGCTCGGCAAGAGTGTCGCGCAATCGGCGCAGAAGCTTGCGACTTTCGCTTTCGGTGCCGTCAGGCATGAGCCCCCGTTTCGGTTCAGGCCGCCTTGTCCAATCCGAACGCATCATGGAGCGCTTGCACGGCAAGTTCCATATATTTCCGGTCGATCAGCACCGAAATCTTGATCTCGGATGTGGTGATGACCTTGATGTTGATTCCTTCGGCGGCCAGCGCCTTGAACATCTGGCTGGCGACCCCGGCATGCGAGCGCATTCCGATTCCGACGACGGACACCTTGGCGACTTCCTTGTCGGCGACGAGATCGTTGAAGTTGATGTCGCCGCGCAACCTGGCTGCCTGCATTGCCTTGTCGGCACGCGCCACCTGCCCCACCGGGCAGGAAAAGGTCATGTCGGTATGCCCCTCTTCCGAGATGTTCTGCACGATCATGTCGACATTGACGCCGGCCTCGGCCAGCGGGCCGAAGATCGCGGCGGCGATTCCCGGCCGGTCGGCCACCGAGATCAGTGTCATCTTGGCCTCGTCGCGCGAATACGCGATGCCGGAAACGACGTTGCTTTCCATTATGTCCTCCTCGGGGCAAACCAGCGTGCCGGAGTTCTCGTCATTGTCCTCGAAACTGGACAGAACGCGCAAGCGCACGTTGAAACGCATCGCAAGCTCGACCGACCGGGTCTGGAGAACCTTGGCGCCGAGGCTGGCCAGCTCCAGCATCTCCTCGAAGGCGATGCGGTCCAGCTTGCGGGCCTTGTCCTCGATCCGCGGGTCGGTGGTATAGACGCCGTCCACGTCGGTGTAGATATCGCAGCGCTCGGCCCCGAAGGCGGCGGCAAAGGCCACCGCGGTGGTGTCCGACCCGCCCCGGCCCAGGGTGGTGATCCGCCCCTCGGGGCTGATGCCCTGGAAGCCCGCGATGACGGCGACACGCATGCCTTCGGTGAACTTGGCGTCGATATTGGCGCGCGGGATATCCAGAATCCGCGCCGCGGAATGGGCGCTGGTGGTCTGCAATGGAACCTGCCAGCCCTGCCAGCTTCGCGCCGGCACGTCCATTTCCTGGAGCGTCAGCGCCATCAGCCCGGCGGTCACGTTCTCACCCGAACTGACCACGGCATCATATTCGCGCGCGTCGAAGAAGGGCGAGGTCTTCTCGACCCAGTCCACAAGCTCATTGGTCTTGCCGGACATCGCCGACACGATGACGATCACGTCATATCCGCGCGCGACTTCGCGCCGAACCTTCTCGGCCGCGTTACGGATGCGGCCCAGGCCGCCGACCGAGGTGCCGCCGAATTTCATCACGAGAAGCGGCATGAAAAGCCCTTGCGCCGGTTCGCCCCGCCCGTTTCCTAGGTCAACACGGGCGCCGGGGCAAGTGGCGTCGGATGGCTCAGAACGGGTGGGCCCGGCCATCCCATGTCTCGAAACAACCGGTCGTGGCCAGCCCCAGGGCGGCGAACCGGTCAATGAGTCCCTCGGCGGACTGATCGGGCGTGATCGCCGCGCTCGTGCCCCCCATGTCGGTCTGCACCCAGCCCGGATGATAGATGCCCACCGCGATGCCCTGGCCTTTCAGGTCCACCGCCAGGTTGCGCCCCAGGTTCAGCGCGGCCGCCTTCGACGCGCGGTAGATCAGGGAACCGCCAGGCGCGTTGGTGTCCGACCCCATCTGCGACGAAATGATCGCGATTTTCGGGTCGGGCGAAAGGCGCAGATTGGGCAGAAGCGCCTGGATCGTCAGGAACACGCCGCTGACATTCACCGCGAATGTCTCTGCCCACATGCTGGCGGGAAACCCGGTTTCCAGTGTCTGCCCCTTGTCGGGATAGATGCCGGCATTGCAGATCAGCAGGTCGATCGGCTGCTGGTCCAGCTGCCTGGCCAGCGTTGCATGCGCGGCCGGGTCGGCGACCTCCAGCCGCTGCCAGCGGGCACCGGCGATTTGCGGCCTGTCGTCGGTCCGGCTGGTGCCGATCGGGGTGTCTCCCGCCGCCGCATAGCGCCGCAAAAGATGCAGGCCCACGCCACGGGTCGCACCGGTAATCAATGGGGTCATTCGGATGTCCTGTTGCTTGGCCCCCTGAACGCGCTCACGGGGTCAGGGCGCGAAACGAAAACGGCTTGATGACTGTCGATCCCCTGTTTCTAAAGGAACAATTGAGCCTGAACAAGCCAATGCCCGGGACCGAGCCACGCGATCCATAGCCACGTGTCGGGCCGGGAGGGGCCATGACAAGGCGGATGCCCCCGGGCGCGACCGGACCCGGCATTGGGCCGACTTGCAGCGATGGTGCCGGTTGAGGGACTCGAACCCCCGACCCACGGTTTACAAAACCGTTGCTCTACCAGCTGAGCTAAACCGGCGCAGGGCGGATTTAGCAGGGCAATCCGCCGCGCGCAATGGCGGTGTGAGCGTCCGGCCCGGGCCGTGCTAGCGGGCGAACTTCTTGTATTTCACGCGCTTGGGCTCCAGCGAATCCGGGCCGAGGCGGCGGATCTTGTCCGCCTCATAGGCCGCGAAGTTGCCCTCGAACCATTCCACATGCGCGTCGCCCTCGAAGGCCAGCATGTGGGTGCAGAGACGATCGAGGAAAAAACGATCGTGGCTGATGATCACGGCGCAGCCGGCAAAATCCTCCAGCGCCGCTTCCAGCGCCTGCAGCGTTTCCACGTCGAGATCGTTGGTCGGCTCGTCGAGCAGCAGCACATTGCCGCCCTCGCGCAGCAGCTTGGCCATGTGCACGCGGTTTCTTTCGCCCCCCGACAGCAGACCGACCTTTTTCTGCTGGTCGCCGCCCTTGAAGTTGAAGGCCGAACAATAGGCGCGCGAATTCATGCTGGCATCGCCCAGTTCGATGACCTCGGCCCCGCCCGAAATCTCCTCCCAAACCGTGTGGCCGGAATCGAGCGCATCGCGCGACTGGTCGACATAGGAAAGTTGCACCGTGTCGCCATAGGTGATGCTGCCAGCGTCGGGCTCCTCCTGCCCGGTAAGCATCCGGAACAGCGTCGATTTCCCCGCACCGTTGGGCCCGATCACGCCGACAATGCCGCCCGGCGGCAGCGAAAACGACAGGTCCTCGACCAGCAACCTGTCGCCATAGGCCTTGCGTAGCCCGTCCACCTCGATCACCCTGTTGCCCAGGCGCGGACCATTGGGGATGATGATCTGCGCGCGGCTGAGCTTCTCGCGTTCGGACTGGTTCGCAAGGTCTTCATAGGCGCTGATCCGGGCCTTGGATTTGGCCTGGCGCGCCTTGGCACCGGCGCGAATCCATTCGAGCTCACGCTCCAACACCTTCTGGCGCGACTTGTCCTCGCGCGCTTCCTGTTCCAGCCGCTTGGCCTTCTGCTCCAGCCAGCTGGAATAATTCCCCTCGTACGGGATGCCGCGGCCGCGATCCAGCTCCAGGATCCAGCCGGTGATGTCGTCCAGGAAATAGCGGTCATGCGTGACGATCAGGATCGTCCCCTTGTAATCGATCAGGTGCTGCTGCAGCCAGGCGACCGTTTCCGCATCCAGATGGTTCGTGGGTTCGTCCAGCAACAGCATGTCGGGCGCTTCGAGCAGCAGCTTGCAAAGCGCCACCCGACGCTTTTCACCGCCCGAAAGCGCATCCACGCTGGCCTCGTCCGGCGGACAACGCAGCGCCTCCATCGCGACATCGATCTGGCTGTCCAGATCCCACAGGTTCTCGGCGTCGATCTCGTCCTGCAACTGCGCCATCTCGTCAGCGGTCTCGTCGGAATAGTTCATCGCCAGTTCGTTGAACCGCTCCAGCTTGGCCTGCTTGGCCGCCACGCCCTCCATCACGTTGCCGCGCACGTTCAGGTCCGGATCCAGCTCCGGCTCTTGCGGCAGATAGCCGACGCGCGCGCCCTTGGCCGCCCAGGCCTCGCCAGAAAAGTCGGTGTCGATCCCGGCCATGATGCGCAGAAGCGTCGATTTGCCGGCGCCGTTCGCCCCGACCACGCCGATCTTGACGCCGGGCAGAAAGGACAGGCGGATGTTCTCGAAAGTCTTCTTGCCGCCCGGATAGGTCTTGGAAACTCCATCCATGTGATAGACGTATTGATAGGATGCCATTCGTCCGCCGCCCTTGATGATCGCGATTTCCGTCTGCCCCCATCTAGTCAACGCCGCCGCAAAGGGCAATCGCTGTGCGCCCCGCCCGGCCGGGGTGCACGAATGCGCGATCCCCTTCTTCTTGGCATGAAATACTCCGGGGTTTGGGGCTGGCCCCAATCGGCGCGAAGCGCCACGATGTCTTGCGCCCGAAGGGCGCGCATTTTCATTGCGCCTGAATCTGCTGGACAATGCCTTGTCCTGCCGGGATAGGGTGGACCGGATTGCGCAGCCAACGGGGGACATGTGCGGCGAGAGGGATTTCCGGTTGCCGGCGCGGGGCAGTGCGTCGGTCTGCTGGGGGGGTCGTTCGATCCGCCGCATTCGGGACATGCCCATATCACGCGCGAGGCATTGAAACGGTTCGGGCTGGACCGGGTCTGGTGGCTGGTCAGCCCGGGAAACCCGCTCAAGACGCATGGGCCGGCGCCGCTTGCCCAACGCCTGGCCGCGGCGCAGGCGGCGATCCGGCACCCGCATGTCGCGGTCACCGACATCGAGGCGCGGATCGGCACCCGCTTCACGGCCGAGACATTGGCAAGGCTGCGCGCGCTCTATCCCGGCGTTCGCTTCGTCTGGCTGATGGGGGCGGACAATCTGGCGCAATTCCACCGCTGGGATCACTGGAAGGATATCATGCACAGCGTTCCCGTGGGGGTGATCGCCCGCCCCGGGATGCGCACGGGCGCGCGGGTTTCAAAGGCCGCCCTGCGGTTCCGCGAAAGTCGGGTGCCGGCATCCGCGTCGCAGACCCTGGCGCTGCGCCGGCCGCCGGCATGGTGTTTCATCAATATCCCGATGGTCGATATCTCGTCCTCGGAAATCCGCGCGCGGGGCGATTGGCCGCGGTCGCGCGACCAGGATTGAACTGCCGATGCGCCGGGTTCGGCCTTGTGGCATTGCCGCCGATTTGCTTCACTCGGGTCTATGGGCAACGGGTCTTCCTCGGTTTCGCGGCGCTGGATCCTGGCCGGGCTACTGGCCGGAACGGCACAAAGGTCATTCGCCGGCGGGCTGTCCCGGTCGCTGGTGCCGCCGCCGCGCCCGGATGCGGGGTCCGGGGCTGGCATCGCGGCTGCCGAGTCGCTGATCGCGCAGGCCGGGTTGAGCGGCAAGATCGGTTTCGCGGTGGCCGACGCGCAGACCGGCGAGATTCTGGAGACGCACAACCCGCTGCTGCAATTGCCGCCCGCCAGCACCGCCAAGACGATCACCACGCTTTACGCGCTGGACACGCTGGGTGGCGATTACCGGTTCCACACGCGGTTGCTGGCAACCGGTGCGCTGGTGAACGGGCGATTGGAGGGCGATCTGATACTCGCGGGCGGCGGCGACCCGACGCTGGACAGCGACATGCTGGGCGCCTTGGCAAGGCAATTGAAGGAAACCGGCCTGCGCGAAGTGAGCGGCCGGTTCCTGTATTACGACGCCGCCTTGCCGCGCCTGCGCATGATCGACCCGGGCCAGCCGGTAACGGCGGGTTACAACCCCGCGATTTCCGGGCTCAATCTGAATTTCAACCGGGTCCGGTTCCACTGGACCCGCGCCACGGACGGCTGGGACGTGGCGATGGATGCCCGGGCCCGCAGGTATCGGCCCCGGGTGAGCGTGGCCCGGATGCGTGTCGTGGATCGTCAGGTGCCGGTCTATACCTATGCCCAGGAGCAGGGGGTCGACCAATGGACCGTCGCGAGCGGCGCGCTGGGAAACGAGGGCAGCCGCTGGCTGCCCGTGCGCCGGCCCTCGGTCTATGCCGCGGAGGTGTTCCAGACATTGGCCCGGGCGCACGGCATCGACCTGCCCGGCGCCGCGGTCGTGCGAAGCCTTCCCGACGGCGCCACCGTGCTGGCCGAACGGCAGAGCGCGCCGCTGTCGGATATTTTGCGCGCGATGCTGAAATACTCGACCAACCTGACGGCCGAAGCCGTCGGTCTGGCCGCTTCGGCCGCGCGCGGGGCGCCGTCGGCGTCGCTGGCCGGTTCGGCGGGCGCGATGGGCGATTGGGCAAGCGCGGCGCTGGGGGTGCGCCGGGCCCGGTTCGTCGATCACTCCGGCCTGGGCGAGGCGGCGCGGATCGCGCCGGCCGACATGGTGCGTGCGCTTGTGACGGCGGGCCCTGACGGGCCGCTCGACGGGTTGTTGAAGCAGGTGCCGATGCGCGACGCGGCGGGCCGCCCGATTCGCGACGGGCGGGTGAGGGTTCGCGCCAAGACCGGGACGCTGAACTTCGCCTCCGGGCTGGTGGGCTATGTGCATGCCGGCGATGGCCGCCCGCTTGCCTTCGCGATCTATGCCGCCGATCTGGCGCGCCGCGCCGGGCTGAGCCCGGCCGAAGGCGAGCGCCCGCCGGGCGGGCGCGCCTGGCTGGGCAAGGCCCGGCGCCTGCAGATGGACCTGGTCGACCGCTGGGCTAGTCTCTATTCCGGCTGAGGGTGGCGCGCGGTTACACGGTCATGTGCCGGGCCCGCGATCCGCGCTCGATCGCGGCGGCATGGAGCCGGTCGATGTTCAGCTCGTAGCGCATTTCCTCGAGCAGGCGCAATTCGGGCTCGCGCAGGGTTCCGTCCGCCGCGGCAACGTCGCAGGCCATGGCATAAGCGGTTTCGGTCAGCTTTTCCGGCAGGGCCGCGCGGACCATTCCGAACAATGCGTCCAGGCCGTCCACCTCTTCGAGCAGGTCGAACACGGTCTGCGCGACCGTGGTAATCCGGTCATCGTCGTAATCGGCGAAGACCGGCAGGTGGTTCACGATGCGGTTGATCGTGACCAGTTCGGAGGTGCGGATGTTCTCATCCGATGCGGAAACGGCGATCATGATGGCGACGAGGCTGTCCTGCGGGGTAAGGATCGGGGTGGAGGACTGGTTCATGGGGGCTCCTTCTGGTTGCGGTGCAGAATATTGACGCGCGCGCCGGCGCACAATAGGAAGCGGACCTTGCCGGGCACCGGGCCGGGCGAAGGGAAAGTGGTGGATCATGTCGGAACTGCGCGACGCGGCAATGTCGTCCAAGGCGTGGCCTTTCGAAGAGGCGCGGCGGCTGCTGAAACGCTATGAAAAGGCCCCGCCCGAAAAGGGGCATGTCCTGTTCGAGACCGGATATGGCCCCAGCGGACTGCCGCATATCGGCACTTTCGGCGAGGTTGCGCGCACCACGATGATCCGCCGGGCCTTCGAGGCGATCAGCGACATTCCGACGCGGCTGATCTGTTTTTCCGACGATCTGGACGGGATGCGCAAGGTGCCCGACAACGTGCCCGACCCCGCGGCGCTGCGCGAACATCTGCAAAAACCGCTGAGCGACGTGCCCGATCCCTATGGGACGCATGACAGTTTCGGGGCGCATAACAATGCGATGCTGCGGCGGTTCCTGGATACGTTCGGATTCGAGTACGAGTTCATCAGCGCCACCGATTTCTATCGCTCCGGGCGGTTCGACGCGGTGCTGTTGCGCGCCGCCGAGCGTTATGACGACCTCATGGCGGTGATGCTGAAATCGTTGCGCGAAGAGCGACGGCAGACCTATTCGATCTTCCTCCCGATCCACCCCGAGACGGGCCGGGTTCTCTATGTACCGATGAAGCATGTCGATGCCCGGGACGGCACGGTGACCTTCGACGACGAGGACGGGCGCGAAATGACCCTGCCGGTGACCGGCGGCAACGTGAAATTGCAGTGGAAACCGGATTTCGGCGCGCGCTGGGCGGCGCTTGGCGTGGATTTCGAGATGTATGGCAAGGACCATTCGACCAACACGCCGATCTATGACCGGATCTGCGAGATCCTGGGTGGCCGGAAGCCGGAACATTATACCTATGAACTGTTCCTGGACGAGAACGGCGAGAAGATATCCAAATCCAAGGGGAACGGGCTGACCATCGACGAGTGGCTGGAATATGCCTCGACCGAGAGCCTGTCCTATTACATGTATCTCAAGCCGCGCACGGCCAAGCGGCTGTCATGGGACGTGATCCCCAAGGCCGTGGACGAGTATCACCAGCAGCTGCGCGCCTTCGCGACGCAGGACATGGCGACGCGGGTCAACAACCCGGTCTGGCATATCCACAACGGCACCCCGCCGGAAAGCAACATGGTCGTGCCCTTTGCGATGCTGCTGAACCTGGCCTCGGTCGCCGGGGCGACGGACAAGGAGGGGCTGTGGGGCTTCATCCGGCGCTACGCCCCCGAGGCCAGCCCGCAGACGCATCCCGATCTTGACCAGGCTGCGGGCTTTGCTGTCCGCTATTTCCGCGACTTCGTGGCGCCGCATCGCAAGTTCCGGCTGCCGAACGAACAGGAGCGCGCGGCGATGGCGGACCTGGCCGGCCGCCTGAAGGCCTGGGAGGGCGGTCTTGACGCCGAGGCGTTGCAGACGCTGGTTTTCTCGGTGGGCAAGGATCACGGGTTCGAGCCGCTGCGCGACTGGTTCAAGGCGCTCTACGAGGTGCTTCTGGGCGCCAGCCAGGGGCCGCGTTTCGGCGGGTTCATCGCGCTTTACGGCGTCGACGAGACTGTCGATCTGATCGAGAAGGGGTTGAGCGGCGCCTTGGCGAATTGACCCGGCTTGCGGCGGTGGACGGGGCTTTCGTGGTGGGTGCGGGCCGGTTGCAGATGGGTGTTCGGCCCCGGATCCTGCAAGACCGGGGTGCTTTCTAGCGGAAGGTGAGGACCGCGAGAATGAGCGCCGCAAATGCCGCGGTCAGCATGGCGATGCCAAGGCGCCGCATGCGTTTCGGATCGGGGGCGGGCGTGTTCCCTGCCGCGTGATGCAAGACGATCCCGGTCAGCCCGCTGAGGACCAGGACCGCCAGCATCTTGAGCAGGAAGAGCGGATTTTCCAGGATGGCCGTTCCGGGGCCGGAGGCCATCAGGCCAAGACCCGTCAGCCACAGCAATCCCAGCCCCAGGGCCGCGCCCCTGATGAACAGCGGTTGCAGCTGGCGCAGTTCCGGGGCGGCGGTCGGCCCCGTCCGCCCGGCGCGAATCCCCGTGATCATGTTCGCGATTCCAAGGCCGATCCCGGTGGTGAAGCCCAGGAAATGCAGAACGACAAGAAGCTCGGTCATGATGTCATGCCTCCTTCGGGCGTGCATCGCAACGGTGCGCGCGGATTGGCGCTGGGTCAATCCCGGGGCAGCGCACGGTGGTCTCATGCCGGGTTAATATCCGGTTGCTAGAACATGGCCCGGTCGCACGGATGGCCCGTCCGGCCAGATGGCAAGCTGACAATCGAGTAGGCGCCTCGGGGCCGGGCGGGTGGCGTCGGGCCAGGATGCGCCGTTGCGCGCAGATGAAAAGGGGATGGCATGAACAAGGCAATTACCGACGGGTTGATCCTGATGCCTCCGGCTTTCGCCGAGGGGCTGGACAAATGGTCCAGCGGGAATGGCACACCGGGCACGGCCACATATGAGGGCGCGTCGAACGCGGCGCTGGTGCCGGCCGACCCGGATTTCGGCGGCTGTCTGGAACTTTCCAAGACCGAGACGACGCAACGGCTGCGCCACATGGGAAAGACGCCGATCCTGCCGGGGTGCTATCTGCGGGTGACGGCACGGGTGAAGGCGATCAGCGGCAACCTGCCGTCGGTGCGCATCGCCGCATGGGCCGGGGCGTCGGATGACAGCCATGTGGCCGGCCTGACCGAGACCGGGCCCTCGGTGCTTCTGACAAGCTATGGCCAGGTGCGCACGGTGAGCGCGATCATCGGGTCCGGGCTGCGCGGCGGCGTGGACATGGTCTGGGGCACCGAACCGGCCTATGCCCATGTCGGGCTGGACCTGACCGGGACCAATGGCGGCGTGGTGCGGATCGACGACCTGGTGGTCGAGGACGTCACCGGTTTCTTCTTGCGCGACATGATGGACTGGGTCGATGTGCGCGACTATGGCGCGATCGGCGATGGCGCGACCGACGCCGCCGCCGCGTTCGAGGCCGCCGATGCCGCGGCCGGCGGGCGCAGCGTTCTGGTGTCGCCGGGCATCTATCATCTGGGCAACAGTGTCACCTTCGAGAACCCGGTGCGCTTCGAGGGCACGGTCACGATGCCAGAGGACAAGCGGCTGACCCTGACCCGCAATTTCGACCTTCCAAGCTATATCGACGCGTTCGGCGACGAGCTGGAAGGGCTCAAGCGCGCGATCGCGGCGCTGTTCAACTTCTCGGACCATGACAGCCTGGACATGAAGGGCCGCCGGGTGGATATCGACCGGCCGATCGACGTTCACGCGGTGGTCGGCAACAAGGACAGCTTCGCGATCCGCCGGGTGATCCGCAACGGGCAGATCAACGCGGTCGCCTCGACCAACTGGAACACCGACACGGTGACGTCGCAGGCGACCTATTCCACGGCCAATCCGATGCAGCTGAGCAACGTGGCGAATATCGCGAATATCCCGATCGGGGCGCTGGTCGAAGGTCTGGGCGTGGGGCGAGAGGTCTATGTGCGCGAAAAGAACGTCGGCGCCGGCACCCTGACGCTGAGCATGCCGCTGTTCGATGCGGCCGGCACGCAGGTCTTCACTTTCAGGCGCTTCAAGTATCTGCTGGACTTCAGCGGATTCGCCTCTCTCACCCGGTTCGTGCTGTCGGACATGGATTTCGAATGCGGTGGCGAGGCCAGCGCGATCATGCTGCCCCGGGATGGCCTGATCTTCCACGTCAAGGACTGTTTCATCACCCGCCCCAGGGATCGCGGCATCACCTCGATCGGGCGCGGTTGCCAGGGCATGATGGTGGACCGCTGCCAGTTCCTGTCGAACGAGCAGAGCCTGCCGGCGCAGGACCGGGTGTCGATCGGGTTGAACACCAATGCCAATGACATCAAGATCCGTGACAACCGCGCGGTGCGCTTCGCGCATTTCGCCGTTCTGGGGGGCACCGGCAACCTGCTGACCGCGAACCACTGGTTCCAGGACGACAACCAGAGCGACGGCATCCGCCAGGCCGGGTTGGTCATGACCCGGACCAATGTGAAATCGACGATCACCGGCAATTATATCGACAACTCGTTCATCGAATGGACCAATGAACATGACGAAGCGCCGGCCCATTCCAGCGAATATTCCTTCGGCGGGCTGACCGTCGGCGGCAACATCTTTACCTGCAACGACGTGGCCGCCTGGTTCCGGTTCTTCGTGATCAAGCCCGTGGGGGCCGGGCACTACATCCACGGTCTCAACCTGTCGGGCAACACGTTCAAGTCGATCAACGGCACGATCGAGCGCGTCGATTACGTCGACACGACCTTCGCCGATCTCGACATGACGCGGATGCGCAACATCGTGGTCGAGGGGAACTCGTTCACCGGCATCGACCAGTTCATCGGCAACCCGGTCGCGGTCCAGTTCGACCAGAATACCGATGCCGGCATCTGGAATTGCGAGTTCGCCGGGTTCCTGCCGTTCAACGGCCGCGCGCGCGAGGTGATGGGGGTGATCGCCGAGGGCGAGATCCGCAATCCGGCGAATGCGCGCGTCACCGCGATGCCCTTCGTCAGGCTGGAGCAGGGGGCGGGCGGCACCCAGGTGCAGGTCAACTGGCCCGAGCCCTGCCACGGGCGCATCCATGTGACCGCCCGGATGGATCGGCCGATCTGATCTTTCGGCGATTGCAGATCGCGCGCCCCGTCAGGGCGGGGCGTTCGCGATTTCATCGGACTTGATCCAGGTCATCGCCCAGGCTGTTCCGTTCATCCAGGATGATCGGGAAAACTGATGGGAGATGACGATGCGAAACTTTATTCTGGCGGCGCTTCTGGTGGGGCTTGCGAGTGGAGCACAGGCCGCGGATGTCGAGGTGATGATCGCCCCTGACCTGCCCTTGGTCGAGGTGCCCACGCCGGACGGGCCGGTGACGATCATGCGCGCGCAGGATCCCGAAAGCCGGCTGGAGGGCGACTGGGCCAAGACCGCGCGCGCATGTCCCCCATTCTGCATCCAGCCGATGACTCCGGCACCGGGTGTCACCACCGTGGGCGAGCTGGAATTGCTCGACATGCTGGCCGACCCGGAGGCAAGGGTCGTCGATGCGCGGGTGGCGCAATGGTATGCCGATGGCACGATCCCGGGCTCCATCCACATCCCCTATACGCAGGTGGTCGACCGGTTGGGAGAACTGGGCTGCGCGCCCGATTTCGACGGTTGGGATTGTTCCGGCGCGCGCAAGGTGGCGCTGTTCTGCAACGGGTTGTGGTGCGGGCAATCGCCTACGGCGATCCGGGCGATGCTTGCCGAAGGCTATCCGGCGGACCGGATCTTCTATTATCGTGGGGGAATGCAGGCCTGGCGTCTTCTCGGTCTCACGGTCGTTGTCCCGGGGCGCTAGAATTCCAGCCAGATGCCCAGCTTGGCGGCCCGCGTGGGATCGTTTACCAGACCCGCGCTCAGCCCCAGTTCGATCTTCATGTGCTTCCCCAGTGGGCGGACATAGGATGGCGCGAACTTGACATAGGGTTTTCCTCCAGCCGGATCGCCAGCCTGGACCTGCGCGATCAGCATGGCGCGGTTGCGGTGCAGGCCCAGGGTGAAGTCGGCCTTGTAGCCGGTGCGCAGCGTCAGGATTTCCAGATCCGCCACGGTGTCGAGTGCCGCCCAGCCCCGGCCCCAGCGCGAGTCGAACCCGCGCCCGATCGACAGCCCCGAGCGGACCAGCGTCCGGGTCGGGGTGCGGCCGAGGCCCATTTCCAGGGCAAGGCGCAGCTGCCGGCGCGGCGGGCCCAGCGGGCGCCGCAGGAACGCGACTGCGTTCCAGTCGCCATTCTGCGCGCCGCCGGCATCCAGGCCCAGTGTCAGGTCCGGCGTCAGCCCGTATTCCACGAGGATGGCGTTGTATGCGCTGCCGCCGGATCCGGCAGTTCGGGAAAATGACAGGAATGTCGTGCCCGGATCGCGCAGCCACGCGCCCGGGCGGGCGTCCATCGTCGTGGCGGCAAGGAACAGAACGGCCAGAAGAATGCGCATGGTGGACCCTTTCGAGCAGGCTCTTCCGAGGGCCGTTAAGAAAGCGTTAAATCAGGCCGGGCCGAGGGGTTTACCGCGTTGCCGGATGCGGTCAATCTGGGCTCGAACAACCGGGAGGGTCCAGAATGGCATTGGTCGAACCTTTGGATGAGGAGGAATTGGAACCGGCGCTGCGCGACGCGGTGCAGTTCTTCAAGGGCCCGCTGGGGGTGGTTCCAAATTCGGTGCGCACGATGGCCCGCCGCCCTGAAATCGCGCGCGCCTTTACCGACCTGAACAAGGCGGTGATGGCCAACCACGGCGCCGTGACCGGGGAATTCAAGCGCCTGCTGGGCTATGTCACCAGCTTCGTCTCCGGTTGCCGCTATTGCCAGGCGCATACGATTCTGGGGTCCGAGCGGTTCGGCGCGTCCGAAGACCGCCTGGCCGATGCCTGGAACTTCGAGAACAGCCCGCATTTCACCGAGGCCGAGAAGGCCGCGCTGGCCTTCGCCCATGCCGCCGCGCAGGTGCCGAATGGCGTGACGCCGCAGATCGAGGCGCAGCTGCGCGCGCATTGGTCGGACGGGGATATCGTCGAGATCATGAGCGTGATCGCGCTGTTCGGTTTCCTGAACCGCTGGAACGATTCGATGGGATCGGCGCTGGAGGATCTGCCGGTGGAGACGGCCGAGCGGCTGCTTGGCGATTCCGGCTGGGAGGTCGGCAAGCATCGCTGACCGGGCTGCGAAACTCCGTGCGCTTTTCCCTTTTCCGTGCGATGCTGCGGTGCAGCAAGGCGAGGGAATCAAATGACCGGTCGCATTCTTACCATCGCACAGCAAAAGGGCGGATCGGGAAAGACCACGCTTGCGGCCAATCTGGCGGTCGCCCTGGCGCGGCGCGGATACAGCGTCGCGTTGCTGGATACGGATCCGCAGGGCAGCCTGGGGCGCTGGTTCATGACCCGCGTCGCGGCGTTGGACGATCCCGGGCTGACGCTGTCCACGGCCTCGGCCTGGGGCGTGGGATATGAAAGCGGCAAGCTGGCGGCGTCGCATGATTTCGTGGTGATCGACACACCGCCGAAGGCCGACAGCGATCTGCGCCCGGCGCTGCGCGAGGCGACGCTGGTGCTGGTCCCGGTTGCAAGCTCGCATGTCGATCTCTGGGCCACCGAGGGCGTTCTCGATCTGGCCGACCGCGAAGGGCGCCCGGCGATGGTGGTGCTCAACCGGGTCCGCGCGGGCACGCGCCTGTCGGGCGAGGTCGCCGCGGCGGCCGGTGCGATGGATGCGGCTCTTGCCACGACGGGCCTGGCCAACCGCGTCAGTTATGCCGAGACGCTGGGCCGTGGTCTGAGCGTTCTGGAAGCGGCCCGCCGCGGTCCCGCCGCCGGCGAAGTCACGGCCCTGACCGACGAGATCCTGGCGGCGCTCTGACCCGTCATTGATGACCTGAATCAATGTCGCCGCCGCGCGACCGTGCCAATCTGTCGCGGCAAACACAGGAGGATGCGTCGCATGTACAAGAACATTCTGGTC
The DNA here is from genome assembly GCA_016278325.1 of Actibacterium sp. Taxonomy (GTDB): domain Bacteria; phylum Pseudomonadota; class Alphaproteobacteria; order Rhodobacterales; family Rhodobacteraceae; genus JADQCB01. Next base: position 40,396 of record JADQCB010000004.1, read on the forward strand.
CCGATCGCTCTGGGACACACATCGAAAACGGCAGCCGCGCTCGACGTTGCGAAAACGCTTCTGGACGAGGGCGGCAAGGTGACGGCCCTGAGCGTGATCGAGGCGGTCCCGTCCTATATCCGCAGTTATCTGCCCGAGGGACAGGAAGAAAAATCCTATCGCGATGTGCGCGAGGCGCTGGAAAAGGAACTGGCCGGAACCGAGTCGGTGATCCCGGTGGTGGTGACCGGCCATCCGGGGCGCGAGATCCTGGACTACGCGCAGAAACACCAGGTGGATTGTATCGTCATTGCCTCGCACCGGCCGGGAATGCAGGATTACTTCCTGGGCTCGACCGCGGCCTGGGTTGTGCGTCACACGCCTTGCGCGGTGCATGTGGTCCGGTGAACGAGTCGGAAAGCCCACAATGGAAAACGGCGCGGGGAGGATGCAATGCCGACCATTTCGACGAAGGCACAGCTTCAGACCGTTATCACGACGTTCGAGGTGACGCCGGGCACCTGTCAGGATCTGCTGGACGAACTCAAGGATGCCTATGACGTGTTCATCTCGCAGCAGCCCGGCTTCATCGGGGCGGCGCTGCATGTCAACGATGCCCAGACCCGGGTGGCAAGCTATTCGCAATGGATCCACCGGCATGATTTCCAGGCGATGCTGCGCACCGACGAGATGCGTGCGCGCAACCGGCGTATCAACGAATTGTGCAAGAGTTTCGAGCCGGTGATGTATGACGTGATGGCAAGCTACGGATAGGCCGGGGCCGGGCGGCTGGCGGTGGTGTCCGGCCGTGGTTGCAGAGCGGCCTGTCGATACCCAAGTCAGCGGGGCAAGCAACAAGGAGGGTGCGAAGAATGAAATGTCCCGTCGATGGTTCCGATCTGAACATGACCGAACGTGCGGGGGTCGAGATCGATTATTGTCCGAAATGCCGCGGCGTCTGGCTCGACCGTGGCGAGCTGGACAAGATCCTGGAACGCTCCGGCGACCAGATGGCCCCGCCGCCGATGCCCGATGAAACGGCGCCGCCGCCGCGGGCCCATGTCGAGGACTGGCACGGCCATCACGACCAGCCGCGCAAGCGAAAGAAGCGCGAAGGCTTCCTGTCCGAACTGTTCGATTTCTGAGCAACCTTCCGGGGCGGCTGGTCAAGATTCCGGTTCCACCGTCGGGCCGGCCGGCATAAAAGGACCGAAAGACGCTGTCGTCTTTCGGTCGCATACAGGAGGTTCCATGCCCGCGCTTCTCGACACGGTCGATCCCGAAGGCCTTCAGGAGTTCTCGGTCGTGTTCACCGACCGTTCGCTCAACCACATGAGCGCAGAATTCCAGCAGGTGATGCGCGATATCTCGGGCATGCTCAAGGAGGTCTACAAGGCCCGTTCGGTGGCGCTGGTGCCCGGCGGCGGCACCTTCGCGATGGAGGCGGTGGCGCGGCAATTCGCCCGCGATCGCCACGCGCTGGTGGTGCGCAACGGCTGGTTCTCCTATCGCTGGAGCCAGATCTTCGAGGCCGGCGGCTTCACCTCCGGGGCCACGGTGATGAAGGCCCGCCGCCAGGGCAACGGCGCGCAGGCGCCTTTCGCGCCGGCCCCGATCGAAGAGGTCGCCGCGAAGATCCGCGAAGACCGTCCCGAAATCGTCTTCGCCCCGCATGTGGAAACAGCGGCGGGGGTGATCCTGCCCGACGATTACGTCGCGGCGCTGGGGGCGGCGGCGCATGAGGTCGGCGCGCTGTTCGTCCTGGATGCGATCGCCAGCGGCTGCGCCTGGGTGGACATGGAAAAATGCAACGTGGATGTCCTGATATCGGCGCCGCAGAAGGGCTGGTCGGCTTCCCCCTCGGCCGGGCTGGTCATGTTGTCGGAGACGGCGCGTCGCCGGATCGACGACACCCGGTCGGACAGTTTCGCGCTGGACCTCGCAAAATGGCTTCAGATCATGGAAGCCTATGAGGCCGGCGGCCACGCCTATCACGCAACGATGCCGACCGATGCGTTGCGCGGCTTCCGCGACACGATGGTGGAAACCCGCGATTACGGGTTCGAACGCTTGCGCGACGCGCAGTTCGACCTGGGCGGCAAGGTGCGCGACATGCTGGCGGCGAAGGGCGTGAAATCCGTTGCCGCCAAGGGCTACGGCGCGCCCGGCGTGGTGGTCAGCTTTACCGATGATCCCGAGATCAGGACCGGCAGGAAATTTGCCGCGCAGGGCGTCCAGATCGCCGCGGGCGTGCCGCTGCAATGCGATGAGGGCGAGGGCTTCTCGACCTTCCGGATCGGGCTGTTCGGGCTCGACAAGCTCTATGACGTGGATGGCACGGTGGCGCGATTGAAAAGGGCGGTTGACGCGGTGTTCTGATCGGCGCCGGGGCCGGTGCCACGCCGCTGACGGACGGTTCTGGCAGCAGCCTGCCGATGAACGCCGCGCCGATTGCAAAAACCTCCGGCCCTATCGTGCCCCCAGCCCGGCGCGCATCAGGGTCTTGCGAAGCGGACCGGCCGCGTAAAGCGCGTTCAATGCCCCCGCCCGCAGATCGCGCAGCCCCTGCACGCCGGTCATCGAGGCGCGGTTCAGCAAGTCGATGCCGGTCACCCGGGCCTTGACGTCGGGCCAGCGGCGGCGGTGATAGCTTTCCAGCATCCGCCGGTCGCCCAGCCGGTCGGGGGTGGCGCGCGCCAGATCCAGCAGCACGCCCAGATCCGCCAGGCTCATGTTCAATCCCTGTGCGCCGATCGGCGGGACCACATGGGCCGCCTCGGCCATCAGCGCGGTGCGCTCTGCGGCCATGCGCGCGGCGATCTGGCTTATGATGGGCCAGACGCTGCGGCGCGAGGCAAGTGTCAGCGGGCCGTATATCCCGGCCGAGCGGATATTCATCTCTTCTTCGAACGCGGCTTCCGGCAGCGCGGCCCGGCGCAAGGTCTCGGGGCCGCGATCCATCCAGACGACGGCCGAACAGGGCCGGCCCTGGCGGTCGGGCAATGGCACCAGCGTGAACGGCCCGCCGGAGCGATGCACCTCGGTCGAGATGTTGCCATGCGGTTGCGGATGGGTCACGGCGAAGGCCAGGGCCTTCTGGCCATAGCGCATGGTCCTGACCCCGATCCCCAGTGCGTTGCGCACCGGCGAATTGCGCCCGTCCGCGCCGATCAGAAGGCGCGCGGCGATCCGCGTTCCGTCGCTGAGCGTCACCAGCGCCGCCCCCTCGCGCGTCAGCACGTCACGGGTGGCGATGCCGGGGCGGAAGTCCACGTTCGGCAATTCGTCCAGCCGGGCAACGATCTCGCGCCGCAGCAGCCAGTTGGGAAGGTTCCAGCCGAAAGGCAGGGCCGAGATGTCGGCGGCGTCGAAATCGCGGATCAGCCGCGGCTCGGGCAGGGCCCCGCCGGCGTCCACGATGCGCATCACCTGCAGGTCCGCGGCATGCGGGGCCAGCCGGTCCCACAGGCCGGCGGCCTTCAGCACCTCGACCGAGGGTTGCAGAAAGGCGGTGGTGCGCAGGTCGGCATCGGCGTCGGTCTCGGCGGTGGCCGGCGCCACCGGATCGACGCAGATCACCGAAAACCCGGCCGTTCCGAAAGCCGCGGCCGCGCTCAGCCCGGCGACACCGCCACCGGAAATCAGGATATCGGTCTGGATGCGATCCATGCGGTGCCTCCTGCCACAGCAGATAGGACGAAACGACCGGTCGCGCCAGTCCGCATCGGCCTATCCCCTGGTGATAAGCAGCAGCACCACGAACACGACCGGAACACTGGCCAGCGCCGGAATGTAGAGCCCGGGAATGCCCCATGTCAGAATCGCGATTCCCCACAGGCTGACCAGCGTCACCAGCAGGAAATAAAGGTTGGCGCGGTCGCCTTCCATCACGTCGCGCGCCATCCATCCGATCACCGGAACCGCGTAGAAGATGCGCAGCCAGAGCGGGCGTTTTGCGGCGGAATGGGAAAGGTACATCACAGACTCCTGTTTCATCGCGTCATTGCAGATATGGGCGCATCGCGGGGGAGGGAAACGGAACAACTTGCCGCAGTGCGGCAATTTGCGTCATCCGGCCAGTCCGGCCAGGAATCCGCTCAGGTTGTCGGTGTGATGATGGATATGTGGTGCCGGTTCTGCGCCGGGTGCGACATGCACCGTGCGCATTCCCATCGCGTGGGGCGCCGTCAGGTTGCGCGCATCATCCTCGAACATTGCGCCGCTGGCCGGTGCCAGGCCGTCGGCGGCGAACACCGTTTCGAAGGCCACCCTTTCGGGCTTGGGGCGGAAGCCCGCATCCTCCACGCCATAGACCGCGTCGAAGACGCCTGACAGGCCGCGCGCGGCGATCACCCGTTCGGCATAGGCGGCCGACCCGTTGGTATAGACGATGCGGCGGCCGGGCAGCACGGCGATCCGCGCCTTCAGCTCGGGGTCCGGCGTGAGTTGCGACAGGTCGATTTCATGGACATGGGCCAGATAGGGGGCGGGATCGACGCCGTGCAGGTCCATCAGCCCGGCCAGCGTGGTGCCGAACTCGGCCCAATAGCGTTTGCGCAGGCCGTTTGCCGCGGCCTCGGTCACGTTCAGCGCATCCATGACATAGGCGGTCATCCGGGCTTCGATCTGGTCGAACAGCCGCACCTCGGGCGGGTAAAGCGTGTTGTCCAGGTCGAAGACCCAGCCGCTGACGTGATCGAAATCCGCGCGTCCCATGCCGCGGCATCTAGACCCTGCCGGCGCCAGGATCAATGGGCCGGGCTTGATAAGCACGGCGCCCCGGGGATAGCTTGGCGCAGCGCGACAGGGGAGCATCCGATGAAAGACCTGAAACCCAGCCAGAAGGATGCCTATGCGCTGATCCTCGATGCGATCGATGTCGGGGTCTACAAACCCGGCGACCGGCTGGTTGAAAGCGAACTGGCCGAGCGGTTCGGCATGTCGCGCACCCCGATCCGCGAGGCCCTGCAACGGCTGGAGACGCAATCGTTGCTGGAACGCGACGGGCGCAGCCTGATCGTCGCCTCGCTGAGCCACAACCAGCTGGCGGAGCTCTATGTCGTGCGCGGCGAGCTGGAGGGGCTGGCCGCGCGGCTGGCCGCGCGCCACGCCACCGACGAGGAGATCAACGTCCTGCGTGACATGGTGGCAGAGGATCGCGCGCTGCTGGGCGATCCGGCGGCGCTGTCGCGGGCCAACCGGCGGTTTCACAAGCAGGTCCACCTGGCCTCGCATAACCGGTTCCTGGTGCAGCAGCTGGATCTGGTGCACCGCTCGATGGCGCTGATGGCGACGACCTCGCTGGCGGCCGAGGGGCGCGGCGAAAAGGCGCTGGCCGAGCATTCGGCGATCGTGGACGCGATCGCGGCGCATGATGGCGATGCGGCCTATCGGGCGCTGAAATCCCATATCTCGACCGCGTTCGAGGCGCGCCTTCGCCTGGACGCGGCCGAATACGGGACCGAAATCTAGGCTGCCCTTTCCAGCCTTGCCGCCGGGCCCGGCGCCGCTTCGGCCCCGTCGTCCAGCCCGTGGCACGTCTTGTCCCAGTAGAACGGCCGGGCCACCATTTCGAACAGCGCCTTGTAGACGGCCAGTGCCGCCAGCGGGTAATAGACATGCAGCGTCGGAACCCAGCCCCAGAGCCAGCGCTTGCCGGCCTGCGCGCTGCCGATCATGCCCAGGATGATATTCAGCAGCTCGGCCGCGACGAACAGCAGCCCCGCCATGTGCATCGCCCAGCCGGGCAAGGCCCCGGCCAGCGGATGATCCAGGCCCAGCACGATCAGCCAGAACGACCACATCAGCGGTACCAGCAGGAACTGCGCCAGCGTGCCCAGAAACAGCATCTGCACCCCGGCAAAGCGCCACCATCCCAGTTGGCGCAAAAGCGTGCCGGGCGCGCGCATATGCGTGCTCCAGGTCATGGCATAGCCTTTCAGCCAGCGCGAGCGTTGCCGGATCCAGGGCCAGAGGCGGCAATTCGCCTCTTCGAGGGTGACGGTGTCGATCAGTTCCGTGCGATAGCCGTGCCGGGCCAGGCGCAGGCCCAGATCGGCGTCCTCGGTCACGTTATGGGCGTCCCAGGCGCCCAGTCTTTCCAGCGCATCGCGGCGAAAGAAAACCGTTGTCCCGCCCAGCGGCACCACCAGCCCCAGCCGGTCGAGCCCCGGCAATACCAGGCGGAACCATGTCGCGTATTCGATGGTGAAGGCGCGGGCGAACCAGTTCGAGCGGCTGTTGTAGAAATCCAGCACGCCCTGGAGACAGGCCACCCTGGGGCTGCGCTCATGAAAGCGGCGCACGATCCGGTCCAGCTGGTCGGGGGCCGGGGCATCCTCGGCATCCCAGACCCCGACGATCGAGCCGCGGCAGAAATCCAGTGCGAAGTTCAACGCCCGGGGCTTGGTCTTCAGGCTGCCGGCGGGGACGGTGATGACCCGGATCCAGTTCGGCAGGTCGGCGCGGGCCAGCATCTTGCGGGTCGTCGCGTCATCGGCCTCGGTCACCAGGCAGATATCCAGAAGTTCCCGCGGATAGGTCAGCCGTTGCAGGCGTTGCACCAGCCGCGGCGCGATGTCCTGTTCGCGGAACAATGGCACCAGCACCGAAACCACCGGCATTCTTGCGATGGCCGGCGGATCGGGGGGCGGTTCGCGCCGGCCGTGGCGCAGGGCGGTCCAGGCCGCGGCGGCCTTGAGCGCCGAGGTCGCCACCAGGCTGAGCAGTGCGCAGACGGTCAGGATGGTCAGCACGGCGACCGGAACGAACGCGCCCGTTGCGCCGAGAATCAGAAGCCCGGCCAACAGGTTGCGCCGCGGCTGCGTGCCATACCAGTAGCGGGCGCTTTCCCCCTCGGGCACGCGGGTTTCGGCGCGCGCGGCCAGGCGATCGTTGCGCGTCGCAAGGATCGCCGCGTGCAATGCGGTTTCGCTGCACAGCGCCATCACCGGCTTGCCGAAACTGGCTGGCAATTGCCTGGTGAGGCCGGCAAAGGCATCGGGCCGCGCCGTGGCGATGACCGTCGCACCGCCCAGCCGCCGGACCGGGACCGCGGCAGAGCGCAGGCAGGCGGTTACCCCCATCTCTTCGATCAGCCGGGCATCGGGCGGGAAATTGCGCAGGTCTACCGGCATCACCCCGTATTGGCGCGACAGCGCGGCGGTCAGGTCGGCCTCGCGCACCCAGCCATGCGCCAGCAGGATGTCGCCCAGCCGCGACGCCTCGCGCGAGCGCAGGGCCAGGGCCCGGTCGAGGTTTTCCGGTGTGACGGCGCCGCTCTCGACCAGGATCCGTCCCAGCGGACGGCGGGCCGAAGGCCCTTGCGCCGGGCGCGGCCCAAGCCGGGGCGCCGGCGGCGAAACCGGCGGATCGACGGCAATGCGGAGTGCGTCCCCAGGGGTCATTCTGCGCCCGGTCCCGTATCAACTGGCATGACCTTGGCGGGCAGAGTCTTAATGTTCGATTAACAGGCCCCGGGATCCGGCATCGAGCCGGTCTCACGCCCCCTGCGCGCGCACCATCCCGACGATGTCATAGGTTTGCGCCAGGATCGGGGCGGCGATTTCGCGGGCCCGTTCGGCGCCGCGGCCCAGGATCCGGTCGATCTGGTCCACGTCCTGCATCAGGCGGGCCATTTCCCTGGAGATGGGGTCGAGCTTGGCCACGGCCAGATCGGCCAGCGAGGGCTTGAATGTCCCGAATTGCTGGCCGGCATGATCCGCGATGACCGCCTCGGCGGTGGTGTCGGCCAGGGCGGCATAGATATTGACCAGGTTGCGCGCCTCGGGCCGGTCTGCCAGCCCCTCCACCGAGTCGGGCAGCGGCGCCGGGTCGGTCTTGGCCTTGCGGATCTTCCGGGCAATGGCATCGGCATCGTCGGTCAGATTGATCCGGCTCATGTCCGAGGGGTCGGATTTGGACATCTTCTTCGATCCGTCGCGCAGGCTCATCACGCGCGTGGCGGCGCCCTCGATCAAGGGTTCGACCACCGGGAAGAACGACACGTCGTAATCGTTGTTGAACTTGATCGCGATGTCGCGCGCCAGCTCCAGGTGCTGTTTCTGATCCTCGCCCACGGGCACATGGGTGGCGTGGTAGATCATGATGTCCGCGGCCATCAGTGCCGGATAGGCGAACAGGCCCAGCGAGGCGTTCTCGCTGTTCTTGCCGGCCTTGTCCTTCCACTGGGTCATCCGGCCCATCCAGCCCATGCGCGCGACGCAGTTGAAGATCCAGGCAAGCTGTGCGTGTTCGGGCACCTGGCTCTGGTTGAAGAGGATGGATTTTTCCGGGTCGATGCCGGCGGCGATGAAACCCGCGCAGAGCTCTCGCGTGGCGTGGCGCAGGCGGGCGGGTTCCTGCCAGACGGTGATCGCGTGCAGATCGACCATGCAGAAGATGGTGGGCATGTCACCCGCGTCCTGCAATTGGACGAAGCGCTTCATCGCGCCGAGATAGTTGCCCAGGGTCAGCCCGCCGGACGGCTGGATGCCCGAAAAGACGCGCGGTGTGTGCACCACATCCGTCATGTTGCGTTCTCCGTCTGGAAATTCCTGCCCCGCTCGCTTACCCATGCGGGCAATGCCCGTCAACCGAAGGCGACGAAGATGACCCAGGATCCGAATGCGCACCCGCTCAATCCGCTGCCGCCGGTGGTCTGGCTGCTGGTCGTCCCGATCGTGCTGATCGAACTTGCCTTCGGCGCCGCCGCGCGCGGGTTCATCGGCGGGCCGCAGGCGGTCGGTTGGCGCCTTGCCGCCTTTCAGGATTATGCCTTTTCCGGTCAGGTGCTGCACTGGATGATCAGCACCGGGCGTTATCCGCCCGATCAACTGATGCGCCTGGTCACCTATCCCTTCGTGCATGCGAATTTTACCCATGCGCTGTTCGTCGTGGTGTTCCTGCTGGCGCTTGGAAAGATGGTGGGCGAGGTGTTCCGCGCCTGGGCCGTGCTGACGGTCTTCTTCGGCTCGGCAATCGCGGGGGCGGTCGTCTATGGCCTGCTGTTGCCCGATGCGCCGCCGCTGATTGGCGGCTATCCGGCCGTTTACGGGATGATCGGCGCCTTCACCTTCCTTTTGTGGGTGCGGTTGGACGCGGTCGGCGAAAACCGGTACCGGGCCTTCACGCTGATCGGGTTATTGCTGGGGATCCAGCTGGTTTTCGGGATCCTGTTCGGCGGCGGTCCGGACTGGGTGGCGGATATCAGCGGTTTCCTGGCCGGATTCGCCCTGTCCTTCGTGGTCAGCCCCGGCGGGCTGGTGCGGGCGCGGTTGCGCCACCGCTGAGCGCTCAGCCGCGGCGTATCGCGCGACGATACTCGGACAGGCGGAACGCCCCGATCAGGTGGCCGATGCCGAAATAGCTGACCATCCCCAGCACCACCAGCAGGAGAAGCGCCAGATAGCGCACCGTCCCGCCGGTCAGCCACGGCGCAAGCAGGCCGGCGGCGGCGAAAACGATGGCCCCCATCGCGGCAGAGGCCAGCACGATGCGCCACAGTCGCCGCCGGAACCGCGCGTCCGTTCTTGCCGCCGCCCCCATGCCGCGCGACCCCCGCCACAACAGGAACATCATCGCCCAGCCCGCCAGGGTGGTTCCCAGGGCCGCGGCGATATAGCCGATGAACGGCGCCAGCCCGATCGCGACCGTGGCATTCACGACCAGCGAGCCCAGTGCATAGTAGAAGGGGCGCCGCGTGTCTTCGCGCGCGAAGAACAGGGGTTGCAGCACCTTCTGCATGACGAAGGCGGGCAGGCCCAGGCCATACACCGCCACCGCGGCGGCGGTGGCCACGGTGTCGGCCGCATCGAACGCGCCGCGCTGGAACAGCACGCCGATCAGCGGGCCGGGGACCACCATCAGCGCCACCGCCGAGGGCACGGTCAGCGCCAGCGAAAGCTCGCCCGCGCGGTTGAATGCGTCCTGGCCGCCGGCCTCGTCCCCGGCGCGCAAGCGGCGTGAAAGATCGGGCAGCAACACCACGCCGACGGCGATCCCCACCACGCCGAGCGGAAGCTGGTAAAGCCGGTCGGCATAATTCAGCCAGGCGATCGCGCCCTCGAAGAAACTGGCGACCTGGCGGCCCACCAGCAGGTTCACCTGCACCACGCCGCCGGCCAGCGCGGCCGGCGCCGCGATATAGGCCAGCCGCCTGAGCTCGGGCGTCAGGCGCGGCCATCGCGGCGTCAGCCGAAAGCCGGCGCGCGCGGCCGCGGTCCAGACCAGCGCCAGCTGCGCGATCCCGGCCAGCGGAACGGTCCAGGACAAGCTCGTGCCGATCGGCCAGCCCGCGGCATCGGCAAGCAGTATCGCCGCAACGAACAGCAGGTTCAGCAAGACCGGCGCCGCTGCGGCGGCGACGAACCGCCCGGTGGCGTTCAGCACCCCCGACAGCAGCGCCGCCAGCGAGATGAACAGGATATAGGGAAAGGCGATGCGCCCGAAATCCACCGCCAGGCCAAAGCGTTCATCGGCCAGAAAACCGCTGGCCATGGCCAGAACCAGCCAGGGCATGAAGACCTGTGCCAGCAGGGTGAAGCCGATCAGAAGGCTGGCCAGCCCGGCAAAGGCATCGCGGGCGAAATCCAGCGCGTCCTCGCCGCCCTCCAGCTTTTTCGAGAACAGCGGCACGAAGGCCATGTTGAACGCGCCCTCGGCAAAGAACCGGCGGAACATGTTGGGCAGCGAAAAGGCAATCAGGAACGCCTCGGCCACCGGACCGGTGCCGAGATAGGCGGCGATGAGGATGTCGCGGACGAATCCCAGGACCCGGCTGAGCATGGTCCAGAGGCCGACGGTGAGAAACCCCGAGACCAGGCCGATCGGCTTCATCGGTCGCGCGCCCGCTTTGCGCCGGCCTCGATCGCCGCGCGCAGTTTCTTTTCCAGCGATGCCTGTCGCGCCCGCGAATGCAGTTTCAGCCCGAACAGGTCCTTCACATAGAAACTGTCCACGACCTGCGCGCCATAGGTCGCGATCACCGCCGAGGCGATATAGACATTGCTGCCGGCCAGGGCCCGCGTCAGGTCGTACAGCAGGCCCGGCCTGTCGCGCGTGTCCACCTCGATGATGGTGTAGATCTCAGACCCCGCGTTGTCGAACATGATCGAGGTCGGGAACTGGAAGCCGCGTTCGCGCCGCGACAGCTTGTCACGATCGGCCAGCTTGTCGCTGGCCACGACCTCGCCGGCCAGGGTCTTCTGGATCATGCTGCGCAGCCGCGGCAGGCGCTCTTCCGCGAAGGGATGACCTTCGGCATCCTGCACCCAGAACACCGCCGTGGCGAACCCGTCCGAAGAGGTATAGGTGCGTGCATCCACCACATTGGCGCCGACCAGCGCCAGCGCCCCGGCCAGCCGCGAGAAGATGCCGGGGTGATCGGCCAGCGCAAAGCAGGCGCGGGTGGCGTCGCGGTCCTTGTCGGGGTGCAGGTCGATGCGGATCTCGTCATCGGCGATGCCGCGCAGAAGTTTGGCGAAAATCACGTGGGTCTCGGTCTGAAGACCTTGCCAATAAGGGCCGTAATGGCGCGCGGTCTCGGCCCGCAGATCCTTGCGATCCCAGCCCGCAAGCGCCTCGCGCAGGGCGCGTTTCGCCTCGGTCTCGCGGCTTTCGCGATTGGCCGCCTCCAGCCCGTTCTCCAGCGCGTCGGCGGTCTGGCGATACAGGTCGCGCAGCAGTTGCGCCTTCCAGTTGTTCCAGGTTCCCGGGCCGACGCCGCGGATATCGCAGACGGTCAGCACGGTCAGCAGGTCCAGCCGCCGCTTTGTCTTTACCAGCTTGGCGAAGTCGCGCACCGTGCGCGGATCGCTCAGGTCACGCTTCTGCGCCATGTCCGACATCAGCAGGTGATAGCGCACCAGCCATTCCACCGTGTCGCATTCATCGGGTTTCAGCCCCAGCCGCGGCGCGACCTTGCGCGCGATCTGCGCCCCGAGAACCGAGTGATCCTCGGGGCGGCCCTTGCCCGTGTCATGAAGCAACAGCGCGATGTATAGCACCTTGCGATTGATCCCGCGCTTGAGGATGCCGCTGGCTATCGGCAATTGTTCGACCAGTTCCTCGCGTTCGATCTGGGCCAGCACCGAGATGCACTGGATGGTATGCTCGTCCACCGTGTAATGGTGATAGACGTTGAACTGCATCATCGCCTGGATCGGCTCGAACTCGGGGATGAAGGCGGCCAGCACGCCAAGCTCGTTCATGCGCCGGAGCGAGCGTTCGGGGTTGCCGTGTTTCAGCAGCAGGTCGAGGAATATCCGCTGCGCCTCGCGGTCGTTGCGCAGGCCGTCGTCGATCAGCTCCAGGTTTGCCGCGATCAGACGCATCGCGTCGGGATGCAGCAGGGTGCCGGTGCGCAGGGCTTCTTCGAAGATGCGCAGGATGTTCAGCTTGTTGTCGAGGAAAAGCCCCTGGTCGGCGACGTCCAGGCGGTTCTGCCGGATGACATAGCCGGCCTTGGCGCGGCGGCGGCGGCGGAAGAAGCCCAGCAGCATCGGCTCGCGCTTGAGATGGCTTGCCTCCAGCGCGGTCAGCAGGATGCGCGTCAGGTCGCCGACATGCGTGGCATGGCGGAAATAGTCCTGCATGAAATGCTCGACCGCGCGCCGCCCGCCATGGTCGATATAGCCCAAGCGTTCGGCCACCTCGACCTGCATGTCGAAAGTCAGCTGGTCCATCGCCCGGCCCGAGATCAGATGCAGGTGGCAACGCACCGCCCAGAGGAAATTTTCCGCCTCGGCGAAATTGCGATATTCCTCGGGCGTGAAGACCCCGAGCTCGACCAGGGCCTGCGCGTCCTCGACCCGGTGGACGTATTTCGCGATCCAGTAGAGCGACTGCATGTCGCGCAGCCCGCCCTTTCCCTCTTTCACATTGGGTTCCAGCATGTATCGCTGGTCGCCCTGCTTGCGGTGGCGCGCGTCGCGCTCTTCCAGCTTGGCCTCGATGAAATCGCCGGCGGTGCCGCGAAAGAGATCGTCCCACAGTCTCTCGCGAAGATCCTCGGCCAGCGCGGTGTCGCCGCCAAGGAAGCGATGTTCCAGCAGCGCGGTGCGGATCGTGTAATCGTCGCGCCCCAGCCGGATGCAATCCTTCACGGTGCGGGTGGCATGGCCGACCTTCAGCTTGAGATCCCACAGCATGTAGAGAATCGACTCGACGACACTTTCCGCCCAGGGCGTGGTTTTCCACGGTGTCAGGAAAAGCAGATCGACATCCGAATGCGGCGCCATCTCGGCCCGGCCATAGCCGCCAACAGCCAGAACCGCGATACGCTCGCCCTCGGTCGGGGTGTTCAGCGGATGCAGCACACGGATGGCGACATCGAGCACGCTGCGCAGGATGCAGTCGGTCAGAAATGCCTGCGCCCGCACCACGCCGCGCGCGGCGAAGGGCTCGGCCCGGAAGGCCGCAGCGATCGCCGCGTTGCCCGACGCCTGCGCCGCCGACACCAGTTTCACCGTGGCTGCGCGGATGGCGCGCGGGTCGGTCTCGTCGGCCAGCGCGACGTCGAGCGCCGCGTCGAACGCGCCGCGGTCAAAGATCTCCGCCTCGGGCCGGATCAGGCCGTCGGGCGCGGTGTAGCCATCCACGGCGGGGTCGGGTTCAGTAACCGGCGCCGCCGAAACTTCTGGGGGCAGGATCAATCACGACCACCTGACTGTTCTGGATCTCGGCGACCGCGAGACCTCGCGTGTTGGTTCCGTCGGGCAAGAGGCGGAAGATTCCGTTGACGCCGGCAAACCCCTGCGGCTGGGTCAGGGCCGATCGGGTCAATGCGTCGCGGTTGCCCTGCGCCACAAGCGCGCCGATCGCGGCGATGCCGTCATATGCCAGCCCCGCGATCGGGTGCGGCGGCTGGCCATATCGGGCTTCGTAACGCTGCGAAAAGGCGCCCGTCAGCCCCGGGTCGGGCAGCGCGAACCAGCCGCCCTGAACCCCCGGAAGCTCCAGCGTGGCCGGCGGGATGTCCCAGCGGGTCAGGCCGATGAACTGGATCTGCGCGGGATCGATGCCGCGTTCGGGCAAAAGCTGCGTCAGCAGGGGCAATGCGCCTGAGGTGTCGGCGGTAAAGAAGATCGCCTGGGCGTCCGAACTGCGCGCCGTCTCGACGATTTGCGGCACCGCGGCAACCACGCCGTTTTGCGAGAATTCGTAGGATTCCTGCCCCGCGATACGCGCGCCACTGGCAATGATGGCGCTGCGAATGGCCTCGGCGCCCGCTTCGCCCGACACGTTTCGGTCATGCACGATCATGATGTTGCCGCGGCCCTGGTCCACCGCATGGCGCACCAGCCGGTTGGCGGTGTTGCGGAAGGTCTGGCCAAGCACGAAGACATTGCCGCCGGCAATGTCGGTATTGTTGGAAAAGGCCAGCACGTTGATGTTGCGATCGTCCAGCGCCAGACCGACGGCATTCGCCGACTGGGCATAGACCGGCCCGAGGATGATGCGCGCACCTTCATTCACGGCCCGCGTCGCCGCCGCGGCGGCGGTCTGGGGCTGGCCGGCGGTGTTGTAGACCCGAAGATCGACCCGGACCCCGTCCAGGTCGGAAATCGCCAGCCGCGCCGCGTTCTCCAGGCTGGAGGCCAGCAGCGCGTCGCCGGGCTGGGCCGAACCGCCGGGCACCAGAAGGGCGACCGGAACCGGCGCGGATGTGTCGACCGACGGACCGTTGGCGGCCATCGGAACCGTCGCGCAGCCGGCCAGAAACACAAGCGCGGACAGCCCGGCGGCGAGCGCGACGACCGGCTTGCAGGCAGAGCGGAAAACGGCAAACATGATATCTCTCCTTGCTCGCGGGCCAGGACCCGGACATTGCGCCGAGCCTATGCGGTTCGGCAAACCAAGTAAACGACATAGAAGGCCACGATTTCCCTTGGCAATCCAGACCGAACCCTTGTCGCCCGGGCTCTATTTCATTGCCACGCCGATCGGTGCCGCGCGCGACATAACCTTGCGCGCACTGGATATCCTTTCCTCTGCCGACGCGATCGCGGCCGAGGACACGCGCACCGTGAAACACCTGATGCGGATTCACGGGATCGCGACCGGCGACCGGCCCGTCATCGCCTATCACGAACACAGCAAACCCGAGGTTCGGGCGCGCCTTGTCCGGATGATTGCCGAGGGCAGATCCGTGGCCTATGCCAGCGAGGCCGGCACCCCGCTGGTCGCCGATCCGGGGTTCCAGCTTGGCCGCGCGGCGATCGAGGCGGGGGTGAGCATCACCGCCGCCCCCGGCCCCTCGGCGCTGCTGGCGGCGCTGACGGTCTCGGGCCTGCCGACGGACCGCTTCATGTTCGCCGGGTTCCCGCCCAACACCGCGACCGCGCGGCGCAAGTGGCTGGCGCGGCTGGCCGATTGCGGCGCGACCCTTGCGTTTTACGAATCTCCCAAGCGTGTTGGGAAATTGTTAATGGATCTGGTGCAAACCTTCGGGTCAGAACGACAGGGCGCGGTCTGCCGCGAACTTACGAAACGGTTTGAAGAAGTGTCGCGCGGAACGCTCGATGAACTCGCGGCGATGTTCGAGGCACGCAACGTGAAGGGGGAAATCGTGGTTCTGGTCGAACGCGCGCCGGACCCTGTCGCAGATGCCGACACGATGGAGGCGGCGTTGCGGGTCGCGCTGCGCGAGCAATCCGTCAAGGATGCCGCGGCAACTGTGGCCGCCGATCTGGGACTTGCGAAGCGGCTTGTCTATCAGGCCGCCCTGGCAATGGAGAAAGAGCGATGAGCGGCGAGGTTTCCTATCATGCGGGGCGTCAGGCCGAGGACTGCGTTGCGCGGGAATATGACCGTCGCGGATGTCCGGTGATCGGGCGGCGGTGGCGCGGTGCCGGCGGCGAGATCGACCTGATCGCGCGCGATGGTGCCGGCCTGATCTTTGTCGAGGTCAAGAAGGGCCGCGATTTTTCATCCGCGGCAGCAAGGGTTTCGGCCCGCCAGGTCGGGCGCATTTTCGATGCGGCCACGGAATTCGTGGCCGGTGAGCCGCGCGGTCAGTTGACGGAAATGCGATTCGACGTGGCGCTGGTTGATCATATCGGGCGGATCGAGATCCTGGAGAGCGCACTGGCCGCCTGAGGCGAAAGGACGATTGCAACCGGCGACGCGGCAGGTCATCTATTTTAGTGAACCACAACCGTGTAAGGGAATGCAATGCCGCTGAGAGTCGCCATCCAGATGGATCCGATCGCGCCGGTCGATATCGACGCTGACAGCACGTTCCGTCTGGCCGAGGAAGCCCAGGCGCGTGGACATGAACTGTTTTTTTACACGCCGGATCGTCTGTTCTGGGAAGAGGGCAGGATCAAGGCGCGCGGCTGCGCGCTGGAGGTTCGGCGCGAGAAGGGAAACCATTTCACGCTCGGTGACGAGGTCGAAACCGATCTTTCGGAGTGGGACGTGGTCTGGTTGCGGCAGGATCCGCCCTTTGACATGGGCTATATCACCACGACCCACCTGCTGGAGCGGATCCATCCGCAGACTCTGGTGGTCAATGACCCGTTCTGGGTACGGAATTTCCCCGAAAAGCTTCTTGTTCTGGGCTTTCCCGAATTCATCCCGCCGACCCTTGTCGCGCGCGACCTGGCCACGATCCGTGCCTTCAAGGATCGTCACGGCGACATCATCCTGAAACCGCTTTACGGCAATGGCGGGGCTGGGGTGTTCCGCCTGGACCCGAACGACCGGAATCTTTCGTCCCTGCACGAATTGTTCACCGGCTTGTCGGCCGAGCCGCTGATCGCGCAGAAATTCCTGCCGGACGTTTCCAATGGCGACAAGCGGATCATACTGGTCGACGGCGTCCCGGTCGGCGCGATCAACCGGGTGCCGGCTGCGGGCGAGACGCGCTCGAACATGCATGTCGGCGGCCGACCCGAGAAGATCGGCCTGACCGACCGCGACATGGAGATCTGCGCGGCGATCGGCCCGACCCTGCGGGACCACGGACAGATCTTTGTTGGTATCGACGTGATCGGCGATTACATGACCGAGATCAACGTGACCTCGCCCACCGGCCTGCAGGAGCTGGAGCGTTTTGACAATGTCAACATCGCGGCCCGGATCTGGCAGGTGATCGAGGACAAGCGCGCGGCATGAGCCTGATGCGCCGCTTGCTGAACCTGTCGCTTTGCGTGACCGAGCGGCGGTTTCTGGCGCGCAGCGGCGATCATCTGCGGGCGCGGGCCGCATTCGAGCGCAAGGCGCGGTTCTGGTTCCGGCCGCCGCGCGGGGCGGCTTTCCGGCCTGATGTGCTGCGCGCCGATGGCTGCCAGGTGGACGTGCTTTGGGCGGCCGCCGGTCATGCGAAGCGGCAGGCACGGGTTGTGCTTTATCTTCATGGCGGCGGGTATTTCATGGGCTCGCCCGACACGCATCGTGCCATGGCGGCGCATCTGTCGGCGGTGTCGGGGCTGCCTGTCTGCCTGCCGGCCTATCGGCTTGCGCCCGAGGCCCCGTTTCCCGCGGCCTACCGCGATGCCTGCACGGCCTGGGACGGGCTGCTGGCACAGGGCTATGACCCGGACCGGATCGTGTTGGGCGGCGACAGCGCCGGCGGCGGGCTTGCCCTGGCGCTGCTGGCCGGGCTGATGCGCGCGGGCCGCCCCGGGCCGTGCGCGACATTCGCGTTTTCGCCCCTTGCCGACCTGACGCTGTCGGGCGCCAGCCTGCGGGACAACGACGCCACCGAGGTCCTGTTGCCGCCGGCGCGCATGGCCGAGGTGGTGCAGGGGTATCTGGCCGGCGCCGATCCGCGCGATCCGCGCGCCTCGCCGCTTTTCGCCGATTTCACCGGGGCCGGGCCGGTCTGGCTCTATGCCAGTTCCTCCGAGATCCTGCTGGACGATACGCGCCGCATGGCGGCGGTGCTGTCGGCGCAGGGCGTTGACGTCACGGCGGTGGTGGAGCGGGGCCTGCCGCATGCCTGGCCGATCTTCGCCGGGCTTCTGCCCGAGGCGCGGCGCACGCTGGTTGATCTGGCCGACCGGATTGGCGCGCGCTGATCAATCGCCCACGGCCAGCCGAAAGCTGGCAGCTTCGGCGACATGCGGTTTGCGCACCGTGTCGGACCCGTCGAGATCGGCGATCGTGCGCGCCACCCGCAACACCCGGTGGTAACCGCGGGCCGACAGGCCGAAGCGTTCGGCCACGCGTTCCAGCAGCGCGCGGCCCTCGGCATCGGGTGTCGCGATCTCTTCAAGCAGCTGCCCCTCGGCGTCGGCGTTGCAGCGCAGTCCATCCTGCGCGCCGAAGCGGGCCGTCTGCACCTCGCGCGCGGTGGCGACGCGGGCCGCGACCCGGGCCGAACTGTCGCCGGATTCGGGCAGGGCGAGGTCGGTATAGGCCACCGGGGGCACCTCGACCCGCAGATCGAACCGGTCCATCAGCGGCCCCGAGATGCGGCCCATGTAATCCGCGCCGCATTCGGGCGCCCGCGCGCAGGCGCGCCCCGCATCGGCGAGATGCCCGCATTTGCAGGGATTTGCCGCGGCCACCAGCAGGAACCGGCATGGATAGCGCATATGGGCGTTGGCACGCGCGACCACGACCTCGCCGGTTTCGATCGGCTGGCGCAGGGTTTCCAGCACGGTACGCGGAAATTCCGGGAACTCGTCCATGAACAGCACCCCGTTATGCGCCAGGCTGATCTCACCGGGGCGGGCGCCGCGCCCGCCGCCGACGATTGCGGCGATCGAGGCGGTATGGTGCGGTTCCCGGAACGGGCGGCTGCGCGAAATCCCGCCTTCGTCCAGCAGCCCCGAGAGCGAATGGACCATCGAGGTTTCCAGCGCCTCGGCCGGGTCGAGCGGCGGCAGGATTCCGGGCATCCGCGCGGCCAGCATGGATTTGCCCGATCCGGGGGCCCCCACCATCAGCATGTGATGCCGCCCGGCCGCCGCGATTTCCAGGGCACGCTTGGCCCGTTCCTGGCCTTTCACGTCGCGCAGGTCGCGGTGATGGGGCTGGTCCCTGACCTCGCCCGGGTCGGTGGCGGGCAATGGCGACTGACCGGTATAGTGACGCACCACGTCGGCCAGCGTTGCCGCGGCCAGCACCTGGGTGTTGCCGACCCAGGCGGCCTCGGCCCCGCAGGCGCGCGGGCAAAGCAGGGCGCGTTCGGCTTCGGCCGCGGCCATCGCGGCGGGCAGCGCGCCGATCACCGGCATCAGCGCGCCGTCCAGCGACATCTCGCCCAGGGCGACGGTGCGCTCGACCTCGTCGCGGGGGATCACGTCGAGCGCGGCGAGAAGGGCCAGAGCGATGGGAAGATCGAAATGCGACCCTTCCTTGGGCAGGTCGGCCGGCGACAGGTTGACGGTGATCCGCCTGGACGGCAGTGCCAGCGCCATCGCGCTGAGCGCCGCGCGCACGCGATCGCGCGCCTCGCTGACCGCCTTGTCCGGCAGGCCGACGATGGAAAAGGCCGGAAGGCCGGCGGTGACGGCGCATTGCACCTCGACCATGCGGGCCTCTATCCCTTCGAAGGCGACCGTGTAGGCCCGCGTCACCATCGCGCTCTCCCCTCGCCGCAGTCAATTGGTTAACGGGTAGGGTATGAGCGTTACCAAAGGGTAAACCCGGGCGGCCCGGACGCCGAGGGTGAAAAAACCGGTGAACGATCGTTTTGCAGGGGTTTCGCCCCGGCCCGTGCGCGCCGGCACGACCCTTGTGTGGAAATGCACATCTACCGGGCAAGTTTTCGTGATCCGGTCGGGTAATCCTTTCGTAACCAGCTCAGACCCTGCACCCTGAGTAACGCGGTCGCGGGAAACCACAGGGAGGCTTTGATGGCACTTGATGGGAATGCCGACCAATCCTTTTCACGTCGCGCGATGCGCGCCGAGCTGCTGGACGCGGAAACCGAGCTGCGGCTTGCCTATGCCTGGCGCGACGAGCGCGACGAACAGGCGCTGCACCGCCTGATCACGGCCTATATGCGGCTGGCGGTCTCGATGGCGGCGAAGTTTCGTCGCTACGGGGCGCCGATGAACGACCTGATCCAGGAAGCCAGCCTTGGGTTGATGAAGGCCGCGGACAAGTTCGACCCGGATCGCGGCGTGCGTTTTTCGACCTATGCGGTCTGGTGGATCAAGGCGTCGATCCAGGACCATGTGATGCGCAACTGGTCGATGGTCCGCACCGGCTCTACATCGTCGCAGAAATCGCTGTTCTTCAACATGCGCCGGGTGCAGGCGCAGATCGAACGCGAGGCGAGCGCCCGCGGCGAAACCCTGGACGGGCATCAGCTGCGCCAGCGGATCGCCACCGAAGTGGGCGTTTCGCTTGCCGATGTCGAGATGATGGAGGGCCGGCTTTCGGGATCGGATTTCTCGCTGAACGCGACGCAATCGAGCGACGAGGAAGGCCGCGAATGGATCGACGCGCTGGAGGACGAGGGCCGTCAGGCCGATGCCGTGGTCGAGCAGCGCCATGACACGGAGACCCTGCGCGGCTGGCTGGTCGAGGCGCTTGCCGCGCTGAACGAACGCGAACGCTTCATCGTGCGCGAGCGCAAGCTCCGCGAGGCCCCGCGCACGCTGGAAAGCCTCGGTCACGAACTGGGCCTGTCGAAAGAGCGCGTGCGCCAGCTGGAGGCTGCGGCCTTCGTGAAGATGCGCAAGAGCCTTGAAGGCCGTAGCCGCGAGGTGCATCAATTCTTGGTGTGAGACGCTGCCGATTTATCCTGATCGTTTTCCTGGCGGCCCTGGCGCCGATGGCCCGGGCCGGGCCGATCACGCCCGCGGCGCTGGACAGCCTGGCCCGCGTCGACGTGATGATCCTGGGCGAGGTGCATGACAACCCAGTGCATCATGCCAACCAGGCCCGCGCCGTCGCGGCACTGGACCCGCGCGCCGTGGTGTTCGAGATGTTGACCCCGGCGCAGGCCCGCGCCATTACCCCGCGATTGCGCGACGATCCCGATGCGCTGGCCGCGGCCCTGGACTGGGCCGACAGCGGCTGGCCGGATTTCGCGCTCTATTACCCGATCATCAAGGCGGCCCCTGGCGCGCGGATCGTTGGGGCCGAGGTTGCGCGCGCGAAGCTGCGGCGCGCGATCTCGGACGGGGCGCCCGCCGCCCTCTTCGGCCCCGATGCCGCGCGGTTCGGCCTGATGACGCCGCTGCCCGCGGAGCAGCAGCGCCAGCGCGAAGACATGCAGGCCGCGGCGCATTGCGGGGTGCTGCCCGAGGAAATGCTGCCCGGCATGGTGACGGGCCAGCGCCTGCGCGATGCGGCGCTGGCCCGTGCCGCCCTGCGCGCGCTGGAAAGGACCGGCGGCCCGGTCGCGGTGATTACCGGAAACGGCCACGCGCGCATCGATTGGGGTGTGCCGGCGGTTCTCGAAAAGGTTGCGCCTTGGGTCGGGGTGCTGTCGGTCGGCCAGTTCGAAACGCCGCCCGCCCCGCCGGTGCCCTATGACCTGTGGATGGTCACCGTCCCGGCGGAGCGGGGCGATCCCTGCGCCGGTCTTGCCGGGGCGACGCGGCGCTGATCCGATCGCGGCCCGTTCCGGGCCAAGTTTCCCGTCTCGCGCCCTTGCGGGCGCTCGGGGGGAAGGGGCCCGTGGGGCCCCTCTTCGCCAGAGGCGAATTCACCCCCAGAGTATTGTTGCCAAGGAGATGGGGCCTGGCGCGTTGTCGCCGTGGCCGGTGCGGCGCCTTGTGTCAGCCCGCCGCGCGCCCTAGAGATTGGGAAACGGTAAGGCGAGGCGTGACCATGCTGGACGGAAAGAGACTGCTGTTGATCATCGGCGGCGGCATCGCGGCCTTCAAGGCGCTTGAGCTGATCCGGCAGTTGCGCGCGCGCGGGGCGGTGGTCACCCCGGTGCTGACGCGCGCGGCAGAAGAGTTCGTGACGCCGCTTTCGGCCTCGGCCCTGGCGGCACGGAAGGTTTATCGCGACCTGTTCGATCTGACCGACGAAGCGGAAATGGGTCATATCGAGCTGAGCCGGGCTGCCGACCTGGTGATCGTCGCCCCCGCGACGGCGGACCTGATGGGAAAGATGGCCAACGGGCTGGCGGATGACCTGGCCTCGACCCTGCTGATGGCGACCGACAAGCGGGTGCTGATCGCGCCGGCGATGAATGTGCGGATGTGGCTGCATCCGGCCACGCAGCGCAACCTGGCGGTGCTGCGGGACGACGGGGTTCTGATCGTTGCGCCACAAGAGGGGGCCATGGCCTGTGGCGAATACGGGCCCGGGCGGCTGGCCGAGCCGGACGATATCGTCGCGTCGGTCAGCGCGGCGTTGTCGGCGGGTCCGCTGAAGGGGCGGCGGGTGATCGTGACATCGGGCCCCACGCATGAGCCGATAGATCCCGTGCGCTATATCGCGAACCGGTCGTCCGGGGCGCAGGGCACGGCGCTTGCGCGGGCCCTGGCCGGGCTTGGCGCGGATGTGGTCTTTGTCACCGGGCCGGCCGACTGTCCGCCGCCGGCCGGGGTGCAGGTGATCCCGGTGCAGACCGCGCAGCAAATGCTGGAAGCGGTCGAGGCCGCGTTGCCGGCCGATGCGGCGGTGTTCGCGGCGGCCGTGGCGGATTGGCGGGTGGCCAATGCGGCGGAGCGGAAGATGAAGAAGGACGGGTCGGGGCAGGCGCCGGTGCTGGAATTCGCCGAGACCCCGGACATCCTGGCCAGGGTGGGCCGGATGACGGAGGACCGCCCCGGACTGGTCGTCGGCTTTGCCGCCGAGACCGACGACGTTCTTGCCAATGCAACGGCCAAGCGGGCGCGCAAGGGCTGCGACTGGATCGTGGCCAATGACGTGTCGCCGGCGACGGGCATCATGGGCGGGGACGAGAACGCGGTGACGCTGATCACCGCCACGGGGGCCGAAGAATGGCCCCGGATGGCCAAGGACCAGGTGGCCCGCCGCCTGGCGCAATTGATTGCCGAGGCGCTGGCATGATCCCGACGATCCGCGTGCTGCGAGAGGATTGGGCGGATCCGGGCCTGCCGCTGCCGGCCTACGAGTCGGCCGGCGCCGCCGGGGCCGATCTGCGCGCCAATCTGCCGCCCGAAAGCCGGGCCGGCGGGGTCGTTCTGCGGCCGATGGAACGGCAGGTTCTGCCCACCGGGTTTCGGCTGGAGATTCCGGCCGGTCACGAGGTGCAGATCCGTCCGCGTTCGGGGCTGGCCTTGCGGCACGGGATCACGCTGGCCAACGCACCGGGCACGATCGACAGCGATTATCGCGGGCCGCTGGGGGTGCTGCTGGTGAATCTCGGGGCCGGGGCCTATACCGTGCAACATGGCGACCGCATCGCGCAGATGATCGTTGCGCCGGTGGTGCAGGCGGCGTTCGAACCGGCCTCTTTCCTGGGGCAAACGACCCGGGGGCAGGGTGGTTTCGGATCGACCGGGCGCGGCTGATGGTGCCTGTTGTCCTCATGGCCGCGGCCCTGTGGGGCATGGGCGCCCTGATGAAGGTTTCCCGCCCGGCGCGCTGGCGGGCGATCGGCGCGCTCTATGTCGCGGTGCTGATCGTGCAATTTGCGTTGCCGCCAGGCCATCCGCTGCGCGCGGCAACCGGTGGCACCCCGCAGGCCTGGCTTGCCCTGGGGGTGGTCGCGGGGCTGATCTGGGGCTATCGGCGGTTGCTGGGCGGGCTGCATGCCCGGGCCCGTCCCGCCGACGACGATCCGCAACCGGAGGGCGGCTTTCGAGCGGCGGAGCTGGAGCGTTATGCCCGGCACATCGTGCTGCGCGAGATCGGCGGACCCGGTCAGAAGCGGCTGAAGGCGGCGAAGGTGCTGGTGGTCGGCGCCGGCGGGCTTGGCTCGCCCGCGCTGATGTATCTCGCCGCGGCCGGGGTCGGCACGATCGGGGTGGTGGATGACGACAGTGTCGAGGCCAGCAACCTGCAACGCCAGGTGATCCACACCGACGCGCGGATCGGCATGCCCAAGGTGGACTCGGCCGAGGCGGCGATGCGCGCGTTGAACCCGTTTGTCGCCGTGCGCCCCTATCATCGCCGCCTGGAAGAGGCCGATGCGGTCGCGCTCTTCGAAGAATATGACCTGATCCTGGATGGCACCGACAATTTCGCCACCCGCTTCATGGTCAACCGTGCCGCCGTCGCGGCGGCCCGGCCATTGATCGCGGCCGCGATCACCCAGTGGGAAGGCCAGATCAGCCTGTATCACCCGGCCTCGGGCGCGCCATGCTATGCGTGCATCTTTCCCGCGGCGCCGGCCGAGGGGTTGGCGCCAAGCTGTGCCGAGGCCGGCGTGATCGGCGCGCTGCCCGGCGTGGTGGGGGCGATGATGGCGGTCGAGGCGATAAAGGAGATCACCGGCGCGGGCGATTCCCTGCGCGGGCGGATGCTGTTCTATGACGCGCTTCACGGCGAGAACCGGCAGGTGACGCTCCGGCGGCGCCCCGATTGCCCGGTCTGCGGCGGTTGAGGTGGATCCCTTGCCGGGATAGCGCATGACCGACGGATCAACGGAGACTCCACGATGACGAATCCCCTGCTGGCGGACTGGGAAACGCCCTTTCAGTTGCCGCCCTTCGATGCGATTTCCGATGACGATTTCGCCGAGGCGTTCGACGTTCTTCTGGACGAGGCGCGGACCGAGATTGCGGCCATCGCCGACAATCCGGCGCCGCCGGACTATGCCAACACGATCGAGGCCCTGGAACTGGCCGGCGATCGGCTGGGCCGGATGCTCGGGGTATTTCATGCGCTGGCCGGCACCGACAGCAACGAAGCGCGGCAGGCCCTGCAGCGTGACTTTGCGCCGCGCCTGTCGGCCCATGCGTCGGAAATTGCCATGAACCCGGCGCTGTTCGACCGGATCGAGACCTTGTGGCGCAGGCGCGACAGGCTGGACCTGGATGCGGAACAGGCGCGCGTTCTGATGCTGACGCGGCGCGGCTTCCTGCGTGCGGGTGCGCAATTGCAGGGTCCCGCGCGGGCGCGGCACACGCGCATAAAATCGCGTCTTGCGGTGTTGGGCACGCAGTTCACGCAGAACCTGCTGGCCGACGAGCGCGGCTGGATGATGGCGCTGTCCGAGGATGACCTGGAAGGGCTGCCCGATTTCGTTCGCGCCGCGGCCCGCGCCGCCGGCGAAGAGCGCGGCGCCGATGGCCCGGTCATCACGCTGTCGCGGTCGCTGATCGTGCCGTTCCTGCAATTCTCGCCGCGCCGCGACTTGCGGCGCCGGGCTTACCAGGCCTGGACGGCGCGCGGGGCGGGCGGCGGCGACACCGACAACCGTGCCATCGCCGCCGAGATCCTGAAACTGCGCCACGAACGGGCCGCCCTGCTGGGCCATGCCGATTTCGCCAGCTACAAGCTGGAAACCGAGATGGCCGGGTCGCCGGACCGGGTGCGCGAGCTGCTGATGGCGGTGTGGACCCCGGCCCGGGCCGCGGCCGAGGCGGATGCCGAAAGGCTGGAAGCGATGATGCATGCCGAGGGTGTCAACGGCCGGCTGGAGCCCTGGGACTGGCGCTATTACGCCGAGAAGCGGCGCAAGGAAGACCATGATCTGGATGAGGCGGCCCTGAAACCCTATCTGCAACTCGACCGGATGATCGAGGCCGCGTTCGATTGCGCGCATCGGCTGTTCGGGCTGGATTTCGTGCCGCTCGACGTGCCATTGCACCACCCCGACGCGCGCGCGTGGGAGGTAAGGCGCGACGGTCGGCACATGGCGGTGTTCATCGCCGACTATTTCGCGCGGAGCGGGAAACGGTCGGGCGCCTGGTGCGCGGCCAGCCGGTCGCAGCGCAAGCTGGGCGGCGAGGTGCGGCCGGTGGTGCATAATGTCTGCAACTTTTCCCGGCCGGCACGGGGCCAGCCCGCGCTGCTGTCCCATGACGAGGCGCGCACGCTGTTCCATGAATTCGGCCACGCCCTGCACCAGATCCTGAGCGATGTGAGCCATGAATCGATTTCCGGCACCTCGGTGGCCCGCGATTTCGTCGAACTGCCCAGCCAGTTGTTCGAACACTGGCTCGACCTGCCAGAGGTGCTTGAGAAATTTGCCACCCATGTCGAAACGGGCGCGCCGATGCCGCGCGACATGCTGCACCGGCTGCTGGCGGCCACGACCCATGACATGGGGTTCCAGACCGTGGAATACGTGGCCTCGGCGCTGGTCGACCTGCGCCTGCACGAGGGCGCGGCGCCCGATGACCCGATGGCGCGGCAGGCCGAGGTTCTGGCCGAACTGGGCATGCCCCATGCGATCGGGATGCGCCATGCCACCCCGCATTTCGCGCATGTCTTTTCCGGCGACGGTTATTCCGCGGGCTATTACAGCTACATGTGGTCAGAGGTGATGGATGCCGACGCGTTCGCGGCATTCGAGGAGACGGGCGACGCGTTCGACCCGGAAACCGCCGCGCGGCTGGAGCGTTTCATCCTGTCGGCCGGTGGCTCGGACGAGGCCGGGGCGCTCTATTCGCGGTTCCGCGGCAGCCTGCCCGGGGTCGAGGCGTTGCTGAAGGGGCGCGGGCTGGCGGATGCGAGCTAGGCGTGCCGGCCCGGGCCGGTCTCAGCGCCGGGCGTCCGCATGCACCGGATCCTTGTGGATGATCACCTCTGCCTGCGGATAGGCGGCGATGATCGCGCGGCGCAGCCCGGCGCCGATGTCGTGCGCCTCGGTCAGGGTCTGGGTGCCGTCCAGTTCGATGTGAAGGTTGACGAAGACCCGGCTGCCGGCGGTGCGCGTCTGCAGATCGTGGAACCCGTGCACCCCCGGCCATTTGCCGGCGATTTCCTCGATCCCGGCGACGATCGCGGGGTCGGCGGCCCGGTCCATCAAGGCGTTCCAGGCCCCCGATCCGATCCCCAGGGCCCCCACCGCCAGCATCAGTGCGGCGCCGATCGCGACCACGCTGTCCAGCCCGGTCAGGCCGAACTGGGCCGAGGCCCACAGGGCCACGATCGCCCCGATATTGGGCAGCAGATCGCCGAGGTAATGCAGCGAATCGGCCCGGACCACCCGGCTGCCGGTCCGGGCCGCGACCCGCCGCTGCCAGATCACCAGGCCAAGCGTCAGCATGATCGAGATCCCCATCACGACGATCCCCTCGCGCTCGGCCGCGAGGGTGCTTTCGCCGCCGCGCACAAGCCGCGTCGCCGCCGCCCAGAGGATCGCGCCGGCCGAAACGAGGATGAACAGCGATTGCCCGAGCGCCGCCAGATCCTCGGCCGAGGAATGGCCGAAGGCGTGATCCTCGTCGGCGGGTTTGGCGGCATAGACGATCGCGGCCAGGCCGCCCAGGGAAATCATCATGTCCATCGCGCTGTCGGCCAGCGACGCGGCAACCGACAGCGATTGCGTCGCGCCCAGGGCCCAGAGCTTGAGCGCGACAAGGGTCAGCGCCACGATGACCGAGGCCAGACCGGCGGACAGGTTCATGCGCGTCTTTCCCGGGCTCATGCGTCCGGTCCTTTTCGATCGCTGCCGAAGCGGGCTTTAGCGCGCGCCGCCCCGGCGTGCAACGCCGCGGGACCGGGGCCGGATCGCGCTCAGTCGCGGATTTCTCCGGGCGCGACGCCCCAGAGTGCGGATTTGGGCACCCATCCCGACTGCCCTCCGGCCGAGATGCGGCACCAGTCCGGGGTGCAATCGCCCAGTTCCGCGATCACCCCGAGTTCGGCACTGGCGATGACCGACGCGTCGGGTTCCGGCGCGCGGCGCATGGCCAGCATGTCCTGTTGCACCAGGACCGTGCGCGTCCCCGACAGCAACGAATAGTGCATCCACCCGCCGGCGCCGTCCTGGTCGCGAACCCGGCGCCAGTGGCCATATTCGGCGGTGATCTGCAAGGGCTGGCCGCGATGCTGGTAGACCCAGTCGATGCGATGCGTCCGGCCCGGCCCGTGACGGGCATAGCCCTTGCTTGCCTCCATCGAGACATAGCGGGGCAGGGGCAGGTTGGTCACCGCGCCGCGCTCTTGCGCGAAAGCGGTGCCGACCGTCGCCACGGCCAGCACGATCACCGTCAGGAATGCCCGCATGTCTTGCCTCTTGTGCCTCGTGACCGCGGCGTTTTTCGCCCGGTCTGCCGCGGGGTCTTGTGCCGCGCCCCGATCTCGGACAACTTGCCACTGCGCCGGCGAATTGAAAAGGATGGGGAGGTTCCGAATGCCCGCTCAACGCCTGAGTGTTGTCGTTACGCGACGCCTGCCCGAAGCGGTGGAAACCCGCATGAAAGAGCTTTTCGACGTCGAGCTGTCGGAGTCGGATGCCAAGATGTCGCGCGAGGAACTGGTTGCGGCGATGCGTCGGGCCGACGTTCTGGTGCCCTGCGTGACCGACCGGATCGACCAGGCGATGCTGGGCGCGGCGGGCGACCGGCTGAAGCTGATCGCCAATTACGGCGCGGGGGTCGATCATATCGACATCCAGACCGCGCGGCAGCGCGGCATCCTGGTGTCGAACACCCCCGGCGTAGTGACCGAGGACACCGCCGACATGACGATGGCGCTGTTGCTGGCGGTCACGCGGCGCATTCCCGAGGGGCTGGCGGTGATGCAGGCGGGCACCTGGCAGGGATGGGCGCCCACGGCATTCATGGGCGGGCGCGTCGGCGGGCGGCGGCTGGGCATTCTGGGCATGGGCCGGATCGGCCAGGCCCTTGCGCGGCGGGCCCGCGCCTTCGGCATGCAGATCCACTATCACAATCGCCGCCGCCTGCATCCCGAGATCGAGGAAGAGTTCGAGGCGACCTATTGGGAAAGCCTCGATCAGATGGTCAGCCGCATGGATGTCATCTCGGTCAACTGCCCGCATACGCCCGCGACCTTTCACCTGATGAACGCGCGGCGCCTGAAACTGATGAAGCGCGGCGCGGTGATCGTCAACACGTCGCGCGGCGAGGTGATCGACGAAAACGCCCTGACCCGGATGCTGCGCGCCGGAGAGATCGCCGGCGCCGGGCTCGACGTGTTCGAGCATGGCCACGAGATCAATCCCCGCCTGCGGGCGCTGACCAACGTGGTGCTGCTGCCGCATATGGGCTCGGCCACGGTCGAGGGCCGCACCGAGATGGGCGAGAAGGTCATCATCAACATCAAGACCTTCGACGACGGCCACCGGCCGCCCGACCTGGTGGTGCCGGGCATGATGTGACCGCGCCGCCGCCCGCCCCGGCGCCGCTCAGACGGTCAGGATGCTCGACCCCGTGGTCTGCCGGGCCTCCAGCGCCCGGTGCGCGTCGGCCACCTGCTCCAGCGCGAAGCGCTGGTCGATGCGCAGGGTCACGTCGCGCGCGATGACCTTGTCGAACAGCTCGCGCGCCATTTCCTGGCAACTGTCGTGATCGGCGATATGGGCAAACAGGGTCGGCCGCGTGATCTTCAGCGATCCGCCCGCCGCCAGTCTCATCAGGTCCACCGGCGGGACCACGCCCGAGGCATTGCCGAACGAGATCATCATGCCCAGCGGTTTCAGCGACGCCAGCGAGCCGTCGAACGTGTCCTTGCCCACCGCGTCCATCACCACGTCGACGCCCTTGCCGTCGGTCAGTTCCTTCACCCGGGCGGTGAAATCCTCGGCCCGGTAATTGATGCAATGGGCCGCGCCATGCGCGGTTGCCAGCTTGCATTTCTCATCCGTGCCGGCGGTGCCGATCAGGGTGATCCCCTCGGACCGGGCCCATTGGCAGGCGATCAGCCCGACACCCCCCGCCGCGGCATGAAACAACACCGTGTCGCCGCGCCGGATCGGGGTGGTGCGCCGGAACAGGTATTGCACGGTCATGCCCTTGAGCATCATCGCCGCGCCCTCGTCGAAGCCGATCTCGTCGGGCAGGGGGCAGACCTGCGCGGCGGGCATCACCCGCGCCTGCGCATAGGCGCCGGGCGGCTGCGCGGCATAGGCGACGCGGTCGCCGGCCTTCAGATGCGTCACGCCCTCGCCCACCGCCTCGACCAGGCCCGAGGCTTCCATCCCCAGCGGGCTGGGCAGGGGCAGTTTGTAGACGCCGCTGCGCTGGTAGATGTCGATGAAGTTCAGCCCGCAGGCCTTTTGCGCCAGCCGCACCTCGCCGGGGCCGGGCTCTCCCACCGGCCGGTCGGCCAGGTACATCGCCTCGGGGCCGCCGAACGCGTCGATCATCACGGTTTTCGCGGTTCGTGTCGCCATGTCGCTTCCTTTCCGTATCATGCCCTGCCGGGCGGTGCGGGTAGTGTTCCGCAGCCGCGCCCCATCGGCTACCGCCCTGGCCCGGGCGATGTCGCTTTTCAAGTGTGACGTGTCGGACGCCCTGCGTATCGCGGCGCCGTTTTCTGCGATTGAGACGACGAACACGCAATGCGGAGCGTCCCCATGAAAACCCATGTGAAAGCCCTTGTCGTCGGTGGCGGTGCCGTTGGCGCCTCGATCGCCTATCACCTTGCCAAGGCAGGCTGGTCGGATGTGATGCTGCTGGAACGCGACGAACTGACCAGCGGATCGACCTGGCACGCCGCCGGGCTGCTGCCGCTGTTCAACATGGGCTATGCGCCGACGCATATCCACAAGTATTCGGTCGATTTCTACAAGGCGCTCGAGGCCGAGACCGGCCTGAACGCCGGCTTCTCGGGCGTGGGCAACCTGCGCATGGCGCAGACCGATGCGCGGATGGACGAATACATGCTTTATGCCGCCACCGCCGAGACCTGCGGCGTGCCCTATGAATGGCTCGGCCCGGCGCAGATAAAGGACCGCTGGCCGCTGCTTCGCACCGAGGATCTGAAAGGCGCGATCTTTCACCCCACCGATGGCTACATCAACCCGGCCGATGTGACCATGGCGATGGCCAGGGGCGCGCGCCAGCGCGGCGTGACGATCGAACGCAAATGGCAGGTGGACGGGTATGAATGGACCGGCAGCGAATGGCGCGTGACCTGCACGAAGATGGTGGAAAAGGGCGGCAACCTGGTGCCCGGGGACGAGCAGATCGTCGTCATCGCCGAGCATGTGGTCACCGCCACCGGCAACCATGCCCAGCGAACCGCGCGGCTGCTGGGGCTCAAGATCCCGGCCATCCCGGTCGAACACCAGTTCATCGTCACCGAGCCCGACCCGGCGCTGGTCGCGTATCGCAAGGCCGGCCACCCCGAACACCCCGTGCTGCGCGACGCCGACGCCAAGTGGTATGTCCGCGAGGAACGCGGCGGCTGGATCCTGGGCCCCTATGAGCAGGGCGCGCCGGCGCGCTTCGCGTTCGGCGTGCCCGACAGTTTCCGCGCCGACCTCTTCCCGCTGGACCTGGAGCGGATCGAAGAGGAATACATGAGCATGATCCACCGCATCCCCTCGACCGAGGAGGTGGGGCTCAAGGACGATTTCAACGGGCCGATCTGCTATACGCCCGATGGCAACCCGCTGGTCGGCCCGGCGCCGGGACTGCGCAACATGTGGCTGGCCGAGGGCTTTTCCTTCGGCATCACCGCGGCCGGCGGCACCGGATATTACCTGGCCCAGATGATGGTCGAGGGCGAGGCCGAGATCGACATGGCCGCCCTCGATCCCCGGCGTTATGGCAACTGGATGACCACCGAATACGCCGCGCGCAAGAACGAGGAAGCCTATAGCCACGTCTATATCCTCCACCACCCCGATGAAGAGCGCCCGGCCTGCCGGCCGCTGCGCACCGCCCCCTGCTATGACCGGATGAAGGCGCATGGCGCCCAGTTCGGTGCGGTCAACGGGTTCGAGCGGCCCAACTATTTCGCCCCGGCCGGATTCGACGATCACGCCGCGCGCAGTTTTCGCCGCGGCGGCTGGTGGCAATACGCGGTGGAAGAAGCCCGCGCCATCCGTTCCGGCGTCGGCATGATCGACGCCAGCGCCTTCAGCAAGCATGTCGTGCGCGGGCCGGGGGCGACGCGGTTCCTTGACTGGTTCACCTGCAACAGGTTGCCGAAAGTGGGCCGGATCAACCTGACCTATGCGCTGACCGGGCACGGCACCACGCGCACGGAATACACCATCGTACGGCTGGCCGAGGATGAATATTACCTGATCTCGGCCGGGGCCTGGACGGCCTATGACAGCGATTTCCTGCGCAAGGCGGCGGCCGACCGGGGCGCGGATTTCGGCCATGTCGAGGTGCATGACGTCACCACCCAATGGGGCGTCTTCGCCATCGCCGGGCCAAAGACGCGCGAGGTGCTGCTGGAGGTGCTGAAGGACGCCGCGCCGCAGACCGCGCTGTCGAACAAGCGCTTCCAGTGGCTGTCGATGCGCGATATCGAGCTGGGCATGTGCCCGGTGCGCGCAGTGCGCGTGGCCTATACCGGCGAACTGGGCTGGGAACTGCACCACCCCATCGAGATGCAGAACTACCTGTTCGACCTGCTGATGCAGGCCGGTGCGGCGCATGGCCTGAAACTGGTGGGCGCGCGGGCGCAGAACTGGCTGCGCCAGGAGAAGAGCTATCGCGCCTTCGGCCACGAACTGGGCCGCGACGCCACCCCGCTGGAGGCCGACCTGCCGCGCTTCGTGGACCTGTCGAAGGATTTCTTCGGCAAGCTGGCGTTGCAGGCGACCGGGATCCGCAGCAAATGCGTGACCGTCCTGATCGACGGCCCCGAAGATGCCGATCCCTGGGGGCGCGAGGCGCTGTATCATGGCGACGCGCGCGTCGGCCGACTGACCTCGGGCGGGTATTCGGTGGCCTTCGGGCGGTCGATCGGCATGGGCTATGTCACGCCCGAACTGGCCGCGCCGGGAACCCGGCTGAAGATCCGGATGTTCGATCGGTTGTGGGATGCGGAAGTGACCGTGGACAGCCCCTATGACCCCGGGAATGCGACGATCCGCGCCGACGGATGACAGCGCGTGGCGCGCGCGGCGGCGCCGCCTGCGCTGCGATCAGACCGCCGAACTGTGCCCGGATTTCGACATGTCGTAAGCGTCGAAAGCCCGGGCGATCATGCGGGTCAGGGCGCGCCCGTGCATCGGGATCTCCAGCCCGCTCCCGCTGATAACGACCATGCCGGGAAACCGGGCCGCGACCTCGGCGAACATGGTCTGAAGACGGGTTTCGGAGATGCCGAAGCGTTTGATGATCTCGGCCGCGTCGATGCGGAAGTCGCACATCAGCGCCTCGATCATCCGGCCGCGCAGGCGATCCTCGGCGCTGAACGCATGACCGCGCGCGGTCGCGAAGCGGCCGGCGCGAATGCGCGACGTATAGTCGGAGGTCGAGGCGATGTTCTGCGCATAGCCTTGCGGGAAACGGGAAATCGAGGATGCGCCCAGCCCGATCAGGGCCTGGGCGGTGTCGTCGGTATAGCCCTGGAAATTGCGCCGCAGGCGACCGGTGCGGCTGGCCAGGTCCAGCCCGTCGCCGGGGCGGGCGAAATGGTCGATGCCGATCTCGCGATACCCGTCCCAAAGAAACAGCCGCCGCGCGGTTTCGAACAGCTTCAGCCGCTCTTGCGGGGTGGGCAGCGCGTCGGAGGGGATCAATTGTTGCCGCTTGGACATCCAGGGCACATGCGCATAGCCGTAAATCGCCACCCGGTCGGGCGACAGCGACAGCAATTGCTGCACGCTTTGCGCGATCCGCTCACCGCTCTGATGCGGCAGCCCGTAAAGGATGTCGGCGTTCAGGCTGGAAATGCCGCGATCGCGGATCATCTCCACCGCCGTGCGGGTGATCTCGTAGCTCTGGACGCGCCCGATCGTGGCCTGGATCTCGGGGTCGAAATCCTGCACGCCGATCGAGGCGCGGTTCATTCCCGCGGCGGCGAGCGCGTCCAGCCGGGATGCGTTGATTTCATTCGGGTCGATCTCGACCGAGAATTCGGCGCCTTCATCCAGCGGGGCCACCGCGAAGATCGCCTCGGCCAGTTCGGTCATCATGTCCGCCGGCATCAGGGTCGGCGTGCCGCCGCCCCAGTGCAGCCGCGACAACCGCACCCCCTCGGGCAGGATGCGGCCAAGCATGGCGATCTCGGACTTGAGCGTTTCCAGATAGGCGCGCACCGGCGCAAGGGTCTTGGTGCCCTGGGTCCGGCAGGCACAGAACCAGCACAACCTGTGGCAGAACGGCACATGGATGTAGAGCGAGATGCGCGCGCCGGGCGGAATCCGCCCGATCCAGTCCGAAAATTCGCCATCGCCCACCGACGCCGAAAATTGCGGTGCCGTCGGATAGCTGGTGTATCGCGGCACCTTCGCGTCGAATAGGCCTAGGCGCGAGAGTTGAGATTCGCTAATCATGGCCTACCTCTAAAGGCGTGTTCGGCGTCGAACCTTGATCGAAATCAAAAAATGATTGAGCTTCATGACCTCTAAGGATTTCCCCCTCGCGAATATCGATTGCGGCGATTGCCCGATCCGTCACCGGGCCGTTTGCGCCCGTTGCGAACCCGATGAATTGCAAACGCTTGAGGCGATCAAGTTCTACCGGACATTCGAAGCCGGCCAGACAGTGGTGTGGGCCGGCGACGCGATGGATTTCGTGGCCTCGGTCGTAGAGGGGATCGCGACGCTCAGCCAGACGATGGAGGATGGCCGCACCCAGATGGTGGGCCTTTTGCTGCCATCCGATTTCGTCGGTCGCCCGGGCCGGGAAACCGCCGCCTATGACGTGACGGCCACCTCGCGGCTGACCATGTGCTGTTTCCGCCGCAAACCGTTCGAAGAGTTGATGGGGCGCACCCCGCATATCGGGCAGCGCCTGCTCGAGATGACGCTGGACGAGCTGGATGCCGCACGGGAATGGATGCTGCTTCTCGGGCGCAAGACCGCGCGTGAAAAGATCGCCAGCCTGCTGGCGATCATCGCCCGGCGCGACGCGACGCTGAAACTGGCCAGCGACAGCCGCAGCATCGTCTTCGACCTGCCCCTGACGCGCGAGGCGATGGCCGATTACCTCGGCCTGACGCTGGAAACCGTCAGCCGCCAGGTCTCGGCGTTGCGGCGCGACGGCGTGATCGAGCTGGAGGGCAAGCGCCATGTCGTCGTGCCCGACATGGAACGGCTGCTGGGAGAGACCGGCGACGACACCGATGGCGGAATGCTCATTTGACCGACATCCTCGCCTGACCGGTCAGGCCCCCTCACCGACGCCAAGGATCACGGCGTGGCGAAGGGGGCCGCGGCCCCCCACCGGTGCAGGGTCAATGCGCCATGAAAACGGGGATCTTGGCGCCTTCCAGCATGTTGCGCGTGGCGCCGCCCATGATCGCTTCGCGAAACCGCGAGTGGCCATAGGCGCCCATCACCAGCATGTCGGCGCCGGTTTCACCCAGGTGCCGGTTCAGAACGTCCGATATCCGCGGCATGGTTCGCGCCAGCACCGAAATCTCGGCCTTTACCCCGTGCCTTCCCAGCATCTGCGACAGCATTCCGCCCGGGTCCGAGCGGTCGGGCCCGTGTTGCGGCGGGTCGATCACCACGATGTTGGCCAGATCGGCCCCCTGCAACAGCGGCAGGGCCTTGCGGACCGCGGCGAGCGCCTCGATCCCTTCGTTCCAGGCGATGACGATCCGCTTGCCGATGGCCGAGGCATCGGCCCCCTCGGGCATCACCAGAAGCGGGGCGCGGCCGTCGAACAGGACCGATTCGACGATCGCCTCGTCTTCGATGCCGCGGTTTTCGCCATAGGGTTTGGGCAGGACGACCAGATCCGAGAAACGGGCCCGCTGGGCCACGATATGCGACAGCCCGGCGATCTGTGCCACCGCCGAATCGCAACTCCATGTCCCGCTTTCGGGGGCCATGCGCTGCTTCACCGCCTCCTCGATCGCGGCGGCGTCGTCCTGGGCGCGTTTCAGCGTCTCCTGCATCAGGACGGCGCTGGTGCCGGCATAGTAATATCCGGTCTGCGTGCGGTCGATGCCAAGGCAAAGGATGTCCAGATGCGCGCCCTCGCGCGTTGCCAGGGTGATCGCGGCCTCCAGTGCGCTGGATTGCAGCTCGCTATCGGTCACGATTGTCAGGATTGTCTTGTAAGCCACCTGAATTTGCTCCTTTGGGATGGATGCGCGTTGTCATGTGAAGATCAGCCTATCTGCAAGTTTTGCAGATCACCTTGATGCGGATCAACTCGGTCCGTGTCATCATTGACATGGATCAAGGCACCGTGAACCGACGGTGGCCATACCGCAAATGTCGAAATTCCATCCGCACCCGAACCGAATCGGGGCGGGACTGACAAAGGGACGCAGGATGTGGGAATACGTTAAGATGGCCCTGTTCGGCGTGATCGCGGTGCTTGCCGCGATTGCCGCGAACTATGCCAGGGATGTCGCCTATCTGCTGCATGCGCTGATCGTGATGGCGGTGGCGGCAGGGCTTTTCGTCTGGTCGGTGCGGCGCGCCGATGAGCCAAGGACACCCGTCGATACGGGCAGTTACATGGATGGCGTGGTGCGCGCCGGTGTCATTGCGACCGCCTTCTGGGGGGTTGTCGGGTTTCTCGTCGGAACCTTCATCGCCTTCCAGCTCGCCTTCCCGGCGCTCAATTTCGACTGGGCCGAGGGCTATGCGAATTTCGGGCGCCTGCGTCCGTTGCATACCTCTGCGGTGATCTTCGCCTTCGGCGGCAACGCGCTGATCGCCACGTCCTTCTATGTTGTCCAGCGGACCTCGGCGGCGCGGCTCTGGGGCGGGAACGCCGGCTGGTTCGTGTTCTGGGGGTATCAACTGGTCATCGTTCTGGCCGCGACCGGCTATCTTCTGGGCTCGACCCAGTCCAAGGAATATGCCGAGCCGGAATGGTATGTCGACCTGTGGCTGACCATCGTCTGGGTCGTCTATCTCGCGGTGTTCCTGGGCACGATCATCAAGCGCAAGGAACCGCATATCTATGTCGCCAACTGGTTCTATCTGTCCTTCATCGTGACCATCGCGATGCTGCATATCGTCAACAACCTGTCGGTGCCGGTGTCGATCTTCGGATCGAAATCGGTGCAGGTCTTTGCCGGCGTGCAGGACGCGATGACGCAGTGGTGGTATGGTCACAACGCGGTGGGCTTCTTCCTGACCGCGGGCTTTCTGGGCATGATGTATTACTTCGTGCCGAAACAGGCCGAGCGCCCGATCTACAGCTACAAGCTGTCGATCATCCACTTCTGGGCGCTGATCTTCCTGTATATCTGGGCCGGTCCGCACCACCTGCATTACACGGCGTTGCCCGACTGGGCCTCGACGCTGGGCATGGTCTTCTCGATCATGCTGTGGATGCCCTCCTGGGGGGGGATGATCAACGGCCTGATGACCTTGTCGGGCGCCTGGGACAAGCTGCGCACCGATCCGATCATCCGCATGATGGTGGTCTCGGTGGGCTTTTACGGCATGTCCACCTTCGAGGGGCCGATGATGTCGATCCGGGCGGTCAATTCGCTCAGCCACTATACCGACTGGACGATCGGGCATGTCCATTCCGGCGCGCTCGGCTGGAACGGCATGATCACCTTCGGCGCGCTCTATTTCCTGGTGCCGCGCCTGTGGAACCGCGAACGCCTTTACAGCCTCAGCCTGGTCAGCTGGCACTTCTGGCTCGCGACGATCGGCATCGTTCTCTACGCCTCGTCGATGTGGGTGTCCGGCATCATGGAGGGGCTGATGTGGCGCGAGGTCGATGCCCAGGGCTTCCTGGTCAACTCCTTCGCCGACACGGTCAGCGCCAAGTTCCCGATGTATGTGGTTCGTGGCCTTGGCGGGGTGATGTTCCTGCTGGGCGCGCTGATCATGTGCTACAACCTCTGGAAAACCGTGAGCTCGGTTTCGGCGCGCGCCGAAGCCCCGGCCGCGGTTCCCGCTGAATAAGGACTGCGGCAATGTCTATCCTCGACAAACACAAGATCATCGAGAAGAACGCGACGCTGCTGCTGGTGTTCAGCTTTCTGGTCGTCACCATCGGCGGGATCGTCGAGATCGCACCGCTGTTCTATCTCGAGAACACGATCGAGAAGGTGAAGGGCATGCGCCCCTATTCGCCGCTGGAACTGACCGGGCGCGACATCTATGTCCGCGAGGGCTGCTATGTCTGCCACAGCCAGATGATCCGGCCGATGCGCGACGAGGTGGAGCGTTACGGCCATTACAGCCTGGCGGCCGAGTCGATGTATGACCATCCCTTCCAGTGGGGCTCCAAGCGGACCGGGCCGGACCTGGCCCGGGTCGGCGGGCGCTATTCGGATGCGTGGCATGTCGATCACCTGACCAACCCGCAAGCGGTGGTGCCGGAATCGGTGATGCCGAAATACGGGTTCCTGAAGGACCGGATGATCGAACCGACCCATATCGAGCAGCGCCTGGAAACCGACAGGATGGTCGGCGTGCCCTATACCGACGAGATGATCGCCAACGCGGCGGCGGATTTCAAGGTGCAGGTCGATCCGTTCGGCGATACCGAAGGTCTGCTGCAGCGCTATCCCGGCGCGCAGGTGCGCAATTTCGACGGGGCGCCGGGCATCTCGGAAATGGATGCGCTGATCGCCTATCTGCAAATGCTGGGCACGCTGGTCGATTTCTCGACCTTCCAGCCCGTGGCCAGCCGCTGAGGGATCGCAATGGAACATTACTCGTTCTTGCGTCAATTCGCCGACAGCTGGATGCTGTTGTTCCTGACACTGTTCTTTGTCGGCGTGATCGTCTGGGCCTTCCGCCCGGGCAGCGATCAAGCGCATGAGGACAGCGCCAGCATTCCCTTCCGGCATGAATCGAACCCCGCTGGCGGCGATGATGACGCCAGAAGCGACGCGCATGACAAGGAGGCGCGGACATGAGCACACAGAACAAGAAGCATCCCGACGATGTCGAGACCACGGGACATTCCTGGGACGGGATCGAGGAGTTCAACAACCCCTTGCCGCGCTGGTGGCTATGGACCTTCTATGCCACGATCGTCTGGGCGTTGATCTACACGATCGCCTACCCGGCATGGCCGCTGATCTCGCAGGCGACCCCGGGTGTTCTGGGATATTCGACCCGCGCGAATGTGCGCGCGGATATCCAGCGCTTCGAGCAGATGAACGCGCCGATCGAGGCGGAACTGGTGAAGACCGAGCTGACGCAGATCCCCGAGCAGCCCGAGTTGATGAACTATGCCGTGAACGCGGGCGAGGCGGTCTTCGATACCTGGTGCGCGCAATGCCACGGGTCGGGCGGGGCCGGGGTGCAGGCCTCGGGCTATCCGAACCTGCTGGACAATGCCTGGCTGTGGGGCGGCACCATCGAGGAGATCCATTATACCGTCTCTCACGGGGTCCGGAACGAGACCGACCCGGATGCACGCTTTTCGCAGATGCCGGCCTTCGGCCAGATCCTCGAGCCGAAGCAGATCGACCAGGTGGTGCAATATGTCCGCCGCCTGTCGGGGCAGGAGGCCGACGCCGCGCTTGCCGATGCCGGGGCAGAGGTGTTCGCCAACAACTGCGCCGCTTGTCACGGCGCGGACGGCACCGGCGACCAGTTGCTCGGCGCGCCGAACCTGACCGACGCGATCTGGCTTTACGGCGGCGATGTTCCGACCCTGACCGAGACGGTGACGAATGCCCGCTTCGGCGTAATGCCGGCCTGGCAGCCGCGGCTGAGCGAGGCCGATATCCGGGCCGTTGCCACCTATGTCCACCAACTGGGTGGCGGACAGTAGCCGCTGCCGGCCGGCAAGATCTTCCGGTGGCCCGGGAACGGGTCGCCGGTTGACGGCACCGCCCCCCCATCCTGTTCGCGCGTTTCCTTGGGGGGGCGGTGTCTGCTATCTGCACCGGGTGCAGCCATTCATGCAGGGGCAGGACCGGGCGCCCTGGCGGGGTCTCACGGAAGGGCGCGTCGCCGGGTGGCGGCACAGGCGAGCGGGCAAGAATGTCGCAGCTGTATATCTTGCATCGGCAACATATGTTTGATCCACGTCAAGGCTGCGCCCTTGCCGCTCTGTCACAAGAGGCATGGCCCATGACCCGGATTCCGGAGGGATATACTTGAGCTCGACCGATTCTCCGCAACAACCGCTCTATTCCGCGCGTGAGCCGATCTTTCCCCGCCGGGTCAGCGGCAAGTTCCGCAACCTGAAATGGTGGCTGATGGCTGTCACGCTGGGCATCTACTACCTGACGCCCTGGATCCGCTGGGACCGCGGGCCGAACATGCCCGACCAGGCGGTGCTGGTGGATCTGGCCAACCGGCGCTTCTTCTTCTTCTGGATCGAGATCTGGCCGCATGAATTCTATTTCGTGGCCGGGCTTCTGATCATGGCGGGGCTGGGGCTGTTCCTGTTCACCTCGGCGCTGGGGCGGGTCTGGTGCGGCTATGCCTGTCCACAGACGGTCTGGACCGACCTGTTCATCCTGGTCGAACGCTGGGTCGAGGGCGACCGCAACAAGCGGGTCAGGCTGTGGAACGCGAAATGGGACGCGCGCAAGATCCGGCTCCGGCTGATCAAGTGGACATTGTGGCTGCTGATCGCGGTGGCGACCGGCGGGGCCTGGGTGTTCTACTTCACCGATGCACCGACCTTGCTGATGAATCTCGTCAGCTTCGACGCGCCACCGGTGGCCTATGCCACGATCCTCGTGCTGACCGCGACGACCTTCGTGTTCGGCGGCTTCATGCGCGAACAGATCTGCATCTACATGTGCCCCTGGCCGCGCATCCAGGCGGCGATGATGGACGAAGACACGCTGACCGTGGCCTATCGCGAATGGCGGGGCGAGCCGCGCGGCCGCGGCCGGGATCGCGACGGGCTGGGCGATTGCATCGACTGCAACGCCTGCGTGAATGTCTGCCCGATGGGCATCGACATCCGCGACGGGCAGCAGCTTGCCTGCATCACCTGTGCGCTGTGCATCGACGCCTGCGACGACGTGATGGAGAAGATCGGCAAGCCGCGCGGCCTGATCGACTATATGGCCCTGACCGACGAGACGCGCGAACGCGCCGGAAACCCACCCAAGCCGGTCTGGAAACATGTGTTCCGCCCGCGCACCATTCTCTATACCACGCTCTGGGCGGCGATCGGCGTCGGCCTTCTGGTCGCGCTGTTCATCCGACCCGAGATCGACATGACCATTTCGCCGGCGCGCAACCCGACCTATGTGCTGCTGGCCGACGGGTCGGTGCGCAATACCTACGAGGTGCGGCTGCGCAACAAGCAGGGCGAGGCACGGCCCTTCCGGATCTCGTTGTCGGGCACGCCGGCCATGCGCCTGGAGCTGGAGGGGACGCCCTATGCAACCGTCGAGGTGCCGGCCGACAGCACGAAATTGCAGCGCGTCTATGTCATCGCCGCGGCCGGATCGCCGGCCGCCAGCGCCGAGCGAACCGAGATCCGGCTGTGGGTCGAGGACACGATCAGCGGCGATCGCAGCTATGGCGACACGGTGTTCAACGGAAAGGAAAACTGAGATGGCGGAAAAGGAACTGACGGGCCGCAAGGTTCTGGCGATCACCGTTTCCGCCTTTGCCGTGATTATCGGCGTCAACCTGGTGATGGCCTTTAAGGCGATCAGCACCTTTCCGGGGCTCGAGGTGCGCAACGGCTATGTCGCCAGCCAGACGTTCAACGACAGGCTCAAGGCGCAGCAGGCGCTTGGCTGGATGGTGCATACCGGATACGCGGACGGAGAGCTGACATTGACCTTCCGGAGCCGCGACGGTGCGCGGGTCGTGCCGCGCGATCTTTCGGTCCTGATCGGCCGGACGACGGAATCGAACGACGATATCCGCCCCGATTTCACCGGGCAGGCCGGCCGATACGCCGCGCGCGTTTCGCTGGATCGCGGCAAATGGATGATGCTGGTTCAGGCGACGGCCGCGGATGGCACCGATTTCCGCCAGCGGCTGGATCTGTTCGTGAAGGGCTAGGCGATGACCGCGACGGATCCGCCCCGGATTTCCGCCTGCGCCGCCTGTTCCGCCGCGCCGCTGGCCGAGCGGACGGCCGGCCGCGCGGCGCGCGATGACGCAGAGATCCTGCTTTCCCTGCCGACGATTCATTGCGCCGGCTGCATCTCGACCGTCGAGCGGGGGCTCAGCGCCACGCCCGGCGCGCGCGCGGCGCGCGTGAACCTGACGCTCAAGCGGGCCAGCGTCACCACCGATCCCGGCGTGAGCGCGGCGGATCTGATCGGCGTGCTGGATCGCCTGGGCTATGAGGCGCATGAGCTGGACCCCGGCATGCTGTCGGGCAGCGCGGCCGACCGGGCCGGCCGCGACATCCTGATGCGCCTGGCCGTGGCCGGCTTCGCGATGATGAACGTCATGCTGCTGTCGGTCGCAATCTGGTCCGGCGCGACGGATGCGACGCGCGACCTGTTTCACTGGATCTCGGCGGCGATCGCACTGCCCGCGATCGCCTTTTCGGGCCAGCCCTTCTTTCGCAATGCATGGTCGGCCTTGTCGGTCCGTCGGCTGAACATGGACGTGCCGATTTCCCTGGCGATCACGCTGGCCGCCGGCATGTCGCTTTACGAGACCATGCTTTCGGGCCGGCACGCCTATTTCGATGCGGCGCTGTCGCTGACCTTCTTCCTGCTTGCGGGGCGGTATCTGGATCACCGGACCCGCGCCGTGGCGCGCTCGGCGGCCGAGGAACTGGCCGCGCTGGAGGTGCCCCGCGCGCTGCGGCTGCGCGACGGGATCGAGGAAACCGTCCCCATCGCCGATCTGGCGGCCGGCGATATCGTGCGGGTCAAGCCCGGCGCGCGGTTGCCCGTCGATGGGGTGGTCGTGGCCGGGCAGTCCGAGATCGACCGCTCGCTGCTGACCGGGGAAACGCTGCCGGTCCATGCCGGGCAGGGCGCGGAACTGAGCGCGGGCGAGATGAACCTGACCGGGCCGCTGGATGTGCGCGTCGCAGCGGCGGGTGAGGACAGCTCGCTGCATCGCATGGCCGAACTGGTGGCGGTCGCGGAAAGCGCGCGCAACCGTTACACGTCCCTGGCCGACCGGGCGGCGCGGATCTATGCCCCCGGCGTGCACCTGCTGGCGCTGGCGGCGTTTCTCGGCTGGCTGGCCGCGACCGGCGGCGATGTGCGGCTGGCGCTGAATATCGCCGTCGCGGTGCTGATCATCACCTGCCCCTGCGCCCTTGGCCTGGCCGTGCCCGCCGTTACCACGGCCGCGTCCGGGCGGCTGTTCCGGCGCGGCCTGCTGATCAAGGATGGCACCGCGCTGGAGCGTCTGGCCGAGGTCGATACGGTGGTCTTCGACAAGACCGGGACGCTGACGCTGGGCACGCCCGAGGTCACGAACCTGGGCGAGCATCCCCGGCGCGCGGTCGCGGTCGCGCTGGCGCTGGCCGAACAATCGGCGCATCCGCTGGCCAACGCGCTGGCCGACTCCGCGCGCAGGGCCGGGGTGGAGCCCGCCCCGCTGGCCGACGTGACCGAGGTGCCGGGCCATGGCGTCGAGGGGCGCTGGGGCGAGATGCCGGTGCGCTTTGGCCGCGCCGCCTGGGTGGGGGCCGCGCCCGGCCAGAGCACCGCCGCATGGCTGCGCCTCGGCGACGCGGCGCCGCTGGCCTTCACCTTTGCCGACCGGCCGCGTCCCGGCGCGGCGGCGGCGATTGCCGCGCTCAGGGCGCAGGGCCTGGCGGTGCGGCTGATCTCGGGCGATACGGCCGGGCCGGTCACCCAGCTGGCCCGACGCCTGCAAATCGACGATTGGACCGCCGCCGCGCTGCCCGAGGAAAAGGCCGCCCTGGTGCAGCGGCTGACCGCAGAGGGGCACAAGGTGTTGATGGTCGGCG
This sequence comes from Actibacterium sp., assembly GCA_016278325.1. GTDB lineage: Bacteria > Pseudomonadota > Alphaproteobacteria > Rhodobacterales > Rhodobacteraceae > JADQCB01. Next base: position 84,060 of record JADQCB010000004.1, read on the forward strand.
ACGGGCTGAACGACACCGCCGCCCTGGCCGCGGCGCATGTCTCGGTCTCGCCGGCCACGGCACTGGATGCGGCGCGTGTCGCCTCGGATATCGTCTTGCTGGGGGCGGATCTGGCGCCCCTGGGCGGGGCATTGGTGACGGCGCGCAGGGCGACCCGGCGGATCCGCGAGAATTTCGCCATCGCCGCCGGCTACAACCTGGTCGCGGTGCCGATCGCGCTGGCGGGTTTTGCCACGCCGCTGGCCGCGGCGCTGGCGATGTCGGCCTCGTCGATCACGGTATCGCTGAACGCGCTGCGGCTGAGGTGACGCGATGGCGATGCTGGTCTATCTCATCCCGATCTCGCTGTTTCTGGGCGGCGCAGGGCTGGCGGCCTTCTTCTGGGCCCTGCGCAGCAAGCAGTTCGACGACCCCGAGGGCGATAGCCGTCGTATCCTCAACGACGACTGGGACGAGTACCCCAAACCCTGATGCCCTTCCTGCCACCGTGGCGTGAAACGCGCCACGGGCTTTCGGTTTCCGCACAAGGCTATATTCTGTCGCGGAGCAATGCGGCGGGGCGAACCCGCCCGGCACGACAGGAGGATTCCGGCATGACGCTTTTTCAAAGCCCGATGGGCGCGCTCGCCCCCCGCGATCAGAGCATCACAGAGCGATTGTTCGAGGGGCTGGCCCGGCGTCCCGACCAGATCGTGCTTGTCGATGGTCCCAGCGGGCGCGGCATGACCGCGGGCGCATTGATCGACATGATCCGCGCACTGGCCGGCGGCCTGGTCGAACAGGGCCGCGGAAACGGCCATGTCGTCGCCCTGATGGCCCCCAATATCCCGGAATTCGCGGCCGTGTTCCACGGCGTGGCCTATGCCGGCGGGACGGTCACCACGCTCAACCCCACCTATACCGCGCATGAGGCGCGCCACCAGCTGATCGATTCCGGTGCGAGCACGCTGATCACCGTGCCCGCCTTCCTGGACACCGCGCGCGATGCAATCGAAGGGACAGGGATCACCGAGGTCCATGTGATCGGATCGGACGACGACGCGGCGGGTGCGGCCCCTCTGTCGGCGCTGATGGGCGCGCCGGCGGCCCGCCAGGCGCCGGTCGATCTGGACGCGCATGTCGTGGTCCTGCCCTATTCCTCGGGCACGACGGGACTGCCCAAGGGGGTGATGCTGACCCACCGGAACCTGGTGACCAATGTCGACCAGGTTCTGGCGATGATCGAGATCGAACCGGGCGAGATGACGACCGCCTTCCTGCCGTTCTTTCACATCTACGGGATGACGGTGATGATGAATGCGTTCCTCGCGGGGGGCGGCGGCCTGGTGACGATGCCGCGCTTCGATCTGGAAAGCTTCCTGCAACTGGCCCAGAATCACCGGGTGAGGCAGGTCTACCTGGCGCCGCCGGTGGCGCTGGCACTGGCCAAGCACCCGGTTGTCGATGAATACGACCTGTCGGCGCTGGAATACCTCGTCTCGGGCGCGGCGCCGCTGGGCTCGGACGTGGCCGAGGCGGTGGGTCGGCGGCTCGGCTGCGTCGCGGTCCAGGCTTACGGGATGACCGAACTCAGCCCGGTCACGCATATCACGCCCAGATCGGCGCCGCGGCCGGGGGCGGTGGGCCTGACCGTGCCCGGGGCGCAATGCCGCATCGTCGATTTCGAAACCGGCCGCGACCTTGGCCCGAATGAAGAGGGAGAACTGTGGATCCGCAGCCCGCAGGTGATGAAAGGCTATCTCAACAACGCCTCGGCCACGACCCGCACCATCGTCGAGGACGGCTGGCTGCGCACGGGCGATCTGGCCTGTTTCGACGCGGACGGGTATTGCTTCATCCGAGACCGGGTCAAGGAACTGATCAAGGTCAGCGGGTTCCAGGTCGCCCCGGCGGAGTTGGAGGCCGAGCTGCTGAGCCACCCGCAGGTGATCGACGCCGCCGCGATCGGTGTGCCCGACGCGGCGAAGGGCGAAGTGCCCGTTGTCTTCGTGGTGATGTCTCCGGATGGCGGATCGCCCGAGGAAATCATGGATTACCTCAAGGTGCGGCTGTCACATTACAAGCACCCGCGCGAGGTGGTCGTCGTTGAGACGATACCGAAATCGGCCTCGGGCAAGATCCTGCGGCGGCAGCTGCGCGATGCCCATGACAGCGTGGCGTGACTTCGGCGCTGTCGGGGCCTTTCCGCGCCTTCGGCGCGGGGTTTTGCTGCTGGGATGAGGGGGCGCTGCCCCCTCAGACACCCCCGGAGTATTTCATCCGAGGTGAAACAGGGATCGGCGGTGGTTTAAAACTGCCCGAATGTGCCCGCCGCGACAGATGCGGTTTCACGATCCGCTTTCGTCTTTCAGGGCCGCGACGATCGCGCGGGCGCTTTCGCCGTTCCAATCGGCATCGCCTTGCAGCCGGGCGATCTCCTGACCGTCGCGGTTCAGGATCACCGTGATCGGCAGGCCCAGCACCGCCATTTTCCGGGCCAGGGCCTGTTTCGGATCGCGCAGCGCGTGAACATGCGTGACCCCGGTTTCGCTGAAGAAGCGCCGGATCGCGGGCACCGGATTGCGCCCCACGGCGACGGTGACCACGTCGAAACGGTCATCGCCGAAATCGGCCTGAAGCGCGTCGAGCATCGGCATTTCCTTGCGGCAGGGTGCGCACCAGGTGGCCCAGAAATTGACAAGGACGATTTGCCCGGAAAAGTCGGACAGGCGGCGTTCGGCGCCCTCCAGGTCGGTCAGTGGCATCTCTGCCGGCACCGCTTGCGGCGCATCGTGGAAATTGAGCTTCAGCATCGAGCCTTCGCGCAGCGATTCGAGCGCGCCGGTGTCGGCCGCGGCGCCGTTTGCGCCGAGCGCGAGAGCGGTGTAGAGGATGACGAGACGAAACCAGCGCATGCTTTCCCTCCCAGGGGTATCCGATGACAAAAGACAGCTCGAACGCCATGTGGGGCGGTCGCTTTGCGGCCGGTCCCGACGCGATCATGGAGGCGATAAACGCCTCGATCGGTTTCGACCGGCGGCTTGCGGATCAGGATATCCGCGGCTCCCGCGCCCATGCGGCGATGCTTGGCCGGACAGGTATCGTAAGTGGTAGCGATGCCGAGGCGATCCGGGAAGGGTTGCTCACGGTCTTGTCAGAAATCGAGGCCGGGGAATTCGCGTTTTCGTCCGCGCTGGAAGACATCCACATGAATGTCGAGGCGCGGCTGGGTCAGATCATCGGCGCCCCGGCCGGCCGGCTGCATACGGCGCGGTCGCGAAATGACCAGGTGGCGACGGATTTCAAGCTGTGGGTCCGCGATCAGATCGACGCGGCGACGGCCGGGTTGGAGACGCTGATCGGCGCGTTGCTGACCCAGGCCGAGGCGGGTGCCGACTGGGTGATGCCGGGCTTTACCCACCTTCAGACGGCGCAGCCGGTGACATGGGGGCATCACATGATGGCCTATGTCGAGATGCTGGGCCGCGACCTGTCGCGCTTTGGCGATGCGCGCGCGCGGATGAACGAATGCCCCCTTGGCGCCGCGGCGCTGGCGGGAACGAGCTTTCCCATCGACCGTGACATGACCGCCGCGGAACTGGGGTTCGATCGCCCGGCGGCGAATTCGCTGGACGCGGTCAGCGACCGCGATTTCGCGCTGGAGTTTCTTTCGGCCGCGTCGATCTGCGCGATGCACCTGTCGCGGTTGGCCGAAGAGCTTGTGATCTGGTCCTCGGCGCAATTCCGCTTTGTCACGCTTTCCGATCGTTTCTCGACCGGGTCCTCGATCATGCCGCAGAAGAAGAATCCCGACGCTGCCGAGTTGATCCGGGCAAAGATCGGCCGCATTTTCGGGGCGAATGTTGCGCTGATGATGGTGATGAAGGGGCTGCCTCTGGCCTATTCCAAGGACATGCAGGAGGACAAGGAGCAGGTCTTCGACGCCGCCGACAACCTGATGCTGGCCCTTGCCGCGATGGCGGGGATGGTCCGCGACATGAGCGCCAATCGCGATGCATTGGAGGCCGCGGCGGCCAGCGGCTTTTCGACCGCGACCGACCTGGCGGACTGGCTGGTGCGGGTACTGGACATGCCGTTCCGCGAGGCGCATCACGTCACCGGAAAGCTGGTGGCGCTGGCAGAGCAGCGGGGCTGCGACCTGCCGGATCTCGCGCTGGAAGACATGCAATCGGTGCATGGCGCGATCAGCGAAAGCGTGTTCGACGTTCTGGGGGTGGCCAATTCGGTTGCCAGCCGGACCAGCTATGGCGGCACGGCGCCCGAGCAGGTGCGCAGCCAGATTGCCCGCTGGAAAGAGAGGCTGGGATGAAAATTCTGTTTTTTCTGGCGGCCCTTTCGCTGGCCGCCTGCGGCGCCGATGGCCCGCCCGAGACGCCCGGGGTGCGAACCGGCATCAGCGTCAGCGGCACCGCCGAGATCGGCGTCAGCGGAACGAAGTGATGTCGCCGCTGCGGATGGCATATCTTGCGCTGGCGGTCTGGGGCGCGGTGCATCCGATGGCCTATTTCATTGCCTGGTTTCGCGCGCATGGCGTCGACCCGGCCGGGCTGATCGCGGCCTGGCACGCCAACGCGGCGACCTCGGGCCTGACCTGGGATCTGACAATCGCGGCGGTGGCGCTGAGCGTCTGGGTGATCGCCGAGACGGCGGTGCGCAGGAACTGGGTGGCGCTGTTGGCGATACCGGCCAGCTTCCTGATCGGCCTGTCCTGCGGGCTGCCGCTTTACCTGTTCCTGCGGTCGCGGCCGATCGACTGAGTGCAACTTCCCCTGGCTGGATGCGGTTCCCGTGTCTTTCCCGATTGGCCAAAAATTGGCCATAATGGCGCGTTATCGGCTGCATTGTGCAAATTTTTCAGGGTGGAGCAGGAATGACCGAGGCTCAGACGAAGATCCTTGCCGATCGCAGGCTTGCCAAACCGCAGGCGATTGCCGATCTCGTCAAGATGGCGGCCGCGCGCGGCAAGATCGGGGCGTCGCGTATTTTCCGCGAGATGATCCGGCTGGGGATGCGTCGCAACGGCGTTTCGCAACATGAATATTTCGACTGCCAGCTTTACCGCGATGACCTGTCAATCGAGGAAAAGAAGCAGTTTCTTGGCGAAATGGGCAGCTATCGGCTGAACCTGAAGCTCTCGCCGCCGGGCCTGACACGGATGCGCGGTTTTCTGAACGACAAGATCGCCCACACCGCGCTCTGGCAACGCTGGGGGATCGCGACCACGGAAACCCAGGCGGTGTTCACCCCTGATCGCTGGCTTGGTCCGATCCGTGTCTTGCGGGACAGGAACGCGATACTGGACTTTCTGATGCAGGACGCGGTTTTTCCGATATTCGGCAAGCCGGTTACGGGTCAACAGGCGCTTGGCTCGGTCTGTATCGACGCGGTCGATGCCCCGGCCGGAACCGCGCGGCTGGCCGATGGGCGAAGCATTTCGATTTCGGATCTGGCGGACGAGATCCTGCGCGACTTTCCCGAGGGATACATGTTTCAGTCGGCCGTGAAACAGCACCCCGAGGTTTCGAAGATCGCCGGGCGCGCGCTGAGTTGCGTGCGGTTCGTCACGGTCATTCAGGACCGCGCCCCGGAGGTTCTGTATGCAAGCTGGAAAATCGCCTCGCCCTCGGCGATGGCGGATAATTTCTGGCAGGAAGGCAGCATGCTGTCGCGGGTGGATCCCGACTCGGGGGTGGTGCAGAACTGTGTGCGTGGCAAGGGGCCCGAGGCCCAGCAGATCGAAACGCATCCCGTTTCCGGCGCGCGGATCGTCGGCTACCAGCTTCCCGATTGGCAGGCGGCCCGGCAGCTTGTGCTTGATGCCCATGCCATCTTTCCGGTCAACGGCTGCCTTGGCTGGGATGTCGGGATCGGTGCGCAAGGGCCTGTTCTGATCGAATGCAATGACAATCCCGGTGCCGAGTTCTATCAACTGGTGTCCGGTCGGGGCATCATGAACGACGATGTCAGGCCGATCCTTGACAGGGTCATCGCACGCAACCGGAAAATCCTAATGGACAAGCGAAGCCGCCTTTACAAAATCGATACCTGAGACTTGCAAACCGCGACGCTTCTGCTAACTGCGCGCGGATGGATCATTTCCTGTATCGCGACGGTGTCCTTCATGCAGAGGATGTGCCGGTTCCGCGGATCGCCGCGGCGGTCGGCACCCCGTTCTATTGCTATTCCGCGGCCACGCTGACCCGGCATTTCCGGCTGTTCGACGAGGCGTTGGCGGGAACCGATCACCTGGTCTGCTATGCGATGAAGGCCAATTCGAACCAGGCGGTGCTGCGGCTGATGGCGGGTCTCGGTGCCGGTGTCGACGTGGTGTCGGGCGGGGAATATGCGCGCGCCATCGCCGCGGGCTTTCCGGGCGACCGGATCGTGTTTTCGGGCGTCGGCAAGACACGCGCCGAGATGCGCGCCGCTTTGCAGGGCGGCATCCGCCAGTTCAACCTGGAATCCGAACCCGAGATGCACGTGCTGAACGAGGTGGCGCAGTCGCTGGGCATGGTTGCCCCGGTCACGGTTCGGGTGAACCCCGACGTTGACGCCAGGACGCATGAGAAGATCGCCACCGGAAAGGCCGAGAACAAGTTCGGCATTCCGATCGCCCGCGCCCGTGCGGTCTTTGCCGAGGCCGCCGCCCTGCCGGGGCTGAAGGTCGTGGGCATCGACGTGCATATCGGCAGCCAGCTGACCGACCTGGACCCGTTTCGACAGGCCTATCGCAAGGTCGCCGGGCTGGCCGAGGCGTTGCGCGCCGACGGGCACCGGATCGACCGGCTGGATCTTGGCGGCGGGCTGGGCATCCCCTATGAACGCGCGAACACGGCGCCGCCGCTGCCGCTGGACTATGGCGCGATGATCAAGCAGGAACTTGGCGAGCTGGGCTGCGAGATCGAGATCGAGCCGGGCCGCCTGATCGCGGGCAATGCCGGGATTCTCGTCTCGGAAGTGATCTATGTGAAAAACGGCGAAGGGCGGGATTTCGCGATTCTGGACGCGGCGATGAATGATCTTCTGCGCCCGGCGATGTATGGCGCCTATCATGACATCGTGCCCGTGGCCGAACCTGGCCCCGGCATCGATCGCCACCGCTATGACGTGGTCGGCCCGGTCTGTGAAACCGGCGACACCTTCGCGCGGCAGCGCGATCTGCCGCCGCTTGCCGCGGGCGACCTGGTCGCGTTCCGCTCGGCGGGGGCCTATGGCGCGGTGATGGCGTCGGAATACAATACCCGCCCACTGATCCCCGAGATCATGGTGAAAGACGATCAATTCGCTGTCATTCGTCCGCGGCCGAGCTTTGACGAGATCATAAATCGCGATACCATTCCGCGATGGCTCTGACCGGCAATTCCGCGCGGTGGGGCTGCGGGATGGCCGATGCGCGAAATCGAAACGACCCGTGACGAGGCGCTGAAGGCGCTGATCTGGCCGCTGCGGTTGACGCGGCTGGGGATGGTGGGCGAGCGGGCGACCCGCGCCTTCTGGCCGTTCTGGTCGGTGATCTTGCTGATCCTGGCTGGGCTGGCCTTCGGACTGCACGACATGCTATCGCGCGCGGGCCTTTGGGTCGCGCTGGCCTGTGCCATGCTGGCCGTGCTTTGGGCGCTTGTCTTCGGGATACGCGCGTTCCGCTGGCCGGGACTGGCCGAGGCGGCCGAACGGCTTGATCACACGCTGCCGGGGCGCCCGATCGCGGCCTTGTCGGATCGCCAGGCCATCGGAACCGGCGATTCCGCCTCCGAGGCGGTCTGGCGCGCGCATGTCGCGCGTATGGCGCGCCATGTGCAAGGGGTGCGTCCGGCCCCTGCCGATCTGCGCGTTTCGCGGCGCGACCCTTACGGGCTGCGCTATGTCGCGGTGATCGCATTCGTTGCCGCGCTGGCCTTCGGGTCGCTGTGGCGGGTGGCAGAGCTGCCCGGCGCGGCCACCGGTGGCGGGGCGGCCCTGGCCGCGGGTCCGGCCTGGGAAGGGTGGATAGAGCCGCCGGCCTATACCGGCAAGCCCGGCCTCTATCTCAACGATATTGCCGCCGGGTCGCTGAGCGTGCCCAGGGACAGCCGGGTGACGCTGCGCCTTTACGGTGAGGTCGGCGCGCTGTCGATCGCGCAAACCGTGTCCGGCGAGCCGGTGCGGCAGGGCGGTGCGGAGGGGCCCGCCGCGCATGGCTTCGAGATCACGCAGCCCGGCAAGATCGCCATAGAGGGGCCCGGGGGGCGCGCTTGGCAGATCGCGATCAGCCCCGATGCGCCGCCCGTGGTCGCCTTCGAAGGGGCGATCCAGCGGCAGGCCGATGGCACGATGCGCCAGGGGTTCACCGCGCGCGACGATTACGGCGTCGAGGATGGCGCGGTCACGATAACGCTTGACGAGACCCGACTGGATCGGCGCCACGGCCTTGCCGCGGCCCCCGAACCGCGCGAACCGATCGTGCTGGACCTGCCGATGCCGATCACCGGCGACCGCCGCGATTTCAGCGAGAGCATTGTCGAAAACCTGTCGAAGCACCCCTGGGTCGGGCTTCCGGTCGAGATGACGATCACCGCGCGCGACGCGCTGGGACAGCAGGGGCAATCGGCCCCGCTGGCCGTGGCGCTGCCGGGGCGGCGGTTCTTCGACCCCTTGGCCAGTGCCATCGTCGAACAGCGCCGCGACCTGCTATGGACGCGACAAAACGGCCGGCGCGTGGCGCAGATCCTGCGCGCGATCAGCTATCAGCCCGACGGGCTGTTCCGCGACATGTCGGATTATCTGAAGCTGCGGGTGGCGATACGCGAACTTGAAGCCGGGATTGCCGCGGGGCTGAGCGTCGATGCCCGCGACCGGGTGGCCGAGGGGCTGTGGAATATCGCCGTATCGATCGAAGAGGGAGATCTTTCCAGCGCGCTGGAGCGGCTGCGCCGCGCACAGGACCGCCTGTCAGAGGCGATGCGCAAGGGCGCCTCGGATGACGAGATCGCCGCCCTCATGGAAGAGATGCGCCAGGCGATGCAGGATTACATGCGCCAGCTGGCCCAGGAACAGCAGGAGCAAGGCAACCAGCAGGCGCAGAACCCACAGGACATGCAGCAGATCACCGGCGCGCAGCTGCAACAGATGCTCGACCGGATGCAGGAACTGATGGAACAGGGCCGCATGGCCGAGGCGCGGCAGTTGCTCGATCAACTCAACCAGATGATGCAGAACATGCAGGTCACCCAGGGGCCGGGGCAGCAGCAGAGCCCGGGCCAGCAGTCGATGGAGGGGTTGGCCGAAACCCTGCGTGACCAGCAAGGGCTGAGCGATCAGGCCTTCCGCGATCTTCAGGAACAGTTCAACGGCGGCGCGCAGGCCGGCCGGAGTGGCGAGAACGAGGGCCGGAACGGCGGTGCCGGTCGCGGCCAGAGCCACGAGGGCCAGCAGGGCGAAGGCGAAGGGCAGCAGGGGGGCGATCCGGGCGCGCGGGGGCGGCAGCCGGGACAGCCCGGGCAAAGCCTGGCCGAACGCCAGCAAGCCCTGCGCGAGGAATTGCGCCGCCAGCAACAAGGTCTGCCGGGGCTGGGCGGCGAGCGAGGCGAGGCCACGCGCGAGGCGCTGGATCGCGCCGGCCGGGCCATGGACCGGGCCGAACGCGCATTGCGCGACGATGACCTGCCCGGCGCGCTGGACAACCAGTCCGAGGCGATGGAGGCGCTGCGCGAGGGGATGCGCAGCCTGGGCGAGGCGCTGGCGCAACAACAGCAGCAGCAGGGAAGCCAGGGCCTGGCCATGGGCCAGGGCAACCCCGAGGGCACGCAGCGCGACCCGCTGGGCCGCGAAAGCGGCGCGCAGGGGGCGGTCGGATCGGACGGGAACATGCTGGGCGGCGAGGACACCCGGGATCGGGCGCAGGAATTGCTCGACGAGCTGCGCCGCCGCTCGTCAGACCGGACCCGCCCGGAGCTGGAACTGGACTATCTGCGCCGGCTGCTCGAACGGTTCTGAGCGCGGCGGAACGGCCGGCCGGCGCGCGGCACAGGGCAGAGCTTGCGTCGACGCCTCGAACCGGGATTTTTCCGCAATGACTGTGGCGCGCGGCCTATCGCGCGCCTTTGTTCCCGCCGGTCATCCGGCGCCAGGCCCGGCCGAGCCGGCCGCGCGCGGCATCCGTGCGCTCGCCCATCGAATCCCAGGACGCCTCGGCATCGTCGAAAAGCGGCTCAAGCGTGCGTTCGCGGAACTGTGCCCAGACCCGCCACAGGAAAACCGCCGCAGCGAACAGAAGCACGAGGATCACGATGCTGGTCCATGGAATCAGGCGCACATCGGGGCCGGCAACCGGCTGCACGCCGACAGCATTGGGATAGATCGTCAGGAACTCGCTGCGCCAGCCGTAATGCCGCACCGCGACCCATTCCGGATTTTCCGAGGTCGAGATCAGGTCGCTTGCCTCGGTCTGGAGATTGGAACTGTCCAGCTTGAAATAGGGCGGCCAGCCCCAGCCCGTATCCTCGTTGCGATAGACGATCGGTCTGCCGTTGGGGCGCACCGCGTTTATGAACCGTACGTCACGGTTGGTCGGTGCGCCGGCGGTGCCCACGTCGGGCGAAGCCCAGAAGATGGAATTTTCGCCGAAGTCGATGCGGCGCACCTCGGTGTTGACGATCCGGACGATATCGCGCTGGGGCAGGGTGTAGTGCAGGAAAGAGAACACCAGCAGCCCGAGCAGCCCCAGGAATGTCCATTTCGCATAGCGCATCGCGCGGACCTCACATGAAATTCGTCACATAGACCAGAATGGCCACCGCGCAGATCGGCACGATATAGACACCCCAGATCAGCTTTCGCCGCAGCGAGTGTTCGTAGCTGCGCATCCCCTCTTCGATATAGGCCACCCGGTCGGCGGGGTTAAGGGTGCCTTCGGCAATCTCTTCCTCGGCCAGGTTTTCCAGCTTCTCGCGCCGCACCGAACGGGAATAGAGCGAGACAAGCACATAGAGGACGCTCAGCCCGATCAGGCCGATGACAACGAGCCGGATCAAGGCCAGCATTGCGCACCTCCGTTCGCGCCTCTTGCACCACAGTGCCGCCGACGCGGCGGGTTTGTCCACCCGGTTTGCAGATGCAATGGTGATTGCCGGCCGCCGCGAGCGTGGTTATGGTCCGCACATGACAAATTCCGACGCTCTCGAAACCCGTCTGGCCGCCGAGATCACGGCGCGCCGGGACGATCTCGTGGCGCTGACACAGGCGCTGATCCGCATCCCCACGCTGAATCCGCCGGGCCGCAACTATCGGGAAATATGCGATTTTCTCTCGGACCGGTTAAGCGGCGCGGGCTTTTCCGTCGAATTGGTCCGGGCCGAGGGGGCGCGCGCCGATAGCGACCGCCACCCGCGCTGGAACATGGTTGCCCGGCGCGACGGCGCCCGACCCGGCGATTGCGTGCATTTCAACTCGCATCACGACGTGGTCGAGGTCGGGCACGGCTGGACGGTCGATCCCTTCGGCGGCGTGGTCCGCGACGGCCGTGTCTATGGCCGCGGCGCCTGCGACATGAAGGGCGGGCTGGCCGCGTCGATCGTCGCCGCCGAGGCGTTCATCGCCGCCTGCCCGGATTTCACCGGCGCGATCGAGATCAGCGCCACGGCGGACGAGGAATCCGGCGGCTATGGCGGCGTGGCCTATCTGGCCGAAAAGGGCTGGTTCGCGCCCGAGCGCGTGCAGCATGTGATCATCCCCGAGCCCTTGAACAAGGATCGGATCTGCCTGGGCCATCGCGGTGTCTGGTGGGCCGAGATCGAGACCAAGGGCCGGATCGCGCATGGCTCGATGCCGTTTCTCGGCGATTGCGCAGTGCGCCACATGGGGGCGGTCCTGGCGGAAATGGAAGAGGTCCTGTTTCCCCTGCTGGCCGGGCGCCACACCGACATGCCGGTGGTCCCCGAAGGGGCGCGCCAATCGACGCTCAACATCAACGCGATCCATGGCGGCGAGCCGGAGCAGGAAGCGGGCTATACCGGGCTTCCGGCGCCCTGTGTGCCCGACCGCTGCCGCATCACCATCGACCGGCGGGTTCTGATCGAGGAGGATCCCGAAGAGGTCAAGGCCGAAATCGCGGCGATGATGGAGCGGGTCAAGGCCCGGCGCCCCGGCTTCGACTATGAAATCCGGGAACTTTTCGAGGTCCGGCCCACGATGACCGACCGCGAGGCGCCGGTGGTCCAAACGGTGGCCCGCGCGATCGAGAAGGTTCTGGCGCGGGCGCCGCAATATGTCGTATCGCCGGGCACTTACGATCAGAAACATATCGACCGCATCGGCCGGTTGAAGAACTGCATCGCCTATGGGCCCGGCATCCTGGACCTGGCGCACCAGCCCGACGAATGGGTGGGAATCGACGACATGACCGACAGTGCGCGGGTGATGGCGCTGACCCTGGCGGAACTTCTGGCCGTTTAGACGGACCCGGCGGGGCGAACGCAAGGAGCCAGGCCGTTTGCGCCGCTCGGGCCTTGCCTTCGCGTCCCAAGACGCGTTTGAATGGCGCCGATCCGCAGCTTGCGGGAGCACGAGGGAGAAAGATAACCATGCGTATCATCCGAAACGCCGCCGCGGTGCTGGCCCTGTCGGTCACAACGGCGTTCGCCGCGCAGGACAGCATCACCATCGGGATGGTGCTGGAGCCGCCGAACCTGGACCCCACGGCCGGTGCAGCGGCGGCGATCGACGAGGTGACCTATGCCAATATCTTCGAAGGGCTGACGCGTTTCGGCCCCGACGGCGCGATCAGGCCGGCGCTGGCCCGAAGCTGGGAGGTCAGCGCGGACGGCACGGTCTACACCTTTCACCTGGCCGAGGGGGTCACTTTTCACGACGGGGCGGCGATGACCGCGCAGGACGTGGTCTTTTCGCTCGACCGGGCGCGCGCGCCGGACAGCAAGAATGCCCAGAAGTCGCTGTTTGCCGGGATCGAAAAGGTCGAGGCGGTCGATCCGCTGACGGTCCGGGTGACGCTGAGCGGCCCGGATGGCGCGTTTCCGTTCAAGATGGCCTGGGGCGATGCGGTGATCGTCGATCCGGCCTCGGCCGATACGCTGGCCACCAACCCGATCGGCACCGGCCCCTTCGAATTCGTCGAATGGGTCCAGGGCGACCGGGTGGAAATCGCCCGCAACCCGGATTACTGGGGCGAGGCGCCGGCGCTGGCCAGCGCGACGTTCAAGTTCATCTCGGATCCCAACGCCGCGTTCGCGGCGATGATGGCGGGCGACGCTGACGCCTTTCCCAACTTCCCGGCGCCCGAGACGCTGGAACAATTCCGCGCCGATCCGCGCTTCGAGGTCATCGTCGGCTCGACCGAGGGCGAGACGATTCTGGCGATGAACAACAAGATGCCGCCGCTGGATGACATCCGGGTGCGCGAGGCGATCGCCCATGCCGTCAACCGGCAGGACATCATCGACGGCGCGATGTTCGGCTATGGCACGCCGATCGGCACGCATTTCGCGCCGCACAACCCCGATTACGTCGATCTGACCGGCCTGTCGGATTTCGACCCGGAAAAATCGCGCGCCCTGCTGGCAGAGGCCGGCCAGACCGACCTGAAGCTGCGGCTGGCGCTTCCGCCGCCCAGCTATGCCCGGCGCGGCGGGGAAATCATCGCCGCGCAGCTTCGCGATGTCGGCATCACGACCGAAATCACCAACATGGAATGGGCCCAGTGGCTGGAGCAGGTCTTCAAGGGCAAGGATTTCGATCTGACCATCGTCAGCCATACCGAGCCGATGGACATCAATATCTATGCGCGGCCGGATTATTACTTCCAGTATGGCAAGCCGGAATTCGTTGCCCTGATGGACAAGCTGAAACTGACCACGGATCCCGACGCGCGCGCCGAGATCCTCAAGGCCGCGCAGCGGATGATTGCCGAGGATTACGTCAACGGTTACCTGTTCCAGCTGGCCAAGACCGGCGTGGCCAACGCGAAGATCGAGGGGCTGTGGGAAAATGCGCCGACCCAGGCCAACGACCTGACCGAAGTTCGCTGGAGCGAATAGCCAGCCTGTAATTCCTGCCCTGGCGCGCCCGGCGACGGGCGCGCCTTGCCAATTCCGGAGGCCTGTCGGGTTCGGGCGTTTCGGCGCCTGTCAATGGGCCGGGGCGTTGACCGGGTCGAGCAGGGTCCGGCCGCCATCCACCGTCATGATCTGCCCGGTGATGAAACGTGCGCCCTCGGATGCGAGGAACTGCACCGCCTCGGCCACTTCGCCGGGCTGGGCGATCCGGTTGAGCGGCGTGTGGTCCTTGATATCGGCGCGATAGCCGCTGTGATCCTTCAGCGTGTCCTTGAGGCTGGCCGACAGGACCGAGCCGAACGCGACCGAGTTCACCCGGATCCGGTGCGGGGCCAGCGCCACGGCCAGCGAACGGGTCATCTGGTCCAGCGCCGCGCAAGAGACCGAATAGCCCAGAAGCTCGGGGTGGGTGCGCCTCGCGGCGATCGAGGACAGGTTGACGATGGCGCCCTGGCTGCCCTCTTCCTGGCCGTCCTCGGCGGCCTGCCTGATCATCCGTTTCGCGATACATTGCGACAGGCGCAGGCTGGTCATGAGGTTCTGCTGCAACAGTTCCTCGACCGCGTCGTCATCGGGGTTCAACGGGTCCGAGGCGGTCATCTGCCGGCTGGCATTGACCAGGATATCGACCCGGTCGAACCGGTCCAGCGTGGCCGACAACAGGTTCGCGATGGTCAGCCTTTCGCGCAGGTCGCCGGCGAAATAGGCGATGTTTTCCTGTTTCTCGGCCTCTTCGCCGATCTCGTTGATCAGCCGGGCTTCGTCGATGTCGGCGAACATGACGCGGGCGTTCTTTCGTGCGAAGTGACGTGCGACGGCCAGCCCCACGCCATTGGCCGCGCCGGTGACGATGGCGGTCTTTCCGGAAATCGAGAAACTCATTCGGCGTTCTCCTGTCTTTCTCGGCTCGGGGGTCGCTCAGCGCTGCCGACTCTGCCTGCGCAGCGGCGCCCGGGCGGTCAGGACCTTGAAACCCGTGTCGCCCGCCACCTCCGCCACGTCGCGGAATAGCTGCGCAAGGGGGCGCTCATAGGGCAGATGGCGATTGGCCACAAGCCAAAGCTGCCCCGACGGGGCAAGCATCCGCGCCGCCGCGGTCAGGAAAGCCTGGCCCAGGGCGTGATCCGCGGTGCGGCCGGTATGGAAGGGCGGGTTCGTGACGATCACGTCGAACGGATCCTCCGGGGTGAACCGCGTCGCATCGGCCCAGTGAAACCGGGCGCGGGGATCGGTGATGTTCTGCCTGGCGCATTGCAGGGCGGCATGTTCGGCCTCGATCAGGTGGACCTGCGTCACCTCCTTGCGCTTGAGCACCTCGGCGGCCAGATAGCCCCAGCCGGCGCCAAGATCGGCCACCCGGCCTTTCAGATGCGCCGGCAGCGTATCGGCCAAAAGCGCCGAGCCGCGGTCGATGCCATCGGCCGAGAACACGCCGGGCATGGTTCGGAACCCGGCCGGGCCGTCGACCGGCGCTGCTTCCCAGTCGGCGAAGGCCGCCGGGTCGGCCGCGTGAAGGCTGAACAGCTTGCCATGCGCGCGGGATATCGGCATCGACACGTCGGCCCGTTGCCGACATTCCTTGAGCAGGCTGTCGATCCCATCGGTCTTTTGCCCATCGACGATCACCGGCCCGTCGGTCAGCGCGACGGCCTCGGCGATCAGGGCCCGTGCCTCGGCCTTGGCGCGGGGCACGCAGACAAGCGTGGCGGCATGGCGGCCCTCGGCCGCGACGGCGCAGGCATATCCGCGCGCCGCCCAGGCATCGTGATCGGGCCGGAACCCCTGGATGATCAGCACCCGCGCGCGGGGCAGGGCCGACAGGTCGGCATCCGCGCGCGGGCGCATGACGGCCACCTGCCCGTTCGCGGGAATCGTGACGGCGCCGGTTTCCAGCGCAAGGCTCAGGCGGCTTCGGGACATGGGCGGGCGCCGGAACGCCCTATTCCTTTTCCATGGTGCATTGCAGCGGATGCTGATGGCGGCGCGCGAAATCCATGACCTGGGCCACCTTGGTCTCGGCCACTTCGAACGAGAACACGCCGACCACGGCCAGCCCCTTCTTGTGCACCGTCAACATCAATTCGAACGCCTGCGCATGGCTCAGGCCGAAGAAACGCTCCAGAACATGCACGACGAACTCCATCGGGGTGTAATCGTCGTTCAGGATGAGAACCTTGTAAAGCGGTGGCCGTTGGGTCTTTGCGCGGGTCTTGGTGACGACACCGGTGTCGTCCTGGCCCTGATCGTCCTTGTCCGACATCATGTGGTTTCGGCGTTGCACGGGGCGCGCCCTCCGCATGTGGCATGTTTGAGTGGTCTCGTCTCGGACCTGATTATATATGCCGCCCAGGCCCCGTGAAAAGGGGGCAGGACGGAGGGAGAATGAACACCATGGCCAGGCGCCTGACAACCATCGCCTTCGATGCCGACGATACGCTGTGGCACAACGAGCGGTTCTTTCGCATGACCCAGGCGCGTTTCGCCGAGATGCTGAGCGATTACGCCGCGCCCGAGCATCTGCAAGAGCGGTTGCTGGCGGCCGAGCGGCGCAATCTGGGCCATTACGGTTTCGGTGTGAAGGGTTTCGTGCTGTCGATGATCGAAACCGCGATCGAGGTGACCGATGGCAAGGTGGCGGCACCGGTGATCGGGCGGTTGCTGGAGGCCGGGCAGGACATGCTGCGCCATCCGATCGAACTGTTGCCGCATGTGCGCAGCACGGTCGAGACGCTGGCTGACGATCACCGGATCCTGCTGATCACCAAGGGCGATCTTCTGGATCAGGAACGCAAGCTGGCGCAATCGGGGCTTGGCGACCTGTTCGACGCGGTCGAGATCGTCTCGGACAAGACGCCGCAGGTCTATGCCGGCGCATTCGCGCGGCATGGCGAAGGGGCCGAGCGCGCGATGATGGTCGGAAATTCAATGCGCTCTGACGTGATTCCGGCGCTCGACGCGGGGGCGTGGGGCGTGTTCGTTCCGCATGGCGTGCCCTGGGCGCTGGAACACGCCCACCCGCCGCAGGATCGTGCCCGCTTTCACGAATTGAATTCCCTGGCCGGTTTGCCGGGGCTGGTTGCGACGCTGGATTGATATCTTGTGGGTGTATGCCCCCGTGACACGAGATCTCGTCGGCAGATGAAATCAAAGCCAAAACTGATTGAAATTACTTGTTTTCCGGCTCACGGCGCTGTGTTACGCTGCGCGATATAATGACAAGCCGACCGGAAGATAATCCGGCGGCACGAGGCAGATAAGGGCGAGCGACGTGGACAAGACGGGGCAGTGCGTCCGAAAAGGGCTGGTTTTCGCGATTATTGCGCTGACGCTTGCGGCGGCGCCCTTGAAATCATTCGCCGCGCCCTTTGCGGCGATGGTGATGGATGCGCGATCGGGCGAGGTGATCTATTCACGCAATGCCGACACGCGCCTTCATCCGGCCTCTCTGACCAAGATGATGACCCTCTACATCGCATTCGAGGCTGTCGAGCATGGCGAGATCTCGTTGGATACCGAGGTGACGATATCGCGCAACGCCGCGTCCGAGCCGCCGTCGAAGCTGGGGCTTCGCCCGGGGCAGAAGATCCGGCTGCGCTATCTGATCCGGGCCGCCGCCGTCAAATCGGCCAATGACGCGGCCACCGCCATCGGCGAGGCGATCGAGGGCAGCGAAGAAGCCTTCGCGCGCCGGATGAACCGCACCGCCAGGGCGATGGGGATGACGCGAACCACGTTCAAGAACATGCATGGCCTGACGGAAGCGGGCCACCTGTCCACCGCGCGCGACATGACCGTGCTCGGGCGGCATGTGTTCTATGACTATCCGGACTATTACAACCTGTTTTCCCGGATCACGGCCGATGCCGGCACGCGCACGGTCTATCATACCAACCGCAGGTTCCTGCGGTCCTATCGCGGCGCCGACGGGATCAAGACCGGCTATACCAGCGCGTCGGGCTTCAACCTCGTGGCGTCGGCCGAGCGGGGCGGCGAGCGGATCATAACCACGGTCTTCGGCGGGGCCTCGACTGCGGCGCGCAATGCAAAGGTGGCCGAGCTGATGGATCTGGGCTTTGGCAAGGCGCCGCGCCGCGTCGCGATCCGCCGGCCGCAAAAACCGCCCTATATGGGCCATGCCGATGATGGCCGGGTGGGCAAGGCGGTGCGTGTGTCGACGCTGATCGGTCGCTCTCCGCTGCCGCGCGCCCGCCCCGTCGCGGACCCGCCGAAAGAGCTTTTGCTCGCGATCGAGGGCGGTATCGCCGAGGCGGTGGACGAGATTGCCGCCACTCCGGTCGCCGAGGGCAGTTCGGACGGCACCCTGCCGGCCCTTCCCCTGCAAGAGGTGCCCGTGCCGCAGCCCCGGCCCGCGGAGCTGACACTCGCCGCGCTGGAGCCTGCCGGGGCGGAACAGCCGCAGATCGTCACGCGGATGTCGTCCTCCGGCGGGCGTCAGTGGGGGATCAATGTCGGTCGTTACGGGTCCCGCTATCAGGCGGAAAAGGTCTTGCTTCAGACCGCGCTTAAAGAACTTGGAACGCTCGATGATGCGCTGCGCAAGGTCAAGCAGGGCAACCTTGGCTTCGATGCCAATTTCGTGGGCATGACCGAGCAGGAAGCGGCGCTTGCCTGCCGCCGCCTGTCGGCGCGCGGGGCCGAATGCACGCCCTTCGGCCCTTCCTGAGCGCCGGCGGGCGCCATGACATGCCGCGATCGACCGGGAAGGCCGGGCCGCCAGGGCACACATCCACGGCAGGCCGGTGTCAGACGCGGGCGCGGTGCGGGTCATCCAGCGTCGGCACGCCCGAAAGCCAGTCGTGATAGGGGCTGCTGCGCACCCGGGCCAGAAGGTCGCGCAATGCGGCCAGCGGCGTCTCGCTGAAATCCACGCGCAGGGTCAGCGGCGCCATGTCGCGCCCGACCACCAGCAGGGCTGCCGACAGCAGGCCCCGGCTGTCCGACCCGGCCCGTTCCCCGGCGAAGAGACTGGCCAGGAGCCGGTCCTCGAAATCGCCTTTCGTGCTCAGAAAGCTGTCAAGCGTCGCGTCCAGCACGGCCTCGGAACTCAGCATGTTGCCGGCGACGATCACCGCCCCCTCGGCGCGGTGCGCGCAGGTCGCGATCGATTGTGCGCCGGTGAAGGCCGCCGTGCCGCCCGCGGGGTCAAGTGCGGCCAGTTGGCGATGCTCGCGCCCGGTGTCGGGCTGGACGACCGCCGTGACCGCCTCGGGGGCCGTCAGGCCGTCCCGCATTTGCTCGAGCACCGATTCCCCCCAAAGGGTTGAAGGGGCCGTCCCCTGCGAGGCCGACATCCCGGCCCTGGGATCGCCGCGCAGCACCCAACCGCCGACGCAAAGGCTGCCGGTGGTGGCCGCCCCGCCGAACCTGCCCGTTCGTTCATCGAATGCGAGTATGGAATAGGTCATTTGCGCCTTTCGGGCCCTGTTGCCGATCCGGTTTATCATGAAAAATTCGACTAATCCAATTTATCATGATAATTTTTCCCGGAATCACATAATCAAGTGAGTCACCAACAGAGAGGACGGAACATGAGACTGATGAATTGGACCCGCCGGGGCATGCTGGGCGTGGCCACCGGCATTGCCATGACGATGGGGACCGGCCTGCCGGCCGCGGCCGAGACGCCGCCGGGCGTCCTGGTCGTGGGCCAGATTGCCGAACCCAAGGCGCTGGACCCGGCGGCGGTGACAGCGGTGAACGACTTTCGCATCCTGATGAATGTCTATGACGGGCTCGTGCGCTACAAGTCCGGCACGCTCGAGGTCGAACCGGCCCTCGCCGAAAGCTGGGAAATCAGCGACGACGGCACCGTGTATACCTTCGACCTGCGCGAGGGTGTCACCTTCCATAACGGCAGCCCGTTCAACGCCGAGGCAGTGAAATTCAATTTCGACCGGATGCTGAACGAGGATCACCCCTATCACGACACCGGCCCGTTCCCGCTGGCCTTCTTCTTCTCGGCGGTGGAAAAGGTCGAGGTCGTCGATGACATGACGGTGCGCTTCACCTTGAATGCACCCTACGCGCCGTTCCTGTCCAACCTCGCCTATCCGACCGGGTTGATCGTGTCGCCCGCGGCGGTCAAGCAATATGGCAAGGAATTCGGCCGCCACCCGTCGGGCACCGGCCCGTTCCGCTTTGTCGAATGGCGCAGCAACGAGGCCGTGGTCGTCGAGAAGAACCCCGATTACTGGGAAGGGGCTCCCGCGCTCGATGCCGTCGTGTTCCGGCCGATCACCGATGCCAATACCCGAACCGCCGAGATGCTGGCGGGCGGTATCGACCTGATGGTCGAGGTGCCCCCCGTATCGTTGTCGGAATTCCAGAACACGGACGATTACACGGTGCACGAGCAGGCCGGGCCGCATGTCTGGTTCCTGATCCTGAACACCAAGGAAGGGCCGTTCGCCGACAAGCGGGTGCGCCAGGCGGCGAACTACGCGGTGAACAAGCAGGCCATCGTCGACGACGTCCTGGAAGGGACCGCCGAGGTTGCCGCGGGTCCGACCCCACCGGCTTTCGCCTGGGCGCATAACGACGCGCTGGAGCCCTATCCCTATGACCCCGAGAAGGCGCGCGAACTGATCGCCGCGGCCGGCGCCGAGGGGGCCGAGCTGACATTCTATGTCACCGAGGGCGGTTCGGGCATGCTGGACCCGGTGGCCATGGGCACCGCGATCCAGGCCGATCTGGAAGCGGTGGGTTTCGACGTGAAGATCGAGACCTATGAATGGAACACCTTCCTGGGCGAGGTGAACCCGGGCCTGGAAGGCAAGGCGGACATGGCCGAAATGGCCTGGATGACCAATGACCCCGATACGCTGCCGTTCCTGACGCTGCGCACCGAAGCCTGGCCCGAGGCTGGCGGTTTCAACTCGGGATACTATTCCAACCCCGAGGTGGACAGACTGCTGGAAGAGGCGCGCGTGGCCACCGACCAGGCCCGCCGTGCCGAGCTTTACAAGAAGATGCAGGTGATCGTGCACGAAGATGCGCCCTGGGTCTTCGTGGCGAACTGGAAGCAGAATGCGGTGACCAGCGACAAGGTGGAGAATTTCCAGCTGGAGCCGTCCTTCTTCCTGTTACTCGACGACGTGGTGAAGAACTGAACCGGATCGGGCCGGGCTTGGGCCCGGCCCGACGGGCCGCTGCGCGGCGATTCATGCCTCCGGCGGGAGTATTTCCTCCGAGAAGAAGGGGCCGGCGATGGGCGGCTATATCGCGAAACGTCTGTTGTCGGCGATCCCGGTTCTGATGGGCATCACGGTGATCGTCTTCAGCATCATGGCGCTGATCCCCGGTGACCCGGCGACGGCGATCCTGGGCAGCTATGCCACGCCCGAGAACGTGGCGGAGCTGAACCGGGACCTGGGCCTCGACAGGCCCGCACCGGTGCGGTATTTCATCTGGCTCGGCAACATGTTGCAGGGCGATTTCGGGCGATCCTTTTCGCTGAACCGTCCGGTGATCGACGAGGTTCTGGACAGGTTTTCCGCGACGCTGGTGCTGGCGGGCACGTCTTTCGTGTTATGTGCGCTGCTGGGCATTCTGGCGGGCGTCGTGTCGGCCGCGCGGCAATACGGCCTGGCCGACAAGGCGATCACCTTCGCGGTGCTGCTGGGCATCTCGATTCCTTCGTTTTTCCTGGGGATGATGATGATCCTCTTCTTCGCGGTTCGGCTGCAATGGCTGCCGGTGTCGGGGATGTACGCGATCTATGGCGGCGGTGGCCTGGTGGACCTGTTGCGCCACCTGGCGATGCCCGCCATCGCGCTTTCGGTCGTGGCGACGGGCGTGATCGCGCGGCTGTCCCGCTCGGCCATGCTGGAAGTTCTGCGCCAGGATTTCATACGCACTGCGCGGGCCAAGGGCGTGGGCGAGCGCCGGGTGATCTGGCGCCACGCACTGCGCGCGGCGATGGTCAGCATCATCCCGGTTCTGGGCATACAGGCCGGGTTCGTCCTGTCCGGTGCGGTCTATATCGAGATCGTGTTCCAGTGGCCGGGCGTGGGGCGGATGCTGGTGGATGCGATCCTGACGCGCGACATCCTGCTGGTTCAGGGCGGGGTGGTCTTTGTCGCTGCCTGCTATGTGATGTTCAACATCGCCGTCGACGTGGCACAGAGCCTGCTTGACCCGAGGATCAGGACATGACGAAGTTCCTGTTTCTCATCGTTCGCAACCGCCTGGCCGCGGCGGGGGGCATCGTCTTGCTGCTTGTGGTGGTTCTGGCGCTGGTCACGCCGCTGCTGCCGCTGCAACCGCCGAACGTGACCGATACGGCGGACCGCTTCCTCGGTCCGCTCGCGCCGGGGCATCTGCTTGGAACCGACCATCTGGGCCGGGACCTGTTGTCGCGGCTTCTGTGGGGGACGCGGCTGTCGCTGGCGGTCGGGTTCGCCGCGGCGGTGATCGCGGCGGTGATCGGCGCGGCGATCGGCATTGTCGCGGGCTATTTCGGCGGGCGGACCGACAATGTCATCATGCGCGGTGTCGATATGCTGATGGCCTTTCCCTATATCCTTCTGGCCCTGGCGATCGTGGCCGCACTGGGCCCCGGCCTGATGAATGCGCTGATCGCGGTTGCGGCGGTCAACGTGCCGTTCTTCGCGCGCAACATCCGCGGGATCACCGTCGGCATTGCCAACAAGGAATTCGTGGAGGCGGCCAAGCTGGCCGGGATGGGGCATTGGCGCATCATCGGGCTGGAGATACTGCCCAATGTGCTGCCGGTGATCGTGATTGCCATGTCAACCACGATCGGCTGGATGATCCTTGAAACCGCCGGCCTGTCTTTCCTGGGTCTCGGCAGCCAGCCGCCCGTGGCCGATCTGGGCAGCATGCTGGGCGAGGCGCGCTCGGCGCTGATCACCAACCCGCATACCTCGGTCGTGCCGGGCGTGATGATCCTGTTCATCGTCATGGGGATCAACCTGCTGGGCGACGGGGTGCGCGACGCGCTGGACCCGCGGTTGCGCTCGGGCGCGCTGACCCGGCCGATGGCGGCCACCACGGTTCGCCGCGAGAGCGTGCCCGAAGCGGCAACGGGTGAAAGCCTGCTGGCCGTGCGCGACCTCGAAACCCGGTTTCATGTCGGCAAGCGCATCTTCCGGGCGGTCAACAAGGTCAGCCTGACCGTGGCGCCGGGCGAATGCCTGGGCGTGATCGGCGAAAGCGGCTCGGGCAAGTCGGTGACCGCGCTGAGCGTCATGGGGCTTGTCGCGTCGCCTCCCGGTGTGATTACCGGCGGACGGGCGGATTACCGTGGCGCCGACCTGGTCGGCATGCCCTATCGAAAGCTGCGCCGCCTGCGCGGCGACCGGATCGCGTATATCTTCCAGGATCCGCTTGCCACGCTTCATCCGCTTTATCGTGTCGGCGATCAGCTGGCCGAGGCGATCACGGTGCATCACGCGGTAGGCCGGGCCGAGGCACAGGCGCGGGCGGTCGAACTGCTGAATGACGTGCGCATTCCCAATGCCGAAAGCCGGGCGCGGGCCTATCCGCACGAATTGTCCGGTGGCATGCGTCAGCGCGTGGGTATCGCCATGGCCCTGGCCAACGCGCCGGACATCATCATCGCCGATGAACCGACCACCGCACTGGACGTCACGGTGCAGGCGCAGATTCTGGCGCTGCTTGAAGATCTGCGGCGCGCGCGGGGCCTGGCCGTCGTGTTCATCACGCATGATTTCGGCGTGGTCGGCCAGCTGTGCGACCGGGTTTCGGTGATGTATGCCGGCCGCGTCGTCGAGGAAGGGCCGACCGATGCGGTGCTGGCCGCGCCGGCGCATCCCTATACCCGGCGGCTGAT
Source organism: Actibacterium sp. (assembly GCA_016278325.1). Lineage (GTDB taxonomy): Bacteria > Pseudomonadota > Alphaproteobacteria > Rhodobacterales > Rhodobacteraceae > JADQCB01. The sequence continues at coordinate 107,940 of JADQCB010000004.1, forward strand.
CGCCTGCGTGCCGGAACTGGGGCAGGGGCGGCGCAAGCTTCATTCGATCCCGGGATTGCCGCCGCCGGTGGACAACCTGCCCGAGGGATGTGCCTTTGCACCGCGCTGCGACAAGGCCCAAGACGCCTGTCGTCGGGGCGAGATTCCGCTCGACCCGACCGGGGCGCGCGCGGTGCGCTGTCTCTATCCGGAAGAAGACCTGTCGGTGCGGGGGGGCACTGGATGACGCTTGCGCTGAAACTGACCAATATTTCCAAGACGTTCCCGGTGGGAAAACCGTGGTTCGGCCCGCCCAGGGCGCTGGTGCGCGCGGTGCGCCCGATCGACCTGGACGTGCCGCAAGGGCAGACGCTGGGTATCGTCGGGGAATCGGGCTGCGGCAAGACCACGCTGGCGCGGATGCTGGTCGGCCTGCTGTCGCCCAGCACCGGCACGATCGAGATCGACGGCGCGGCGCTGGACAATGCCGACCCGGCCGTTTTCGGCAAACGCATCCAGTATGTGTTCCAGGATCCGATCAGCAGCCTGAACCCGCGCAAGACGATCCGCCAGATCATCGAGGTTCCGCTGCGCCGGCTGCACCGGATGAACAAGGTCCAGCGCGGCGAGCGGATCAGCGAGATCTTCGCCGCCGTCAACCTGCGCGAAGAGTTTCTCGACCGCTATCCGCACGAATTCTCGGGCGGTCAGGCGCAGCGTATCGGCATTGCCCGCGCACTGGCGGCCGAGGCGCGCATCCTGATCCTGGATGAACCCGTCTCGGCGCTGGACGTGTCGGTTCAGGCGCAGGTTCTCAATCTTCTGGGCGATCTGAAGGCGAAATTCGGCCTGACCTATCTTTTCATCACGCATGATCTGGCCGTGGTCGAGGCGGTGAGCGATCGCATCGCGGTGCTCTATTTCGGCGCGCTGGTCGAACTTGGACGAGCCGAGACCATTTTCAATGCGCCGAAACATCCCTATACCAGACTTCTGGCGTCGTCCGCCCCGGTCGTCGGTCGGCCGCTCACCGCGCCCGAGGGACGTGAGACCGAGCTGCCGGACCCGCTGAACCCGCCCCCGGGCTGCGCCTTTGCCGCGCGCTGCCCGCGTGCCACCGATCTGTGCCGGCGCGTGGAGCCTGCGCTGGAAGCCAAGGGAGAGGATCAGTTTGCCGCCTGCCACCACCCGCTTGACGCCTGAGCCGGGCACACGCCAGAGCCGCCCCATGCAGGTCGCCGAGGCGATCAAGGCCTGGGTGATGGAACAGGGTCTGAAAAGCGGCGACCGGCTGCCGGGCGAGGCCGAGATGATCGAACGGTTCGGCATGGCCAAGAGCACGATCCGCGAGGCGACCCGCATACTCGAGGCGCAGGGCCTGGTGCGGACCCGGACGGGGCCGGGTGGCGGCACCTTCCTGCACGAGATGTCGCCGGCGCGGGCGCAGGCGCTGTTGTCGAATTTCTTCTATTTCCGGGATCTGACCATCGACGATATCTACCAGGTGCGGCAATTGCTGGAACCGGAAATGGCCGCGTCGCTTGCCGGGAAATTGTCCGAGCATGACCTGACGCGCCTGGAATGCGCGATGGCGGATTATGGCGAACCGGCCAGCTCGCCCGAGCAAGAGCGCGCGCAGCATGTTTCCTCGCTGCGGTTCCACGCGCTTCTGGCCGAGATGTCGAACAACCCGCTGATGGGCTTCCTGATCGGGTTCATCGCCAATACGCTGAGCGATCTGACGGTCTATCGAAGGCTCTACGATCCGCCGAACCATGAGCTTTGGGCGCGCGGAATCGCCTATCAGCGGCAACTTCTGGCCGCCTTGCGTTCGGGCGATGCGGCTGCGGCCCGCCGGATCGCGGGCGAGCACATGAAAACGGCACATGCGCTGATGGTCCGCCAGCAGGCCGAGGTACAGCGCCGTTTTCTGAAAACGCCACAATAACCCCTTTTCATATTCTTAAACGTGAATATATAGGCCGCCAATGTGACCGGCGGCCACCGTTGACATGCGTCATACAGGGCCGCGCCAGATGCCCGTACATAATGGGCCGAATCCTGATCCGAGCGCGAGGTGACCATGCTCCGAACTCTTGTGATACTGCTGGCCGGGGCCCTTGCCGGCACGACGGCAGATGCCGAGGTGCTGGAATTGCAGCCCGTTCCGGTGACCGAATGGAAACCCGTCTATGGCGAGGTGGAACCGCAGGACCTGATCCCGGCGCGCACCCGGATCGGCGGCACCCTGGTGGAGCTGAGCGTCAGCGCCGGCGACACGGTTCAGGCGGGGGCACGGATCGCCCGCGTCGAGGATGACAAGCTGCTGTTCCGGCTGGATGCGATCGACGCGCAGCTGGGTGCGCTGCGCGCCCAGTTGCAGACCGCCCGCACCGAACTGGCGCGCGGCCAGTCGCTCAGCGAACGCGGGGTCATCACCCAGCAGCGGCTGGACCAGTTGCAATCCAGCGTCGATGTGCTGGAAAACCGGATCAAGAGCGCCGAGGCCGAGCGTCTGGGCGTGCAACAGCAGGTGACCGAGGGCAATGTCCTGTCGCCTGTCGAGGGGGTCGTCCTGTCGGTGCCGGTGGCGCAGGGATCTGTCGTCACCCCGGGCGAAACCGTGGCACAGATCGCCGGCGGCGGGGTTTTCCTGCGCCTTGCGCTGCCCGAGCGGCATGCGCCCAACCTGACCGTGGGCGAAGATATCGAGATCGGCACCGGCGCCGGCGGACGCACCGGCACGCTGGTCAAGGTCTATCCCCGGATCGAGGGGGGCCGGGTGCTGGCCGATGTCGAGGTCGAGGGCCTGAACGACCGGTTCATCGGGCGCCGGGTTCCGGTGCGTCTGCCGGTTGCCAGGCGTCCCGCGCTTCTGGTTCCGAAAACGGCCGTCGAGATTCGCGCGGGGCTGGATTTCGTGACCGTGCAGTCCGATGGCGAGCAGCAGGAGCGTGTCGTGGTTCCCGGCGAGGTCGTCATGCGCGACGGCACGCCCTGGGTCGAGATCCTGTCGGGCCTGTCGGCGGGCGATATGGTGGTGATCGCAGATGAGTGAATTCGATTCCGAAAACACGCGGCCTGGGCTGGCCGGCCGTCTGACCCGTGCCTTCATCGCCTCGCCGCTGACGCCGCTTTTCCTGATGGCGTCGCTGGCTGTCGGCCTGATCGCGCTGGTCTCGTTGCCGCGCGAGGAAGAGCCGCAGATCTCGGTTCCGCTGGTCGACATCCATGTGCAGGCCCCGGGCCTGAAGGCCGAGGATGCGGTCAAGCTGGTGACCGAGCCGCTGGAAACCATCGTCAAGGGAATCGACAAGGTCGAGCATGTCTATTCGCGGACCCAGGACGACCAGGTGATGGTGACCGCGCGTTTCGAGGTCGGCCTGTCGTCCGACACCGCGATTCTGCGGGTCCGCGACGAGATCCTCTCGAATCTCGACCGCATTCCCAAGGGGATCCCCGAGCCGATGGTCGTGGGCCGCGGCATCAATGACGTGGCCATCGTGTCGCTGACCTTCGCACCGGCCGAGGGCGTCACCGGCGTCACGGCGGCCGACCTGACCCGCGTCGCGCGCGAGGTGAAGGTCGAGCTGGCCAAGATCGAGGATGTCGGCCTGAGCTATCTGGTGGGCGAGACGATCCATGCCCTGCGTATCGCGCCCGACCCGGCGAAACTGGCGCTCTACGGCGTCACGCTGCAACAGCTTTCCGCCAAGATCGAGGGGGCGAACACTGCCGCGCCGGCCGGCCTTGTGCGCGATCAGGGCCAGCAGATCGGCCTGATTCTCGGCCGGACGCTGAAAACGCCTGAAGAAATCGGCAACCTGGAGGTCACCACGCGCGACGGGCGCACGGTCTATGTGCGTGACCTGGCCGAGGTGGCTTTCGTCAGCGACTTGAACGAAAATCATGTCGCATCGCTGCGACGCATGGACGGTTCCGAGGTGACACGCGCCCCGGCGGTGACATTGGCGCTGGCCAAGCGGGCCGGGGCCAATGCCGTGACCGTGGCCGAGAAGATCCTGCACCGGACGCATGAGATGGAAGGCCGGATCATCCCCGATTCCATCGCCGTCGAGGTGACCCGCGATTATGGCGAAACCGCCAATGAGAAAGCCAACGAACTGTTGTTCCACCTCGGGCTGGCGACGATTTCCATCGTGGCGCTGGTGCTGGTGGCGATCGGCTGGCGCGAGGCGGTGGTCGTGGCCATCGTCATCCCGGTGACGATCCTTCTGACGCTCTTTGCCGCCTATGTGATGGGCTATACGCTGAACCGGGTGTCGCTTTTCGCGCTGATCTTCTCGATCGGCATCCTGGTGGACGATGCCATCGTGGTGATCGAGAATATCGCGCGGCACTGGGCGATGAAGGACGACCGATCGCGTATGAAGGCGGCCGTCGATGCGGTGGCCGAGGTCGGCAACCCGACCATCGTGGCCACGCTTACCGTGGTGGTGGCGCTGTTGCCGATGCTGTTCGTTTCGGGCCTCATGGGCCCTTACATGAGCCCGATTCCGGCGGTGGCCTCGGCGGCGATGATCTTTTCCTTTTTCGTGGCCGTGATCATCACGCCCTGGCTGATGATGAAGGTCGCCGGGCGCAAGGCGATGTCGCATCACCGGGGCGAGGATACCTATGGCGGGCAGACCTATTTCAGCCCGCTGGGCCGGTTCTATGCCGCCGTCGCGCGCCCGATCCTGAAGCGAAAGTCGGTTTCGGCCCTGTTCCTGGTGGTGGTGGCCGCGCTGTCCTTCGGCTCGCTCGGGGCGCTCTATACCAGGGACGTGACTGTCAAGCTGCTGCCCTTCGACAACAAGTCCGAGCTTGCGATCGTGATCGACCTGCCCGAGGGGGCCTCGGTCGAGGCCGCCGATGCGGTCGCCCAGCAGGCCGCGCGCGTGGCGATGGACCTGCCCGAGGTGCGTTCGGCCCAGACCTATGCCGGCACCGCGGCGCCGTTCAACTTCAACGGGCTGGTGCGGCATTACTTCCTGCGCCAGACGCCCGAACTGGGCGAGGTGCAGGTCAATCTCGCGCCCAAGGCCGCGCGCGACCGCACGAGCCATGCCATTGCCCTGGAATTGCGGCAGATGCTGCGCGATCAGGTCGAGGCCCCGGAAGGCGCCAACATCAAGGTCGTCGAACCGCCGCCGGGCCCGCCGGTGATCGCCACCCTGCTGGCCGAGATCTATGGCCCCGACGCCGAAACCCGGCGCGAGGTGGCGCGGCGCGTGCGTCAGGCCTATGAGGCGGTGCCCTTCATCGTCGATGTCGATGACAGTTTCGGAACCCGCCCGCGACGGCTGCGGGCCGAACTCAGCCCCTCGGACCTGAACTTTTACCGCGTGCAGGAGGCTGACGCGCTGCGGACCCTGCAATTGCTGAATGGCGAGACGACGGTCGGCTATTCGCATCGTGCCGAAGGCAGAATGCCAATCCCGATCGTGGTCGCCCGGGACAAGTCTGACCGGGTGATCGACGAACGCGCGCTGTCCACGCCGGTGCCAGCCAACGCCCTGCCCGGCGGGCGCGGCGTGGTCGAGCTTGGCGACGTGGTCACGATCACCGAGGAACGTGCCAGTTTTCCGATCTTCCGGCATAATGGTCGCTATGCGGAAATGGTCACGGGAGAGCTGGCCGGCGATTTCGAAGCGCCGCTCTACGGCATGATGGCGGTGCAGGAAAAGCTGGACGCGATGGAGTGGACCGATTTGCCCAAACCGCAGATCCGCCTGCACGGGCAACCGCTCAGCGAGGCCGAAACGACCCTTCTGTGGGACGGGGAATGGGAAGTGACCTGGGTCACTTTCCGCGACATGGGCGCGGCCTTCGGTGTCGCGCTGCTGGGCATCTACATCCTGGTGGTTGCCCAGTTCGGCAGTTTCCGGGTTCCGCTGGTGGTGCTGACGCCGGTGCCGCTGACCTTCCTGGGGATCATGCTGGGGCATTGGCTGTTCAGCGCGCCGTTCTCGGCCACGTCGATGATCGGCTTCATCGCGCTGGCCGGGATCATCGTGCGCAACTCGATCCTGCTGGTGGATTTCATCCGCCACGCCGACCCCGCGGGCCGCGTGAGCGTCGAAACGCTGATCGAGGCCGGCGCAACCCGGTTCAAGCCGATCCTGCTGACCGCGATCGCGGCAATGATCGGTGCCGTGGTGATCCTGGCCGACCCGATCTTCCAGGGATTGGCGATCTCGCTGCTGTTCGGGCTGGCATCCTCGACGGCGCTGACGGTGCTGGTGATCCCGGCAATCTATCGGCTGTTCAAGACCTGAGCGCGATCATGTCACCGTCCGGACCTGTCCGGGCGGTGGCCTCCGCCGGGGTCGCCGTGACGTTGCCCGGCGCTTTCACAGGGCGTGCCGGTCAGTCAGGCGCGCGCATCCATCGCGGCGACGAACCGTTCGAACAGGTAATAGCTGTCCTGCGGGCCGGGGCTGGCCTCGGGGTGATATTGCACGGAAAACACCGGCGCATCGGTCATGCGGATACCGCAATTCGATCCGTCGAAGAGCGAGACATGAGTCTCCTTCACGCCCTGGGGCAGGGACTGGCTGTCCACGGTGAAACCGTGGTTCATGCTGGTAATCTCGACCTTGCCCGTTTCCATGTCCTTCACCGGGTGGTTGGCGCCGTGGTGGCCGTGATTCATCTTGATGGTGCGCGCGCCCAGGGCACGGGCCAGCATCTGGTGGCCAAGGCAGATACCGAAGATCGGCAGGCCGCGATCCAGCACCTTTCGGATCATCGGCACGGCGTAATCGCCGGTCGCCGCGGGATCGCCCGGACCGTTCGACAGGAACAGCCCCTCGGGCGCCAGGGCCAGCACGTCCTCGGCCGTTGCGGTGGCGGGCAGAACCGTCACATCGCAGCCCGCCGAGGCGAGGCAGCGCAGGATGTTGCGTTTGGCGCCATAGTCGATCGCCACCACCTTGCGGCCCGGCTCGGTCCGCCTGGTATAGCCCTCGGGCCAGGCCCACCGCATTTCGTCCCAGCGATAGGATTGCGCGCAGGTCACCTTGCGGGCCAGGTCCAGCCCTTCAAGCCCCGAAAAGGCGCGTGCCCTGGTGACCAGCGCCTCGATGTCGAAATTGCCCTCGGGATCATGGGCCAGCGCCACATGCGGCGCCCCCTGCTGGCGGATCGCGCGGGTCAGGCGGCGGGTATCGACGCCGCCGATCCCGATCCGGCCGCGCCGCGCCAGCCAGTCCACCAGCGGTTCCGCCGCGCGCCAGTTGCTGGGCTGCGTCGGGTCCCATTTCACCACCATGCCGTCGGCCACCGGATCGGCGGTTTCGTCATCCTCGGGGTTGACGCCGACATTGCCCACATGCGGGAAGGTGAAGGTCACGATCTGCCCGGCATAGGACGGATCGGTCATGATTTCCTGATACCCGGTCATCGCCGTGTTGAAGCAGAGCTCGGCCACGGCTTCCCCGGTCGCGCCAAAGCCCTTCCCGTAAAATACGGTGCCGTCGGCGAGGGTCAGGCAGGCGGTCGGACGGGGTGCGGTGCTGGCGGTGGGCATGGCTGGCTCCAAGGCTCAAATCGGCGCGAACCTATGCCTTGCCAGCGAAAGGTGCAAGCGCCAACCGGCGTGGAAATCCCCGCTGCGCAAGAGGGGGGCGGCGCCGATGGTTGCACGCGACGCTTGCAGCGACTATTTTCCGGGGCTTGGACATTGTGGGATCTTGATCGACATGGATATGAAAACGCGCATCGCTTCCGCGCTGAAGGACGCGATGAAAAACAAGGAAGCCGAGCGGCTTTCGACCCTGCGCCTGATCAACGCCGCCATCAAGGACATGGATATCGCCCGGCGCGGCGAGGACGAGGACCGCGGCGTCGAGGATGCCGACGTTCTGAATATCCTCGATCGCATGGTCAAGCAGCGCAAGGAAAGCGCCCGTGTCTATGACGAAGGCGGGCGGCTGGACCTGGCCGAGCGCGAGCGCGCGGAAATCGCGGTGATCGAGGAATTCCTGCCCAGGCCCATGGCCGAGGCCGAGGTCGACGCGGCCGTGGACCAGGCGATTGCCCAGGTCGGTGCCAGCGGCATCCGCGACATGGGCAAGGTCATGGGCGCGCTGAAGCGGAAATATGCCGGGCGGATGGATTTCGGGACGGTCGGCCCGATGGTCAAGGACCGGCTGGCCTGAGCGGGACGGGCGGCCCCGCCGCCGCCCGACAGGCCGCCCGGAAATGCCGATCTCGAAGATCGGCCGTGCGTCCCGCTCCAGCCGGGCCGGGACGCGCCGCCCACGTCGCGCCGCGCCGTGTCAGAGGCCAAGCGTCGTGCGAAACACGTCCAGGGCCGCCTCGGACAGGGTGCGGCCACCCGTTGCCCCCTCCAGCGCCTCTTCTTCCTCGGTTTTTGCCTGTTGGTATTCTTCGCCTTGTGCGTTGGAGGCGTCCTTCAGGCGTGCAAGCTCGGTCTCGTAATCTTCGGCCGTCTCGAGCTGTGCTTCGAGCGCGTCGATATCGACCTTCTGTGCTTCAAGCGCGGCAAGATTGCTGTCATAGTCCGGGGCCGTCGGGTCCAGCGCGGCGATCTCTTCCTCGATCCGCGAATTCACGGTCGTGGCCGCGTCGATCTGTTCGTTCAGTTCCGCGACGCCGGGCCCGTCATAGCTGCCCTTGAAATCCATATAGGCGGTATAGGCCTCTTGCCATTCGCTATATTCGGATTTCGTGGTTTCCGCAGCCTCCTTGTATGTCGCAATACGGCCGACCTGACTTCCCGGCGCGGCATTCGCCATGGCCGTCGGGCTGGCATGCATGGCGTTAAGCCCTTTCAGTTCGCTGGCAATCGCGCCCTTGCCGCGTGACCCGTGATCGCCGGATGCTGCCTTGTCGGGTCCACCAGACCGGGCCGAGGCAGAGCGTTCCGCGCCGCGCGATCCGGCATTTCCGCCGTTGCCCCGGTCGCCGGAATTGCCTGCATTTCCATGGTTTGCATGATCGTTCCTGGCAAGGGCCGGGGTGGCCGTGACCAGTCCGGCCCCGATCGCTACGGGCGAAAGGGCGAGGGCGGAAAACGCGAGTGCCGCCAGTTTCCTGGTGATCTGCATGATGAAGTTTCCTTTGCGTCAGGCGGGCACAGGTTCGGGTTTCCCGCATTCCGATTGTCAGATTGGCGATCTCATTCTATGGGGCGGGATCGTGATCGCAATATGGCAGCCGCATGGCAGTCCTGTGTCGGCGGATCAATGCGCACTCGCCTCGGCCGCCCGGACCAGGGACTGCTGCAGTTCGTGATGCAAGGCCGCCCGTTCCTGCGGCGTCAGGAAGGCGCCGATCTCGACCTCGCGGTCGCCGCCCCGGAGGGTCAGGTAGTTTTCCACCGGCCCGCCGCCGGGATGGATCTCGACGCGGACCCAATAGGGATTCGCCACCCAGTGGCGTGCGGGGCCGCGCGGTTCATGGCGCGTCAGTTCGATCCTGTCGGGCCAGATCCTGAGCTCTTCAAGCACGCTGCCGTCGCGATAGGAGCGTTCGAGCAAATTCCAGGTCAGTGCGATGGCCCCCAGCACGAAGGGCAGCACCCCCCACAGGACCGGTGAGCCGAGCACCGCCAGCAGCGGCATCAGGACCAGCGCGCAGGTGATCCCGATGAAGATGACGAATCCGCGCCGCGGCAAGGAGCGATAGGGCCACAGGTGCAGGACGGCCAGCGGCGGCGCCCCTTGCGCAAAGGAAGAGGCCCCGGAAATTTCCGGGGCCTCCTGCCGTGATTTCTGCCATTCGTGGGGCATCTAGTGGGCGTGGCCCTTGTCCCAGTCCTCGCGCTTGGGCAGCGTTTCGAACGTGTGCTCCGGCGGCGGCGAACTGACCGTCCATTCCAGCGTATCGGCCCACTCGTTCCAATAGTTGTTCTCGGTCACGCGCTTTCCGTAGAACAGCGTGTAGAACACCACGCCGATGAAGAACACGAAGGATGCGAAGGACAGGAAGGCGCCGAGACTGGAGATCTGGTTCCAGTAGGCGAAGGCCTCTGGATAGTCGATGTAACGGCGCGGCATGCCCTGGCGGCCCAGGAAGTGCTGGGGGAAGAAGGTCATGTTGGCGCCGATGAACATCATCCAGAAATGCAGCTTGCCGGCCCATTCCGGATATTGCCGCCCCGACATCTTGCCGATGTAGAAATAGATCCCGGCAAAGATCGCGAAGGCCGCCCCGATGCTCATCACATAGTGGAAATGCGCCACGACATAATAGGTGTCGTGATAGGCGCGGTCGATCGCCGCCTGGCTGAGCACAATGCCGGTGACGCCGCCGACCGTGAACAGGAACAGGAAACCGAAGGCCCAGAGCATCGGTGTCTTGAACTCGACCGAGCCGCCCCACATCGTCGCGATCCAGCTGAAGATCTTGATGCCGGTGGGCACCGCGATCACCATCGTCGCCAGCATGAAATAGGATTGCTGGGTCAGGCTCATGCCCACGGTATACATGTGGTGTGCCCAGACCACGAAGCCCAGCATGCCGATGGCCACCATCGCATAGACCATCGGCAGGTAGCCGAAGATCGGCTTCTTCGAGAAGGTCGAGACGACATGGCTGATGATGCCGAAGCCGGGCACGATCACGATATACACTTCCGGGTGGCCGAAGAACCACAGGATATGCTGGTAAAGAACCGGATCGCCGCCGCCGGCCGGGTCGAAGAAGGTGGTGCCGAAATTCCGGTCGGTCAGCAGCATGGTGATGGCGCCGGCCAGAACCGGAAGCGACAGCAGGATCATCCATGCGGTCACGAAGATCGACCAGCTGAACAGCGGCACCTTGTGCAGGGTCATGCCCGGGGCCCGCATGTTCAGGAAGGTGGTGATCATGTTGATCGCGCCCAGGATCGACGACGCGCCCGAGACGTGCACGGCAAAGATCGCCAGGTCGGTGGAATAGCCGGCCTCGTTGGTCGAGAGCGGCGGGTAAAGCACCCAGCCGATGCCCGAGCCGTTCTGGCCTGCCCCGCCCGGGCTGAACACCGACAGGATCGCCAGCGTGGTGCCCACCACATACATCCAGTAGCTGAGGTTGTTGAGACGCGGGAACGCCATGTCCGGGGCGCCGAGTTGCAGCGGCATGAAATAGTTGCCGAAACCGCCGAACAGTGCCGGAATCACCACGAAGAACATCATCAGGATGCCATGCGCGGTGATCACCACGTTCCAAAGATGCCCGTTCGGGGTGCAGTTCTCGGTCGCCTGAGGCAGGAAATGCATCCCTTCGGCGCACATGTATTGCACGCCGGGATTCATCAGCTCCATCCGCATGTAGACCGTGAAGGCCACCGAGATGAAGCCGACAAAGCCTGCCGTGAACAGATAGAGGATGCCGATGTCCTTGTGGTTGGTGGACATGAACCAGCGGGTAAAGAACCCCCGATCGTCGTGATCACCGTGGCCGTGAATGGCTGCGTCCGCCATTGGATGCCTCCTGCTGATGGTTTGAGGGGCGCGATCGAAACGATGCCTCACGCCCCGGCTCTTGATACGGGGTTTTAGAATGCCTCTGCCGAAGGAGCAATGTTCCTGTTTGATGCAGATCAAGAAAAAATGTCGCGCCCCGCTTGCAATGCCACAAAGACGATTTTCCGGCAGGCGGGCCCGGGCGGATCTGTGGGCGGCATCCTGTCATTCCCGGCCGGTTGCAGCGGCGCGATGACGGGGTAGGGGGCCGGGATGTGCGCCGCGCCTGTTCGCCCTGCCGGCGATATGGCACGATGTCGCCATTTCCCGGGTTTCACATCACCGAGTCTTGCCAATGCCCCTTCGCCTGATTCTGGTTCGCCACGCAAAATCCAGCTGGGACGACCCGGCGCAGGATGATCATGACCGCCCGCTTGCCGGGCGCGGGCGCAAGGCTGCCGCCGCCTTGGGAAAATGGCTTGCCGCGACGGGGATGAAGCCCGCGCAGGTCGTGACATCCACGGCGCGGCGCACGCTGGAGACATGGCAGATCATGGCGCCCGGCCTGGGCGACGGAATCGTGCCGCGGCCTGCCCCGGCCCTCTATCATGCCGGGCCGGAGCAGATGCTTGCCGTTTTGCACGATTGCACCGACAGCCCGCTTCTGATGCTGGGGCACAACCCCGGAATCGCGGCTTTCGCGCGGCGCCTTCTGGCCGATGCGCCAAGCCACCCGCGGTTTTTGGACTATCCGACCGGGGCCACGCTGGTGGCAGAGTTCGATGCCGATGACTGGGCCGGGGTGGCATTCGGCACCGGCCGCGTTCTGGCCTTCACCACGCCGGCGGATCTGGGCGTCGGAAAATGAAGACCCCGGCGCGACGGCCGGGGCCTGGTGCGGTCGCGTTCGGCGGCCTTGCGGCCGCGGTCAGTGCCCGAGGATCTGGCTGAGAAACAGCTTGGTGCGTTCGTTCTGTGGATTGTTGAAGAACTCTTCGGGTTCGTTCTGTTCGACGATCTGGCCCTGATCCATGAAGATCACCCGGTTGGCGACCTGCCGGGCAAAGCCCATCTCGTGCGTGACGCAGATCATGGTCATCCCTTCCTCGGCCAGCTCGATCATCGTGTCGAGAACCTCCTTGATCATCTCCGGGTCCAGCGCCGAGGTCGGCTCGTCGAACAGCATGATCCGCGGCATCATGCAAAGGCTGCGGGCGATCGCGACGCGCTGTTGCTGGCCGCCGGAAAGCTGGCCGGGATATTTGTTTGCCTGTTCCGGGATCTTCACCTTTTCCAGGAAATGCATCGCGGTTTCCTCGGCTTCGCGCTTGGGAACCTTGCGGACCCAAAGCGGTGCCAGCGTGCAGTTTTCCAGTATCGTCAGATGCGGGAACAGGTTGAAATGCTGGAACACCATCCCGACCTCGCGGCGGATCTTGTCGATGTTCTTCAGGTCGTTCGTCAATTCGATTCCGTCGACGACGATCTTGCCGGCCTGATGTTCCTCCAGCCGATTGATGCAGCGGATCAGCGTCGATTTGCCCGATCCGGACGGGCCCGCAATGACGATCCGTTCGCCCCGGTTCACGGTCAGGTTGATGTCGCGCAAAACGTGGAACGTGCCGAACCACTTGTTCATGTCGGTGATCTGGATGGCGATCTCGTCGAGCACCGACATCTTGCTGCGGTCGATTTCGCGATCGGTTGCAAGTTCAGACATTTCGGTTACCCCCTCAGCGAGTTTCTGTCTGAAGCTTGCGCTCCAGATACATGGAATAGCGGGACATCGAGAAGCAGAAGACGAAGAACATCAGCGCGATGAAGCTGTAAAGCTCCCACACGATGCCGTTCCAGTCGGAATCGGCGCGGATCGCGTTGGACAGGCCCAGCGGGTCCAGCAGGCCGATGATCGACACCAGCGTGGTGTCCTTGAACAGGCCGATGAAGGTCGAGACGATGCCCGGAATCGAGATCTTCAGCGCCTGCGGCATGATCACCAGCCGCTGCGCCCGCCAGTAATCCAGCCCAAGCGCGTCGGCCGCCTCGTACTGGCCCGCGGGCAGCGCGGCCAGCCCGCCACGGATCACCTCGGCCACATAGGCCGAGGCAAAGACCGTCGCCATGATGATCACCCGCAGGATGATGTCGAAATCGGTGCCCGGCGGCAGAAAGATGTTCAACAGCACCGAGGCGACGAAAAGCAGCGTGATCAGCGGGACGCCGCGGATGAATTCGATGAAGCCCACGCACAACGCCTTGACGATCAGCAGATCCGACTTGCGCCCGAGCGCAAGGACGATCCCGATGGGCAGCGAAAAGCCGATCGCAACGACGCCGATGATGATCGACAGCATCATCCCCCCGAAATCGCGACTGACCACCGGGGTCAGTCCCAGCGGGATCGCGGATTGCACGAGCCCGGCCACGGGCATGGCCAGGAACAGCCACCAGATCAGCGCCACGGCCACCGCCAGCAGGGTCGAGGACAGGGTTCCCATGCGCGGGCCGGTGTATTTCAACACCGCATATGCAAGAGCAAATCCGGCCATGACCGCGACCGGCACCCAGATCGATCCGCCCCACAGAAGCCAGGGCATCACGAAGGGATAGAGCGCGGTGACCACCAGGAATTTGCGCGGCGTGCGCTCGGAAAACAGGATTGGCGCCAGCGCCACCCCCAGCAGGATGAAGGCCAGGATCGGGCGCCAGTACATCTCGGACGGGTAGAAGCCGAACAACAGCTGGATCCAGCGGTCCCGTATGACACCCCAGCAGGCTTTCGATGTGCCCTCGGCGAAGGTTGCCGCGATGATTTCACGGCATTCATCCAGCGATTGCGCCCCCCAGGTCGGCGAGAACAGCCATGGCAGAATGACCGAAAGCAGGCCGTAGATCGCCAGAATCGACAGCAGCGTAAGCACCGTATTGAACCAGCCGGAGAACAGGTTGGCCCGGATCCAGCCGATCATGCCGATCGCGGTGCCCGGCGGGGCCTGTTCGGGCAGGATCGTCTGGCGAACATAGGCAACAGAAGCTTTCTTTGGATCGCTCATTTCACCGCTCCACCAATTTCACGCGGTTGTTGTACCAGTTCATCACCGCCGAGATGCTCAGGCTGATCGCCAGATAGATCAGCATGCCCAGAAGCAGCGTTTCAAGCGCCCGCCCGGTCTGGTTCAGGGTGATGCCCATCAACGTGCCGGTGATATCCATGTAGCCCACGGCGATCGCCAGCGACGAGTTCTTCGTGAGGTTCAGGTATTGCGAGATCAGCGGCGGAACGATCACGCGCAGCGCCTGCGGCAGGATGACAAGGCTCATCACCCGGTTGGGCCGCAGCCCCAGCGCCGAAGCCGCCTCGGTCTGGCCGTGGCTGACGGCCAGGATGCCCGCCCGCACGATTTCCGCGACGAAGGCAGAGGTGTAGATCGACAGGGCCAGCCACAGCGCGATCAGCGAATTGCGCATGTAGATGCCACCCTGGAAGTTGAACCCCTGCAGCGCCGGATAACCGAAGTGGAACCCCAGCGCGACCAGCACGATCAGGACCGGAAGCACAATCAGACCCAGGGCGAAATGCCAGGTTGTCGGACGCACACCGGTGGCGTTCTGGATCCGGTCGGCGCGCTGGCGGACCTTGCGCGCGGCCCAGATGCCGGCAAAAAGTGCCGCCAGGATGACGATCAGGTCGATGCTGATCTGGAACAGGCCGAAGACCGACAGATCCCCCAACCCGCGCGTGAAAAGCGGCTCGGGCACATAGACCCCGCGATTGGTGATGGCCACGCTGTTGAACACCGCCATCGTCGCCTCGGGGTCGTCGCCGCGAAACGCGCTCGGGGGCGGAAAGGTCTCGATCAGGATCGCCATCGTGAAAACGATCCACAGCAGGACCGGCACGTTGCGGAAGGTTTCGACATAGACCGTCATCAACCGCCCCACGAGCCAGTTTTTCGACAGGCGAAGAATGCCGATCAGAACGCCGAGGATCGTGGCCGTGGCGCAGCCCATGACCGCCACGAGCAGCGTGTTCAGCAACCCGATGAACGCCGCCCGCAGGTGGCTGTCCTGGTTCTGGTATTCGATCAGGGTCTGGTTGATGTCATAGCCCGCGGGTTCCATCAGAAAGCCGAAACTCGGGCGCATTCCCAGGTCTGCCAGGTTCTGGGCGGTGTTGTTGATGATCCAGCCAAGCAGCGTCAAGAACCCGATCAGGGCGACGATCTGGATCGTCATGCCCCGATACCGGGTATCGTAGATAAGCATACTTGGCCGGAACGACTCCTTCGACGGGTCGGTATGGCTGGCCATTTTGGCGTTCCCTGTCTGCCTGGCGGATCCACGAATGGCGCGGTTCTTGCGCGCTCTGTGCCGCCGAGGTCATTTTTTTCGAGCCAGAAAAGCAGAAGGGCGCGGAAGATCCGCGCCCTTCCCGGTTACCGCTTACCGGAACGGCGGTGCATAGAGCAGGCCGCCTTCGGTCCATTGCGCGTTCAGACCGCGCGCCAGGCCGACCGGCGTGGATTCGCCGATGTGGCGGGCGAAGATCTCGCCATAATTGCCGCCGGCCGCAATCGCGCGAACCGCCCAATCCTTGTCGAGCCCCAGCATTTCGCCAAGGTTGCCCTCGGTGCCGAGCATGCGGTTGATCTCGGGGCTGTCGGTCGGTTCCGAAGCCAGCTCCTCGACATTGGCCGAGGTGATGCCGAATTCTTCTGCCGCGATCAGCGCGTTCAGCGTCCAGCGAACGATATCGCCCCACTGGTTGTCACCATGCCGCACGAGCGGGCCGAGCGGCTCTTTCGAGATGATCTCGGGCAGGATCACATGCGCCGAGGGATCCTCGAACGTGGCGCGCGTCGCGGCCAGCCCCGAGCTGTCGGTCGTGTAGACGTCGCAGGCGCGGGCAAGATACTGTTGCTGCGCCTCGGCGTTGGTCTCGATCGGAACCGGCTCATATTCCATGTTGTTCTTGCGGAACCAGTCGGCCAGGTTCAGCTCGGTCGTGGTGCCGGTCTGGATGCAGACGGTGGCGCCGTTGAGCTCCTTGGCCGAGGTCACGCCCAGCTCCTTGGGAACCATGAAGCCCTGGCCATCGTAATAGTTGATGCCGGCGAATTCGAAGCCCAGGTCAACGTCGCGAGAGAAGGTCCAGGTGGTGTTCCGGGCCAGCATGTCGATCTCGCCCGAGGCAAGCGCGGTGAAGCGGGTCTTGCCGGTTGTCGGGACGAATTCGATTGCGTTCTCGTCGCCCAGAACGGCGGCGGCAACAGCGCGGCAGACGGCAACGTCAAAGCCTTCCCAACGGCCATTCGCATTCGGTGCGGCAAAGCCGACCAGGCCGGTCGTCACGCCGCAATTCAGCGTCCCGCGCGCTTTCACGTCGTCCAGAGTCGCCGCCGCCGACATGCCGGCCGCAAGGCCCGCCGCGGTCAGTGTGCCCAAAAATAGCGATTTTTTCATGTTTACCTCTTCCTGATGGTCCACCCTGTCGGGTGGTTTCGTTCCGAAACCTTTTTCAGGCCGGACTGAGTGTGCAAGAGCGATTGCCCAAGTCAGTGCAGCAACTTTGGGCGATTTCACACGAAAACGTCAAGGGCGGGGGTGCAAATTGCGACATGACCCCGTGTCAACGGCCCTTTTCGGGCATTCGGGTCAAAACTTTTGCACATCGCGGACGGCGTGCCGCTCAGCGCGGGCGGGCCAGATCGAAGAATCGTCGCGCGTTCAGGAAATCGCGTTGCCGGGTCGCCGCTTGCGCGGCGGCTTCGCGATCCGTGCCCCAGACCTCTTGTTGCCAGGTTTCGTCGATCCGCGACAGCGTCCACAAGGTTTCGGGATCCTCCTGCCGGTGGATCGCCGCCAGGCCGATCACCAGAGAGCCCGACAGCGCCACAAGGTCGTGCAGTGCCGTCAGTTCGAAGGCATCCAGCGCGGCCACTTCATCGGCCAGCCGGGCAAGGCTTTGCCGCGATTGCGGCCGGGGCATGACCCCGATCGTCGGCGTCAGCGGTGCGCCCAGCGATTTCGCGGCCCAGTCCAGAAGCGGATCCCAGGCATCGGCCTGACGGCGGGCCAGCGCCGCGGGCGACTCGGCGCGGTGGCACAGAAGATCGGTCTCGCCATAGCCGGCGATCATCGCCGCGATATCGGCATGCTGTGGCCCGACCTTGTCGATTGCCGAGTTGGCCGCGCGGGTCATGGGCATCGCGAAAGGATCGACCTTTTCGCCCTGGGCGTTCCATTCCTCGGCGACGGCTTCGGCCATCGCGCGGGTGGGCATCCGCAGTTCGGCCCGTGCCGGGGTCTTCACCGGGCGTCCGTCCAGCAGCACGCCGAACCCTTCGGCCCGTTCATCCAGGTCGGCCTGTTTCCAGAATCTCCTTGGCGCCCATTCGCTCATGGCGCGATCCCCCATATCTCGTTCAGGGCGTCGGGCAGCATGGCAAAGCTGTCGATCACCCGATCGGCCGCACCAAGCTTGCCGGCGCCGTGATACCCCCAGCCGACACCGATCCTGTGCAGCCCGGCGGCGCGGCTCATTTCCATGTCGAAACTGGTATCGCCGATCATCGCGGCGTCGATCGCCTCGACCCCGGTTTCGGCCAGTGCCGCCAGCACCATCGCCGGGTGCGGCTTTGACGGGTGGTGGTCGGCCACCTGGCAGGTCACGAAAAAACCGGTCAGGCCGTGCGCGTCAAGCACATGATCCAGCCCGCGGCGCGACTTGCCGGTGGCCACGCCCATCAGAACGTCGTCGCGCGCCGCCAGCCGCTCCAGCACCGCCCGTGCGCCGGGGTAGAGCGGCGCCGGCGCCGCGTTGGCCCGCAGGTCGAAATACGCCTGGCGATAGGCCGTGACGAGGCGGGCGCGCGGCCCGGCATCCAGATCGGGGGCCAGCGTCCGGATCGCCTCGGGCAGGGACAGGCCGACGACGCGCAGCGGATCGCCCGGCAGCGCCAGCCCTTCGGCCGCGAAGGCGGCCGAAAGCGCGCCGGTGATATGGGTCTGGCTGTCGACCAGTGTGCCGTCGACATCGAAGATCGCGAGTTTCGGCCGGGTCATTCGATCTCCGCAAACGGGTCGGCGGGCACGTCCGCCTCGGACCAGCCGAGGGTGTCCCAGGTCGCTTTCATATGCGGCGGCAGCGGGGCGGTGATCTGCAACCGGGCCCCGGTTAGCGGATGCGTCAGGCTGATCGAGCGGGCATGCAGATGCAGCTTGCGGCTGATCTCTCCGCCCAGCTGTGCGCCCCAGCCGTCGCCCAGATTCTCTTGCCCCGACCCGCCATATTTGCCGTCGCCGATGATCGGGTGGCCCGTTTCCGCCATATGCGCGCGCAGCTGGTGGGTGCGGCCCGTTACAGGCACCAGCGCGACCCAGCTGACGCGCTTGGCCAGTGAACTGAGCACCGCGTAGTCCGTGACCGCCCGCTTGGCGCCCGGCGTGGCCTCGACGGCATCGGGGTGCACGCAGAGCATCTTTTCCGCCTCGCCCTGCGCGCCATGGCCCGGCGCCTTGACCAGCCCGAACCGGATCGTCCCGATCGGCGGGCTGGGCTGGCCGGCCACCGCGGCCCAATAGATCTTGCGCGTCTCGCGCGCGCGGAACGCGCGTGTCAGGGCGCTGGCGGCGGCCCGGCTGCGCGCCAGAAGCAGGACGCCCGAGGTGTCCTTGTCCAGCCGGTGAACCAGCCGCGGCCTTTCATCCAGACCAAAGCAAAGCGCCTCGGTCATGCCGTCGATATGGCGTGTCTGTTTGCTGCCGCCCTGCGTCGCCAGGCCCGGCGGCTTGTTCAGCGCGATCAGGTGATCGTCGCGATACAGGACGCATTCGCGGATCATCTGCGCGTCGGCGTCGGATATGCCGGGTTTCGGCCGCGCTGCCACCTCGCCCGGGTCGGGCAGGGGCGGGATGCGCACCTGTTGCCCCGCGGCGAGCCGCGCGGCCGGCTTCACGCGCCCGCCATCGACGCGGATCTCGCCCTTGCGGCACATCTTCTCGATGCGGCCCTGGGCGACATGCGGAAAGCGGCGGCGGAACCATCGGTCCAGCCGCTGGTCGGCCTCGCCATCGGCAACGGCGATTGTCTGCACGCCGCTCATGCGAAGGCGGCCCGCCCGGCCGCAAGGCCCAGCCCGATCGCCAGCAGCGACAACAGCACCGAGGCCAGAACGTAACCGGCCGCCAGTGCCGTCTGCCCGCGTTCGTAGATCGTCAGCGCATCCAGCGAAAAGGCCGAGAAAGTGGTGAACCCGCCCAGCACGCCGGTCATCAGGAAGGGCGCGGCACGCATCCCGCCCTTTTGGGCCAGAACCTCGACCAGAAGCCCCATCAGGAACGAGCCCAGGATATTCACGCTCAGCGTGCCCCAGGGAAAGCCATGGCCCAGAAGACGCGCCATCGCGACATTGGTCAGATACCGTCCCGACGCGCCAAGCGCGCCGCCGATCGCCACGTGTAGGATGTTCCAGCTCATGGCGTCTCTGTCCTCCTGCCCGGGGCGGAAGTCAACCGCCCTGCCGCTTCGCGCGCAGCCGCGCGAAATAATCCACCCGTTTTTTCAGTTCACGCTCGTAACCGCGTTCGACCGGGGTGTAATAGACGCCGTGTTTCATCCCCTCGGGAAAGTAGTCCTGCCCGGAAAAGCCGTCTTCGGCATCGTGGTCATAGGCATAGCCCGCCCCGTATCCCTGTTCGGCCATCAGCTTTGTCGGCGCGTTCAGGATATGCTTGGGCGGCGGTTCCGACCCGGTCTTTTTCGCGGCGGCGCGGGCGGCCTTGTAAGCGGAATAGGCCGCGTTCGACTTGGGCGCCAGCGCCAGGTAGATGAGCGCCTGGGCCAGCGCGAGTTCGCCCTCGGGGCTGCCCAGACGCTCATAGGTGGCCCATGCGTCCAGACAGTGCCGCTGTGCCGCCGGGTCGGCCAGGCCGATATCCTCGACGGCCATGCGGGTCATCCGACGCGCGAGATAGCGCGGATCCTCTCCGCCCTCCAGCATCCGCGCGAACCAGTAGAGCGCCGCGTCCGGATCGGACCCGCGCACCGATTTGTGCAGCGCGGAAATCAGGTTGTAATGCGCGTCGCCGGACTTGTCGTAGTTCGCCGCCCGCTTCATCAGCCTTGTGGCCAGCGCCTCGGGGTCCAGGGACGCGTCGGTTTTCCAGGCCGCCACCTGCTCGATCAGGTTCAGCAAGGCGCGGCCATCGCCATCGGCCATTTCCAGCAGGCGCTCGCGCGCCGGCCCGCTCAGCGGCAGGGCGCGGCCCAGCTCCTTCTCCGCCCGCTGTGCCAGAAGCTCCAGATGCGCCAGGTCCAGCCGCGCCAGCACCAGCACCTGGGCCCGCGACAATAGCGCGGCGTTCAGCTCGAAGGACGGGTTTTCCGTGGTCGCCCCCACCAGAAGGATCGTCCCGTCCTCCATATGCGGCAGGAAGCTGTCCTGTTGCGCCCGGTTGAAGCGGTGGATCTCGTCCACGAACAGCAAGGTTCCGTGACCGTTGGCGCGGCGCATTTTGGCCGCGTCGAACACCTTGCGCAGGTCCTGCACCCCGGTGAAGATCGCGCTGATCTGGACGAATGTCAGATCGGTCTCGTCGGCGAGCAGCCGGGCGATGGTCGTCTTGCCGACCCCGGGTGGCCCCCAGAACACGAGCGATGACAGGCTGCCCGAACCAAGCATCACGCCCAGCGGCCCGTCCGGGCCCAGCACCTGGTCCTGTCCGATCACCTCGGCCAGCTTTCGCGGACGCAGGCGGTCGGCCAGCGGGCGCGGGGCATCGCGGGCAGGGGTGTTCGGGGGCGATTCCGGTTCGAACAGGTCAGCCATGGGCATAACCTAGGCCATGCGGGTCAGACACGGAAGCGCAAGACACGCTGCTTTCCGCCCCGCTCGAATTCCAGCGCCCAGCTGCGGGTATCGAATTCTGTGGCCCGCAGCAGATCCCGGGTGGTCGCGATCTCGATCCCGTTGATCCGCCGCAGCACGTCGCCCGGGCGCAGCCCGACCTGCGCGGCCACGGGGCCGGTCTTGACCACCATGACGCCGCTGGTGACGCCTTCCAGGCGGTATTCCGTGGCCACCGCGGGGTTCACGTTGACCGCGCGCAGCCCCCTAAGGATTCGATCGCCCGGCACGGTGACCGGGGCGCGCGGCGGGATTTCGGGCGGCGCGATCAGGGCGACACGGGTGGTGCGTTCCCGGCCGTCGCGCAGATAGCGCACCGACAGCTTGTCGCCGATCACCGCCGCCGACATGCGAAACAGCATTTCCTGGGGCGAGTTCACCGGCATCCCGCCCAGCGTCAGCACCACGTCGCCCGCCGCCAGGCCGGCCTTTGCAAAGGGGCTTTGCGGATGCAGCTCGCTCAGCACGACGCCGCGCGGCAATCCCATTCCAAGCCCTTCGGCCAGGGCGGCATCGACCGATTGACCCGATACCCCGGCCCAGGGCCGGACAAACCGCTCCCGCCCGGCCTTTGCCTGCGCGACGAAACGCTTCACCAGATTGGCCGGAATCGCGAAACCGACACCGTTGGAGCCGCCCGATCGTGTCAGGATCGCCGTGTTGATGCCCACCAGCCGGCCCTGCATGTCCACCAGCGCCCCGCCCGAATTGCCCGGGTTGATCGCGGCATCGGTCTGGATGAAATAGCCGCGCCCGTCACCGGCCGTCACGCCCGAGCGCGCCAGCCCCGACACGATCCCGCTGGTGACGGTCTGGCCGATGCCGAACGGGTTGCCGATGGCCAGAACCAGATCGCCGACTTCGACCTCGTCGGAATCGCGCAGCGGCAGGGCCGGCAGATCCTGCGCCCCTTCCAGTTTCAGCACCGCGAGGTCGGCCTGTTCGTCGGCCATGAGAACCCTTGCGTCGAATTCGCGCCGGTCGTGCAGCACCACGCGAATCGCGTCGGCATCCCCGGCGACATGGTAATTCGACACCACGATCCCGTCCGGCGAGACAATGACGCCGGAGCCCAGAGAATTCTGGACCCGCGGCACCACCTGGCCCTGGCCGCGGAACAGGTTGCCGAAGAACGGATCGTTCGCGAACGGGCTGACCCGCGTGGCGACGACCTTCTTGGCATAGATGTTGACCACCGCCGGTGTCGCGCGCTTGACCACCGGGGCAAAGCTGAGCTGGATCTGCGCCTGGCTGGCGGGAACCTGCGGCGTCTGCGACCAGGCGACGGTGGCGACCATGATCGACAGGGCAATGGCCGCGATTGCCGCGGGAGATCGGGACATGGGCACCTCCGATATGGCTTCGATCACGCCCGGGTATGCGCCTTGCGCCGCCGCGGTTCAACATGGCGCGGCGCCTTGGCGCCGTTTCAAAGGCGCGCAGGCATTCAATGATGCGTGAAAGGCGGATCGGAGCCGCCCCGTCACGGCAGCGACGGGGCGGCGATCGCTTGCAGCAGGCTTAGTGCAGGTTCTCGGTCAGGTTGATCGAAACGCACTGGTTGTCGATCCCGTCGATCTCCATCACCCGCCCCGCGGCCTTCATGTCGAGCCCGCAGCGCGCCGACCAGCGCGGCCAGTTGGCCGGGATCAGCCCCAGCACCTGAACCGCGCCCATCTCGCGCGCCGAGCGCGTCATTTCGGTGATCAGATGCGCATGCACACGCCGCCGGATCCGCATCGGCGTGGCGTGCGACACGAAGACCCGCGACGATTCCCACACGTTCTCGGCCACCGGGGCGGATTCATAAAGCAGATCCTGCGGGATGGAGTCCAGCAAACCGCGCTGCGCGTCGCGAATCATGTAGCTGTAGATGCCGCATTGCGCGGTGGTCGGCGTAAGGCGGATGCCGGCCAGGATCTCGCCGAACTCGTGCACCGCGATCCAGCGGCTGGCGGGCGTGTCATACTGGTCGTATTCCATCCCCAGCGCCTGTGGCAGTTGCCACTTGTTCTGCACGATGAAGGACTGCCGCCGCGCGCGGAACAGGTTCGCGAACAGTTCGCCATGGTCATGGATATTTTCGAAGGAAAGTGTCGTGGTCTGCATGGTTCATCCCCAGTAGGTTGATAAATCAGACCCTTGAATGAAGGGGATGACCACTTAGAGCAGCCTGTAATCCTTTGCGCGTTGAATGGCTTCGGCCGTCGTCCGTGCCGTCAGACGTTGGCGGGCGGAATTGAGCCGCGCCTTCAGCGCGCTTTCGGATATCTTCAGTTTGGCAGCTGCGGCCGCGTGACGATCCCCTTCCGCGATCAAGCGAAGGGCCTCTTTTTGAGCCTCGGTCAGGCTCTCCGGCGGCTCCGTCAGGTCGTGAAGCCGCAGGATGACGTCGCGGATCCGGCCGATCTCGTCATCGGTGAATTCCCGGTCCTGACGGGCCACCCCCGCGATCGTGCGCGAAGTCATCGGGCCGCAGGATACGGAAATGCCATAGGGCAGCCCGTGAAGGGCCGCATCCGCAAAAATTTCGAAAGGGTCGGGGATCTCTATCTCGCTCCAACGGGTGCTTCCCGTCGCGGAAAAGCCCCAGGCGATCATCGGGTCGCGCAGGGCATAACCCTGTTGCGTGTAACGATCCACCCAGGCCTGGTTATAGGTCTGAAAGGTTAGGATCGGCGCCACGAACCGGATATGCAGGCCAAGAAAATACCCGGCCGGCGCAAGACCGTCGAGTTCCGCCAGGGTCCGGTCCAGATCTGTACTATTGGCCATGTCTTTTTAGACAAGTTGCCGGAGATTCAGTCAACCTGTAATTGAGAAGTCGCTACGGCCATCGAAGATTGAACGGAGCGATCAGTGAAGCCGATCCATCCAAATCTCTTTGCACAGGTGATGCGGCTGCCTGCCGGCATTCGCGGCGATATACTGGAGTTTCTCGGCGCCACGCCGGTGGACGACGCCCAGATCCGCCGGATCATCGCCGATGCGGTCGAGCATGGCCGGCAAGGCAGCGATCGGGCCGCGGCAAGGCGCTAGGGTCGAAACTCGATCACACTGGCGAAGTTCGTTCATTCTCTTGATTCCCTTTCGGCGAGTGAACGCGCGGTGCAGGGCGGTCGGTTGATCCCGGCAGGCAGGCCATCATCCCGCCAGCGGTAGAAATGATGGCCCACGGTCGAGACCGACGAAAAGGCCCGGCCGTGCCAGCATGTGTCCGGCGAAGAGCTCCGCGACATCGATCTGCCGGGTCTTCGCGACGCCACCGATCCGAAGCAGGCCCTCGGCCGGGGAATAGCGCGGGGCGGCGTAGTTCATCGCGCGCTGGGTGACGATTTTCTCGCGGCCACCGGCAACCACGGGCGTCGTGGTGACAGGCGCGCCATGGCTGGCGACGAGATTGATCTCGCACTCCTCCTCGCAGGGTCCGAGCCGGCAGTATTCACCGTGCAGATCCTGCGCGCGCAACTCCCTTATCCCTGCCTGGAAAGCGGCCTGCGATTCCGGTGTCAGGTCCACCCCGATATCCCGTTCGGGTCCTCGAAACTCTGCCATCGCATTCGGCGCGCGAAGCGCCTGAAAATCGGCGGCGGCCTCGAAGACGCGATGGCGATGCAGATAGCTGTGCAGCGCGACGTGCTTTGCATCGTGCTTCACGGGGGCATCGCCTTCGATGTCTCGCTATTCGCCAAAAGCTCAACCCGACGGGGCGGGTCTGGCTATATCTGCGCGAGCGCTTCCTTTCGCTACGGCTCGTCGAAGGTTACGACGCCATCGTCGATGCCTGCCGTGTTGCCTGGCACGCCATCGCAGACGACATGTCGCGCATCCGGTCTCTCTGCCGCTATCCGTACATTCCAAAAATCATCGGTCAAGCGCGCTGGTTTCAGGCCGCCGCGATCATCCCCATGGAGGGTGTCAGCGACAGCAGCTTGCGCGAATACGCCGCCTGCGGCCCTTCGAAGAAGGCCTCCGACGGGCCCGATTCCACCAGCCTGCCATCCTTCAGCACGACGATGTCGTCGGCCATCTGCCGCACCACCGCAAGGTTGTGGCTGATGAACAGGATCGACAGCTCGAGCCGTGCCTGCAGATCCTTGAGCAGGTTGAGGATCTGCGCCTGGATCGACACGTCGAGCGCCGAGGTCGGCTCGTCGCAGATCAAGAAACCCGGCCGTGCCAGAAGTGCGCGCGCCACCGCGATGCGCTGGCGCTGCCCGCCCGAAAACTGGTGCGGGTAGCGGTGGATCGCGGCCATCGGCAGTCCCACGAGGTCGAGCATCGAGGCCGCCATCTTCAGCCGCGCCGCACGGTCCGGCTCCAGCCCGTAGATCTTCAGCGGCTCGGCCAGGATACCGCCGATGCGCTGGCGATTGTTGAGGCTCGAATAGGGGTCCTGGAACACCATCTGGATTATCCGCCGCGCCGGGTCGTTGCGGGCGCGATCGCGGCCCGGGGGCAACGGGGCGCCGTGGAACCGCATCTCGCCCGCCGCCGGGTTCACGAGGCCAACGATCGCCTTGGCCAGCGTCGACTTGCCGGACCCGCTTTCGCCGACCACGCCTGTCACCGTGCCGGCACGGACCGCGAGGCTGATGTCATCGAGCCCGATGAACGGGGCCGGCCGGCGGAACAGGCTGGTGCGGGTGCCCGCGAACTTCACCGTCAGCCCGGCGATTTCCAGCGCGGGCCCGTCCGTGGCGCGCCTGTCGCGGGCGGCCATGAGCCACGCCTCGGCATGGGCCGCCCCCGCGCCGTCGGGCACCGCCGCGCCCTTCACCTCCACGATGCGCGCACCGGCGTCGGACTCGGGCAGGCGGAACCGGTCCATACGCCGTTCCAGCCGCGGCACCGCCGCCATCAGCGCGCGGGTGTAGGGATGCTGCGGCCGGCCCAGCACGTCCGCCGTCGGGCCCGCCTCCATCACCTTGCCGCCGCGCAGCACCGTCACCCGGTCGGTGATTTGCGCGATCACGCCGATGTCGTGGGTGATCAGGATGATGCCCACCCCGCGCCGGTCCGCGAGCGTGCGGATCAGGTCGAGCACCTGGCTTTGCACCGCCACGTCGAGCGCGGTCGTCGGCTCGTCGGCGATGATGAGTTCGGGGTTGGTGCACAGCGCCAGCGCGATCACCACCCGCTGGCGCATCCCGCCCGAGAACTGGTGCGGATAGGCCCTCATCCGCGCCGCCGCATCGCGGATGCCGGTTTCCTCCAGCAGCGCCACGGCCCGCTGCCGCGCGGCGTCGACGCCGATATCCTCATGGGCCAGGATCGTCTCGATCAGCTGCGCCTCGACGGTCATGAGCGGGTTGAGCGAGGTCTGCGGATCCTGGAAGATCATCGAGATGCGCTTGCCGCGGATGCGGTGGGCGGCCTCGCGAGACAGGGTGCGCAGGTCGGTCTTTCCCAGCCGCATGGACCCGCCCGAGACGAAGCCGGGCGGTTGCAGCAGCCCTATGACGGCGGCGCCGATGGTGGACTTGCCTGCGCCCGATTCCCCCACCAGCCCGTGGATCTCGCCCGGCGCGACGGTCATCGACACGTCCTCGATGGCCACGAAATCGCCGTGGCGGCCGGGAAAGGTGACGGTAAGATTCTTGATCGCCAGCATCTATCGCAGCCGCGGGTTGAAGATGTTGCGCAGGAAATCGCCGAGCACGTTGATCGACACGACCAGCAGCACGAGGAACGCCGTGGGCATCCACAGGATCCACCACTCCCCCGACATCAGGAACTGCATGCCGATGCGGATGAGCGTTCCGAGCGAGGGCGAGTCGGCCGGCAGCCCGATGCCGAGAAACGACAGCGTCGCCTCCAGCAGGATCGCCGAGGCCAGATCCACGGTCATGATCACCAGCAGTGGCCCGAGGATGTTGGGCAGGATGTGGATGGCCATGATCCGCAGCGGATGCTGGCCCATGATGATCGCCGCCTGCACGTATTCCTTGTTGCGCTCCACGAAGGTGGAGGCGCGTGCGGTGGGCGCGAAGTTCACCCACAGCGACAGCGCGATCGCCAGGATCAGCACGAAGACCCGCAGGTCCTGGCTCACCTCCCGCGGCAGGATGCCCCGCGCGATGCCGTCGATCAGCAGCGCCGTGAGGATCGCCGGCAGCGCCAGCTGCACGTCGGCGATGCGCATCACGACGGCGTCGAGCCGACCGCCGAAATACCCCGCCGCCACGCCGAGGCTGACGCCCAGCACCGTGGCAATGGCCATGGCGCTCAACCCGATGACCAGCGACAGCCGCGCGCCGTAGAGGATCGCCGGACCATGTCGCGGCCCTGGTCGTCGGTGCCCAGCAGAAAGCGCGGATCGCCGCCCTCGGCCCAGACCGGCGGCAGCAGCCCGTCCATCAGGCTGAAGGTGATCAAGTCGTAGGGATCCGTGGGCGTCAGCCACGGCGCCAGCGCCGCGCCGCCGAGGATGAGGACGGTCAGCACGAAAGCCGCCACCGCCATCGGCCGGCGCAGGAACAGATAGAGGAAGTCGCTTCGCCAGAACGCGGCCAGCATCACGCCGCCTCCCTTACCCGCAGCTGCGGATCGATGGCCAGGTAGAGCAGGTCGACAGCCAGGTTGATCACCACGAAGAAGAACGCGATCACCACCAGGTAGACGCCCATGACGGGGATGTCGACGAAGCGGATCGACTCGAGGAACAGAAGGCCCATCCCGGGCCACTGGAAGACGCTCTCGGTGACGATGGAAAAGGCGATGACGCCGCCGAACTGCAACCCGATGATGGTGATCACCGGCACCATCGTGTTGCCCAGGGCATGGCGGAAATAGAGGCTGCGCCAGGGCACGCCCCGGGCGGTGGCAAACCGGATGTAGTCGGTGCGCATCACCTCCATCATCTCGGCACGCACCAGCCGCATGGTGAGCGTCAGCTGATAGACCCCGAGCGTGATCGACGGCAGGATCAGCGACCGCCACCCCTCCAGCGTGAACAGCGACGACTCCCACCAGCCGATCTCGACCGTGCCGCCGCGCCCGTAGGTGGGCAGCCAGCCCAGGTAGACCCCGAAGAGGAAGATCAGGAAGATGCCGATCACGAAGGTGGGGATCGACACGCCCACGAGCGTGGAGATCAGGATCGTCTGGTTGACCGCGCCGCGCGGGCGCAGCGCGGTGTAGACCCCGGCCGGGATGCCCACGATCAGCGAGATCAGCAGCGCCACGGTGCCCAGTTCCAGCGTCGCCGGGATGCGCGACAGAAGCATCTCTCCGATCGGCTGGCGGGTGCGGTAGGAATAGCCGAAATCGCCGCGCACGATGTCGCCGGTGAAGCGCAGGAACTGGATGACGAAGGGGTCGTTGAGGCCCAGTTGCTCGCGCAGCCGCTCGCGGTCCGCGACGGAGGTCTCGACCCCGGTCATCTGGCTGATCGGATCGCCCGCGAACCGGAACAGCGAGAACGCCAGGAACGCCACCGCCAGCATCACGAAGACCGATTGCGCCAGCCGCTTGAGAATGTAGAAGGTCACCGCCCGGCCCCCCGCGTCATCGCTGCGCGCCCTTTCTTCTTGGCGGAAATACTCCCGCCGGAGGCGCCCGACCGAGGGCCGGGCGCCGAGGTCTGGGTATGCGTGCCGGCGGGCAGCCCGGGCAGGTCCGCCCGCCGCGCGGGATCAGTTCACCGTTACCCAGCGCAGGAAGAAGAAGTTGTCGGCGCGCTGCGTGAGGTCGATGTTTTCCTTCGCCGCCCAGATCAGCGGCTGCACGCAGAGCGGGATGTAGGCCATCTCCGACTGGGTGATCGCCACCAGCTCATCGACCAGAGCCTGGCGCGCCTCGGGGTCGAGCTCGCTCTGGATCAGCGGCAGAAGCTCGTCGACGCGCGGGTTGGAATAGCCGCAGAAGTTCCAGGAGCCCAGGCGCGTTTCCGCGTTCGGGGTGGACAGCAGGAAGCGCACCGGATGCTCGATGTCGAAGGTGCCCGGCGACCAGCCCAGCAGATACATGTCGAACTCGTCCGCGCGCAGCTGCTCCCAGTAGTTGCGGACCGGCACGGTGGTCAGCTCCGCGTCGAGGCCGACTTCCGCGAACATCGACGCCGCCGCGCGGCACAGCGCCTCGTCGTTGATGTAGCGGTCGTTGGTGCATTTCAGCCCGAAGGAGAACCCGTCGGGATAGCCCGCCTCGGCGAGCAGTTCGCGGGCCCGCTCGGGGTCATAGGCCGGGCGCGCGGCGTGCTTTTCGGAATAGCCCGACAGGAACGGCGGCACGAGCTGGCTTACCGGCTCGACCTTGCCGCGCATCACCACGCGGTTGATCGTGGCAACGTCGATCGCGTGGGCCGCCGCGCGCCGCACGCGCGGGTCGGCGAACGGATTGGCGTCGGTGACGTCGTCGGAATATTTCAGGGTCTCGTGTTCGTGGCCAAAGCCGAACATGACCACACGGGTTTCCATCCCTTCGAGAACCTTGAACCGCTCGCGCGATTCCACCTCTTCCACGTTCTGCAGCGGGATCGGGTTGATCATGTCGATCTCGCCCGACAGCAGCGCCGCCAGACCGGTGGCGGGGTTTCCGATGGGGGTGAAGATCGCCTCGGTGATGTTGTGTTCGGGCTCGGCCCACCAGCCCTTATAGGGCACCAGCCGGGTCTCGACACCCGGGTCGCGCGACTCCAGCATGAACGGACCGGTGCCGTTGGTGTGCAGCGTGGCGTAGTTCTCGGCGTCGCGCGACGGGCGTTCGGCGTCGTTTTCCGTGGCCCAACCGCTGTCCATGATCATGAAATTGGCGATCGAGCCCGGAAACAGCGGGTTCGGCCTGTCGAGCACGAATTCCACGGTGTAGTCGTCCACCACGCGGAACTCGGTCACGGGCGCGAACCACGACCGCACGTCCGACTGCTCCGACGCGGCGCGTTCGTAGGAAAAGGCGACATCCTCGGCGGTGAATTCTGATCCGTCGTGATAGGTCACGCCTTCGCGCAGGTGAAAGCGCCAGCCGGGCTCGTTTTCCAGCGGCTCCCACGAGGTCGCGACCGAGGGCTGCACCGCCATCTCGGCGTCGCGCCGGACGAGCCCCTCGTAGATGTTGTTGAGAAACGAGGTCACCGGCGCGGCGTTGACCGCGTGCGGGTCCATCGTCTGCGGGTCGGTGGACGGACGCCCAGTGGAAGGTTTCGGCCGTGGCCATGCTGCCGGTCATCACCAGAAGCGTGGTTCCGAGCGCGGCGGCGCGCGTCAGGTTGAAGGATCTCATGTCGGCTCCCTAGTCCTCGAATTGGTTTTACGTCTCTGGTCCGGCGGTCGCGCGCGGATGGTTCCGGCAACTCGATGTCACGCGGCAGATACCCACGAGCACGCGAGGTCGGGTGCCTTTCCACGAAAGGTCAAGTCTTCGGGTTCCGCGTTGCCGGGCCTGACGGCCCAGGGGGTCGCGGCGCGCCGACCGGAGACGAAACCTTGTTCGCCATCGACCGCGAAACCGGCGACACTGTTCTTCGGTTTCGCACGATGTGCGACGCGAGGTCTTTTCCGTGCCGGGCCGTTTGCGGCGCGCGCGGCGAGGGCGAAGATTCTGCCCGGGCGGGGGCGGCCATCCCGCGCCGGTTGTGCAGCTGCGTTAAATGAGACGAGACTGCGCGGCCCGTCCACCTGTTCAACAGCTCCCAGTGGTGAGCGCGGGAAGGCGGTTCATGGCGGAGAGGTGCCTGCGCCTGGTTCTGCCAGGGCGCGCAATGTGCGCCATCGCCCCCCTCGAGATCCGGTGGGAACAATCAGGCGTTCACCATCGCCACGTTCACGTCGTCGTCCACCGCGAGCGTGGCGAGAACCGTGTGCGACCCATCGAAGAACTGGTAGATGTCGAAGGTCGTGCCGTTGCCGTCGGTGACAGGCCCGGTGCCGCTCGGGTTCTGCTCGATCGTCCCCTCGGGATTGCTCAGCGCAAGCGTATCGCCACCCTCGCCGCGAATCGTGCCGCCGTCCGGGTTCGGGAATGCGCTGTCGACCAATATGCCGAGATCGGTATCGATTCCGGGCCAGAGCCCCTCGATATCCGTCACTGTCAACGACAAGGTGTTGTCCGCGCCGTTCTCCATGTCGAGCACCTCGATCTCATGGATGCTCAGCGATGGCAGCACATCGCTTGTCAGATCTCCGGCACTGTCGAATTTCAGCGTGTCGCGCCCTGCGCCGCCATCCACAAGCGTCGTCACCGCAGCTGCCCCCGGCACGACAAGATCGTCACCCGAGCCGCCAAGCAGGCTGTCATCGCCACCGCCTCCGATCAGCAGGTCATCGCCCGCCCCCCCGTCAAGCGTGTCGGCCCCGGCACCGCCCAGCATGAGATCGTCGCCATCCGACCCGGCAGGCGATACCGGTGCGTCCGGTGCCGAGAGGCGACCGGCCTCGACGATGGTGACCTGGTCACTGGTGGTGCCGCTATCCCCGTCGAGATCGAACACGGCGGTGGCGAGGAAATCGTTGGTCTGGCCCAGCATATCCTCGATGCCGTCGATCTCCGCAAGCGGCAGCGTGAACCCGGTGCCATCCTCGTTGATCGCGGTCGCGATGACGCCGTGATCGGTGCCGTCGCTCGTCAACTCCAGAGAGAACGACACCAGTTCTGCGGCGAAAAGCCCGGTGCTCAGAAGCTCTGCCGTCAGGTCCACGGCGGAATTTATCGTCCCCGCGTCGCCGTCGCTGTCAAACTGGTAATCCACCCCATCTATGGTAAATGTCTGTTCCATTTTCGCCGGATCAAAGCCGTTGCCGATGCCAAAGGTGAAGATCTGCGGATCATGCGCGTCGCGGATATCCCTGACCGCGGTCTGCCACAGGCTGTCAGCGCCGGTCGGTTGTCCGTCGGTTATGAAATAGAGGAAATCGACCTCGTCATTGCCGCCGCTGGCCTCCTGATCGAAGAAAGCCTTGGCGTCATTGATGGCCGCACCCCAATTGGTGACGCCGCCCGGATGCTCTATCTTTCCCAGCTCCTCCTGGATCGCGTCCGCGTCGGCGACCAGGTCGAACGGTGTGAACCCGTAGGTGGGATCATCGACACCGGACCTGCCATAGCTCGTGGCATCGGTCGAGAACACGATGATCTGCACATCGACCTGCGGCGCGCCCGGCCCGGAAAAATCCTCGGCAAGCGCCGCAAGCGCGTTCTTGACCGCCGCGATCTGATCGTCGAACTCATCTGCGAAACTGCCCGAACCATCCAGCGCAAAGACAAGGTTGATCGGTGTCGCCTCGACCGTGGAGCGGGTGATGTTGACGCTCCCGGCGGGGCGCCCGTCGATGCTTTCGCCGTCGATGGTGATGCCCAGCCCGCGATCCCGTGCCACTTGCGATCCCGGATCGTCCACGGCAAGCGTGACGGTGGAACTATCCGATGACGTGCCATCGCTGGCGAGGATTTCAAACCTGTCGAAACCCGCAAAGCCCGCTTGTGGCGTATAGGTAAAGCTGCCATCGTCATTGACGCTCACCGCGCCATTGCCCGGCCCCTGCGCGCCAGGGCTGAACGACACAGTGTCGCCGGCGTCAGGATCGGTAGCGGTCACCGTCCCGCCGAGCGGTCCGCCATTGTTCCCCGAGACCAAGATATCCTGCACGACAGGGGCGTCGTTTCGGCCGGTGATCTCGATCACGCTTTCATGCCTCGACTCATCCTCGCCGGATATAACATCGAAGCTCAGGACAAAGCGTCCGCTCTCTCCCGCCCCGAGGAAATCGTAATTCGCCGTATCCACCGTGGCCGTGGTGGCCCCGATGTCGAAGGGGGTCACAACGCCGGTGTCACTGTCAGCAGCCACCGCGATCGACAACGATCCGGCCTTGATCCGCGGTGTCTCCGCGGTGTCGACATCGCTGGCTGTCATGATCAGTGCCGGGTCAAAGACCGTGTTAGAGGATATGCCCGCGTCGCCTTCGGGGACAGCTGCGAAATCTGCCACCGAAATCACCGCGCCGTCATTCACCCCGGTGATGGTGACGGTGACGGTTTGTTCCGTGCCATCCTTGGTGGTGGCGGTGAAGCTGTCGGTCAGCCTCTCGTCCTTGCCGAGCGCCTGGATCGCCGCCTGGGAATTGTCCGTCTCGTAGGTCCACTGGCCATCCGTGCCGAGCGTGAAGCTGCCATAGGTCCCGGCGGTGTCGGTCTGCGCCACGAACTCCGCCTCGCCGGTGTCGGCGTCGGTCACGCTCAGCGCGCCCGAGGCGGCCAGCGTGGCCGCCGCATCCTCGGTCACATCGCCCGTGACGGTCCCGCCGATCACCGCGCCGTCATTCTCCCCGGTGATCGTGACGGTGACCGCTTGCGCCGTGCCATCTGCGGTGGTGGCGGTGAAGCTGTCGGTGAGCGTCGCCCCCGCGCCGAGCGCCTGGATCGCCGCCTGCGTCGTGTCGGCCTCGTAGGTCCATTTGCCGTCGGTATCGAGCGTGAAGCTGCCGAAGCCGTTATCGCCCGCCGCGTTCGCCTGCGCCACGACAACCGCCTCGCCGGCATCCGCGTCGGTGACGGTGAGGGTGCCCGAGGTGGTCAGCGTCGGCGCATCCTCATCCTCGGTCACATCGCCCGTGGCGGTCCCGCCGATCACCGCGCCGTCATTCATCCCGGTGATGGTCACCGTGACCGTTTCCGTGGTGCCATCTGCGGTGGTGGCGGTGAAGCTGTCGGTGAGCGTCTCGTCTTTGCCGAGCGCCTGGATCGCCGCCTGGGAATTGTCCGCCTCGTAGGTCCACTGGCCATCCGTGCCGAGCGTGAAGCTGCCATAGGTCCCGGCGGTGTCGGTCTGCGCCACGAACTCCGCCTCGCCGGTGTCGGCGTCGGTCACGCTCAGCGCGCCCGAGGCGGCCAGCGTGGCCGCCGCATCCTCGGTCACATCGCCCGTGACGGTCCCGCCGATCACCGCGCCGTCATTCACCCCGGTGATGGTGACGGTGACGGTTTGTTCCGTGCCATCCGCCGTCGCGGCGGTGAAGCTGTCGGTAAGCGTCTCGTCTTTGCCGAGCGCCTGGATCGCCGCCTGCGTCGTGTCCGCCTCGTAGGTCCACTGGCCATCCGAGCCGAGCGTGAAGCTGCCATAGGTCCCGGCGGTGTCGGTCTGCGCCACGAACACCGCCTCGCCGGCGTCCACATCGCTCACCGTCAGCGCGCCCGCAGCCGTCAGCGTCGCCGCATCCTC
>JADQCB010000004.1:142499-227230 GCA_016278325.1 Actibacterium sp.
CGTCCACATCGCTCACCGTCAGCGCGCCCGCAGCCGTCAGCGTCGCCGCATCCTCATCCTCGGTCACCGCGCCGGTGCTGGTGCCGGAAATCACCGCGCTGTCATTCACCCCGGTGATCGTCACGGTAATGTCGGTCTCGTCGGTTGCGCCATGAGAATCAGTTGCGCCTAGTCGGATCGTCACGTCACGCGCCTCGCCTGCCGCGAGATCCTGAAAATAGGCACCGGGATCGAAGCGCAGCATGTTGCCGTCGATCATGGCGCTGCCCGCGCCCGGTACCCCGGTGACGCTGTAGGTGAGCGTCGCGCCGGTGTCGTCGTTGTCGATATCGCTGCCGCGTTCGGCAAGGTCCAGCGTGACCACCGGCCCGTCTTCGTGCGCCTCGATCTGCGCCGGGGCAATCACCGGGGCGTCGTTGACGCCGGTGACGGTGATCGAGAGCGTGCCGGTCTCGCTCTGGCCGCCGGAGGTGGCGGTGTAGTCAAGCGTAACGCCGCGCGTCTCGCCCGCGGCGAGGGTCTGGTAGGCCGGGTCGCTCGCATCGAGGCGATAGCTGCCATCGGGGGCGAGGGACAGCCCGGCGGGCAGGGGCATCGCGGTGTCTTCGGGGGCATAGGTTATATCGGCGTCGGGGCTGTCGATATCTGTCGCAGCAAGAACGCCCGTGATCGCGCTGTCCTCGGTCCCGGCTTTCGTGGCATCGGGGGCCGAGGGCGGATCGTCCACCGGCGTTACGCCGATGGTCACGGTCGCGCCTGTTATGGTGCCCTGTCCATCGGATACGGTGTAGGTGAAACTGTCCTGCCCGTTGAAATCCGGATTCGGCGTGTAGGTGAACTCGCCCGTCGAGAGCAGAACCAGCACGCCGTTTTCAGCGCCCGACCGGATCGCGAAGCTGAGCGGGTCGCCATCCGCATCCCGCGCGGTGAGCGTGCCGTCGAGGCGCGTGTCTTCGGGCAGCTCGAAACGCGCGTCATCGGGAGCCGGGGCCGTGTTCGTGTCAGGCTCTGTCGGAGCGGGAGCGAAATCCCGAGGCTCCTGCGTATCGTCCGGTGCCTGGCGATCCGTATCGCCGTCATCGTCCCCGGGGTCGTCGCCGCTGTCGTCAAGCCCGGTTCCGGCCCCCGTATCCGTGTCGGTCTCACCTGTGCCTGATCGGCTGTTGCCGCTGTCGAGTTCGACCAGGCTCTGTCCGGCCTCGAGTCGCGCGATCGACTTGGCATAGGCGGTGGCGGCATCGGCCAGGATGGCCGCGTCGCTTGCCAGGTCATCCGCGGTTCGGGCCACCTCGTAGGCCTCGTCGCCGACGGGCACCACCCATTTGGTATCGGTCGCCGTGATCGTGGTGATCTCGTTGCCGCCGAGATCGTTGATGACAATCTCGCCCAGGCCGCCATCGGGATCGGTGTTAAGCGAGACCGCAACGGTGGTCACGCCCTGCACGGTCTGGATGTCCACGAGCACGGTGGTGCCGCGAATACCCATTGTCGCCGACGGGGTCGTGACCTCCATGCCGCCGGTCTTGGCAACCTGTCCGGCGATAAAGACAAAGCTGCCCTCGACAAGGTTGAAGGCCGCGGAATTGTCTTGCGACCCGGCCGCATAGACGAGATCGTCGAGCACCATGCGTGAGCCTGAGGCAAGCGTGAATATGGTGCCATCCACGAAGGTGATCGAGACCTCGCCACCTGTTTCGGTGATGACGACATCGTTTCGATAGACCTTGCTGCCGATCTCGAGATCGACCACGGTGCCATCGACGCGCTGAGCGCGCGCCTCCCCCTCCAGCGTCTCGACCTGGCCGATGGGATCACCCTGCGGGGACGCGCCGAGCTGGGCATACTGGCCCGGCGCTTCGGGACCGGCGAGGCGTTCCACCACCGCGCCACGCAGGGTGGCACCGTCCGGGGTCGTCAGGTCGGGGAGGAGAGCGTGCGCGAAGTAATCCACAACCCGGATGTTCGGTGCCCCCGGAGTCTCCAGCACGAGATCGGCCCCGTCGCGGGAAAAATCCGCAGAGAAAAGATGCGATGGATCACTTACCGTGACAGCCTCGCCGTCAACGCTCTTCAAAAGGACGGAAGGGCCACCCAGCGGCCCGTGCGGCAAACCCACCGATTTCATAAATCACCTTTTTTTAATGCGCAAACGCTCCAGCACTATAGATGAATTCGATTTTCGCTCAAGACCGCGGATTCCCGAAGGTCCGCAGTGCCGGCGCAGTTCCGGGCGGCCCGTCTCGCGGGAACCATCCCGGCGATTTGCAGGTTGACCCACGAGACAGGGTTCTTTTTGGTAAGACGAGGGGCGTACCGCCTGAGGCGTGACGACAAACGAAGGGATTGGCAATGCAGCGCGTCATCCTGCGTCGGATCGGGCCGGGGCGCTTCGCGGGGCTGGTCTTGCTGGCACTGCTTCTGGCGCTGCGTGTCGCGGACCCGCTCTGGGTGTCGGGGCTGCGCAACGCGGCCTTCGATATCTACCAGCAGGTCGAGCCGCGCGACCCGCAGCCAGTGCCGGTGACAATTCTCGATATCGACGATCCCAGTCTCGAGGAATTCGGCCAATGGCCGTGGCCGCGCACCCGCGTGGCAGAGATCGTGACCAAGGTCGCGGCGGCGGGTGCGGTTGCGATCGCCTTCGATATCGTATTTGCCGAGCGCGACCGGCTGTCGCCCGAGGGGGTGGCGCGCGACAACCCGGGGCTGCCCGCCGAGATGCGCGCCCAGCTCAAGGCCTTGCCGGACAACGACGTGGCGCTTGCCCGCGCGATGCGCCAGACGCGGGTGGTGGTGGGGCAGACCAGCGTGCGCAGCGCCCGTTCGAACCTTGCGGACAAGGCCGCGATGCGCACGGTGCCGCACGCGATCATCGGGGCCGATCCGAGGCCGTTCCTGCCGCGGTTTCCGGACGTTGTGCGCAACCTGGACATTCTCGAGGATGCGGCGGCGGGGCGCGGGGTGTTCAGCGTGCGGCCCGATCCCGACGGAATCTATCGGCGGGTGCCGATGGTGATGCTGGTGCAAGACACCCTTCGGCTGGGTCTCGCGCCGGAATTGCTGCGGGTGGCGACGGGCGGTAACGCCTTTGCCCTGCGCACCAACGAGGCGGGGATCGACGGCGTGGTGCTGGGCGGCAAGATGATCCGGACCGGACCGGACGGCCGCGTATGGCCCTACCTGACCCCGAGCCTGCCGCAGCGCTATGTTTCGGCAGGCGATGTGCTGGCTGGTCGGGTCGCGCCGGAGCGGCTGGCCGGGCAACTGGTGCTGGTGGGCACGTCGGCGATCGGGCTGGAGGATTTCCGGCCGACCCCCCTCGGGGTGCCGATGGCAGGGGTGGAAATTCACGCGCAGCTTCTGGAGAACATCCTGACCGACACGTTGCTGAACCGGCCCAACTATGCCGTGGCGGTGGAACTGCTGACGGTGCTGGTGCTGTCGGCGCTGGTGATCGTGCTGGTTCCGGTGATCGGCGCACGCTGGATCATCGCCTTTGCGGTGTCGCTTCTGGTGGGGTATTCGGGGCTGTCCTACTATCTGTTCCACGAGGTGCGGATCCTGCTCGATCCGACATGGCCGGTTCTGGGCACGGTTCTGACGCTGATGCTGATGTCCAGCGCCAACTACCTGCGCGAGGAACGCCAGAAACAGCAGATCCGCGGTGCCTTCGGGCAATATGTCTCGCCCGATCTGGTGGCGCGGCTTCAGGAAAATCCCGAGGGTCTGACCCTGGGCGGGGAGCGGCGTGAACTGACGGTGCTGTTTTCGGATGTGCGCGGCTTCACCACCCTGGCCGAGGGGTTCCGGGACGATCCGCCGGGGCTGACGGCGCTGATGAACAGTTTCCTCACGGTGCTGTCACGGGCCATCCTGCGCGAGGGCGGCACCATCGACAAGTTCATGGGCGATGCCGTCATGGCGTTCTGGAACGCGCCGCTCGACGCGCCGGACCACGCCGCCGCCGCCTGCCGCGCGGCGCTGGCGATGCGCGCCGACGTGGCGACCCTCAACGCAGAGCGCGCGCGCGCCGCCGCAGAGGCGGGCGGTGCGGCGCATCCCATCGACGTGGGGATCGGGCTCAATACCGGGGATTGCGTCGTCGGCAACATGGGCAGCGACTCGCGGTTCGACTATACTGCGCTTGGCGATGCGGTGAACCTGGCTTCGCGGCTGGAGGGGCAATCCAAGCCCTATGGGCTTGGCATCATCCTCGGCTCCGCGACGGCCCGCGCGGTCGAGGGCCGCTTCGCGATGATCGAACTGGATCTGTTGCGGGTGAAGGGCAAGATGGCACCCGAGCGCGTGTTCGGGCTTCTGGGCGACGAGGCGATGCGCACGAGGCCCGACTTCGCCGAGCTGGAGGCCGCCAACACCGCGATGCGCGCAGCCTATTCGGCGCAGGATTGGGACGCGGCAGAGGCGGCGCTTGACCGGCTCGAGGCAGCCGGCGCGCCGCTGGATCTCGATATGACTGGCTATGTTGCGCTCTATCGTCGGCGCATTGCCGCGCTGCGCGCCAATCCGCCGGGCGAGGGCTGGGATGGCGTCCATGTCGCGACCGACAAGTGAGCGCGTCAAGCGGCGCGAACACGTTCAGCGTTCGCGCAGGGCCTCGGACTGCGCGCGCCTCAGCGGGCGCGACAGGTAGTCGAGAACCGTCTTGCGCCCGGTCAGGATATCGACCTGCGCCACCATGCCGGGGCTTATCGGCAGGGACGTGCCATCGTCCGCCGTCAACTCGCTTTGCCTTGTGCGAACCATGACGCGGAAGAACTCGGTTCCTTCGCTGTCCTCGACCGTGTCGGCCCCGATGCGCAGCACGGTTCCGTCCAGCGCACCGTAGACGAGATAATCATAGGCGGTGATCTTGACCGACGCGGAATCGCCGGGACGGATGAAGGCCACGTCGCGCGGGCGGATACGCGCCTCGATCAGCAACTGGTCGTCTCGCGGCACGATCTCGATCAGGGGGGCGCCGGGCTGCACCACCGCGCCGATCGTGGTCACATGGACCGTGTTGACGGTGCCGTTCACGGGCGCGCGCAGGCTGGTGCGGGTTACCTTTTCTGTGGCGGCGCGCAGGGCCTCGCGCAGCACCGAGAGTTCGCTGTTGATCCTGGCCAGACGCTCGCGCGCCGTCAGCACATAGCTGCTGCGCGCCGAACGAATCTGGCTTTCCGCCTCGTCCATGGCGGCGCGAAGGCCGGGCAGGCGCGCGCGGGAGACCGCCAACTCGCCCTGCAGTTCGGCCATGCGGCTTTGCAGGCGCAGGAATTTGATCCGGGGCACCGCGCCGCTGTCGACGAGTCGGCTTGTCAGGGTGATTTCCTCGGCGAGGGGGGCGATCTGCCGCTCGAGCTTGATGATGGTCGCTTCCAGTTCGCGCAGGTTTGAGCGGCGCTGCGCCAGCTTGTTGCGCAGCACGGACATCTCGTTTTCGAGCTGTGCGCGGCGCGACTCGAAGACCTTGCGCTCGGCGGCAACGGCATCAGGCGCACGCTCTGACAGGCCCGCGGGAAAGCGCAACGTGTCACCGCCCACTGCCTCGGTGCGGACACGCGCGGCCTCGGCCAGAAGCGCCGCCTCGCGTTCGCGCAACTCGCCGCGTTCGGCCGCGGCAGAGGTGTCGTCGATCCGCATCAACACCTCGCCCTTCGCCACCAGATCCCCTTCGCGGATCTCGATCGCCGAGACGATCCCGCCCTCGAGGCTCTGCACCACCTGAAGCTGTCGGCTCGGTACCACGCGCCCGGTGCCGCGCGTGACCTCCTCGATCTCGTAGAGAGCGGCCCATGCGAGGAACGCGGCGATGCCGCCGGCGATCAGCAGCAGCAAAAGCCACGGCCCGCGCCCGCGCCCACGCGGCCCGACGGCGGTCGCGTCGTTCACGAAATCCTCTTCTGTCCGCGGTCCGAACATCCGCTCACTCCGCGGCGCGGCGGGCGGCCGCCTGCTTCATCTGCGTGATCACCGTGTCGCGCGGCCCGTCAAGAACGACACGGCCGCAGTCGATCACCAGCCAGCGATCCGCCAGATCCGCAAGTGCCGGGCGATGGGTGCACAGCACCAGCGTCGTGCCCCCGGCGTTCAAGGCACGCAGTCGCGCCACCACCTCGACCTCCATGTCGCGGTCCATCGCGTTGGTTGGCTCGTCAAGGAACACAAGTTCGGGTTGGCGCAGCAGCAACCGCGCGAGGGCCAGCCCCTGGCGCTGCCCGCCCGATAACTGCGCGCCGCGTTCGCCGATGAACCGATCGAGACCCTGGGGATCGTCTTTGACGAACCGCTCCATTGCCGCCATGTGCAGGGCCGATTCGATTTCGGACTGGGTCGCATGGGGCCGGCCGATCACCAGGTTCTCGCGCAGGGTGCCGGTGAAAAGCTCGGGTTCCTGCGGCATGTAGCCGACCCCGGCGCGCAGCGCGGCCGGGTCGTATTGCCCGGCCCCGCGCCCGTCGATCAAAAGCGTGCCGCTGTCGGGGGTCAGCAGGCCGCACAGCAGCTTGCCGAGCGTGCTCTTGCCCGATCCGACCCGGCCCAGAAGCGCGACGCAGTCCCCCGGCGCGATGTCGAGCGTCACCGATGCGAGCGCATCCGCCCCGGCACCCGGATAGCGGTAGCTTACCTCTGACAAGGCGACGGCACCCGCCGTCACGCGGGCGCTGCTGTGAACTGCCGGGCCGCGTTCGCGCGCGACCTTCATGAACTGCGACAACGCGCGCATCGCGCGCAGCGCGTAATGGGCGCGAAAGATGGTCTGGGCGATGGTTCCCAGCGGCGCGAGCGCGCGACCCGAAAGGATGTTGGCCGCGATCAGGGCACCGATGGTGATCTGCCCCTCGGCCACGAGGTAGACGCCCCAGACGATGATGACCACGCTCACCCCTTGCTGGATCATCTGGGTGCCGGAGGCCGCGAAGCTCGACCAGAAGCGGCTGCGACCGCTGATCCGCGCGGTGGCGGCGCTGGCGCGGTCCCATTCACGCTGCATCACCGGTTCGGCATTGAGGGTCTTGATGGTCTCCAGCCCCAACAGCGCTTCCATCAGAACCGATTGTCGGCGTCCGGCCAGCGCCTGCGCGGCCCACGCCGTGCGCCCCATCGGAAGCTGCGCGACAACGGCGAGGATCAGCACGAGCGGCACCGCCAACAGCGGCACCACCGCCAATGGCCCCACGATCATGTAAAGAACAAGGATGAAAAGGCCTATGAACAGCAGGTCGATCAACGACACGAAGCTGGCCGAGCCGAAGAATTCGCGCACCGCCTCGAAATCACGGATATGGCTGGCCAGCCCCGCCGCGCCGCCGGGGCGGTCGGCCACCCGCAGGGCGAGCGCGTGCGAAAAGAGCGTCGAGGCGATGCCGGTATCGAGGCGTCGGCCAACGGATTCCAGCACCCCCGTCCTGAAACTGCGCAGCACAAGGTCCAGCCCGATGGCCAGTGCCACCCCGATGGCCAGCGTCCACAGGGTCACATAGGCAAGGTTGGGGATCACCTTGTCATAGACATTCATCACGAAGATCGGCAACGCCAGCCCGAGGATGTTGATCAGCAGCGCCGCGATAATGACCTGCATCCAGCCCGCGCGATTGTCGCGCATGGGCCCCCAGAACCAGTGCCTTGGCCGGTCCTGCGCCTGCGCATCGAGGCGACGGTCAACCAGATCATCGCGCACGGAGACGAGCATGACCTCGGGCCGGACCCGCCGCGATAGCTGTCGCAGGCGGATCTCGCGCTCGGGGCTGTCGTGCGCGGGATCCAGAATGCGCCCACAGCGCCGGTCCGGCGAAAATCCCAGCAGGATAAGAGGGGTGCCATCGCGTTCGAACAGCACGCATGGCAGCGCCGCCGGATCGATCTGGCGCAGTTTTCGCAGCACGAGGCGCGACTTCAGCCCCACTGTGGCCAGCGCGCGTGCGAGGCTTTCGGGCGTGCGACAGCTGAACCCGGCGGGCATTCGCGCGCGCACCGCCTCGTCGTTCCAGGGGCGGCCGTGATGTCGTGACAGCCAGACGGCGGCGTCCAGTCCCGGCACACGATCCCCGTCGGGAACGGCGCGGCCGTCCG
The DNA here is from genome assembly GCA_016278325.1 of Actibacterium sp. GTDB lineage: Bacteria > Pseudomonadota > Alphaproteobacteria > Rhodobacterales > Rhodobacteraceae > JADQCB01. The sequence goes on from JADQCB010000004.1 coordinate 150,573, forward strand.
CGCTGGCTCGCCCGGTGTCCCCGGCGGGGGCCGCCCGGGCCGCAGGCGTCATTTCAACGCCCTGATTTCTGTGTCGAAAATCGCCGTCGCGCGCCGGGCATCCTGTGCGCGGGCCGTGAAATCGGGCTCGAGCGGCACATCTGCCGGTTCGATTCCGAAATGCGCGGCGAGGCGGCTTTGCGCGGCGAGCATCCGGTACTGATTGAAGGTGAAGGCGGCCTTGGCGCTGACATTGTCGAACAGGACGTTGAAGAACGTTCGCTCCGCATCCAGCACGTCAAGCATGCTTCGGGTGCCGGCGCGAAACTGATCGCGATATTGCGCGGAGGTCTTGCGCGCCGCGGCCACGCGCCGATCCAGAAGCACCGTGCGCTCGATACTGGTGTGGTAGGCATTCCAGCTTCGTTCGGCCATCTCGCGGACCTCGCGCACCACTTTCTGTCGTTCGGCCTCTGCCTCAAGCACCCGTGCCTGAAGCGCACGGCGGCGGGCATCGCGCCCCCCGGCGAAAAGTTCCCAGTCCAGCCGAACGCCGACGAAGGCATCCGATTCCGACCCCGATGTGCCACCGATATCGCGTCCCGCGCGCACACCTGCCTGAAGCGTCACCTGCGGCTTCTCGTCGGCGGTGGTGATCGCGTGCTGAAACCGGGTTTGCGCAATCTTTTGGCCCGACTCTTTCAGGCGAAAACTGTTGCGCAGGCTGCGCAGGACCAGATCTTCCTTTGTCAGCGGCAGGTTCTCGACCGCAGGCACGGGTCTCATGCCTCCGGGATCGTGACCGATCACCGCCCGGTAGCGCGCGCGCGCATCCGCCATCGCACGTTCCACGTCGAGCCGCGACAGCCGCGCTGCCAGCAACCGGTCCTGAACCTCGAACCGGGCGCTGACCGGCAGCCGGTCACCATCGACCAGATCATCGACCTGGCGCGCGATTTCATTGTGTCGGGCGATATTCCGATTTGCGACCTCAAGAAGCCGCGCGTGCCTGGCCACGTCGACATAGGTCTCCACCGCGTTGAGCGCCATCGTCTCGGAAGCATCGAGAAGGCCGAAAATAGCTTCGTCCAACCGCGAGGCGTTGCGGTAGATGCGGTTGGTGCGGCGGTAGCCATCGAACAGCGTCAACTCGGCGGTAAGGCCGATTTCGCGGTTGAATTTCGTGTCGCGGTTGTCGTCGGGGGCAAGCCGCTCGGGATCGTCGTATCGTTGGGCCCCGACCTCGCCATGCAGCCGCAGGCGCGGCTGAAAGTCCCTGCGCAATTGCAGCAGCTCCAGCGCCGAGGCTTTCACGTCGGCATTCGCGGCGCGTCCGGTGGGATTGGCCGTCACCGCGGCGCGAACGGCATCCTGCAGGGTCTCTGCGGCAAGGGGCTGGGCCATGCCGAGACAAAACGCGACAAAGGAAGCCATCGTTATTGTCAGACCTGTCATGGCAGGCGGAAAGCGAAGGGAACAATATGTCCGCGGCATGGATAAAATCCTCGTAAAACACACCCCGAAACGTCTGAAATGCGCTGTATCGAGTCAACCATTACCGGTGTGGCCCCCCGACCAGGGCAATCGCGTTTGGGTCATCCGGAACAGCCCCCCGCGATCAGCCGCAATGCCAGATGCTCAAGTCCTCAGTTCCAAACGCGATTCCCCGGGCCCTTCAATGGGCATGGCACACGGATGCATTTTCATCACAGCGTGGCCAAAACCACCCACAGAATTGCAATATAAGTCACCTGGTGGGCAAACTGATCGAGCCCGACGAGGCCCCAATACGCCTTTTCCTGTTGCCCCCAACCGAATCGCTTCAAAAGTCGCTCCTTGGTCCAGTCGATATGATAATGGACAACGAGTTCGGCGGTCGCGCCAACAAGGATCGCGCCCCAGGCCATCGGCGACCAGCCCAGAACCGCCACGCTCAGCAACCCGTGCAGCCCGGCATGGGCGATGCCGCCCGGATGCCCGTAAGTGCCCTTGTTGGCGACCATCCAGCCCGTCTGCCATAGGAAATCCGCCAGCAGGTGCTTGATCTGGAACAACACCAGCAGGATCAGGAGCATGTGGGGCGTCATGTCTGGTCTCCCAGAAGTTTGGTGGTGCGGTCGAGCCTCTCGGCCAGTGTGGCGGCAACGATGCGGTGCAGGGCCGCTGCGAGATCGGGCGCTGATCGCGCGGCCTTGCGAACCGCCGTTTCGCTGGCGCGATACACAACCGCTTCGGTTTCGGCAATCACGTCGGCCGTGCGCGGCAGGTCGGCATAGCTTGCGATTTCTCCAACGAGCGCGCCTGGACGCAGGACGCGCAGCCGCAGGACGCTTCCGGAATTGGTGTTGAGGTGAACGCACAGCGTGCCGCTGTCGATCAAGAAAACGTCGCCTGCCCGGTCGCCCTGGCGTATCAGCACATCGCCCTTGGAGAGGGTTTCGCGCTCAAACAGGGCGAGCAGGCGTCGCGAGATCGCCGGGTCGCCTGTCATCTGCGTCAGCGCGCCAAGGGCGGTCTCTTCGTCATCGGAAAACGTGCCGCGCGCCAGAAGCTCTTCTTCGGCGGCTTCGAGGGCGCTATCCGCGTCGCGGGCACGGCGCAATGTCTGGCGGTTCCCGATGACAAGATCGCTGCGTGCGATCTCGGCTCCGACCGCATCGTTCATGCCGGCAAGCACGATATGGCCGTGATGCGCGGCGGCCAGACGTTCAAGCTTGCGGATCGCGGCGATTGCGGCGGCATCGATCCTGCTCACGCGCGCGAAATCGAGGATCACGGTGCGCGGCGGCGCCTCGCGCGCCAGCAGCGTGCGGATATGGGCGGTCAGGCGCACCACCGATCCGAAGAAAAGAAACCCCTGCAAGGCAACGACCGCCACCTCCCGGCCATGCGTGTCAAGATAGGCGGTGCGCGATGGCGCGCGATCCACGCTGCTGCGGCAGGCGTGCAGATCGGAAGACATGCGGATCACCGGCAGGCGGGCAGACACCACCGCAAAGATAAGCGATGCGGCCAGTATCCCGAACCCCACCGCGGCAGCGATCCCGAAGACCTGCGATATCAGGACGATCAGAACGCTGATCGACCAATCGGCAAGGCTGAGCCGGCGATATTGTGCCAGGAGCCAGTCGCGCAGGATGACCCACCCGGAATAAAGCAGCAAACCCGCCGAGATGAATTGCGGCATGTGGAGGTAAAGGCCCTCGGCGAAAGGCGCGATGACAAGGGTGGTTGCGCACATCGTCCAGACAGGGAGCCGGTTCATTGCTCCGGGCTGTCGCGCGGCGACCGTGTTCGGTGCGTTGATATAGCTGATGCTGCTGCCGATGCTGCCGGTCAGGATATTGACGGCCCCCGCGCGCAGCAGGGCGGGGCGGCTGTCGATGTCACGGTTGAGAATGATCTCGGATCCGGTGATATTGAGCGTGATCCCGATGAGACTGATGAAAACCGCCGACCCGGCCACGGGCAACACGAGACCGAGTGTCTCCATGTCGAATACAGAAAGCGCGGCCTGCATGTTTGCGCCCGAGAACAGGCCGAGCGACGGAGCCGGTGCCTGAAGCAGGCCGATGGCATGGGCGGCTGCAAGGTCGACACCGAGGATCCAAAGTATGACATGTGTGCCGGCAATGCCGATCGCAAGCATCACCACCAGCCCGGTGTTGCGCATCACCCGCGTCCCGAACACAAGCAGAAGCGCGAACCCCACCGCAAGTCCCGGCATCAAGAGCGAGCGGGTGGTGAACGATACTGCATCAGCATGGACAAGCAGCAACGCAGAGCGCATCAGCAGGGCACCGGTCGCGGCGAGGAACCCGGTCGCCACGGGGTAGGGCAACAGGCGAACGAACCGACCGAGATCGAAAACCGACATTGCAATCATGGCCAGCCCGGCGGCAACCGCCACGGCCCCCATGAGCATGAATGTGGCCAGAACCCCCGCCGCGGCCCCGCCAACGGTCTCGGCGCTTGTCCCGACCATCGCCAGCAGCGGCAGAAGAATGGCAATGGGGGTGTTGTGAACCACCGAAAAAACCGCGCCTGAAAAGTTGCGCCCGATGGCCAGGGCGAGTGTCGCGAGAACGCCCGTGAGCAGGAAAATGGCGACGACGGCCGGGGCCCCGCCCGACAATGAACCGGCAAAGATCAGCGAGGAGAGGGCCGCGACCCGCGCAATGTTTTCAAAACCGACGACAGCCCCGGCCAATGCGTCATGCCGTGCCGCAGAGCGTTCCCTTCCGGCGCTCATTCGGACACGGGCCCTGCCTTCATTTTCGTGTTCGCCTCCAACAGCTTGCTCTTGACCGCCGCGTTGAGATGCTGATCGAGAAACGCGCGCATTTCAACGTCGGATCGCGTCATCCGGCGCAGGTTGTCGCCGGACACGGAAAAGACACGTGAAGGCGCGTCTATCCGGACGCTCGCCGAGGCAGGCCCGCCTTCCATGACGTTCATTTCGCCGATGAAACCTTCGTTGATTTCGGCGATCCGGTCGTCACCGAAATAGACGCCCGCCTTGCCTTCGCTGAGGAAATGCAGCTGCAAAACCGGCTCGCCCTCGGTGGTCAGCGCCAATCCGGGTTGCGCGTCCAGCCACAGGCCGGCGTTGAGGAACCGGCGCGCCATCGCTTTGGGCATCCCGGCCAGCCCGCGCTCGATGAGCCGCTGTTCCTCGTCATTAAATCTCAGACGATGATTGATCAGGAAAACGCGCGTTATGCCGACGAGGCTGATAGTCACCCAGAGGCACTGCATGATTGCCGCGGCCGGGTTGAAATTCGACGAAAGGCTGGTCAGGATGAAAAGCGAGCCAACCATGTTGTAGCCCGCGTAGTGATACCCGGTGCCACGCAAGAAACCCATCTGCAGCGCGATATACGCCCCCAGAAAGATGGCGACGCCGACATACCCGGCCCAGTCATAGATGCTCGTCCCGAAAAACGGCGCCATTCATTCTCCCCGAATGTCGCCCTCGGGCAACAGCGCATCATAAGATGACACCATCCTCTGCCACATGGTATTTTTTCTTGCAAGGCCGGTGCGCGAGAGGGGGGGCAGCCATCAGGGTCGCGTTGCGTTGCGTCCCTGCGCAGCGCGGTGCGCCATCGCCTGCGGAACCGGCGGATAATGCGGCAATGCCCTGCCACCGGGGCGGCTTGCAGGTCGGCGTGTTACTCCTCGATCAGGTGGCGGACGACGGCGTGCAGCACGGCCTCGTCTCGGCACGGCGCGCTGTCGGTCGGCGCGGGTGCCGGTGTCGATCATGTCGCTGATGCCCGCCACCTCGGGCAGCGACGAGAAGATTTCGGCATCTTCGGCCACCAGATCGCTGGCCAGCCCACCGCTTGTTCAGTGTTTTCCGCTCAAGGCCGTGCTTTTGCGACAGTGCCGAGGGGCTTCCCCATACCGGGATGATGCTTCCGTCCGTGGTCAGCGCAGTGGCTGCCACATCATGCCTGGTCCAAATGCGATGCCCGAGTGCCTATCTGATCAGCGCGCTCAGACAGCAGGTGCCTGGCAGCGAGGCGGCAAACGCGCGATCGTCGCCTACACGTCGGACGGCACGAAGTTCGGCTCCGAGATCGACTTCGCCTCGGGGTATCTGCGCCACGTTCTCGGCTTTTTCGGCATCACCGATATCGAGTTCGTCGCCGCCGATGCGATGGCCTTCGGCGCCGAAGATGCCATCGCGCGGGGCGAAGCCGCCGTCGACGCACTGGCCGCCTGATCTGCCATTACGCCCGATTGCGTGGCCGCGCACCGCCGCGGCCACCTTCAATCCGGGGCAGATCTGATGCACCGGCTGATCCCATCGGCATCGATCCCCGAAGGTCTGACGATCGCGCGCGAGCACGCAACGCGATCATGAGCAAGTAAATCCGGCCAGTTCCCGCGCGAAATGAATCGACTTTTCGACGCCCTGTCCAGATTCAGCCATAGCTCCGATGTCGGGGCGAAAATGGGCTTGTCCCGACGGTTCAGGTCGCCGTAACCATTTCCGTGTGCCGCCGAAACGGCACGCTTTTTCCCTGCTGCGGACCGATTGTCGCCCGGGAATGATGCTTCACTCCGGGCGCAGGGCAAGAACGAGGCTGAATGATGGACAAAGACCTTTCCGGTGATCGCGCGCCGCGCTGGATCACCCTGTCGCCGCGGATCCTGGCCGGGGGCGTGGCCGCGGCGGTGGCGCTGTTGGCGTTTGCCGGATTGGCCGTGAACCTTGCGCCGCTTGCGATCGAGCACCCCTCGAAGGGAATGCTGTTCCTTCTCAACCAGTTCCAGGTGGATGGCGAGGGAAACATTCCGGCCTGGGTTTCCTCGATGCTGTTCCTGGCCAATGGGGTGCTTCTTGCGCTGATCGGCGCGGCCGAGCGCGGCGGCGTCACGCGCAGGCTGGGCTGGGCCTGCCTGTCCGCGATTTTCATCCTGCTCTCGATCGACGAGGCGGTGTCGCTGCATGAGCCCGCCGGCCGCGCTTTCTGGCGCCTGACGGGGCTGGGCGGTGACGGCACCTTTGCCTGGCTGATTCCGGCGGTTCCCGTTGTCCTGTGCATGGGGCTGGTCTTTCTGCGGCTCATCATCGGATTGCCGCGGCGCACGCGCGTGATGATCGTGCTTGCCGGCGCGATCTTCCTTTCCGGCGCCATGGGGTTCGAGGTCGTGGGCTGGTCCGTCGGCCGCGATCCGGACCGCTGGGACTGGGCCTATCAGATGAGCACGCTTGCCGAAGAAGTGCTTGAACTTGCCGGCCAGGCGCTGTTTTTCCATGCGCTCGTCGATTACCTTGCGCGAATTGGCGTGAAGCTGCGGTTCGGCGCCCGCTGATCCCGACCGTCCCGCGAATCGGGGTTGGAGCGGCCGGACAATTTCGTTACAAATGCAACGAAATTGCGGGAGCGGATACCATGATGATTGCGAGCTGGGTCGAAAGCGCGAATCTGGCCGAGGGGGGCTTCCCCCTCAACAACCTGCCATTGGGGGTCTGTTCGGCCAAAGACGGGCCGCGCCGGTGTTGCGTGGCACTGGGCGATCAGGTGATCCTGATGGACGTGCTCGACTCCGCCGGGCTGTTGCCCGACGCGGCGAAGGGCCTGTTCACGGCCGGCACGTGGAACGCCGTCATCGCCAGGGGCGACGGATTGTGGAACCAGGTGCGCGAAAGGCTGATCGCGCTGTTTCGCACCGAGGGTCTGCCCGATCTGCGTGAAGATACGCGGCTGCGGGCCGAAGCGCTTGTGCCGATGGCCGACATTGCCTTGCACATGCCGTTCGACGTGGTCGAATACACCGATTTCTATGCCGGGCGGCACCATGCCTCGAATGTGGGCACCATGTTTCGCGGCCCCGAAAACGCGCTGCCGCCGAACTGGCTGCACATGCCGATCGGCTATAACGGGCGCGCATCGTCGGTGGTGGTATCGGGCCGCGGGGTGCGCCGCCCCTGGGGGCAACTGAAGGGCAAGGACCAGGACGCGCCGATCTTCGCGCCCTCGCGCCGCTTCGATTTCGAACTGGAAATGGGCGCGATCGTCGGGCCGCCCTCGGACGGGCCGGTCACGGTGGCCGAGGCCGACGACATGATCTTCGGCTACGTTCTGCTGAACGACTGGTCGGCGCGCGACATACAGGCGTGGGAATATGTGCCGCTGGGGCCGTTCCAGGCCAAGGCCACGGCGACCACGATCAGTCCCTGGATCGTCACCAAGGCCGCGCTGGAGCCGTTTCGCTGCGATGCGCCGGCGCGCGAGCTGCCGCTTTTGCCGCATCTGCGGGATGTGGGACCGGCGAATTACGATATCGCGCTGGAGGTGGCGCTGGCCCCCGAAGGCGGGGCCGAGACCACGATCAGCCGCTCCAACGCGCGCGAGCTGTATTATTCGCCCGCCCAGCAACTGGCGCATCACACGACCTGCGGCTGTCCGATGCGCAGCGGCGATCTGCTGGGGTCGGGCACGATCTCGGGGGCGGAAAGGGACAGCCGCGGCTCGTTGCTGGAACTGAGCTGGGGCGGTGAGACGCCGGTGGAATTGCCCGGCGGTGGCACCCGCACCTTCCTTGAGGACGGTGATACGCTGACCCTGCGCGGATACGCGCAGGGCGATGGCTATCGCATCGGGTTCGGCGATTGCGCGGGGCAGGTTCTGCCGGCGCTCGACGATCCGTACAAACGCAACTGAAAGGGGCTGACATGGCCAAGGCATTCGCGTCGCAAGGCGACATGAGCGAGAAGACGACCAGTTTCACCGAGGTGGGCCGCGGGCTCTGGGCCTTCACGGCCGAGGGCGATCCGAATTCCGGTGTCATCATCGGTGATGACTCGGTGATGGTGATCGAGGCGCAGGCCACCCCGCGCCTCGGGAACAAGGTGATCGAGGAAATCCGCAAGGTCACCGACAAGCCGATCACCCACCTGGCGCTGACCCATTACCACGCGGTCCGGGTTCTGGGGGCCTCGGCCTTCGGGGCGCCGCAGATCATCATGTCCGATACCGCGCGCGCGATGGTCGTGGAACGCGGGCAAGAGGACTGGGACAGCGAGTTCCAGCGTTTTCCGCGCCTGTTCGAGGGGCATGAAAGCATCCCCGGCCTGACCTGGCCGACGACGACATTCTCGGACCGGATGAGTGTCTATCTTGGCAAACGCCGCGTGGACATCCTGCATCCGGGCCGGGCGCATACCGCGGGCGACGCGGTCATCTGGGTTCCGGACGAGCAGGTGATGTTCACCGGCGATATCGTCGAGTATCACTCGGCCTGCTACTGCGGCGACGGGCATTTCGGCGATTGGGGCGACACGCTGGACCAGATCGCCTGGTTCAACCCGCAAAGCATCGCGCCCGGCCGGGGCGATGCGCTGGTGGGCCCCGACAAGGTGCATGAGGCGATCGAGAATACCCGCGATTTCGTGGAAAGCACCTATCGCCCGGTCGAACGGGTCGCCGCGCGGGGCGGATCGCTGAAAGAGGCGTGGGATGCCTGCCGCGCCGAATGCGATCCCAAGTTCGCCGATTACGCGATCTATGAACATTGCCTGCCCTTCAACGTGGCCCGCGCCTATGACGAGGCCCGCGGCATCGACACCCCGCGAATCTGGACGGCCGCCCGCGACATGGAGATGTGGGAGCAGTTGCAGGGCTAGGGTTTTCCGGCAGGCGCGTGTGTCGAAGGGCTGATCGCGCCTGTCCCTGCCTGCACGAACACGCAACCCCGCATGGGGGTTGGCATGACAGCCGCGCGGTGCTAGGTCATGGCTATGACCCGTGGCGCCATCATCCGCTGCTGCATTATTACCCGCTGACATTCGTCGCGCGGGCCGGTCTGACAGTTCCCAATCCGAACTGAACTTGCTAAAGCCCGCGCGGCACCGCGCGAAGGACGGACGCATGAGTGAACATCCAATCCGACTGAGGAATACAGCCTCCAAGAGTCGGGAACCTGAGCCGTTTGTGCCCTTGGACTGGCAGGACGACTCGATCCCCTCTGAGGAAAAAAAAGTGCGCATGTATGTCTGCGGCCCGACGGTCTATGACCGGGCGCATCTGGGCAATGCACGGCCGGTGGTGGTGTTCGACGTGCTGTTCCGGCTGCTGCGCCATGTCTATGGTCCCGATCACGTCACCTATGTGCGCAATTTCACCGACGTGGACGACAAGATCATCAGGCGCGCCAAAGAAACCGGCCGCCCGATCGACCGGATCACCGCCGAGACGACGCAGTGGTTCCTGGATGACATGGGCGCACTGGGCGCGCTGGAGCCCACGCAGATGCCGCGCGCCACGGACTACATCGCGCAGATGATCGCGATGATCGAAGAACTGATCGCCGGCGGCCATGCCTACCCGGAGCAGGGGCATGTCCTGTTCGCGGTGGACAGCTGGAAAGAGCATTACGGCGAACTGTCGGGCCGCACGGTCGAGGACATGATCGCGGGCGCGCGGGTGGACCCGGCGCCCTACAAGCGCAACCCGATGGATTTCGTGCTGTGGAAGCCCTCGACCGCCGATCAGCCGGGCTGGGACAGTCCCTGGGGCCGCGGGCGGCCGGGCTGGCATATCGAGTGCTCGGCGATGGCCCGTGAATTGCTGGGCGAAACCTTCGACATTCACGGCGGCGGCAATGACCTGATGTTCCCGCATCACGAGAACGAGATCGCGCAAAGCTGCTGCGCCAACCACACGGACCACATGGCCAATATCTGGCTGCATAACGAGATGTTGCAGGTCGAAGGGCGCAAGATGTCCAAGTCGCTGGGCAATTTCTTCACCGTGCGGGATTTGCTGGATCAGGGTGTGCCGGGCGAGGTGATCCGCTTCGTGATGCTGAGCACGCATTACCGCAAGCCGATGGACTGGACGATCGACAAGGCCCGTCGTGTAAGGAAAATACTGGATTACCTTTACAGTTGCATTGGCGATATTGAAGTTCAGCCAGGGACTGTTCCATCCAAAGCGGTCGTTCAAGCTCTGGCAGATGATCTTAATACACATGAGGCAATAGCTGCACTTGATGGCGATGCCAAAGAGGCAAGAGCGGGTTCTCTGGAGGCCGCAATGCGTCTAAAGGCTTCCGCTAATCTATTTGGTATATTGGAGAAAACGGAAACAGAATGGCAAAGGATGAATAAAAATTCTCCGGATATCGTTAAAGACATTCTCAAAATTCGCAACGAGGCACGTAAACAAAAAAACTATGCTATCGCGGACGAAATAAGGGATACTCTTTCAGAAATTGGAGTGACGATTACTGACCGATCAGATGGTGGTTTCGATTGGAGGAATGACGCGACAAAGGTATTTGAATACTTCAACAATCTCACTGAAGAAGAAAAAAGAGAATTTTTAACACGTCCCGATTACCAAGACTCCAAGGGGGTTTCAGTTGAAGAGATCGTCGATGCCTATAATTCGCGCTTTCTGCAGCCTCTATGGGAGCGCTTGAAATGATACATTTTTTGCTCGCGACCCGGCCAAGCTGGAGGCGCTGAAATGACCCTTCATCGCTGTGAGACAAAGGACAGCGCCCGGCCCGGGGCGGGTGCGAAAGCGCCCGCCCATGGGGCGGGGCGGGCGCTGCCCGGGCGTGCCGCCCGGGCGGGTGCCGGACCGACAGTGCGGAGGGTGCCGTCATGACCCGCGAACGGCTCTATCTCTACGATACGACGCTGCGCGACGGGCAGCAGACGCAGGGCGTTCAGTTCTCGACCGCCGACAAGCTGAAGATCGCCGAAACGCTGGACGCGCTAGGCGTGGATTACATTGAGGGCGGCTGGCCCGGCGCCAACCCGACCGACAGCGCCTTTTTCGACACGTCCCCCGAAACGCGCGCCACGATGACCGCCTTCGGCATGACCAAGCGCGCCGGCCGCTCGGCCGAAAACGACGATGTGCTGGCCGCGGTGATGAACGCGGGCACGCCGGCGGTCTGTCTTGTCGGCAAGGCGAGCGATTTCCACGTTACCCGCGCGTTGGGGATCGGCCTGGAGGAAAACCTCGACAATATCACGCGGTCGGTCGAGCACATGGTGGCGCAGGGCCGCGAGGCGCTGTTCGACGCCGAACATTTCTTTGACGGCTACAAGGCCAATCCCGATTACGCGCTGGACTGTCTCGGGGCCGCGCACAAGGCCGGCGCCCGTTGGATCGTGCTGTGCGACACCAATGGCGGCACGCTGCCCGACGAAGTCGGCCGGATCACCGCCGCCGTGATCGCCGCGGGCATTCCCGGTGCCCGGCTGGGTATCCACACCCATAACGACACCGGCAATGCGGTGGCCGGATCGCTGGCGGCCGTCGATGCCGGGGCCCGCCAGATCCAGGGCACGCTGAACGGGCTGGGCGAGCGGTGCGGCAATGCCAGCCTGGTCACGCTGATACCGACGCTGCTGTTGAAAGAGCCTTATGCCAGCCGCTTCGAAACCGGGATCGGCACGGATGCGCTGGCCGGGATCACCCGGGCCTCGCGCCTGCTGGACGACATCCTCAACCGGGTGCCGGTGAAATCGGCCCCTTATGTCGGCGCTGCGGCCTTCGCGCACAAGGCCGGCCTGCATGCAAGCGCCATCGTCAAGGATCCCACGACATACGAACATGTCGACCCGGCCCTGGTCGGGAATGCCCGCATCATCCCGATGTCGAACCAGGCCGGCCAGTCGAACCTGCGCCAGCGCCTTCTGGAGGCGGGCATCACCGTGGAACGCGACGACCCGCGCCTGGCCCGGATCCTTGACGATATCAAGACGCGCGAGGCGCAGGGCTATGCCTATGACACGGCGCAGGCCAGTTTCGAACTCGTGGCGCGGCGGGCGCTTGGGCAGGTGCCGCGCTTTTTCGACGTGAAGCGCTACAAGGTGACGGTCGAGCGGCGCAAGAACAAGCGCGACCGGATGGTCACCCTGTCCGAGGCCGTGGTGGTGGTCAAGATCCGCGGCGAGAAGAAGCTCAGCGTTTCCGAAAGCATGGACGCGCAGGGCAACGACCGCGGCCCGGTCAACGCGCTGGCCAAGGCGCTGGCCAAGGATCTGGGCCCTTATCAGGCAATCATCGACGACATGCGGCTGGTCGATTTCAAGGTGCGCATCACCCAGGGCGGGACCGAGGCGGTGACCCGGGTCATCATCGACAGTGCCGATGGCAAGGGCCGGCGCTGGTCCACCGTGGGCGTGTCGCCGAACATCGTCGATGCCTCGTTCGAGGCGCTGCTCGATGCGATCACCTGGAAACTGATCCAGGACGGGGCGCAACCGTGAGCATCCAGTCCTGTGCGGAGCTGGTGCAGCGCGGCGACCCGGATCGTTTTCGCGCCGCCATGGCCGCGCCACCCGCCGCGCGCGCCGTGCTGTTTCCGCTCTATGCTTTCAACCTGGAGGTTGCCCGCGCCCCCTGGGTCACGTCCGAACCGATGATCGCCGAGATGCGCTTGCAATGGTGGCGCGACGCGCTGGAAGAAATCGGCCGGGGCGGGGCGGTGCGCCGGCATGAGGTGAGCGAACCTCTGGCGCAGGTGATCGACGCGGGCGATGCCAGGCGGCTCGATGCGCTGGTCGCCGCGCGGCGCCACGACTGTTACCGCGAGGCGTTCGCGGACGAAGCCCATTTCGATCTCTATATCGACGCGACCTCGGGCCACTTGATGTGGACGGCGGCGCGCGCCCTGGGCGCCGCCGGTGGCGAGGTGCCGATCCGAGATTTCGCCTGGGCCACGGGCGTGGCCAACTGGCTGGCCGCGGTGCCCGAGCTGGAAGCGCGGGGCCATGTTCCGCTGCTCGACGGTCGGCCCGAAGGCGTCGCGGCGCTGGCCGAGCGGGCATTGGCGCGGCTGCGATCGGCCCAGCGGGCCCGCGCAGAGGTGCCGAGCGAGGCATTTCCCGCGCTGTTGCCGGGCTGGCAGACCGAGACCGCGTTGAAAATCGCCCGCGCCGACCCGGCGGCCGTGGCCGAGGGCCGGATGCGCCGATCGGAAGTCGCGCGGCGTGGCAGCCTTCTGTGGAAATCCGTCACCGGCCGGTGGTAGGTCACGGCCTTCACCCTGCACGAATACCGACCGCCAGCTTATTGATCTTGCTGGAAGGTCCGGAAAAAATCAGGCTTCGCGCGGGCGCAGCGCCAGCCAGATCAGCGCGCCGCCGGCCAGCGCCAGGAACGGAATCATCGCCAGGTTGACCGCCGCCCAGCCTTCCTGCGGCGATCCGCCCGAGCAGTTCATCAGCCCGCCCGAGGCCAGCGAGGCGACGGTCACGCCGCCGAAAACCAGCAGGTCGTTCATGCCCTGCACGCGGCCCCGCTCTTCGGGCGCGTGGGCGTCGGCCAGCATCGCGGTCGCGCCGATGAAGCCGAAGTTCCAGCCAAGCCCCAACAGGATCAGCGCCACGAAGAAGTTTTCCAGCGCGACGCCGGCCAGCCCCACGCCGCCGGCCGCGGCCAGGATCGTCAGCCCCAGCGCCACGATTCGTTCCGCCCCGAAGCGTGCGACAAGATGTCCGGTGAAGAAGGACGGCACGAACATCGCAAGCACATGCCCGGTGACCACGTCGGCGGCGTTCTCGGTGGCGAAACCGCAGCCGACCACCGCCAGCGGCGCCGATGTCATCATCAGGTTCATCAGCGCGTAGGAGACCAGCGCGCAGATGATCGCCACCGCGATCCGCGGCGTTCGGAGCAGTTCGAGCCGGCTGCGTCCCTTCGGTGCGTCGACATCCGGCGCGGGCGGCGGGGGAATGTCGATGAACAGGAACAGAAGCGCCCCGATCAGGTTGATGGCGATCACCACCAGGTAGGTGCCCAGGAACGGCACCACCATCGATTGCGCCGTGACCTTGACCAGTTGCGGCCCGATGATCGCCGAGGCAAGCCCGCCGGCCAGCACATAGGAGATCGCCTTCGGCCGGAAGCTGTCCGACGCGGTGTCGGCCGCGGCAAAGCGATAGAATCCCTGCGCTGACATGTAGATGCCGGTCAGCAACGAGCCCAAAAGGAACAGCGGAAAGGATGCCAGCATCAGGCCGGCCGCACCGATCGCCGCACCGCTGGCGCCGCCGGCCGCGCCGATGAAAAAGCCGGTGCGCCGTCCGAACCGCTGCATCACCGCCGAGATCGGCGTTGCCGTCAGCATCGAGCCGAGCACGATCATCGAGATCGGCAGCGTCGCCCAGCAGGCGTTGCTGGCCAGCGATTGTCCCGCCAGCCCGCCGATGGTGAAGATCATCGGCATCTGCGCGCCGAGGAACGCCTGGGCCATGACGAGCACGGTGACATTGCGTCTGGCGCGGCGGTCGGGTGCGGACAGGGAAAGGCGTGTATCGCTCATGCGCACCGGATTAGCGTCCGAAGCCGGGGGAGTGAAGCGCGATTTTTCCGGGCGCGCCGGATTCGCCGGATTGCCCGGGCGCGCCCTGTCCGCCGGGGCGGGCGCGACGCGGCTTGAATTCCGCGCCCATGCGGGCGAGGCTCCGGGCCGTGAAGGCGACAAGCGGGGGCGCGACAATGGTCGGGCGGATCATCGAGACACCGGAATGCGTGGCCGAAGGCGCGGCCCACCTGGCCCGGGTCGAGCCGCGTTTCGCCCATGCACTGAGCCTGACCGGGCCGTTGCCGTTGCGCCGGCGAAGCGACGGGTTCGAGGCGCTGCTGGGTGCGATCGTCAGTCAACAGGTCTCGGTCGCCGCGGCGGATGCGATCTGGGGCCGGCTCAGGAACGCCCGCCTGACCGGCCCGCGCAAGATCCTCCGGGCCGACGAGGACGATCTGCGCGCCTGCGGCCTGAGCCGCCAGAAGATCCGCTATGCCAAGGCGCTGGCCGGGGCCGGCCTCGACTTTCGCGGGCTGCGTGACGCGCCGACCGAAGAGGTCGTGGCGCAATTGACCGAAGTCCCCGGCATCGGCCGCTGGACGGCCGAGATCTATGCGATGTTTTCGCTCGGCCGGGCCGATGTCTTCGCGCCGGGCGACCTGGCGTTGCAGGAATCCGCGCGCATCCTGTTCGGGCTCGACACCCGGCCGAGCGAAAAGGTGCTGCGCGAAATGGCCGTGGCCTGGTCGCCCTGGCGCGGCGTTGCGGCGCGTGCGCTTTGGGCCTACTACCGGGTGGCGAAGGACAGGGAAGGGATCAGATGACACGGGTTTTGCAGGCCGGACGCAAGGGGCCGGTTTCGGGCGAGACGCGCTCGGTGGTGGTGTTCCTGCACGGCTACGGGGCCAACGGGGCCGATCTGCTGGGGTTGGCCGACCCGCTGGGCGAGCATCTGCCCGACACGCTGTTCGTGGCGCCCGACGCGCCCGAATCCTGTGCCGGCGCGCCGTTCGGATACCAGTGGTTCCCGGTCCCGTGGATCGACGGCTCCAGCGAGGAAGAGGCCGAGGCCGGCTTGCTGCGCGCGGCGGCGGATCTGGACGCCTTTCTCGACGCGCTGATGGTCGACGAGGATGTCATGCCCGAGCAGGTGTTCCTGTTCGGCTTCAGCCAGGGCACGATGATGGCCCTGCATGTCGCGCCGCGGCGCGAGGATGCGGTGGCCGGCATCGCGGCCTTCTCGGGGCGCTTGCTGCGCCCGGAAATGCTGGCCGACGAGGTGGTCAGCCGCCCGCCGGTGCTTTTGGTGCATGGCGATCAGGACGATGTCGTGCCGCCGGAATCGATGTCGGAGACCGCCGAGGCGCTGCAAGGCGCCGGCTGGAAGGATGTCTATGCCCATGTCATGAAGGGCACCGGCCACGGCATCGCGCCCGACGGGCTGTCGGTCGCCCTGGCCTTCATGCGCGACCGCCTGGGCGAAGCGTGATCGTCGCTCAGGCGTCGTCGAACCAGAGCCGCGGTTCGGCCATTTCCAGCGAATTACCGGCCGGATCGCGGAAATAGATCGAGCGCGCCCCGTTGGGCCAGTGGAAATCCGCCTCGATCGGATGGCCGGCGGCCTCCAGCCGCGCGCGCCAGGCGGTCAGTTCGGCGGCGCTGGCGGAAAAACACAGATGGCCCGCGCCCTCGGCGCCATGCGGCGGCACCGGAAGATCGGGATTGTCGGTCGGGATCCGCGCCCTGGCCGGGTTGAAGATCAGCACGATCGTGCGCCCGGCGCGGAAGAACACATGCCGGTCGCCCAGCCGCGTCACCTTTTCCAGCCCGAGCACCGCGCCATAGAACGCCTCGGCCCGGTCCAGGTCATCGGCGTAAAGCGCGGCTTCCAGAACGGCGCCCGGTGCGGGCGGCGGAAATATTTCATCGTCGGTCACATGACGAAGCTAACCGCGATGATTACTTCTGTCACGGGGCGATGGCCTGTTTCATGCCGCTGTCATGCTCTCATGCCATGACCCGGGCATCGACACTGGATATTGCGGGACTTGTCAGGCGTATCGCGGCATATATAGTTATCCTCATGCCGGGGCGGGTCGTCCCGCCCCGGGCCGGAGCGAGGCTGGAAGGGCAGAGGCGGAGTCACTGGCAATGGACGGAGATTTCAGAAGACATTTCGTGCGTGAACCGCAGATGCTCCGCCATCATCCGGCGCTGGTCCTGAACGCGGATTACCGGCCCTTGTCCTATTATCCGCTTTCGCTGTGGCCCTGGCAGGAGGCGATAAAGGCGTCCTTCCTGGATCGGGTGAATATCGTCGCCGAATACGACCAGGTGGTGCGCAGCCCCACCACGGAAATCCGAATTCCCTCGGTCGTGGTGCTGAAAGATTATGTCAAACCCGGAAAGCGCGTGGCCTTCACGCGCTTCAATCTTTTTTTGCGGGATGAATTTTCGTGCCAGTATTGCGGCGGGCTGGGCGATCTGACCTTCGATCACGTCGTGCCCCGTGCAAGGGGCGGGGTGACCAGCTGGGAAAACGTGGTGGCCGCCTGTGCCCGGTGCAACCTGCGCAAGGGCGCCAAGAGCCTGCGCCAGGCCGGGATGAGCTTGCGCAAGCCGCCACGCCAGCCCGGGGCCGAGGAGCTGCGCAACATGGGGCGCAAGTTCCCGCCCAATTATCTGCACGACAGCTGGCTGGATTTCCTCTACTGGGATGCCGAACTGGAAGCCTGAGCCAAAACCGTTCATCAGCGGCCGCTGCGGTGCTAGACTTCCGGGGGCAGCACCGCTAGAGGTGCGTTGTTTGCGCTAACAGTCAACGCGGTGAGGGCAATATGGTTTCACGTGTCATCCCGGTCGAACCGTTCGATCTGGTCATATTCGGTGGAACCGGTGACCTGGCGCGCCGCAAGATCCTGCCGGGCTTGTATCGCAGGTTCGTCGACGGGCAGATGCCGGCCGAGGCGCGGATCATCGCCGCCGCACGGTCCGAGAATACCGACGCGGCGTTCCGCGAAACCGTCCGCGCCGCGATCGGCGAATTCGTGACCAAGGAAAAGCAGGATGCGACCTGTATCGCGGCCTTTCTGGACCGGCTGAGCTATGTGCGGGTGGACGCGACCGGCAGCGACGGCTGGCAGGCGCTGGCCGAAAAGATGCGCAAGGACGTGATCCATGCCTATTATTTCTCGGTCGGGCCAGGCCTGTTCGGCGATCTGGCACGGCGCCTTCATCGCTTTGGCATCGCCGGAAGCCGGTGCCGGATCGTGGTTGAAAAGCCTTTCGGCCATGATCTTGAGAGCGCGCGGGATCTGAACGCGACGCTGGCCGAGCATTTCGACGAGCACCAGATCTATCGCATCGATCACTATCTGGGAAAGGAGACGGTGCAGAACCTGATGGCGGTTCGCTTCGGCAACATGCTGTTCGAACCGCTCTGGAATGCCCGCAATGTCGATCACATCCAGATCACCGTGGCCGAGACGGTGGGCGTCGGCGGGCGCGGCGGCTATTATGACAAGGCCGGCGCCATGCGCGACATGGTGCAGAACCACATGATGCAGTTGCTGTGCCTGATCGCGATGGAGCCGCCCTATGCCTTCGAACCGGATGCGGTGCGCGACGAGAAGCTCAAGGTGATCCGCGCGCTGGACCATGCCGATCCGGCCCAGATCGTGCGCGGGCAGTATCTGGCCGATGAGGAAGGGCGCGGCTATCGCGAGGATGTCGAGAATCCCGACAGCCGGACCGAGAGTTTCATCGCGATGAAGCTGAACGTGTCGAACTGGCGCTGGAAGGGCACGCCATTCTATATCCGCACCGGCAAGCGGTTGCGCGCCCGGACCTCGGAGATCGCCATCGTGTTCAAGGATCCGCCGCATTCGATCTTCGGCGATCAGGAAAGCCACAAGTCCAACGTGCTGGTCATTCGCCTGCAACCGAATGAAGGGATCAACCTGAAGGTCACGATCAAGGAGCCGGGGCCGGGCGGGATGCGCCTGATCGAGGTGCCGCTCGACATGTCGTTCAAAGAGGCGCTCGGCCCCGAGGCCGACGACATCCCCGATGCCTATGAGCGTCTGATCATGGATGTGATCCGCGGCAACCAGACCCTGTTCATGCGCGGCGACGAGGTCGAGGCCGCCTGGGCCTGGGCCGACCCGGTGATCGCGGGCTGGGAACAGACCGGCGACCGGCCCATTCCCTATGATGCCGGCAGTTCGGGGCCCGAGGACGCGCTGATGCTCATGCATCGCGACGGGCGACGGTGGCGCGAGGTAAAGGCATGAATTTCAAGGCGTATCCTGACCGGGAACTGATGATGATGGATCTGGCCGACCGAATGGCCAGCGAGTTGGGCGCCGCGCTGCGCCATCAGGATCGCGTCACATTGGCGGTGCCCGGTGGCACAACGCCGGGGCCGGTCTTTGACGCGCTTTGCGATGTCGACCTGGACTGGGACCGGGTCGATGTGCTGCTGACCGACGAACGTTGGGTGCTCGAAAGCTCGGACCGGTCCAACACCCGGCTGCTGCGCGAACGCCTGCTGACCGGTCATGCCGCCGCGGCGCGGTTGTTGCCACTTCATGCGCCGGCCGGGCGTCCCGAGGATGTGCTGGGCGATCTGTCCGCCGCGATCGAGGCGGCGCTGCCGATTTCCGTTCTGCTTCTCGGGATGGGGGAGGACATGCATATCGCCTCTCTGTTTCCGGGGGCGGACCGGCTGGCCGATGCGCTGGACGACGATGCGCCGGTGCTGATGGCGATGCGCGCGTCCGGCGCCGATGAACCGCGGATCACCCTGACGGCGCCGGTTCTGCAAGGGGCGCTGTCGATCCACCTGGTCATTACCGGCCCGGAAAAGCGCGCCGCGCTGGAGCGCGCGACGCGGCTGCACGATCCGATGCAGGCGCCGGTCAAGGCCATCCTGAGGAATGCAACCGTGCATTGGGCAGAGTGACGACATGAGTTTATGGGCAGAGATTGCGGCGGGGGCGCAGGCGGTAGCGAAGCGTGATATCGCCGAGTTGTTTGAAAGCCCCGATCGCGCGGCACGGTTTTCCGCGCGGCTGGACGGAATGCTGTTCGACTATTCCAAGACCAATCTGGATGACGCGACGCTGGACAAGCTGATCGCGCTGGCACAGCAGGCCGGCCTGGCCGAGCGTCGCGCCGCGATGTTTTCCGGCGCCAGGATCAACGAGACCGAGGGGCGCGCCGTGCTGCATACCGCTTTGCGCGCCAGCCGCGGCCCGGTCGTGGTGGACGGCGTCGACGTGATCCCCGAAGTTCACGCCACGCTGGAGCGGATGACCGCCTTCGCCAGGGACGTCCGCAGCGGCGCGTTCCGCGGCCAGGGCGGGGCGATCACGGACGTGGTCAATATCGGTATCGGCGGGTCCGACCTGGGCCCGGTGATGGCCTGCCAGGCGCTCGCATCCTTTTCGGACGGGCCGCGCTGTCATTTCGTCTCGAACGTGGACGGGGCGCATATCACCCAGGTGATGCGCGGGCTGGACCTGAGCCGCACGCTGGTGATCGTCGCCTCGAAGACATTCACCACGATCGAGACGATGACCAACGCCGCCACGGCGCGGGCGATGATGGCCGAGGTCGTCGCGGATCCGGCGGCACAGTTCGTCGCCGTCTCGAGCGCGCTGGATCGCACCGATGCCTTCGGCATCCCGCGTGACCGGGTCTTCGGCTTTGCCGACTGGGTCGGCGGTCGATACTCGATGTGGGGGCCGATTGGCCTGTCGATCATGCTGGCCGTCGGGCCGGAAAATTTCCGGGCCTTCCTGCGCGGGGCCGAGGCGATGGACGAGCATTTCCGCCGCGCGCCCCTTGCCGAAAACCTGCCCGTCCTGCTGGCCCTGGTGGGGCTGTGGCATCACCAGTTCTGTGGCTATCCGACCCGCGCCGTTCTGCCCTATGACCAGCAGCTGGCGCGCCTTCCCGCCTATCTTCAGCAGCTGGAGATGGAAAGCAACGGAAAGCGCGTGGCCATGGACGGCTCGGATCTGGGCGTTCCGTCGGGCCCCGTCGTCTGGGGCGAGCCGGGGACCAACGGCCAGCATGCGTTTTACCAGCTGATCCACCAGGGCAGCTCGGTCGTGCCGTGCGAATTCATGGTGGCCGCCGAGGGGAACGAGATGGGACGCTCGCGCCATCACCGCCTTCTGGTTGCCAATTGCCTGGCGCAGTCCAAGGCGCTGATGGAGGGACGATCGCTTGAAACCGCCCGCGCGCTGATGCGCGCGGCCGGGTTCACCGGCGCCGAGATGGAACGCCAGGCCCGGCATCGCGTCTTTCCCGGCAACCGTCCCTCGACGACGCTGATCTATCCGCAGCTCACACCGGACATGCTGGGCCGGATCGTCGCGCTATACGAGCACCGGGTCTTCGTCGAGGGTGTGATCCTGGGCATCAACAGTTTCGACCAGTGGGGCGTGGAACTGGGCAAGGAACTGGCCAGGTCGCTGGAGCCGGTTCTTGCCGGCGCCGACGGGGCCGGGCTTGACGGCTCGTCGCGCCAGCTGATCGGTTTCGTCCAGACGCATTACGGCGAGGCGCTGAGCGATTTCGGCACCTGACACGGGGTCCGGTCGGCTGCCTGTCCGGTGCCGGCGGTCCCGATGGCGGATGCAGGCGAATCCGGGGCCTTGCCGCCCATCCACCGCCCGACATGGTCCGCTTCGTGCCGCCGTTGTCGGCCGAATTGCCAGGCCGACATATCCGCGCCGGCGCGGTTACTGGAGGAACGGCATCGGATCGACGCTTTCGAAGCCTTTGCGCACCTCGAAATGCAGGAAGGCCGGATCGCCCTTGCGAATCTCGGCCACGGTCTGCCCGCGGCGAACGCTGTCGCCCTTCTGCACGGTGATATTGTCGATATTGGCATAGACCGTCAGCATCTCACCCTCGTGGCGCAGCACCAGGATCGGAACCTGTTCGGTGTCGCGGGTGATCGCCGCGACGGTGCCCGCATCGGCGGCTTTCACCGGGGTGCCCGCGCTGGCGGCGATGTCGATGCCTTCGTTCTTGCCCTTTTCGTAACCGCGGATGATCGTGCCCTGGACGGGGAAGCCCATCAGGGACGTTTCCTCCTTGGCCTGCGCCATCTCGGGCGAGGGCAATGGATCGGTCGCGGGCGCGGCGGCCGGTTTCGTGTCTTCCTCGGGCAGGGGCCGCGCGGCGCTTGGCGGTGGCGGCGGGGCCGAGGCGGCGCCGGGACGAGAGGTTTGCATGTCCGGGGCGGGCGCGGATGCCTCGGCCGCGGCGACCGGGATCAGCAGATACTGCCCTTCGCGAACTTCGAGATCCGGGCCCAACCCGTTCCAGTCGGCCAGCGCGGTGACCGAGACATTGTAAAGACGGGCGATCGAATAGGCGGTCTCGCCACGCTTGACCTTGTGGCGCGTCGGTTCGGGCTGCGACTGCGACGGGACGGGCGCCCTGGTGATCGTGCGCGTCCCGTCATCGGCCCGTTCGATGGCGGTTCCGGCCAGCGTGGTAATGTCGATCCTGTCGTCGGCCGCGCCGGTTCCGACGCGCCGCGGCAAGGCCAGGATTTCGCCGCCGCGCAGGGTAACGTCGGCGGGAATTCCGTTGTAGCGTGCCAGTTCATCGGCCGGCATGCCGATGCGCTGCGCCACATCGGCGACGGTATCGCCGCTGCGCGCCACCACGACCTGATAGTTCGGATAGGAAATCACGCCGCGCGCATCAGCCTCGGGGCGCGGGGCGGTTGCCTGAACCGCGGCCTGGGTGGTATCGGCCCGGCCGGGGCGCAGGTCCAGGTCGAAATTCTCGCACGCGGTCAGGGCAAGAACCGCGCTGCCGGCCAGAAGGGCGCGCAGGGGGGCGGATCGGACGGCTGGCATCGGCTCTCTCCTCAAATTCCGTCGGCCCGTGTGGCCCGGACCTTTGCTTGCTTCGTCTTCAGTCCTTGCCGAGCCCTTCGACCAGCGGCACGAACCGCACCGGTCTGAGCTCGTGATATTCGAACCCGTGGGACGTACGGGTCACCTTTATCAGACGCTGGACGGTGTCCGACTGCCCCACCGGCACGACCATGATACCGCCTTCGCGCAACTGCGCCAAGAGCGGGCCTGGCGGATCTTCGGCGGCGGCGGTGACGATGATGCGGTCGAAGGGTGCCTGTTCGGAAAGCCCGTGCGAGCCGTCGCCCAGGATCGCGATGACATTGGTCAGGTCCAGCCGTTCGAAATTCGCCTGTGCGTCGGAGACGAGACGGCGATGCCGTTCGACAGTGTAGACGCGCCGCGCGAGCCGGCTCAGGATCGCGGCCTGGTAGCCCGAGCCGGTGCCGACCTCCAGCACCTTGTCGCGCGGCTGCGGATTCAGGGCCTGGGTCATCAGCCCGACGACCGAGGGCTGGCTGATGGTCTGCCCGCAGGCGATCGGCAGCGGCATGTCCTCATGCGCGCGGGCGGCGAACAGGCCGCGCGGAATGAAATCGCGCCGATCGGTCATCTCCATCGCCGTCAGCACACGCGTGTCGGTGACTCCCTTGGAGCGGAGCGCGAAGAGAAACTGCATTTTCCGCTCGGCGGAATCGGTCATTCGATCTGCTCTTTGAGCCAGGCCAGCGTGTCATGGGCGGTAAGGTCGGCGCGCATCGGCGTGACCGAGATATATCCCTCCAGGCAATCGGCGACATCGGTGCCGGGCAGGGTGGGGTGTTGCTGGGCGCCGCCGCGCACCCACAGGAACTTGCGCCCCGATGGCGATGTGTGCGGCTCGACCCCGAAGAAACAATCCTTGCGATAGCCCTGGGCGCTGACGCGCAGGCCGCGCACCCTGTCGGCGGGAACGGGCGGAAAGTTGACGTTGTAGAACAGCCGGTAATCCTCGCCATCCCAGATCCCCTTGTCGAGCAATGCGCGCACGGTGGCCGCGCCATGTCGCGCCGCCGCGTCGAACCGGGTTTCATGGTCGTCATTTTCCGGGCCCATGTATTGCGACAGCGCGATCGCGGGCAGCCCCTGGAGCGCGGCCTCCATCGCGCCGCCGATGGTGCCGGAATACATCACGTTCTCGCCGGCATTGTTGCCCCGGTTCACGCCGGACAGCACCAGGTCGGGCGCACGATCG
This sequence comes from Actibacterium sp., assembly GCA_016278325.1. Classification (GTDB taxonomy): domain Bacteria; phylum Pseudomonadota; class Alphaproteobacteria; order Rhodobacterales; family Rhodobacteraceae; genus JADQCB01. The sequence continues at coordinate 174,459 of JADQCB010000004.1, forward strand.
GAAAGCACCTCGTGCAGGCCGGCCATCACGCAATCGGCCGGCGCGCCTTCGGCGGCGAAGCGGCGCGGTCCCAGCTCATCGAGCATGAAGGGATGGGTGTAGGAGATCTTGTGCGCCACGCCGGATTGTTCGAAAGCCGGGGCGACGATCCAGACCTCGCCCCCGGGGCCGGCGATGTCCTCGGCGATGGCTTCGAGCACCTTCAGACCGGGTGCGTTGATGCCGTCGTCATTCGTTATCAGAATTCGCATGTGATCCTGCCCCATATGCCTTGCGGATAATCCATAATTGACGGCGGGCGGGGCGGCAAGCACGCGACGCCCCATCCGGGCGCCCGCCCACCCACCCCTGCGCCCGGATGGGGCTTGGGGCAGGCAGTCACCCCAGCATTTCGATCAGCCGCAGCGCCTCGTCCCGGCAGGGGGTCAGCGCGGCGCGATCCTCGCCGGGGTAGAACCGGCCACGGGTGGCGGTGGGCATCGGTGCAGGCGTGAAGCGGATCACGCGGGGTGTGCCCAGCTTCGCCGTCTCCTGTTCCCAGGCGACGAACAGCGCCCGCTGCGCGGCCTTGGTGGCGGCATAGGCGCCGAGGAATTTGCCCGCGTTGGGATCGTCGAGATGCACCGCCGTGCCGGTCCCGGCCGCCTGAAGCAGGGGCGAGACGAAGGGGATCAGTTCCCCGGGCGCGGTGATCCCGGTGGCCACGGTTCTTGTCCAGTCCTTCGGATCCAGGTGGTCGGCAGGGGTCATCGGCGGCACGTGGATCGCGCAATGGACCCACAGATCCAGCCCGCCCCAACGATCATGGATCGACCGGCACAGGTGGCGCATGGCGTCGGTATCGGTCACGTCCATCGGTGCAAGGGTGGCGCTGCCGCCGCGGGCCTTGATACGGTCGTCCAGCTCTTCCAGCGCACCGGTGGTGCGGGCGACGGCGACGACATGCCAGCCCTGCGCGGCCAGTTCTTCGGCCAGGGCCGCGCCAAGGCCGCGCGAGGCGCCGGTGATCAGGGCGAGTTTGCGTGTCATGGCCGCCTGTTGCAGCAGAACCGCCGCCGGGTCAAGCGGATCAGCCCCCCGGCAGCGACAGGTGCATTGTGCTGCCGCCGCGGGCCAGTGTCATTCCCTGCGCGTCGATCCCGTGAACGGTTGCGCTGCCGATCCGGGTGCCCGGTGCGATCTTGTGAACCTGACCGCCGGGCAGGCGGACCAGCGCGGCGTTGCCGCCGGGCGAGAGCATCAGGCCGATCAGTGCCAGTTGCGAAAGATCCAGCGCATCGGCAACGGTCGCCGCATCGAGCGGCGCGGGGGTCTTGTCGGGCATGTCGGGGGTTCGATCCGGCGCGGGGCCGGGATCGCCTTTTGTTTCGCTGCCGCTGCCAATGTCACGTCGCGACCATTTGCGAAAGGGGATGTCCAGGCGTGGCCCGCCCTTGGGCAGGTTCCCGCGCATCGACCACGAAGGGCGGCTATTCGGCCGCCTTCGCCTCGAACCCGCGGGCGATCATGTCACTTGGCGCGACCGGGTATTCCCCCGAAAAGCAGGCGTCGCAATATTGCGGCGCATCGTTGTTGCGGCCCAGCGTCTCGCCCACCGCGCGGTAGAGCCCGTTGAGCGTGATGAAGCGCAGCGAATCCACTTGCAGATGCGCGCGCATCTCTTCTTCGCTCATCGAGGCGGCCAGCAGTTTCTCGCGCTGCGGCGTATCGACGCCATAGAAACAGGGCCAGGCCGTCGGCGGGCTGGCGATGCGGAAATGCACCTCGGCCGCGCCGGCATCCAGGACCATTTCCTTGATCTTGCGGCTTGTGGTGCCACGCACCACCGAATCGTCCACGAGGATGACACGCTTGCCCCGGATAAGGGCGCGATTGACGTTCAGCTTCAGCCGCACACCCATGTTGCGGATCTGCTCGGTCGGTTCGATGAAGGTGCGCCCCATATACTGGTTGCGGATGATCCCCATGCCATAGGGAATGCCGCTCTCGAAGCTGTAGCCGATCGCCGCCGGCGTGCCGCTGTCGGGCACCGGGCAGACCAGATCGGCCTCGACCGGGGCTTCGCGCGCAAGCTCGATGCCGATTTGGCGGCGGGTCTCATAGACCGACCGGCCGCCGAGAATGCTGTCGGGGCGCGAGAAATAGACATGCTCGAAGATGCAGAAGCGCGGGCGCGCCGGTTCGAAGGGGCGATAGCTTTCGACCCCCTCATCGTTGATGACGACCATCTCGCCGGGCTCGATCTCGCGCACGAACTCGGCGCCGATGATGTCCAGCGCGCAGGTCTCCGAACTCAGCGCCCAGCCATCGGCGACGCGGCCCAGCACCAGCGGACGCACGCCCAGCGGGTCGCGCACGCCGATCAGCTTGGTGCGGGTCATCGCGACGATGGAAAACGCCCCCTCGACCCGGCGCAGCGCATCCTTCATCCGCTCGGGGATGTTGCGTTGCAGGGAGCGCGCCATCAGGTGGATGATGCATTCGCTGTCCGATGAGCTCTGGAAGATCGAGCCGCGCTCGATCAGTTCGCGACGCAGCGCCTCGGCATTGGTGATATTGCCGTTATGGGCGATCGCCGCGCCGCCCATCGAGAATTCGCCGAAGAAGGGCTGCACGTCGCGGATCTGTGTCGGGCCCTTCGACCCGGAGGTGGAATAGCGCACATGCCCGATCGCCAGCGGGCCGGGCAGCGTCTCCATCAGGCCGGCCTTGGTGAAATTGTCGCGCACATAGCCGAACCGGCGGGCCGAGTTGAAGCCCTGTTCGGAATCGTGGCTGACAATGCCCCCGGCCTCTTGTCCGCGGTGCTGAAGCGCATGCAGGCCGAGCGCCACGAAATTCGCCGCATCGGCCACGCCGATCACGCCGAACACGCCGCATTCCTCTTTTAGCTTGTCATCGTCGAACGGGTGGCTGGGGGGCATCGCGCGCATTCCGGCGGGCTCCGAATCCATTTGCATGCAGGATGGCCTCTATTTAGTGGCTCGTCCGGGCAATGTCACCCAAGGATCACGAAACGGTGGCCGGTCGGCCCGGCGCGCGTCATTCGGGCACGGCGCAGACATTCACCAGGCGGTCATACTGGTTCGTCAGCCAGCCCAGGGCCTGTTCCGGGTCGCGCTGCTGGATCCGCTCGGTCAGATTGGCGAAGACCGCGGCCGAGCGGCTTTCCTCGACGACGGGCAGGGGATCGGTCGTTATCACGGTCTGATAGACGAAGAACGCCACCGCGACCAGAACAATGCCGCGCGCCACACCGAACAGGAAGCCCAGCCCCTGGTCGATTCCGCCGATCGCCGACCGCTGCACCAGGGATGCGAAAAGCGGGGTGAAGATCGATACCACGACAAGCGCCACGGCAAAGACAACGGCGAATGCGGCAAGCACGGAGATCTCGCAGCTGTCGGCGATGAAATCGCCCAGAACCGGAATCTGCCGGACCAGCGGCATCACCGGTGGCGCGAAGATGAAGGCCAGCACCGCGGCGGCGACCCAGCCCAGGATGGCCAGTGCCTCGCGCACCAGTCCGCGCGAATATGCCAGGATCGCCGACAGCACGATCACCACGGCGACGACCGCGTCGATTATCGTGAAACCTTCCATTCCTCGCCCCTCTGGGAGGGCCTATCCGGCCCCGAAAATGTCCCCTACGAATGCGGTCAGGTCGGCCATCTGGCGCAGTTTCAACCCGGCGCTGCCCCCGGGTTTCGATTGCGCGGGAGCGATAGCCGTTGTGAAACCAAGTTTTTGCGCTTCTTTCAACCTGTTTTCGGTCTGGCTGACCGGACGCAAGGCGCCCGACAGGCTGATTTCGCCGAAAATCACCGTGTCGGAGGGCAGCGCCACGTCCTCGCGCGCCGACAGGAGGGCGGCGGCAACCGCCAGGTCGGCGGCCGGCTCGGTGACCTTCATTCCACCGGCGACATTCAGGAACACGTCGAACCCGGCAAAGGGAATGCCGCAGCGCGCCTCCAGCACCGCCAGCGTGGTCGAAAGCCGCCCCGAATCCAGCCCCACGACGGTTCGCCGCGGCGTGCCCGGCGGGGCGGGGGCAACAAGGGCCTGGATCTCGGTCAGAACGGGGCGGGTGCCCTCGATCCCGGCGAAGACGGCCGATCCCGGCGCCGGGGCGCCGCGATCCGACAGGAAGAGCGCCGAGGGGTTTGCGACCTCGGCCAGGCCCATGCCGGTCATCTCGAAAACGCCGATCTCGTCGGCCGGGCCGAAACGGTTCTTGACCGCGCGCAGGATGCGGAACTGGTGGCCGCGCTCGCCCTCGAAATAGAGCACCGTGTCGACCATGTGCTCGACCACGCGCGGCCCGGCGATCTGCCCTTCTTTCGTAACATGGCCAACCAGCACGACCGCGACGCCGGTGCGCTTGGCGAAGCTCACCAGCTCATGCGCGGCGGCCCGGACCTGGCTGACCGAGCCCGGCGCGCTGTCGACATTGTCGGCCCACATCGTCTGGATCGAGTCGATGATCGCCAGCCCGGGGCGTTCGCGATCCAGCGTCGTCAGGATGTCGCGCAGGTTGGTCTCGGTGGCCAGCCTGACCGGCGCGTCGGCCAACCCCAGCCTTTGGGCGCGCATCCGCACCTGCGCGCTGGCCTCTTCGCCCGAGACATAGACGCAGGACAACCCGGCGCGCGCGAAACTGGCCGCGGCCTGGAGCAGCAGGGTCGATTTCCCGATCCCCGGATCGCCGCCCACCAGGATCGCCGAGGCCGGCACCAGCCCGCCGCCCAGCACCCGGTCAAGCTCGGCAAGGCCCGAGGTCGTGCGCGGCGGCGGCGGCTCGGGCGTCGACAGGTCCGACAGGGGCGCCGCCCGTCCCCGCGCGCCCCCCAGCGATTTCGACGCCGGTCCGGTCGATAGCGGCGCCTCTTCGACGATCGAATTCCAGGCGCCGCAGGCATCGCAACGCCCGGCCCATTTCTTGTGGGACGCGCCGCAGGACGTGCAGGTGAACGAGGCCGACGATCTTGCCATGGCCTGCTTGTGCCCGAGCCGCGCAGCGGGATCAAGCGGCGTCACGCCGGCGTCGCCTCGGCCTCCATGCACAGGCGGTTGCCGGGGCCGCGCACCCACAGCGCGCGGCCCTTGCGGCACAGCGTGGCGGGCTCGAAATCCATCAGCGGCGCGGTCGCGCGAAAGCGGAAGGCGCGCAGCGCCCCGAGCTCTTGCTCGGCCATCAGCATCAGCAGCTGCGCCAGAAGCGGGCCATGCACGACCAGCCCGTCATAGCCCTCGACCCGGCGGGCATAATCGCGGTCGTAATGGATGCGGTGGCCGTTGAACGTCAGCGCGGAATAGCGAAACAGCAATGTCGTGTCGAAAGGGGTCGTTCGGGCGCTGTCCGCATCGTCGGGGGCCTGCGGGGCCGCAGGCGGGGCAGAGCCGGCGGCGGGATCGGCGCGATAGACCAGGTCCTGGTGCTCGCTCACGCAGCGTCGATCGGCCTGCCAGATTTCGTGGCGCAGGGTGACGAAGGCCAGCGGACCGCTGCGGCCCTGCTTTGGCGTGACCGCCTCGATCGTGCTGACCTTCCGCGCCGCGACGCCGGCCCGCAACGGCGCCTCGAAGGCCAGTCGGCCGCCCGCCCACATCCGGCGTGGCAGGTCGAGATCGGGGATGAACCCGCCGATCTTCGGGTGCCCGTCGCGGCCCAGCCCGGCGGGCGGGTGTGCCTCCCAGAAATGGATCTGGTGAAAGAAGGGCGGCAACGGGTCATTCACGCCGGGCGGCGGCCCGGGCAGCGCCAGCGCGGCGTGCAGGGCCGCGGCACGGGCCGGGTCCATCACGTCATGAAGCGTTTGAGTTTTTCCGACACTCGGGTGCATGGTGGCAATGCTAGACCCTGCCCTTGACCGAGGCAATCGCCATGACGCCGAAGCTGACCGCCCTGGACCACCTGGTGCTGACCGTCGCCGATATCGGCCACACCGTTGCGTTCTATGAACGGATCCTGGGGATGGCGCGGGTCGAGGTCCACGCCGCGGATGGCAGCACGCGCACCGCGCTGCGCTTCGGGCAGCAGAAGATCAACCTGCACCCGGCCGGGCGCGAATATGTTCCCTGCGCCGAACGCCCGGTGCCCTGCAGCGCCGATCTCTGCTTTCTCAGCGACACGCCGCTGGACGACTGGATGGCGCATCTCGGCGGTTGGGGGATCACCGTGGAACAGGGTCCGGTCGCCCGCCATGGCGCCACGGGGCCGATCACCTCGATCTATTTCCGCGACCCCGACGGCAACCTCATAGAGGTCGCGAACCCGGTTTGACGGTCACAATCCCGCCGCGGCGCGCAGATCCTGCATCAGCGTTTTCAGGGCGGTTTCGTAACGCGCATCGGTCAGGCGCCCGGCGGCGTCGAACTGGTCCTTCGCGGCGCCGACCAGGACCTCGGGGCCCATCAGAAGCCGCGGCCGGAACGGCACCATGCACAGGCGCAGCGCGAATTGCGTGCGCTCGCCGCCGGCGCGCCCGCCGGTGGCGGCCATGATCGCCACGGGCTTGTCGCGCCACGGGTTGCCCTCGGTCCGGCTGACCCAGTCGAGCGCGTTCTTCAGCACGCCCGAGACCGACTTGTTGTATTCCGGCCCCGAGATGACCACCGCGTCGGCCGCCGCGATCTGGTCGGCAAGGCGCTGCACCGATGCGGGGATCCCGTGGGCCGTTTCCAGGTCGCCGTCATAGAGCGGCAGGTTCAGGTCGGCCACGACGAAGCTGTCGGCATCGAAATGCCGCGCGGCCTCGTGCATCAGTTTTCGATTGAACGATTCGCGGCGCAACGAGCCGGATATTCCAAGCAGCGAGCTTTGCGTCATGTCTGCTGTCCCTTTCTGTCTCGCGTCCGAGGTAAGACGCCTTTGCCGCCGGGCAACCCATGGCTTGCCCCCGGCGCCGCGTTGACGCAGGTTGGCGCCAGGCAAAGGGCGGCAGGACGGAGCGCGAGATGACAAGACACGGTGGACAGATTCTGGTGGATCAACTGGTCCTGCAAGGCGTGGAACGGGTGTTTTCCGTGCCGGGCGAAAGTTTCCTGGCAGCGCTGGACGGCCTGTACGATGCCGGTATCGCCAACATCGTTTGCCGGCACGAGGGCGCCGCCGCCATGATGGCCGAGGCACATGGCAAGCTGACCGGCCGGCCCGGTGTGCTGTTCGTCACGCGCGGGCCGGGGGCCGCGAACGCGGCTTCGGGGCTGCATGTGGCGCGGCAGGACAGCACCCCGATGGTCGCCTTCGTCGGCCAGATCGCGCGCGGCCACCGCGACCGCGAAGCGTTCCAGGAGGTCGATTACCGCGCTTTCATGGGGCCGCTCGTGAAATGGGCCGCCGAGGTGGAGGATACGGCCCGGCTGCCCGAATATATTGCCCGCGCCTTCCACGTCGCGATGTCCGGCCGCCGCGGCCCGGTCGTCCTGGCGCTGCCCGAGGACATGCTGAGCGCCCATGCAGAGGTTCGCGACATCGCGCCGCCGCCGGCGGGCCCGTCCCCGATCGCCGCGCCGCAGGTGGACGCGCTTCTGGCGGCGCTGGACGGGGCGGCGCGCCCGCTGGTCGTCGCGGGCGGGCCGGGCTGGTCATCGCAGGCCAGTGCCGATCTCGCCCGCTTTGCCGAACGCTTCGACCTGCCCGTTGCGGTCAGCTTTCGCCGACAGGATTACATGGACAACCGGCATCCCAATTATGTCGGTGACCTCGGGGTCGGGATGAATCCCGCGCTGGCCCGGCGTCTTGGCACGGCGGACAGGGTGATCGCGCTGGGAACCCGGCTGGGCGACATTGCGACCGCCGGCTACAGCCTGATCGACCCGGCCGCGCAGGGCCGGCGCATCGTGCATGTCCATCCCGATCCGGATGAGCTGGGCCATGTCTGGCGCGCCGATCCCGGCATCGCCCTGCCCGCGCCGCAAATGCTGACGGTGCTTGCCCACGCCAGGCCACCGGGACACCCGTCCTGGGGCGCCTGGACCAGGGACGCGCGCGCCGATTACGAGGCATGGGGCGAACCGCGTGAAACCCCCGGTGCGGTGAAGATGGAACAGGTGATAAGCTGGCTGGACAATACCCTGCCCGAGGATGCGATCCTGACCAATGGCGCGGGTAATTACGCGGCCTTCCTGCACCGCTATTTCCGGTTCAAGCGGTTTGGCACGCAGCTGGCGCCGACCAGCGGCTCGATGGGCTATGGTTTTCCCGCCGCGATTGCCGCCAGCCTGGCGCATCCCGGCCGAACCGTCGTCTGCCTGGCCGGCGACGGCTGTTTCCAGATGACGCTTAACGAGATGTCGACCGCGATTCAGCATGGCGCGGCGCCGATCGTGATCGTCGCCAATAACGGGCGTTATGGCACGATCCGCATGCACCAGGAACGGAGCTATCCGGGCCGGGTCAGCGGCACCGATCTGGCGAACCCGGATTTCGCGGCCCTCGCGCGGGCCTATGGCGGGCATGGCGAGGTTGTCGCCGACGGGGCCGGTTTCGCCGATGCCTTCGCGCGCGCCGCCGCGGCAGGCGTGCCGGCCGTCATCGAGTTGCGGCTGGACCCCGAGGCCCTGTCCACGGGCCAGACCCTCAGCGAAACCCGCGCGGCGGGCGAGGGGCGCTAGAGCGTCTTGCGGAACGTCAGGCTCGTCGGGCTGTCGAAATCTTCATGGGTCGTGCTGCCGGTCTGGCTGAACCCCAGCGCGGTAAAGGTTGCGTGGTTCTCGACCATCTCGATCGGGCTCTCCAGTTCGATCGCCGGCAGGCCCATCGCGCGGGCCCGCGTCTCGGCATGGCTGACCAGCATCCGGGCCAGTCCCTGGTTGCGCCAGTGCGCGGCCACGGCGATCTTGCTCAGGTACAGCGCATCGGGGTGCGGCGCCAGGAAGATGCAGGCCACCGGCCCGCTGTCCTGTTCCAGCACCCAGACCTCGCCGGTCTCGGCCTGGCGTGCGATTTCGGCGACGCTCTGCCGGTGGATCGGCGAGGGCGGCTCGATCCGGCCGGCCATCGAGGCATAGCTCTGGCCGATCAGCAACAGCAGCGCGTGCCAGTCATAGTCTTCGCCCTGTGCCCGGATCGGTTCCATCGCTCAGAACATGACCCCGATGACAAGCGGCACCAGGATCGCGCTCAGCAGCGCGTTCAGCCCCATGCCGATGCCCGCGAAGGCGCCAGCCGTCTGGTTCACCTGAAAGGCCCGCGCCGTGCCGATGCCATGCGCCGCGACCCCGACGGCCAGGCCCCGCGCGCGCCAGTCGCGGATGCGCAGAAGGTTCAGCAGTGGCGTTGCGACAATGGCGCCGATGATGCCCGTCAGGATCACCAGCACCGCCGTCAGCGTTGGCGAGCCGCCGATGTTTTCCGAGATCCCCAGCGCCACCGGCGCGGTGGCCGATTTCGGGGCAAGCGACAACAGGGTCGCATGATCGAGCCCCAGCGCCCAGCCGATGCCGAGCGCGGCAAGAACGGCGCTCAGCGATCCGGCCAGCAGCGCCGCCAGCAGCGGCAGCGCGCTTTGCCGGACCAGGGCGCGGTTTGCGTGTAACGGCAGGGCCAGCGCAACGGTGGCCGGCCCCAGCATGAAATGCACGAACTTCGCCCCCTCGAAATAGGTGCCATAGGGCGTGCCCGTGATCCCCAGAAGCAGCGCCAGCAAAGCAACGGCGATCAGAACCGGATTGGCCAGCGGCCGCTTTCCCGTCGCGCGGAAGATCGCGTCGGCCGCGACATAGGCCGCCAGCGTTGCGGTCAGCCACAGCAGCGGCTCTTGCGCCAGATAGCTCCAGATTTCCGAGAATTCACGCATCCGGCGTCCCCGCAAGGCGCGCCACCGCGACGAATACCGCCGCGCCGGTCGCGATCGCCACGATGGTGGACCCGGCCAGCGCCAGCAAGATCGCCCCCCCGGCCTGTTCCAGAAGGCCGAGATGTCCGACAATCCCGACTCCGGCCGGCACGAACAGAAGCGACAGATGCCCCAGCAGCCCTGACGCCGTGTCGCGCAGCCGGTCGGCCATCGCCGGTCTGGCCAGCAGCAGCCCCAGCAGCAGCCCCATGCCGATCACCGGGCCGGGCAGGGGCAGCCCCAGCGCGCGGGCCAGAACCTCGCCCGAGAGCTGGAACAGCAAGAGCATGGTCAGATCAGGGATCATTGATGGCTGCTTTCCAGACTTGTCGCGCCGATCGTATACAGGCGCCGCCTGCGATCAAGCCTTAACCTGCTGTTTACCATTCGCCTGTCTTCTGGACCCCGCAGACCGAGGGGAACAGATGACACGAATGGCATTGGTCCTGTTGATAATCGTGGCGGGCTGCGACAGCCCGAGCATCGGGATGCACGGGATCCCCGCGCGCAAGGTTACGGTCGGAGGAAGCCAGTTCAGCGTCTATTCCGATGGTCGGAAGGTCGAGGCGATCCGCACCAACACGGAATATTCCCGCGGCATCATGGCGCGCGGGCACGAGGCGATAGAGAAGGCGACGGGCTGCACCATCGTGCCGGGCACCTTCGATGGCGATCCGGCCCTGATGCGCGCCGAGATTGCCTGCGATGCGGTCGCGGACAAAACGCCGCGTCACGATACCCGCGCCTCGCGTTGCACCGGACCGGGGAACGGGCGATATTGCCGCCATGATTTCGCAGTCATTCAGTCCGGCGGCCGCGATCCGCCCGCGTGAGCTGGCTGCTTATGGCATGATCCTGGGCCCGGGCGCGGGCCTGTGGTTCGTGTCGCGGCATTATCCGGCCGACATGCCGCCCTGGGGGCCGTTCGAATTTTCCTGGCTGATCTGGCTTGCGGTCACGCTGTCCTGCTTCTGGTTCCTGCGCGGCCTGTCCCGCCTGTCGCAGCGGGCGCGACCGGGGCGGTGGCGCCAGCTGGCCTTTCTGGCCGGGCTCGCGGTGCTTTACGCGGTCACCCAGACGCAGTTCGAGTATCTGGCGCAGCGCATGTTCTTCATCAACCGCATTCAGCATGTCGCGATGCACCATGTCGGCCCGTTGCTGCTGGGGCTGAGCGGCGCCGGGCCGGTCATCCTGGCCGGGGGGCCGGGCTGGCTGCGCGCGATCTGTCACACCCGCGCGGCGCGCGCCACGATGGCGGTTGTCAATCAGCCGGTGGTGGCCGCGGTCCTTTTCGTCGGCCTGTTCTTCTTCTGGCTGATCCCGCCGATCCATTTCCGCGCGATGCTTGACCCGGTTCTTTACCAGGTGATGAACTGGTCGATGGCGGTGGACGGTATCCTGTTCTGGGCGCTGATCCTTGACCGGCGGCCCAAACCGCCGGCGCGGGTCGGATACGGCACGCGCGCCGCGCTGGCCGTCGGGGTGATGTTTCCGCAGATCGTGCTCGGGGCGCTGATCACCTTTTCATCGAGCGACCTGTTTCCCTATTATGCGTTCTGCGGGCGGTATTTCCCCTCGATCAGCGCGGTGGCGGATCAGCAGATCGGTGGTATCGTGATCTGGATCCCGCCGGCGATGATGAGCGTGCTTGCCGTGCTCGCAATTGTCGGAAACATCCGGCGCGCCGCACCGGCGCACTGACATCAGCCGGTCTGGCGCAGGCGGCGCAGGTCGCGCACCGCGGCGGGAATGTCGGCGGCCGCGGTGGCGAAATCGGGCCAGAGCAGCCGCGCCGCGCCCCGGGCATCGAACAGATAGACCGTCTTGCCATGCGATACCTTGTAGTCGGTGTCGCCCGGACGATGCGCGCCCAGCTTGTAGGTGACACGATAGCGACGGGCCAGCGCCGCAAGCTGGTTGTCGCTGCCGCGCAACGCATCGGTGCGCGGTGAAAACGCATTCGCATAGGCTTCCATGGCCGCGAGCGAGTCGCGCCCGGGGTCGACGGTGACGAAAAGGATCGAGAACCCGGCCGCATCGGTGCCCAGCGCATCGGCGACCGCCGAGAGGTTGGCCAGGGTCATCGGGCAGATTCCCGGACAATTCGTGTAACCGAAGAACAGCGCCACGATCTGCCCGCGATATGTGCCGGCGTCGACCGTCGCCGCATCCCCGGCCCGTGTCATCGTGAATCGAAGCTCGGGCAGCGTGCCCGACACGTCGACCCCATACCACGCATCGTTCTGGCGGCACCCGCCGAGCCCGAGGCCCAGCAGCCCGCCGAACCCGAGCCGCAGCGCGTCGCGGCGCATGAAGCGAGGATCAGTAACCGCCATATCTGGCCAGGAACACCACGCCAACCGCCCCCCCGAGGAAGATCAGGGCCGCGCCGATCAGAAGCAGTGCCAGAAGACGGTTCTTGCCCCGGCTGTCCGCGCGCAACTGCCGGGCCGTGGTCGGCGCATCGGTGGGGGCGCTCTGCACCTTGGGGCTTTTCATGACCTGCGGGTAACAGGCCCGGCCGGTCGATGACAAGCGCAGGCGGCTGTGCGATTGTGCCGCAGCATTGCGGTGCACTGGGGCGGGCAATTCACATTCCTTAACTTGAATGTTTTTGGCGCGATACCATATACGGTTTGGCGGGGGCGCATGCCCCCACATGCCCCCATGTGACAGGAGAGCAAGAATGACCCTCGACCGCAGCGTGATGGCCTTTGCCGGCGTGATGATATTGCTGAGCGTGGCCCTGACCTATTTCCTTTCGCCCCTTTGGATGTGGTTCACCGTGTTCATCGGTCTGAACCTGATCCAGTCGGCCTTTACCGGCTTCTGCCCGGCGGCGTCGATCTTCCGCAAGCTGGGCGTGAAACAAGGTTGCGCCTTCGAATAAGCGCCCGGGTTCTGCCTTGATAACGCCGGTCGGTCCGCCGAAGGGTCGGCCGGTGGCCCGGCGCCGCGCCCGATGGCGGCGGCGCCCCGGTGGACATCGGCATATGAAGGCCCTATGCCTCTTTCCGGCAATCCTCGGAAGGATGAAGGGGGTCACTTGCAATCCGGCGAGATAGAGGCGCTGTTCACCCGGGCCGACGGTCGTTATCTGTTCGCCCGCTGGGGCCGACCGATCGCGCCTGTCGTGTTCGGCGTCACCGAGCAGACGCTTCAGACGGTCAAGGGCGCCTGCGAGGCGGTGGTGACACTGGCCGGCCACCGTATGGCCGAGACCGACCCGGAGCTTGGCGTCAACCTGATGGTGTTCTTCTTCCGCGACTGGCAGGAGCTGCTTGAAACCGCCGATCTCGACCGGCTGGTGCCCGATCTTCCGGGGCTGGTGGGCCGGCTGCGTGCGGCCGGGGCGAACCAGTACCGGTTTTTCCGCTTTGACGCGGCCGGCGCGATCCAGGCGGCCTTCGTCTTCGTGCAGGTCGACGATGCGCTGGCGGATCTGCCCGCCGAGGAAATCGCGCTGTCGCAGATGGTTCAGATCATCCTGCTGTGGTCGGATGTCGCGTTTACCCGGCGCAGCCCGCTGGGCCGCACCGGCGACGGGAACATGGTTCTGCGCCCCGAGATCGCCCGGGTGATCCGCGCCGGATACGACCCGGTGCTGCCCGCCTGCGCGGATGATCCATCCCATGCGCTGCGCCTGGCCGCGCGGATCGGGCCGGGCACGGATCCGCAGGCATGAGCGTGCATCGCTTTGCCGTGCGGGTCTATTACGAGGATACCGACCTGGCGGGGATCGTCTATTACGCGAATTACCTGAAATTCATCGAACGCGGGCGCAGCGAATGGCTGCGCGAGCTGGGTATCGACCAGGCACGCCTCAAGGCGGACCGGGGCATCGTCTTTGCGGTGCGGCGGGTCGAGGCCGATTACCTGCGGCCGGCGCATTTCGACGATTTGCTGGTGGTCGAGACCGCCCCAGAGGCCGTTTCCGGCGCGCGGGTCGTGCTGCGCCAGCGGGTGATGCGCGACGGCGCGATGATTTTTGCCGCCGGCGTAACGGTGGTCGCGCTCGGCGCGGGCGGGGGGCCGGTGCGGCTGCCGGCAGATATTCGCCGATTGCTTGCCGGGGAAGCGGGCGAAAATCGGCCCTGACGCGGTTGTGTTGGCATTCGGCCTTAAAAGACTGTAGTGTCCGCGTTAATCGAAGCCGGACGAACACGGCCCAAAACACGAGCAGGCATATGGACACTCAAACCCTTGCGCTGGCGCAGGAGATGGATTTCTCCATGCTGGCGCTTTTCGCGCGTGCGACGATCGCGGTGAAGATCGTCATGATTCTCCTGATCGGGGCCTCCTTCTGGAGCTGGGGCATCATCATCCAGAAACTGATCGCCTTCCGCGCCGCCCGCGCCGAGGCCGAGACTTTCGACGCGGCCTTCTGGTCGGGGGAGCCGCTGGACGAGCTGTTCGAGAAGATCGGCGACCAGCCGTCGGGCGCGTCGGAGCGGATCTTCGTCTCGGGCATGATGGAATGGCGCCGCTCGCACCGGCAGGACGGTGCGCTGATCCCCGGGGCCTCCCCGCGCATCGATCGCTCGATGGACGTGGCCATCGCCAAGGAGGCCGAGCAATTGAACGGCGGGCTTTCATTCCTGGCCACGGTGGGATCGACGGCGCCCTTCATCGGGCTTTTCGGCACGGTCTGGGGCATCATGAACGCGTTCGAGCAGATCGCCATGCAGCAGAACACCAACCTCGCGGTTGTCGCACCGGGCATTTCCGAGGCGCTGCTGGCCACCGCGCTGGGGCTTCTGGCGGCGATCCCCGCGGTGATCTTCTATAACAAGCTTTCGGCCGACAGTGACCGGATCGTCGGCGGTTACGAAGCCTTTGCCGACGAATTCTCGACCATCCTTTCACGTCAGCTGGACAGCTGAGCGATGGGGGCCGGGGTCGTTCAACGCAACGGGGGCAACCGGCGGCGGCGCAGCCGGGCGCGCTCGGCGGCAATGTCCGAGATCAACGTCACGCCCTTCGTGGACGTGATGCTGGTGCTGCTGATCATCTTCATGGTGGCGGCGCCGCTGCTGACCGTCGGGGTGCCGGTGAAGCTGCCCGAAACGGCGGCCGCGGCCCTGCCGTCCGAGCAGGAAGAGCCGCTTACCATCACCCTGACCGCAGACGGGCGGATCGTGCTGCAATCGACCGAAACCGCGCCCGGCGCGTTGATGGGCAAGCTGCGCGCCATCGCGGCCGAACGCGACAGCGACAAGATCTTCCTGCGGGCCGATGCCGATGTGCCCTATGGGCAGGTTGCACGGGTCATGGGCGCGCTCAATGCCGGAGGGTTCCGCAATATCGCGCTGGTCACCGACAGTGGCGGACCGACGCTGGATGACGGGCAGGACGGGTAAGGCCGGGTGCCATGAAAACGGGTTTCTACATTTCGGGACTCGGGCATGCCGGCCTGATCCTCTGGTTGTTGCTGGGCGGGCTGTTTTCGGCCCGGACACCGGCGCCGCTGGAGGTGACGCAGGTTTCCATCGTCAGCGGCGAGGAATATGCCGCCCTGAGTGCTCCTGCCGCCGCGCCTTCGGCCGAGGTGACGATGCCGAAGCCGCCCCCCCCGCGCCCGATCGCCCCCCCGGCCGAGGCCCCGGCGCCCGAGAGCGCGCCGCAAACGCCTGCCGCGCCGGCGCCGGTGCCGCCGACATCCGCCGACCGGGCCCCCGATGTCAGCGAGCTGACCGTGCCGCCCAGGGCCGCGCCGGACCAGAAAGCCCCGGTTCCGCCCGCACCGCCCGAGGCCGAAACCGACGCGACGGCCATCGGTGAAACCGCGCCGCCGCGCCAGGTGCCGCGTGTCGCACCCCAGGCGGCGCCGCCGCCACCGCCCGATGCGGCGGTGTCCGACGTGGTGACGCAGGCCACCCGGCCCGCCACCGAGGCCGAGGCGCAGGCGCGGCCGCAAGAGCGCAGCCAGGCGCCCGAAGAGGCGACGACCGAGATCGTGACCGAGGCCGACCGGCCGCAGCAGCGCGACACGGTGATGACAGCCTCGGTGCGTCCGCGCCCCCGGCCCGAACCGCCGGCGGCGCCACCGCCGGCCGACGCCGCCGCCCCGGCCGCATCGTCCGAGCCGCCCGATTCCGAGCCCCCGGCCAACGATCCGATGGCCGAGGCGGTCGCCAGCGCCGTCGCGCAAGCGGTCAGCAACGCGGCGGGCAGCGGCGGCGCCGGGCAGGCCCCCACCGGGCCGCCGCTGACCCGTGGCGAAAAGGATGCGCTGCGCCTTGCGGTGCAGAATTGCTGGGTGATCGACCCGGGCTCGCCCGCCGCGCGGGTCGTGGTGACCGTCGGCATGGCCTTGACCGAGGAGGGCCGCGTGCAGGAGGATTCGATCGAGCTGATCTCAAGCTCCGACGGCGATCCGGTCGCGGTGCGCACCGCTTTCGACTCGGCGCGCCGTGCGATCCTGCGTTGCGGGCAATCGGGGTTTGACCTGCCACGCGAAAAATATGCTCAATGGCGCAATGTCGAGATTACCTTCGACCCCTCGAAATACAGGAATTGACCATGGTTCGGATTCTGACCCTTCTCGTTGCCCTGGCCGGGCTGACCATCGCGCCGCTTGCGGCACGCGCGCAGGGCGGACCCTTGCGCATCGTGATCGACGAGGGCGTGATCGAACCGGTGCCCTTCGCGGTGCCCGAATTCATCGCCGGCAATGCCGAGGCCGCGCAATATGCGCGCGACATCACCCGGGTGATCGCCGCCGACCTGACCGGAACCGGCCTGTTCCGCGAAATCCCCGCCGATGCGTTCATTGCCCGCGTCAGCAGCTTTCAAAGCCCGGTCCAGTTCGCCGACTGGAAGGCGATCAACGCCCAGGCCCTGATCACGGGGGCGGTGGATGTCGGCCCGGACGACCAGTTGACGGTCAAGTTCCGGCTGCTCGACGTGTTCGCCGAGACCGCGCTGGGCGAGGGGCTGCAATTCACTGGCACCACGACGGCCTGGCGGCGGGTCGCGCACAAGGTGGCCGATCAGGTCTATTCGCGGATCACCGGCGAGGACGGCTATTTCGACAGCCGCGTCGTGTTCGTCTCGGAAAGCGGGCCCAAGGGCGAGCGTCGCAAGCGGCTGGCGATCATGGATTACGACGGTGCGAACCTGCAATACCTGACCGGCGGCGAAGCCCTGGTCCTGGCGCCGCGGTTTTCGCCGGGGGGCGAGCGGATCCTCTATACCAGCTACGATTCGGGCTTTCCGCAGATCTATCTGATGGATCTGAGCAGCGGCAACCGCCGCGCGCTGGACAATCAGCCGCAAAGCATGACCTTCTCGCCCCGGTTCGGACCGGATGGAAACACCGTGCTGTTCTCGCAATCGCAGGGGGGCAATACCGATCTCTATGCGATGCCGCTGGCGGGCGGGGCGCGCATCCGCCTGACTTCGGCCCCGTCGATCGAGACAGCGCCCAGCTATTCGCCCGACGGCCGGATGATCGTGTTCGAAAGCGACCGCTCGGGCAGCCAGCAGCTTTACGTCATGCCCGCGACCGGCGGAGAGCCGCGGCGGATCAGCTTTGGTCCGGGGCGGTATTCCACGCCGGTATGGTCGCCGCGCGGGGACATGATCGCGTTCACCAAGCAGTATAACGGCCGGTTCCATATCGGGGTGATGCGCAGCGACGGTTCGGAGGAACGGCTGCTCACATCCTCGTTCCTTGACGAGGGGCCGACATGGTCGCCCAATGGGCGCGTCATCATGTTCGCGCGCGAAACCGCCGGGGCGGGCGGGACATCCTCGCTCTACTCGGTGGACGTATCGGGGCGCAACCTCAAGCCGGTGCCGACGCCGGCGGGCGGTTCCGACCCGTCATGGTCGCCGCTGCTGCCCTGATGCGGCACGTTAACAAATCCGCGCGCGGCTGATATGATGGCGCGCATCGAGCCAAGAAACCCAAGAAGGACAGTGTGATGAAATTTCTTACCAAGACGATGCTGGCGCTGGCGGTATTGGGCCTGGCCGCCTGTTCCGATCCGGGCCGTTTCGGCGCCGGCGCCGGCGCGGATGCGGGTGCGTCCGGCGGCATCGTGGCCGGCAGTCCCTCGGACCCGACCTCGCCGGCCTATTTCCAGCAGACGGTCGGGGACCGCGTCCTTTTCGCAGTCGATCAGAGCTCGCTTTCCGATTCCGCGACCGCGACGCTGGATGCGCAGGCAGAGTGGCTGCTGACCAACCCCGATTACGCGGTGCTGATCGAGGGCCATGCCGATGAGCAGGGCACGCGCGAATACAACCTTGCCCTGGGTGCAAGGCGGGCCAATTCGGTCAGTGAATACCTGGTATCGCGCGGGGTTTCGCCGGCGCGGATCCGCACCGTGAGCTACGGCAAGGAACGCCCGATCGCGCTGTGTTCGGACGAGGCGTGCTATGCGCAGAACCGCCGCGCGGTGACGGTCGTGACCGCAGGTGCGAGCAGCTGAGCGCGCCGAGTGACGCAAGGAGGGCAGGCATGACGATGGTGCGGTGGCTTGGGCTGGCGATCTGTCTTGCAATCGCCGCGGCCGGGCCGGCGGTGGCGCAGTCGCGCGATCGGACCCTGGCCGACATTCGCCAGCAGCTGACGGTTCTCAATGTCGAGATCCAGAAGCTCAAGCGCGAGCTTTCGACCACCGGCGGGGTGGCGGTTCCGACCGGGGGCGACAGCCTGATCCAGCGCGTGGATGCGATCGAGCAGGCGCTTCAGAGCCTGACCGAAAAGACCGAGGAGTTGCAGTTCCGGATCGACAAGATCGTGGAGGACGGCTCCAACCGGATCGGCGATCTGGCCTTCCGCCTGTGCGAACTGGAAACCGATTGCGACATTTCCGAGCTGGACAAGGCGGCGCCGCTGGGGGGCATCCCCCCGCGCATCGCCGCCGCGCCGCCCGACCCGGCCGACACGACCGGAGCGCCGCCGCAGGACGGTGAGGCGCCGGTGCTCATGGCGGTGCGCGAAAAGGCGGCCTTTGACCGGGCCAAGGCGGATCTGGAGGCCGGCCGGGTCGCGCAGGCCGCGGACGGCTTTGCCGCCTTCCTGCGCGATTACCCGGGCGGTCCGCTGACCAGCGAGGCGCATTTCCACCGCGGCATCGCCCTGAAACGGCAGGGAATGACCGCCGAAGCGGCGCGGGCCTTTCTCGACAGTTTCTCGGGCGCGCCGGAAGGCCGGTTCGCCCCCGAGGCGCTGCACGAGCTGGGGCTGGCGCTGGCCGAGCTGGGGCAGACCCGCGAGGCCTGTGTCACGCTGGGCGAGGTTTCGGCCCGTTTTCCCGATTCCGCCGTCGCGCCCCGTGCCGCCGCGGCGCGGGACGACCTCGTCTGCAATTGACCGCCAGCGCGACGCCCGAAGACATCTTCGCCGCCGCAATGACCGGGCGGGCGCCGGCGCGGCTTGGTCTGGCCGTCTCGGGCGGCGGCGATTCCATCGCCCTGCTGCATCTTGCCCATGCCTGGGGCCGGGCGGCCGGCGTCGGGCTCTCGGCGGTGACGGTCGATCACGGCCTGCGGCCCGAGGCCGCGACCGAGGCCCGTTTCGTGGCCGAAATCTGCGCCCGGCTGGGGGTGGCGCATGACACGCTGCGCTGGACCGGCTGGGACGGGCGGGGCAATCTGCAGGCGGCGGCGCGCGCCGCGCGCTATCGTCTTATGGCGGGCTGGGCGCATGAACGCGGCATCGGCGCGATTGCCCTGGGCCACACGATGGACGATCAGGCCGAGACCTTCCTGATGCGGCTGGCGCGGGGCTCTGGCCCCGACGGGCTGTCGGGGATGGCGGCATCGCACAGGCGCGATGCGATGATCTGGCTGCGGCCGCTGCTGGACCTGCGGCGCGACGCCCTGCGCGCCTGGCTCGGGCAGCACGGGCAGGGCT
The DNA here is from genome assembly GCA_016278325.1 of Actibacterium sp. GTDB lineage: Bacteria > Pseudomonadota > Alphaproteobacteria > Rhodobacterales > Rhodobacteraceae > JADQCB01. The sequence continues at coordinate 194,166 of JADQCB010000004.1, forward strand.
GGATCGACGATCCGTCGAACCGGGACAGGCGGTTCGACCGGGTGCGGGTGCGGCAGGCGCTGGACGGGATGCGCGATATCGGGCTGACGGTCGAAGGGTTGGCCGAAACCTGCACCCGCATGGCGATGACGCGCGCGGCCCTGGACCATCTGGCGTGCGAAACGGCCCGATCCACCGGCGTTATCGACCGTGGCGATCTGCTGTTCGACAGCGCCGGGCTGGACGCGTCCCCGCGCGAGACGCGGCTGCGGCTTCTCGCCGCGGCGCTGTGCTGGGTCGCTTCGGCAGAGTATCGCCCAAGACTGGCGGCGCTCGAAACGGCGCTCGACGCGGCGTTGTCGGGACGGCGGCGAAGCCTGCACGGCTGCCTTCTGACCCCCGATGGCCCGCGCTTGCGGATCAGCCGCGAGCCGGCCGCGGTGCGTGACACGCGCGCCGCGCCGGACCGGCCCTGGGACACGCGCTGGCGGTTTTTCGGGCCGAAGATCAACGGCGTGCAGCTGCGCGCGCTTGGCGAAACGGGTCTTGCGTGCTGCAAGGGCTGGCGCGAAACCGGCCTGCCACGGGCCTCACTTCTGGCCTCGCCCGCGGTGTGGCGCGGCGACGAACTGATCGCCGCGCCGCTGGCCGGCCATTGCAATGGCTGGCGCGCGGAATTGACGCCGCCCGCGGAAGCTGTGCTACAAGCGATCATATCGCATTGAACCTGTGACGCTTATCTCTATTTTAGTAGGAACAGGCGGGCCGCCCGGCCCCAGATTTCAAGGAGTGCACCGTGGGTAACGCACGCAACATCGCCTTTTGGGTTGTTCTTTTCCTGCTCATACTGGCGTTGTTCAATCTCTTCAGCGGTGGCCAGACGACGATGTCGTCGCAATCCATCAGCTATTCGGAATTCATCAACCGCGTCGAATCGGGCGAGGTGGCCTCGGTCAAGCTGGACGGCGAAAAGGCGGTGATCCACGGCCAGGACGGATCGACCTACAGCACGATCATCCCCAAGGACGTGAATGTTGCCGAGCGGCTGGTATCCAACGATGTCCAGGTGACCGCCGAACCGCAGGAGCAAAGCGGCATCCTGACCTATGTCGGCACGCTGCTGCCTTTCCTGATCCTGATCGGCATATGGATCTTCCTGATGAACCGGATGCAGGGCGGCGGCCGCGGCGGCGCGATGGGCTTTGGCAAGTCGAAGGCCAAGCTGCTGACCGAGAAACATGGCCGGGTGACCTTTGACGAGGTGGCCGGCATCGACGAGGCCAAGGAAGAGCTGGAAGAAATCGTCGAATTCCTGCGCAACCCGCAGAAATTCAGCCGCCTGGGCGGCAAGATCCCCAAGGGCGCGCTGCTGGTGGGCCCCCCGGGCACCGGCAAGACGCTGCTGGCCCGCGCCATCGCGGGTGAGGCCGGCGTGCCCTTCTTTACGATCTCGGGGTCCGATTTCGTCGAGATGTTCGTCGGCGTCGGCGCGTCGCGCGTGCGCGACATGTTCGAGCAGGCCAAGAAGAACGCGCCCTGTATCGTCTTCATCGACGAGATCGACGCGGTGGGACGCTCGCGCGGGGCCGGCTATGGCGGCGGCAACGACGAACGTGAACAGACGCTGAACCAGCTTCTGGTCGAGATGGACGGGTTCGAGGCCAATGAGGGCGTGATCATCGTGGCCGCCACCAACCGCCCCGACGTTCTTGACCCCGCGCTTCTGCGCCCGGGCCGGTTCGACCGCCAGGTGCAGGTGCCCAACCCCGACATCAAGGGCCGCGAAAAGATCCTCGGCGTGCATGCCCGCAAGGTGCCGCTGGGCCCGAACGTGGATCTGCGCATCATCGCCCGCGGCACGCCCGGGTTCTCTGGCGCCGACCTGGCCAACCTGGTGAACGAGGCGGCGCTGATGGCCGCCCGGGTGGGGCGGCGTTTCGTCACGATGGAGGATTTCGAGAACGCCAAGGACAAGGTCATGATGGGCGCCGAGCGGCGGAGCATGGTCATGACCGAGGACGAGAAGAAGCTGACCGCCTATCACGAGGCGGGCCATGCCATCGTCGGGCTGAACGTGCCGCAGCACGACCCGGTGCACAAGGCGACGATCATCCCGCGCGGCCGCGCGCTTGGCCTGGTGCTGTCCCTGCCCGAGCGCGATCAGCTGAGCGTGACCTACACCAAGTACAAGTCCAAGATCGCCATGGCGATGGGCGGCAAGGTGGCCGAAGAGCTCAAGTTCGGGAAGGAGAACATCACCTCGGGCGCGGCCTCGGACATCCAGCAGGTGACGCGGATCGCCCGCGCCATGGTGACGCAATTCGGCTTTTCCGAAGCTCTGGGCAACGTGGATTACGCCAATGAGCAGCAATCCTTCCTCGGGGCCTATCAGGGGCAGAACCAGATCTCGCCCGAGACGCAGGAGCTGATCGACGCCGAGGTGCGCAAGATCGTCGACGAGGGGTATGAAACCGCTAGGCGGATCCTCACCGAAAAGCGCGAGGAATGGGAACGCATGGCCCAGGGTCTGCTGGAATACGAGACATTGACCGGCGACGAGATTCGCAAGGTCATCGCGGGCGAGGCCCTGCACCGCGGCGATGACGAGGATACGCCCCCCGACAGTGGCAACGCGCCCTCGGTCACCGCGATTCCCAAGACCAGCAAGCCGAAATCCCCGCCCGAAGGCGGCCTGCCGGAACCGGAACCGTCCACCTGACGCGAACGGCGCCGGTCTGTTGCAAGAGGCCCCGGGTCCGGTCGGGTCCGGGGCCTTCGCATGATCGGCGCCCGCATCCGTCATGTGCCGCGCGCAACATCATGCACATCGCCGCGCGATCCTTTGGCGGCCGCGGTCCCGTCGCCGGCATGACGGAGTAATCCGGCGCAGCGCGGCCGGCTCTCCCGATCCGAACCGGCAGGACGGTTCCAGGGCCGGAAATGTCGGAATTGCCCCTGTATTCCCGCCCGTCAGCCGGTATAGCCGGAACCGACAGACAGCCCGGCAGCAGGTGCCGGCGCAAGGGAGGTTCCATGGCACAGAAAACGGATATCGAAATCGCGCGCGCGGCCGACAAGCAGCCGATCCAGAAGGTAGGCGAAAGACTGGGCATCCCGTCCGACCATCTCTTGCCCTATGGCCATGACAAGGCCAAGGTCAGCGCCGATTTCATCCGTTCGGTGCAGGACCGGCCCGACGGCAAGCTGATCCTGGTCACGGCGATCAACCCCACCCCCGCGGGCGAAGGCAAGACGACCACCACGGTGGGCCTGGGCGACGGGCTGAACCGGATCGGCAGGAAGGCCGCGATCTGCATCCGCGAAGCCAGCCTCGGCCCGTGTTTCGGGATGAAGGGCGGTGCGGCCGGCGGCGGCCATGCGCAGGTCGTGCCGATGGAGGACATGAACCTGCACTTCACCGGCGATTTCCACGCCATCACCAGCGCGCACAACCTGCTCAGCGCGATGATCGACAACCACATCTACTGGGGCAACGAGCTTGGCATCGACGAGCGCCGCGTGATGTGGCGCCGGGTGATGGACATGAACGACCGCGCGTTGCGCGACATCGTCACCTCCCTCGGTGGGGTGGCCAACGGGTTTCCGCGCCAGACCGGCTTTGACATCACCGTGGCCTCGGAAGTGATGGCCATCCTGTGCCTGGCGCGGGATCTGGAAGATCTCCAGAACCGGCTTGGCGCGATCATCGTGGCCTATACCCGCGATCGGCAGCCGATCTATTGCCGCGACCTCAAGGCCGACGGCGCCATGACGGTGCTGCTGAAGGACGCGATGCAGCCCAACCTGGTGCAGACGCTGGAAAACAACCCTGCCTTCGTGCATGGTGGCCCTTTCGCCAATATCGCGCATGGCTGCAACTCGGTCGCGGCGACGACCACGGCACTGAAACTGGCCGACTACGTCGTGACCGAGGCCGGCTTCGGCGCCGATCTTGGCGCCGAGAAGTTCATGAACATCAAGTGCCGCAAGGCCGGGTTGGCCCCGTCGGCGGTGGTGGTCGTGGCCACGGTCCGCGCGATGAAGATGAATGGCGGCGTCGCCAAGGCCGACCTTGGGGCCGAGAATGTCGCGGCGGTCGAGGCCGGCTGCGCCAACCTGGGCCGCCACATCGAGAACCTGAAAAGCTTCGGCGTGCCGGTCGTCGTGGCGATCAACCACTTCGTCACCGACACCGATGCCGAGGTCCGGGCCGTCAAGGACTACGTCGCCGGCCTGGGCTCCGAGGCGTTCCTCTGTCGGCACTGGGCCATGGGCTCGGAAGGGATCGAAGAGCTTGCAACCCGCGTGGCCGAGATCGCCGATGCCGACATGGCCAACTTCGCGCCACTCTATCCCGATGACATGGGCCTGTTCGCCAAGATCGAAACCATCGCCAAGCGTATCTACCGCGCCGACGAGGTTCTGGCCGATCAGAAGATCCGCAATCAGCTGAAGGAATGGGAAGCAGCGGGATATGGAAACCTGCCGGTCTGCATGGCCAAGACGCAATACAGCTTTACCACCGACCCCAACCGGCGTGGCGCGCCCTCGGGGCACAGCGTGCCGGTTCGTGAAGTGCGGCTTTCGGCCGGTGCCGGCTTCGTCGTGGTGATCTGCGGCGAGATCATGACCATGCCCGGCCTGCCACGCATCCCGTCGGCCGAGGCGATCGGCCTGAACGACCTCGGTCAGATCGAAGGCCTGTTCTAGGCTGCGCGGGCAAGCAGCGGCGAGATGACGGGGCGCTGCCGCGCCGCACCCAGTTCATCGGGCCGGAAATCCGCCGGTGCGGCCGTTTGCTTGCCACGTCGGGGAAACGCCCCCCGCCGCGCCATGCGGTTGCCCCTAGACCTTCGGCCCCGCATGGTTCATATGGGGATCAGCATTTGCCGGAGGGATTCATGGGCATCATCAATGGCTTTCTGCGTCTGGTGACCTGGTGGAACGGCCAGACCCTGGGAACCCAGATCTACACCGCCCGCAAGGGCGTCAGTGTCGGCGAGGACGCGCAGGGCAACCGGTTTTACGAAACCCGTGACGCCAAGCGCCGCTGGGTGATCTATAACGGCGAGGTCGAGGCCAGCCGGATCAGCCCCGACTGGCATGGCTGGCTGCATCACACCTTCGACACGCCGCCGTCGAAGTCGCCGATGAAGCACAAGGCGTGGGAAAAGCCGCATCAGGAAAACCTGACCGGAACGCCGATGGCCTATGCGCCGCCGGGCTCGATCCGGCGTCCCGAACCGGCCGCGCGCGCCGATTACGAAGCATGGCAACCCGAATAGGCGGGAGCATGTCCGAGAGCAGCACCGAAGTCATCATGGGCACTGCCGTTCTGGCCCTGGCCGCGGCCTTCGTGTTCTATGTCACGAACGCCACCGGTGCGCGCAGCACCGATGGCAGTTACGAACTGACGGCCTCTTTCCGGTCGGTGCAGGGGATCGATGTCGGAACCGAGGTAAAGGTCGCCGGCGTCAAGGTGGGCACGATCACGGACCTGGAACTGAACCCCCGGACCTTCCGCGCCGACGCCCGCTTCACCGTCAGCGACGACATGCTGCTGCCCGATGACAGCGCGATCCTGATCTCTTCCGAAGGTTTGCTGGGCGGCAATTACGTCGAGATTTCGCCGGGCGGCTCGCCCACGAACCTGGAGCCGGGCGACGAGATCGAGTTCACCCAGGGCTCGGTCAGTCTGGTTCAGTTGCTCATGAAATTCGTTTCTGCCTCCAGCGGCAGCGGGGATGCCGCCGAGCCGGTTCAATGAGACGGCTGCTGGTGCTGGTCACATGCGCCTTTCCGGCGCTGGCGGCGGCGCAGGCGATCGAGATCGTGCCGCTCGACCCGATGCCCGAAATGCAGCCGGTCGAACCCCAAGGCCCCGAGGTGACCACGGGCTCGGGCGCCGTTCTGCGGGTGCTGGACCGGGTATCGGGCGAAGTGCGCGATGTGGAATTGAAAAACGGCGATAGCGTGGCGGTCGGCCCGCTTGACGTGACCCTGGCCGAGTGCCGCTATCCAACCGCGGATCCCTCCAGCGACGCTTATGCCTATCTGACGATCCGCCAACGCGATGCCGCCGGCCCGCCGGTTTTCGCAGGCTGGATGATCGCCTCGTCGCCTGCGCTCAACGCGCTCGATCACATACGTTACGATGTCTGGGTTCTGCGCTGTGCCAACACCGCCGGGGCGGGCGTTTCGGGGGCCCCGAAGTCGCCCTGACGCGCCAGCGCCTCTTTCAGGCGCGCGTGATAGGCGGCGCGGCTGATCTCTTCGCCGCCCAGGCTTTCCAGGTGATCGGTCAGGAATTGCGTGTCGAACAGGGTGAAATTGCCTTTGCGCAGCCGGTCGATCAGGAAGGCAAGCGCGATCTTCGAGGCATCGGTGCGGCGCGAGAACATGCTTTCCCCGAAAAAGGCGCCACCCAGGGTCACGCCATAAACACCGCCGGCCAGCGCGCCGTCCATCCGGACCTCCAGCGAATGGGCGAATCCCATCGCGTGAAGCTGACGGTAGAGCCGGAAGATGGTGGCGTTGATCCAGGTGTCCGGCCGGTCGGCGCAGGCCGTGACCACGCCCTCGAAATCGCGGTCGATCGTCACCTCGAACCCGCCCCGGCGCAACCGCCGCGCCAGCGAGCGCGAGATATGGAAGCGATCCAGCGGCATCACGCCGCGCAACTGCGGATCGACCCAGAACACATCCGGGTCGTCGCGCGATTCCGACATCGGGAAAATGCCGGCGGCATAGGCCCGTAACAGCAACCCCGGGGTCAGTTCCGGCTCAGCCTCCATGCGCAGCGCGCCCCCGGCTCAGGCCCCCTGTCCACGGTCGAGCCACTTTTCCAGCCAATGCTCCAGCCAGTGGATATTGTATGCGCCTGTCTGGATCTCGGGCTCGGCCAGAAGCGCATGGAACAGCGGAACCGTGGTGTCCACCCCATCGACGATCAATTCGCCCAACGCGCGGTCCAGGCGCGCCAGCGCCTCGGCCCGGTCGCGGCCATGCACGATCAGCTTGCCGATCAGGCTGTCATAGAAGGGCGGGATCTTGTAGCCGTCATAGAGCGCGGAATCCATGCGCACCCCCAGCCCGCCGGGCGCGTGGAAGGCCGTGATCCGCCCGGGGCAGGGCGAAAATGTCGGCAGTTTCTCGGCGTTGATACGCACCTCGATGGCGTGGCCGTTGATCGCCAGCTCGTCCTGGGTGAAAGACAGCGGATAGCCCTCGGCCACGCGGATCTGCTCGCGCACCAGATCGACGCCGAAGATCGCCTCGGTCACCGGGTGTTCGACCTGAAGGCGGGTGTTCATCTCGATGAAGAAGAACTCGCCGTTCTCGTAAAGGAACTCGATCGTGCCGGCGCCGACATAGTTGATCTTGGCCACGGCCTCGGCGCAGACCTTGCCGATGCGCGCGCGGGTGTCGGCGTCGATGGTGGGGCCGGGGGCCTCTTCGAGGACTTTCTGGTGACGCCGCTGGAGCGAGCAGTCACGTTCGCCCAGATGCACCGCATTGCCCTTGCCGTCGCCGAACACCTGGATCTCGATATGGCGCGGCGCGCCGAGGTATTTCTCGATATAGACCTCGTCATTGCCGAAGGCGCCCTTGGCTTCGGACCGGGCGGTCTGGAAGGCGTGATCCAGCTCGCGCGCGGTCCTTGCCAGCTTCATGCCGCGCCCGCCTCCGCCGGCGGTGGCCTTGACGATGACGGGAAAGCCGATCTCGGCGGCGACTCTGCGGGCCGTCTCGAGGTCGGCAACCCCGCCCTCGGAGCCGGGAACGCAGGGCACGCCCAGGGCTTTCATGGTTTCCTTGGCGGTGATCTTGTCGCCCATGATCCGGATATGCTCGGCCGTGGGGCCGATGAAGGCGATGTCATGGTCTTCGACGATCTGCACGAAATTGGCGTTTTCCGACAGGAACCCATAGCCGGGATGGATCGCGTCGGCGCCGGTGATCTCGCAGGCCGAGACGATGGCCGGGATCGACAGATAGCTCTGGCCGCTGGGCGGCGGGCCGATGCACACGGCCTCGTCGGCCATGCGCACATGCATCGCGTCCGAATCCGCGGTGGAATGCACCGCGACCGACTTGATGCCCATCTCGCGGCAGGCCCGGATCACGCGCAGGGCGATCTCTCCGCGATTGGCGATCAGGATTTTCTCGAACATTGGCCGGGCCTTATTCGATGATCATCAGGGGTGCGCCGAACTCGACCGGGGCGCCATCCTCGACCACGATCCGCTTGATCGTGCCGGCATGCGGCGCGGGGATCTGGTTCATCGTCTTCATCGCCTCGATGATCAACAGCGTGTCACCCTCGGCCACGGTATCGCCGATCGAAACGAATGGCCGGCTGCCCGGTTCCGGTTGCAGATAGGCGGTGCCGACCATGGGCGAGGTGACGGCGCCGGGCAGTTGCGCGGGATCCTCGGTCATCGGCGCTGGCGCCGGTGCGGTCGCGGGGGCCGGCGCGGGCGCTGCCGCGGCGGGTGCCGTGGCCGGTATCGGGGGCATCGCGGGGGTTGCGCGCGAAACCCGAACGTCCAGGCTGTCATCCTCGCCATATTCGCGTTTCACCTGAAGCTCGGTCAGGTCGTTTTCGCGCAACAGTTCTGCCAGGGCCTGGATGAAGGCCACGTCCGCGTCATGGGAGTGTTTTGTCATACGGTCCTCGATGATGCTCCTCGGGCGCCCGCACGTCGGCGGGTCTTTGCGTATCGTTCCGAGGCTTATACGCGAGGCACCGGGCGGTGAAAAGCGCCTCTTGCCGCTTTTCCCGGACGCCGGGGCGATGCGTTTCCGCCCCGCGCCCCTCTGATCGGGGGGGCGGGCAATTTTCGGGTTGCGTCCCGGGGCGTGTCGCGGCGACCTTGGCGCCAGTCTGTGACAGGAGTTTGAAATGAACCGACCCCAGCTTGCCGATCTCGTCGACCAGGGCCGGGGGGCCGCGCCGGCCGATCTGGTGCTGCGCGGTGGACAGGTGTTCGACCTGATGACCGGCAGCATGATCGCCGGCGACGTGGCGATCTGCGGCGATACGATCGTCGGCGTCGGCGAGGCCTATGAGGGACGCCAGGTGATCGACGTTTCCGGCCTGACACTGGTGCCCGGCTTCATCGACACGCATCTTCACATCGAAAGCTCGCTTGTCACCCCGTTCGAGTTCGACCGTTGCGTGACACCGCGCGGGGTAACCACCGCGATCTGCGACCCGCACGAGATCGCAAACGTGATCGGGGTGGCGGGCATCGAGTATTTCCAGCAGGCCGCCACCCGCACCGTCATGGACATCAAGGTGCAACTCTCCTCCTGCGTGCCCTCCACCGACATGGAAACCGCCGGTGCGCGGATCGACGCCGGGGACCTGTTGCCGCTGCGGGGCCATCCCTCGGGTATCGGGCTGGCGGAATTCATGAACTATCCCGGCGTGATCAACCGCGACCCGCAGGCGATGGCCAAGCTCGACGCCTTCCGGGGCCAGCATATCGACGGGCATGCGCCGATGCTGACGGGGCGCGACCTGAACGCCTATATCGCCGCCGGCATCCGCACCGAGCATGAGGCGACCACCGCCGAAGAGGCGCTGGAGAAGCTGCGCAAGGGGATGCGGATCCTGATCCGCGAGGGCTCGGTCAGCAAGGACATGCACGCGCTGCAACCGATCCTGACCGAACGGACCGCGCCCTATATCGCGCTTTGCACGGATGACCGCAATCCGCTGGACATCGCCGAGCATGGACATCTGGATTACATGATCCGCACGCTGATCGCTCTGGGCACGCCGGTGCTGGCGGCCTATCGCGCGGCCAGCCTGTCGGCGGCCGAGGCGTTCGGGCTGAAAGATCGCGGGCTGATCGCGCCGGGCCAGCGCGCCGATATCGTCGCCGTCCCGACGCTGGAGGATTGCCGCGCCGAGATGGTGATCGCCGGCGGGGTGCGGGTCGACGCGGACGCCTTTGCCGCGCGCCAGACCATCGCGCCGGTCGGGCGCGGCTCGGTCAAGGCGCCGCGGGTCGGCGCGGCCTCGTTTCGCAGCCCCGGCAACCGCGATACGACCGACGTGATCGGCATTCTGCCGGGCAAGATCATCACCGAACATCTGCATGAGACAATTGCGGTGCAGGACGGTGACAAGCGCCCCGATCCGGCGCGCGACCTTGTCAAGATCGCGGTGATCGAGCGGCACGGCAGGAACGGCAACATCGCCACGGGATTCGTCAAGGGTTTCGGGCTCGCGCGCGGTGCCATCGCCTCGACCGTCTGCCACGATCACCACAATATCGCGGTCGTCGGCGCGGATTACGACGACATGGCCCTGGCCGCCAACCGGCTGGGCGAGATCGAGGGCGGCTTCGTCGTGGCCGAGGGCGGCCGGGTGCTGGCGGAACTGGCGCTGCCGGTTGCCGGGCTGATTAGCTTGGACTCTTTCGAGCAGGTGGAATCGGAACTGCGCGCGCTGCGCGCGGCGGCGAAATCGCTTGGCGTGACCCTGGAAGAGCCGTTCCTGCAACTGGCCTTCCTGGCGCTGCCGGTGATCCCGGCGCTCAAGATAACCGATCGCGGCATGATCGACGTCACGCGGTTCGAGATCATTGCCTGACGGCGCGCCGCGCGCGTGTCGGCAAAAGCGGCGAAAACGGAAAGAACGCTGCTTGACGCCGCAGATGGGCGCGATTAAACCCCCCCTCACGCCGGGTCCAGCCCGGGGCAAGCAGTGCGGTTGTAGCTCAGTTGGTTAGAGTGCCGGCCTGTCACGCCGGAGGTCGCGGGTTCGAGCCCCGTCAACCGCGCCACTGCTTTCCCGAACGGTCCCGCGCGATGCGCGGTTGTAGCTCAGTTGGTTAGAGTGCCGGCCTGTCACGCCGGAGGTCGCGGGTTCGAGCCCCGTCAACCGCGCCACTTTCCTTTGCCTCCGAATGCACGCCGCCGGCGCATTGCCGCATGAACGGGGCCGGGCGCCGGTCATTCGGCCAGGGCGGCCAGGATCCGCGCCCAGCTGCGGATCCCCTTGTGAAAGCTTTCCAGGTCGTATTTCTCGTTCGGCGAATGGATCGCGTCGTCATCCTTTGCGAAACCGATCAGCATCGCGTCGGTGCCCACGATCCGCTTGAAATGTCCTGCCACCGGGATCGATCCGCCCGAGCCGACATAGGCCGCCGGGTTCGGCCATTCGTCGCTCAGCGCCTTGCGGGCCTTCTCGAAGGCGGGGTGGTCGATCGCCATCTGCGACGCGGCCGAGGCGCCATGGTCATGGAAGGTCACGTCGCAGTCGGGCGGCAGCATCGCGCGCACCTGGGCGCGGAAACTTTCGCGGATCTTCAGCGGATCCTGCGTGCCGACCAGACGGAAACTGATCTTGGCCGACGCGGTCGAGGGCAGCACCGTCTTGAACCCCTCGCCGGTATACCCCCCCTTGATCCCGTTGATCTCGCATGTCGGGCGCGACCAGATCATTTCCAGCGGGCTGCGATCCGTCTCGCCCGCGGGGTCCGACAGGCCCACCTCGCCCAGGAAGGCCGCGGCGTCGAAATTCAGCGCCTCCCATTGCGCGCGGATCGCGTCGGGCAGCTCGGGCACGCCGTCATAGAAGCCGGGCACCGTGACCCGGCCTTGCGCGTCATGCAGCCCCGCGATGATCTTCGCCAGAACCCGGATCGGGTTCATCGCCGGGCCGCCATACATGCCCGAATGCAGATCCTTCGACGGGCCGGTGATGACGATCTCTTCGCCCAGCAGGCCGCGCAGCATGGTCACGATCCCCGGGGTCGCGTCGCCGAACAGCCCGGTATCGCAGATCAGGGCGATGTCGGATGCCAGTTCCGCGGCATTTTCCTTCATGAACGGCACCAGCGAGGGCGAGCCGGATTCTTCCTCGCCTTCGAAGAAGATCGTGACCCGGGCAGGCAGGGCGCCGGTTTCGGCCTTCCAGGCGCGGCAGGCCTCGACGAAGGTCATCAGCTGGCCCTTGTCGTCCGAGGCGCCCCGGCCGCGGATCACGCGGCCTTTCGGGGTATCCTCCAGCTCCGGCTCGAAGGGGTCGCGGTCCCACAGCTCCAGCGGGTCCACCGGCTGGACGTCGTAATGGCCGTAGAACAGCACATGCGGCCCCGGCCCGTCGGAATGGGCCACCACCATCGGATGGCCGGGCGTGGCGCGCTTCTCGACGGAAAATCCGATCGTGCGCAGATCCTCCACCAGCCAGTCGGCGGCCTTGTCGCAATCGGCGGCATAGGCCGGGTCGGTCGAGATCGAGGGGATGCGCAACAGCGCCTTCAGTCGTTCGACCGATTGCGGCAGTTCGGCGTCTATTCGGTTGAGGACCGGTTCGATGGGCATCGCGCGTCTCCGTCGGTTGCGGGGTCGGGCCAGAGCCTAACAGGCGGCGCGGGCCTGTCCAGAGGCCGAACGCCGGGGGACAGTCCGCGGGTGCGATTTGACATGGAACATTGTTTTGCCGAATCGAGACGCTTATTCTTCGAAAAGTGCGGCGCTTGCAGGATCCGACCGGGCGCCGCGCTTGACGGAGGCTGGCCCGAATCCGGGTCTTGCGACAGGGAAAGCTGGACAAACACCTATTGTTTTGTGAATGTGACTTTCGTGCCGGGATCGAAGGCTTGGGGAACGCTTGACCGGACTGGCGTCGGTGAAACGCGCGGCGCCATGAGGAACGGGGGAGAGCGGGCGCGCCGCGGGCTGCGGCGAAATGTATCTTGCGGGTGCGGCGGCCACTGGTTAGGTCGGTCCCGTCAAGTGCAGACCGACCCCGCGACGCAACACGGCAATGTCGCCGCGCCATCAGGTGCATTCGCGGCGGGCCACGAGGGCCGATGACGGAGGACTGAGCGGATGGACTATACCGCGGGATTGGACGAAGCCCTGAACCGCCTGCACGAGGAGGGGCGTTATCGCACCTTCATCGATATCGAACGGCGCAACGGGGCCTTCCCTGCGGCCGTCTGGCGCCGCCCCGACGGAACCGAAAAGGAAATAACCGTCTGGTGTGGCAACGATTACCTGGGCATGGGGCAGCATCCGGTGGTTCTGAGCGCCATGCATGAGGCGATCGACGCGGCCGGGGCCGGTTCGGGCGGGACGCGCAACATCTCGGGCACCACCGTCTATCACAAGCGGCTGGAGGCCGAACTGGCCGATCTGCATGGCAAGGAGGCGGCGCTTGTCTTCACATCGGCCTATATCGCCAATGACGCGACGCTGAGCACGCTGCCCCGATTGTTCCCGGGGCTGATCATCTATTCCGACGCGCTGAACCATGCCTCGATGATCGAAGGGGTGCGCCGCAACGGCGGTGCAAAGCGGATCTTCCGCCATAACGACGTGGACCACCTGCGCGAGTTGCTGGCCGCCGACGATCCTGCGGCGCCCAAGCTGATCGCGTTCGAATCGGTCTACTCCATGGATGGCGATTTCGGCCCGATCTCGGCGATCCTGGATCTGGCCGAAGAATTCGGCGCGCTGACCTATATCGACGAGGTTCACGCGGTTGGCATGTACGGCCCGCGCGGCGCCGGTGTCTGCGAACGCGACGGGTTGATGCACCGCGTCGATATCGTGAACGGCACTCTGGCCAAGGCCTATGGGGTGATGGGGGGCTACATCGCGGCATCGCACAAGATGTGCGACGCGATCCGCTCTTACGCGCCGGGCTTCATCTTCACCACCTCGCTGCCGCCGGCGGTGGCCGCGGGGGCGGCGGCCTCGGTCCGGCATCTAAAGACTGACCATGACCGGCGCGACAGGCACCAGACCCAGGCGCGGATCCTGAAGATGCGGCTCAAGGGGATGGGTCTGCCGATCATCGACCACGGGTCGCATATCGTGCCGGTGATTGTCGGCGATCCGGTGCATACCAAGCAACTGAGCGACATGCTGCTTGAGGATTACGGGATTTACGTCCAGCCGATCAACTTTCCCACGGTGCCGCGCGGGACCGAGCGGCTGCGCTTTACCCCTTCGCCGGTGCACGGCCCGGACGAAATGGACAGGCTCGTGCGGGCGATGGACGCCTTGTGGTCGCATTGTGCGCTGAATCGTGCCGAACTGTCCGCCTGATCACCTATCCGAGTGCATTCACGTTTGCGCTATGTTATCAAAGTCTCAAAAGATTGACGGACGACGAGAATCGCCAATCTGCTAGGGGACAGGACGTGGCAGGCATGAGGCTGGGCATATGATCGGGCGCAAGCAGCCGCCCATCGGGGCCGATGAACCGATCGAACCCAAGGGGTTCGACGATTTCGATGTCAGCCTTGGGGATGTCATGCGCGGTGAGCGCGCGACGCTTGGCAAATCGCTTCTCGATGTCCAGCGCGAACTCAAGATCAAGGCCAGCTATGTGGCCGCGATCGAGAATGCCGACCCCACCGCATTCGAGACGCCGGGTTTCGTTGCCGGTTATGTGCGCTCTTACGCGCGCTATCTGGGGCTGGACCCGGAATGGGCCTATGGCGAATTCTGCAAGGAAGGGAATTTCGCCACCGTCCACGGGATGGATAAGGGCGCGTCGTCACCGAAGCCGACGCGGGCGCGGCGGGTTCAGGATCCGGCGCGCGACCCGCTGTCGGATCCCAAGGCGCTTTTCGTGCCGCGCGGCGAGGCGCTTTTTTCGAGGATCGAACCGGGGGCCATTGGCTCTTCGCTGGTGCTTTTGGCGCTGATCGGGGCGCTGGGCTATGGTGGCTGGTCGGTGCTCCAGGAAATCCAGAAGGTCCAGCTTGCCCCGGTCGAGCAATCGCCCGGCATGATTGCCGAGATCGACCCGCTGGACGGGGCGACCGCCGTTGTCACGGCCGACAATTCGGGCGTGGATGCCGCGAAAGCCGAAGCGCTTGACCGGCTTTACCGGCCCGAGCCTCTCAAGGTGCCCGACATGGTGCCGCGCGATGGCCCGATCGCCGCGATCCGGCCTGGTGCGCTGGGCGCGCTGGGCGATGTGACGGCGCCGCAAACGCCCCGCGTCGCGACGGCAGCAGGGCAGGGCGCGACCACCGACATCGCCGCGGCGGCAGGCCAGGCGCCCGAGACAGCGTCGGATCGTGTTGCCACCGACGATGCGGCCGGCGATGGCGCGGTTCGTGTGCTGGCGGAAAATGCACCCGAGGTGGTTCTGTTCGCCACGCGCCCGTCCTGGGTGCGGGTGACATCGGCCGACGGCACGGTGCTTCTGGAAAAGATCCTCGACGCGGGCGAACGCTATGTCCTGCCCGCGACCGAGGCCCCGCCGAAGCTGCGCACGGGCTATGCCGGCGCGATCTATTTCGCGGTCAACGGAACCGCCTATGGCCCGGCGGGCGAGGGTGCATCGGTGGTCAGCGACATCGCCCTCGGGCCGACGCAGCTCAAGGACACGTTCCAGATGGCCGATCTGTCGGGTGACCCCGAGCTTGCCACGCTGGTGGCCGAGGTCACGGTTCCGATCGAGACCGAGTAGCGCGGTTGCCGCGCGGCACCCGGGGGCTTATCTGTTTTCCTGAAACCAGATGACTGTGAGAGGGGCCATGTCGCGCAACCACATACGCCCGTGGCGCAATATCGACCGGCGGAAATCGCGGCAGATCCATGTCGGCCGGGTGCCGGTGGGCGGCGATGCGCCGATCTCGGTGCAGACGATGACCAATACCGCCACCACCGACATCCGCGCCACGATCGAGCAGGTGCAGCGCTGTGCCGAGGCGGGGGCCGATATCGTGCGCGTCTCGGCCCCGGATGAGGCCAGCGCGAGGGCGTTGAAGCAGATCGTGGCCGAAAGCCCGGTGCCGATCGTCGCCGACATCCACTTTCACTACAAGCGCGCGATCGAGGCGGCCGAGGCCGGCGCGGCCTGTCTGCGGATCAATCCCGGAAATATCGGCGACGAGAAGCGCGTGAAAGAGGTGATTCGCGCGGCGAAGGATCACGGCTGTTCGATCCGGATCGGGGTCAATGCCGGATCCCTGGAACGGCACCTGCTGGAGAAATATGCCGAGCCCTGCCCCGAGGCGATGGTGGAATCGGGGCTGGACCATATCCGCATCCTGCAAGACAACGATTTCCATGAATTCAAGATCAGCGTGAAGGCCAGCGACGTGTTCCTGGCCGCCGCCGCCTATCAGGGCATCGCCGAGGCGACCGACGCGCCGATCCACCTGGGCATCACCGAGGCCGGCGGTCTGACCTCGGGCACCATCAAGTCGGCGATCGGGCTGGGCAACCTTCTGTGGTCGGGCATCGGCGACACGATCCGGGTATCGCTTTCGGCAGATCCGGTCGAAGAGGTGAAGGTCGGCTACGAGATCCTGAAATCGCTGGGCCTGCGGCACCGGGGGGTGAATATCATCTCCTGCCCGTCCTGCGCGCGGCAGGGGTTCGACGTGATCCGGACGGTCGAGGCGCTGGAAAGGCGGCTGGAACACATCAAGACGCCGATGAGCCTGTCGATCATCGGCTGCGTCGTGAACGGACCGGGCGAGGCGCTGATGACCGATGTCGGCTTTACCGGCGGCGGGGCCGGATCGGGCATGGTCTATCTGGCCGGCCGGCAGAGCCACAAGATGAGCAATGCGCAGATGATCGACCACATCGTCGAACAGGTCGAGAAACGCGCCGCCGAGATCGAGGCCGAAAGCGCAAGAGACGCGGCGGAATGACGCCGCGCCCGCAGGGTTCCGCGCTCAGTCGGCGCGGACCTCGCTGACGATCTGCACCATGTTTTCAAGCGGAACGTAGCCGCGCAGCATCCGGTCCTCCAGAACGAAGGTGGGCGTGCCGTTGATCTGCAGGCGCTGCGCAAGCTCGCGGTTCTTGCGGATGATCGCATTGACCGCGTCGCTGTCCATCTTTTCCATGATCGGGGCGGGGTCGAGATCGAACCGTTCCGCCACGTTCCTCAGCGCCGCTTCGGTGACATTGCGGCGCATCGTCATCAGCGCGTCATGGACTTTCTTGTAGGCCGCGTCGCCGGCGACCATCTTGGTGGCGATCGCGAAACGCGAGGCCATGAGGGATTGCTCGCCCAGGATCGGGAATTCCTTGACCACGAACCGGATGTTCCCGTCTTCGCCGACCAGGCGCGCCACCTCGTCGAACGCCTTGCGGCAATAGGAGCAGCGATAGTCCATGAATTCGACCAGCGTGACATCGCCCTCGGGATTGCCGCCGACCCAGGAATATCCGTCATCGAAGATCGCCTTGGCATTGGTCTGCACCAGGGCCGCGTCGTTGCCGGCCTGCTGATGGGCCTGGCGCTGTTCCAGGACGCCGATCGCTTCCATCAGCACCTCGGGGTTGTCCAGCAGATAGGCGCGGACTTCGTCGCGGAATGCCTGGCGCTCGGCATCGGTCATGGCGCCGATTTCGGTGGCTTGTGCCGGGACGGTCAGGCCGAGCGCCAGCATCAGGGTGCCGGCAAGAATGGTGCGGATCATGCGTCGGATCTCCGGTTCGGTTCGCGGATGGTGTTCGCGACAGGGTATTTCACATTCGCGTGGCCACGGCAAATAACAGCTGCGTAGGGTGGCTGTTATTGCGCCCCGGGTTCGCCTGCGCGCCGGTCGGATTTTCGCCCCCGCAAGCGGCGGCGATCCTGCGCGACCGGTCAGCGGCGGCGTCGCGCGGCCTGCTGTGCCGTAGCCAAAACGTCCTGCGCCCGCAGCCAGCCGGGCGATCCGCGCGCAAGCTGACCCGAGGCGCGCCTGGCATGGGTGATGGCGTCGTCGAGCCGGCCCAGCACCGCATAGCGTTCGGCAACGGCGAGCGAGGCCATGCCGTCCTGCCCGGCGCGGGCATGGGCGATTGCGAGATCGCGCAGCATGCGCGGGTCGAACGGATCGCGGTCGCGGGCGCGCTCCAGCATCGTCAGCGCCTTGCGGTTGCCGGGGGCGCTGTTCCTGGCCAGCAGCGCGCGCCCGTATCCCGCAAGGATCAGCGGCTCTTGCGGGGCCAGGTCGACGGCGCGGGCATAGGCCCGGATCGCGGCATCGAAACGCCGCGATTCCAGCAGGATCTGGCCGCGCAGCTCTTGCACGAAGGGATCGTTCGGGCGCATCGCGGCCAACCGGTCGATTTCGCGCAGGGCGGCGTCGGTGTCGGGACGGCGGTGATAGGCGATGGCCCGGCGCATCACCGCGATATCCGTGGCATCGTCCTTTTGCAGCTTGCGCAGGGTGAAGGACGGGTTCTGCACGAAGGCACCCAGCTTGCCCTTGGCGCGCCTGAACCAGTATTGCGCCTCGGGATCGTCTTCGGCGTCGCCCCGGGCCGCATGGGCCGCGGCAAAGCCCTTGAGCGCGCGCAGTCGGTCACGCGACAACGGGTGGGTCATAACGTAAGGATCCTGGTGCGCGGGGCCCAGAACCTCTTGCCCATGGAATATCTCAAGCACCTCGACCATTGCCTGCGGGTCGATCCCGGCCCGGGCCATGTAGCGCACCCCCGCCTGATCGGCCGAGGCTTCCTCGGCCCGGGTATGCGCGAAAAAGGCCCGCTGCGCGGCCGATGCGGTGCCCATTGCCAGGCCGACCCCCGCCTCGCCATTGCCGGTGGCGATCACCGCCGCCGACAGCGCCATTCCCAGGGCCGCCGCGGTGTTCGCGCTGCGAAGATTGGCCAGGCGCCGGGTGATATGGCCATTGGCGATATGTGCCATCTCGTGGCTCAGAACGGCCTGCAACTGTGCCGCGCTGTCGAGTTTCAGCAGCAGCCCGGAATGGATCATGATCGTTCGGCTGTCGACGACGAAGGCGTTGAGCGCGCGGTCCTCGATCAGCATGATCCGCAGCTGCCCGGCGCTCAGCCCGGCGGCGGCGGCCAGCGGCGCGGCCAGCCGGCGCAGCGCATGTTCGATCCCGGCGTCGCGGATCAGGGCCTGGGCGCGCACCGCCTGCGCCGGGATCGTCAGCATCGCCGCGAGTAAAAGCGCCGGCAATGCGCCGGACCGCCGTCGTGCCGCCATTGACTGTCCGCCTCCGCGCTGGAACAAAGCCCGCATTTGCGCAGTCTACGGAGAGGCCGATGCGAAGTTCAAGGCGAGGCGATGTCGATCCCTTCATCGTGATGGACGTGATGGAGGCCGCGCGGCGCGCCGAACAGGCCGGGCGTCATATCATTCACATGGAAGTGGGCCAGCCGGGCACCCCGGCCCCGGCCGGTGCCCGTGCCGCCGTGGCCCGCGCGATGGAGGACGATGCGCTGGGCTATACCGTGGCGCTGGGCCTGCCGGCGCTGCGCGCCCGCATCGCGCGGCTTTACGTCGAATGGATTGGCGTCGAGCTGGACCCGGCCCGTGTGGTCGTCACGTCGGGCTCTTCCGGGGCCTTCCTGCTGGCCTTCACCGCGCTGTTCGACGCGGGGGCGCGGGTGGGAATCGGCGCCCCCGGCTATCCCTCTTACCGGCAGATCCTGAAGGCATTGTCGCTGCGGCCGGTGATGATCCAGGCGGCGATGGACAACCGCCTGCAACCGGTTCCGGGCGACCTGCCCGCGGATCTGGACGGGCTGATGATCGCCTCTCCGGCCAACCCGTCGGGAACGATGCTGGATCATGGCGCGATGGCCGACCTGATCGGGGCCTGCGCCGCCTCGGGCACTGCCGTCATAAGCGACGAGATCTATCACGGCATCGAATACGACAAAAAGGCCGTCAGCGCGCTGGAGATCAGCGACGATGTCTATGTCATCAATTCCTTTTCCAAGTATTTCTCGATGACCGGGTGGCGCGTCGGCTGGATGGTGGTGCCGCCCGATCACGTGCGGATCATCGAGCGTCTGGCGCAGAACATGTTCATCTGCGCGCCGCATGTCGCGCAGGTGGCGGCGCTGGCGGCGATGGATTGCCGGGACGAGCTTGAGGCCAACATGGATGTCTACCGCGCCAATCGTGCGCTGATGCTCAAGGGGCTTGCCGCGGCCGGGTTCGACCGGATCGCGCCGCCTGACGGGGCTTTCTATGTCTATGCCGACGTGTCCGAACTGACCGATGACAGCCGCGCCTTCGCGGCCGAGATCCTGGAACAGGCCGGCGTCGCGGTGACCCCGGGGCTGGATTTCGACCCCGAACGCGGCGCCGGGACGCTGCGCTTTTCCTATGCCCGCGCAACGGGGGATATCCGCGAGGGGCTGGAACGGCTCAAGGCGTTCATGGCCGCGCGCCGCGGCTGAGCGCGCGCCCGGCCGGTGGCACGCAGCGGCCGGACGCATCCGCAATCGCCCAAGCGTGATCGGGTCTGGGCATGAAACGGCCCACAGGGCGCGTTTCGTGTTTTGACCGTGCCGGACGGGGCGCGTATACAGGCTTGGCTTTGCAAAGGGGGCCACGGGTTGATCCGGTTCATATTCTCTTTCTTCGGGGCCGTATTCAGCTTCATGACGATCGCTGTTGCCATGACCGCGCTGATGATCGGCGCGATGTTCTGGATGTATGCGCGCGATCTGCCCGATCATCAGGATCTGGCCAGCTATGCGCCCAAGACGATCAGCCGGATCTATTCCGGGCAGGGCAACCTGATCGACGAATTCGCCGACGAACGCCGGCTCTATGCCCCGGCGGACCAGATTCCGGACCTGGTGAAGCACGCTTTCATTTCCGCCGAGGACAAGCATTTCTATCAGCATCGCGGCTATGATGCCCGCGGGATCGTTGCCGCGGCGATCGAGGCGATCCGCTCGCGCGGGCAGAATGTGCGCGGCGCCTCGACGATCACCCAGCAGGTGATGAAGAATTTCCTCTTGTCGGGGGATCGCACCTTCGAGCGCAAGATCAAGGAACTGATCCTGGCGACCCGGATCGAGAAGACGCTGAGCAAGGAGCGGATCCTGGAACTGTATCTCAACGAGATCTTCCTCGGCCAGAACTCCTATGGCGTGGCCGCGGCGGCGCAGACCTATTTCAACAAGACGCTGGGCGAACTCGGCCCTGCCGAGGCCGCCTATCTGGCCGCTCTGCCCAAGGCGCCGTCGAACTATCACCCGGTGCGCGAAAGAGAGCGCGCGGTCGAACGGCGAAATTTCGTCCTGCGCGAGATGTTCGAGAACGGCTATCTCACGAAGGCCGAGTATGAAGCGGCCGTGGCCCAGCCGCTGAAATCGGTTCAGAACGGCGATTTTCCGCCCTTCGACGCCAGCCTGCCGCCGCGCAGCTATTTCACCGACGAGATTCGCCGGCAGTTGAGCCGCGATTTCGGCGAGGCGGAATTCTTCGGCGGTGGCCTGACGATCCGGGCCACGGTCGACCCGGATCTTCAGCAGGCGGCCACCGCATCCTTGCGCGCGGGGCTCGAGGAATACGACCGCAACCAGGGCATCTGGCGCGGCACCGGCAAGCGCATCGACCCGGCGCTTCTGGACGACCCGGCGCAATGGCGCGATGCGCTGGCCGGGACGGACGTGCCGCGCGACATTGCCGGCTGGCGCCCGGCCGTGGTCCTGGCGGTCGAAGAGATGCAGCTGCGCGTCGGAATCGAGGGGATCGAGCCGTCCGAGGCCGAACCGGCCGTGGTGCCGCGCGACGACATCGCCTGGATGCGAGGCGATTTCTTCGACAATTTCAAGCCGGGCGACGTGGTGCATCTGCGTCGGCTGACCGACGAGGACGGAAATTTCATCCGCTGGAGCCTGCGCCAGGTGCCCGAACTTCAGGGCGCCTTCATCGCGATGGACGTGAATACCGGCCGCGTCCTGGCGATGCAGGGCGGGTTTTCCTATCAGGATTCGGTGTTCAACCGGGCCACCCAGGCGACGCGGCAGCCCGGGTCGAACTTCAAGCCGTTCGTTTATGCCGCCGCGCTCGACAGCGGGTTCACCCCGGCGACCATCGTCATCGACGCACCAATCGAGGTGGATACCGGCAACGGCATCTGGCGCCCGCAGAACGCATCGCAGAAATTCTATGGCCCGACGCCGCTGCGCACAGGGATCGTGCATTCGCGCAACCTGATGACGGTGCGCATCGCGCAGGAAATCGGGATGGAGACGGTGGCCGATTATGCCGAACGCTTCGGCGTCTATGACCGGATGGAACCGTTCCTTGCAAACGCGCTTGGCGCGCAGGAAACCACGCTTTATCGCATCGCGGCCGCTTACGCGATGTTTGCCAATGGCGGCGAGCGGGTCGAGCCGACGCTGGTGGACCGGGTGCAGGATCGGTGGGGGCGCACGATTTACCGGCATGACAAGCGGTTTTGCGAGGAATGCGACGTCAAGACCCTGCCCGAAGGCGAGGCGCCCTATATCTCGTCGCAGCGCGAAAGGGTCATCAACGCGGTCACCGCCTATCAGGTGACCTCGATGATGCAGGGTGTCGTCGATCGCGGCACGGCCAGCGGCGTGATCGACCTGCCGGTGCCGATCGCCGGCAAGACCGGCACCACCAATGATGCGCGCGACGTGTGGTTCACCGGCTTCAGCTCCAACATCGTGGCCGGCTGTTACATGGGCTTCGATCAGCCGCGCAGCATGGGCCGGGGGGCCTATGGCGCGTCGATGTGCGGTCCGGTCTTCAACCGTTTCATGAAAACCGCGATTGCCAAATATGGCGGCAGCGAATTCGAGGTGCCGCCGGGTGGACATTTCATCAAGATCGACCGGTATACCGGCGCACGGCTGCCTGCCGATGCCAGCGGTCCGCAGGTCGTGGCGGAATATTTCCGCGACGGCGAAGAGCCGATGTTCGGCATGGCCGGGATGATCGACGGCGGTTGGGCGATGGGCTCCAACCTGCCGCTGTTCGCGCCGGGAGAGGGCGAGAATCCCGATGCCGGCGACGCCAATGTCACGACCTCGACCGGCAAGCGGACCACCGTCGGACCCAAGGCCAATTTCGGAACGATCAGCTCCGGCGGGCTCTATTGATCGGCTTGTCGGTCCTGGCCCGAGCCGTTATCACCACCATCTGACCGCAATTACCCCGGGGGGTCGCCCAGATGCGTGCCGATACGCAGAACACAGTCGAGGATATCCGAAAGTCGCTGGCATTGCTGGCACAGCGCATGGACCGGGAGACCGCGCAGCACCGGCTGGAAGAGTTCAACGCCATGGTCGAGGACCCCGATTTGTGGAGCGACCCGGAAAAGGCGCAAAAGCTGATGCGCGACCGCCAGGCGCTGGTCGACGCGATCGAGACCTATGACGGCATCGCGTGCGAATTGAACGACAATGTCGAGCTTATCGAAATGGGCGCGGCGGAGGACGACAAGGAGGTCGTCGCCGAGGCCGAGGCCGCGCTCCGGGCGCTGAAGGAGCGCGCCGCCGGGAAGGAACTGGAGGCCCTGCTTGATGGCGAGGCCGATGCCAACGACACCTATCTGGAGATCAACGCCGGCGCCGGGGGCACCGAAAGCTGCGATTGGGCGGCGATGCTGGCGCGGATGTATGTCCGCTGGGCCGAAAAGAAGGGCTACAAGGTCGAGCTTCAGGCCGAAAGCCCCGGCGAAGAGGCGGGCATAAGATCGGCGGCCTACAAGATTTCCGGTCACAACGCCTATGGCTGGCTGAAATCGGAATCGGGGGTGCACCGGCTGGTGCGCATTTCCCCCTATGACAGCGCGGCGCGGCGGCATACCTCGTTCTGCTCGGTCTGGGTCTATCCGGTGGTGGACGACAATATCGAGATCGAGGTCAACCCGGCCGACATCCGCATCGACACCTATCGCAGCTCGGGCGCGGGCGGTCAGCACGTCAACACCACCGACTCGGCCGTGCGTATCACCCATATCCCCACGGGAATCGTCGTCACGAGTTCCGAGAAATCGCAGCACCAGAACCGCGACATCGCCATGAAGGCGTTGAAATCGCGGCTTTACCAGATGGAGCTGGAAAAACGCACCGCCTCGATCCAGGAGGCGCATGACGCGAAGGGCGAGGCCGGCTGGGGCAACCAGATCCGGTCCTATGTCCTGCAACCCTACCAGATGGTCAAGGATCTGCGCACGGGGGTGGAAACCTCGGATACGCAGGGCGTTCTGGATGGCGACCTGGACAAGTTCATGGCCGCCACACTGGCGATGGACGTTTCGGGGAAAAGCCGCGCCGAGGCGCAGGGCGAGGAATAGAACCGTCAGCCGCAACGCGGAGTCAACTTCTGCTTGACCCGCGTCGAAACCCTGCAAATCTCTTCCCTGTCGGCCCAGCCGCATACGAGGGAGGAATGCCATGACGCAAACCGGTGCCGCGCCGGCCGCCCGCCCCCCTGACATTGGCGCGGTGACTCTGGCCACGCTGAAGGCCGCGCTGCGCCGCGGTTGGGCCGATTTCCGCAGGGCGCCGGCCTTCGGACTGTTCTTCGGCGGGGTCTATGTGATCTTCGGTCTCGCGCTGTTCTGGCTGACACGGGTCACCGGCCAGGTCTATTGGCTGGCGCTTGCGGTATTCGGCTTCCCGTTGCTCGGGCCGTTCACCGCCGTCGGGCTTTACGAAGTCAGCCGCCGTCTGGAAGAGGGCCGGCCGCTGACATGGCGTGGCGTGCTGGGCACGGTCTGGCGCCAGAAGGACCGGCAGCTGCCCTCGATCTGCGCGATCATCGTGCTGATCTTCCTGTTCTGGTCCTTCATCGGCCACATGATCTTTGCGCTGTTCCTGGGCCTGTCGACAATGACCAACATCTCGACCTCATGGGCGGTGTTCATGACGCCGAACGGGGTGACGATGCTGGCGGTGGGCTCGGCGGTGGGGGGCGCGCTGGCGACGCTGACCTTCGCGATTACCGTGGTCGGCCTGCCGCTGGTGCTGGACCGCGAGATCGATTTCGTCACCGCGATGATCGTCAGCGTGCGCTCCGTGACGACGAATCCCGGTCCGATGGCGTTATGGGCGCTGACGGTCGCGGCCCTGCTTTTCGCGGGAATGGCGCCGTTTTTCCTGGGTCTTTTCGTGGTGTTGCCGCTGCTGGGGCACGCCACCTGGCATCTGTACCGCACTGCGCTTGACTGACGGGGCGCCGCCGTCGCGCGATCCGGCTGACGCCGGGCTGACGCGGGCCGCGCCGTTGCGTCAGGTTGCTGTCAGCTTCGCCCGGCAATGTCTTCGCGGGATGGCCGCAAGACGGAGTTTGGCCCATGAAGAGAACACTGGCACTGCTTGCCTTTCTTGTCATCGCCCCGGCCGGGGCCGCGCTGGCCGATGACGATTGTTTCGTGCCGATGGCCGATTGGCAGCCGCGTGATGCTGTCATGCGCCTTGCCGCGGAAAAGGGCTGGACCGTGCGCCGGATCAAGATCGACGACGGCTGCTATGAGATCGACGGCAGCGATGCCGCGGGGCAGCCGATCGAGGTGACGATGCATCCCGCCACGCTCGAGGTGATCGAGTTGGAATACGAGCAGGAGGATCGAAAGGATCGTCCGGCCCGTGAAGAGCAGGACGAGAAGGGACAGGCGAATGACTGATACGACCGAACGCGCATCCGCGCCGCAGGCGGGCGGGGCGAAAGCCGGGGTCCGGGTCTGGGATCCGTTGCTGCGCATCTTTCACTGGGGTCTTGTCGCGGCCTTCGCCCTGGCCTGGCTGACGGCGGAGGAATGGCAGGTTGTCCATGAATATGCCGGCTATGTGGTCGCGGGGCTTATCGCCTTCCGCCTGGTCTGGGGGGTCGTGGGGTCGCGCTATGCGCGCTTTGCGCAATTCCTGCGCGGGCCGTCGGCGACGCTGGGATATCTGCGCGACATGCTGCGCGGGCGGGAACGTCGCCATCTGGGCCACAACCCTGCCGGTGCGGCGATGATCGTCGCGCTGCTGGTCTGCCTGTCCGGCACCGCCTTTACCGGCTGGCTGATGGAAGAGCCCGCACGGATCGCGATGCTGCCCGATCCGGTGCAATTCGTGACGCCGGCCCATGCGGAAGAGGAAGGGGAAGAGGGGGGATACGCCACCGGCGGCGAGGCCGTGGAGGAACTGCACGAAGTCCTTGCCAATCTTACCCTGTTGCTGGTTGTCCTGCATCTGGCCGGCGTGCTGCTGGCCTCGGTGCGGCATCGCGAAAACCTGGCCCGCGCAATGGTCACCGGCAGGAAACGCGCCGCCGGTCCGGGCGATATCGCCTGATCGCCGGCCGCCCCGGCGGATCGCGATCCGCCGGGCACAGGCGCGGCGCTGTCCTGTATGACCACGGGCCGGAGCATTGATCGCGTCCGATTGTGTCCGCCGCGTCGATGCCGTAGCGTCCGCCGGGCAGGCGGCGGACAGGCAGGGGCATGGCAAGACGATCCGTTCTTATCACCGGATGCTCATCGGGTATCGGATACGGCGCGGCGCATGGGATGGCGGCGCGCGGCTGGCGTGTGTTCGCGACCTGCCGCCAGGCGCAGGATTGCGCCCGGTTGCGCGATGAGGGGCTGGAAAGCTTCGTTCTGGACCAGGCCGAGGACGCCAGTATCGGCGCCGCGCTGGACGAAACGCTGCGCCGCACCGGCGGCACGCTGGACGCGCTGTTCAACAACGGCGCCTTCGCCTGTCCCGGCGCGGTCGAGGATCTGCCACGCGGCGCGTTGCAGGAGATCTTCGAGACCAACCTTTTCGGCCCGCACGAACTGACCCGCCGGGTGATCCCGGTGATGCGCGCGCAGGGGCACGGGCGGATCGTCAACAACTCTTCGGTGCTGGGGCTGGTCGGGCTGAAATGGCGCGGCGCCTATGTCGCCACCAAGTTCGCGATGGAGGGGCTGACCGACACCCTGCGGCTGGAGATGCGCGACACGCCGATCGATGTCATCCTGATCGAGCCCGGGCCGATCACCTCGAAGATCCGCGTCAACTCGATCCCGCATTTCGAGAAATGGGTGGACTGGAAAGCCTCCAGCCGCGCCGGTCAATACCGCGAAACGCTGTTGAAACGGCTCTATGAAGGTGGGAATGACCGTTTCGAACTACCCGCTTCGGCGGTGACCGCAAAACTGGTCCACGCGCTGGAATCGCCGCGCCCGCGGCCGCGTTATCAGGTTACGGTGCCGACCCGGTTCAGTGGTCTGCTGCGGCGCGCCCTTTCGACGCGGGCACTGGACTGGGTGCTGTCGAAAGGGTGATATCGCCCGCGGCCCGGTTCGCTTTCTGCCGGCGGGCAGCTATGTCCGGGGCAAGGAAAAGGAAAGAATCATGTTGCACGACCCGCTTTTCATCGTCGTTGCCATTGCCTGTCTCGTCGTCGTCGCCATCCTGATGGTGGGGATCGGCGGTTTCGCCCGGGGCGGCGAGTTCAACCGCAAGCACGCCAACCGGATCATGCGTTACCGCATCATCGCCCAGGCGATCGCGGTGGTGCTGATCCTGGTCTTCGTATACTTTCGCCGCATGGGGGGCTGAACGATGGTGGTTCTCAACCGGATCTACACCAGGACCGGCGATGGCGGGCAAACCGCTCTTGGCAACGGTACGCGGGTCGCCAAGCATTCGCTGCGGGTTGCCGCCTATGGCACGGTGGACGAGGCGAATGCGACGCTCGGCCTGGCCCGCCTGCACGCCGCGGGAGAGATCGATGCCGCGCTGGCCCGCATCCAGAACGACCTGTTCGATCTGGGTGCCGATCTGTGCCGCCCCGACATGGAAAAGGATGCCGAGGCGGGCCACCCGGTTCTGCGTGTCAGCGCCGGGCAGGTGGCGCGGCTGGAAGCCGAGATCGACGAGATGAACAAGCGGCTGGATCCCTTGCGCAGCTTCGTCCTGCCCGGCGGCGCGCCGCTGGCCGCGCATCTGCACCTGTGCCGCACCGTGTCGCGCCGGGCCGAACGGCTGAGCGTGGAACTGGCCACGACGGAATCGGTCAACCCGGCCGCGGTGAAATATCTCAACCGCCTGTCCGACTGGTTCTTCGTCGCCGCCCGGATCGCCAACCACGACGCCGGGGGCGACGTGCTCTGGGTTCCCGGTGCGAACCGCTAGGCCAGGGCATTGTGGCCGGAATAAGCGCGATTTCGGTTTCGGCAAACGCGATGCGCCGCCACGCGCCGGAAACCGCAAACGCGACGTCGATCGCGCCCGGCGTGTCGATTTTACCCTGTTTTCCGGCCGCAGAAGCCGCTAACAAACGCCCTGAACATGATGCAGATCCAAGGGAGAGACACGCCGATGAAGGTTCTTGTGCCTGTAAAGCGGGTGATCGACTATAACGTGAAGGTCCGCGTGAAGGCGGATGGCAGCGGTGTCGATCTTGCCAATGTGAAGATGTCGATGAACCCGTTCGACGAGATCGCCGTGGAAGAGGCGCTGCGGCTGCGCGAGGCGGGAACGGCGGATGAGGTCGTGGCGGTCTCGATCGGCGTGAAGCAGGCGCAGGAAACATTGCGCACCGCGCTGGCGATGGGAGCCGACCGGGCGATCCTGGTGGTCGCCGCGGACGATGTGCATCAGGATATTGAGCCGCTGGCGGTGGCCAAGATCCTGAAGGCGGTGATCGACGAGGAACAGCCGGGTCTCGTGCTGGCCGGCAAACAGGCGATCGACAACGACATGAACGCCACCGGCCAGATGCTGGCGGCGCTGCTGGGCTGGTCCCAGGCCATGTATGCCAACAAGGTCGAGGTCGAGGGGGATCACGCCGTGGTCACGCGCGAGGTCGATGGCGGGTTGCAGACCGTGAAGGTCACGCTGCCCACGGTCATCTCCACCGACCTGCGCCTGAACGAGCCGCGCTATGCCTCGCTGCCCAACATCATGAAGGCCAAGAAGAAGCCGCTGGATGAAAAGACCGCCGCCGATTACGGCGTCGATGTCACGCCGCGGCTGGAGATTCTCAAGACCACCGAGCCCGAGGCGCGCCAGGCCGGCGAGATCGTGGGATCGGTCGATGAGCTGGTGGCGAAACTCAAAGAGAAAGGGATCGTCTGATGGCCGTTCTTCTGATTGCCGAAGTCACGGGTGGCGAATTGCAACGCGACGCGACCGCCAAGACGATGACCGCCGCCAGGGCCCTGGGCGAGGTGACGGTGCTCTGCGTCGGTGCGCAAGCCGCCGACGCCGCTGCCGAGGCGGCCGGGATCGACGGGGCGGCCCGGGTGCTTTGCGCCGAGGATGCGATCTATGGCCACCGGCTGGCCGAACCGGCGGCGGCGCTGATCGCCAGCCTTGCCGGCGATTACGACCATATCGTCGCGCCGGCCACCACGGATGCCAAGAACATCATGCCGCGGGTGGCGGCGCTGCTGGACGTGATGGTGATCTCGGATGTCTCGGGCATCGTGGACGCCGATACGTTCGAGCGGCCGGTCTATGCCGGCAACGCGGTGCAGAGGGTGAAATCCTCGGACGCGAAGAAGGTGCTGACGGTGCGCAGCTCGGCCTTCGACGCGGCGGGCGGCGGCGGTTCGGCCCCGGTCGAGAATATCGCCACGGGCGACAATCCCGGCCTGTCGGAATGGGTCGAGGACAAGGTGGCCGAGAGCGACCGGCCGGAACTGACCAGCGCCGGCGTCGTCGTCTCGGGCGGCCGGGGCGTGGGCAGCCAGGAGGATTTCCATCTGATCGAAAAGCTGGCCGACAAGCTGGGCGCCGCGGTCGGCGCGTCCCGCGCGGCCGTCGATTCGGGCTATGCCCCGAACGACTGGCAGGTGGGCCAGACCGGCAAGGTCGTGGCGCCCGAGCTTTACGTTGCGGTGGGCATCTCGGGGGCGATCCAGCACCTGGCGGGGATGAAGGATTCCAAGGTCATCGTCGCCATCAACAAGGACGAAGAGGCGCCGATCTTCCAGGTTGCCGATTACGGCCTTGTCGCCGACCTGTTCACCGCCGTGCCCGAGCTGATCGAGAAGCTCTAGGCGCCCTTGCGACAAGACGGACCCCGGCACCCGCCCGGCCGCGAAGGCCCGGCGGGTGCTTTCGCTTGATATGCGGCAGGCGGGTGGTTTCGCCGCTTGCCGCGAAAACCCGCCGCGAGTATCACCAGCCCCATGAACGATCTGACCGACGAGCCCGATACCGGCCAACCCGAACTGTCCGAACCGCTGCGGCGTGCGATCGGCGAGCGGTATCTGACCTATGCGCTGTCCACGATCATGGACCGGGCGTTGCCCGATGCCCGCGACGGGCTGAAACCGGTGCATCGGCGCATTCTTTTCGCGATGCGAGAGCTGCGCCTGTCCTCCACCGGGGGCTTCCGCAAATCGGCCAAGATCAGCGGCGACGTGATGGGCAACTATCACCCGCATGGCGATTCCGCGATCTATGACGCGATGGCGCGGCTGGCGCAGGATTTCAACGTGCGCTACCCGCTGGTGGACGGGCAGGGCAATTTCGGCAATATCGACGGCGACAACCCGGCGGCCAGCCGCTATACCGAGGCGCGCCTGACCGCCGCGGCCGAGGCCCTGATGGAAGGGCTGGACGAGAACGCGGTCGATTTCCGCCCCAATTACGATGGCACGCTGGAAGAGCCGGTGGTGCTGCCGGCCGCTTTCCCCAATCTTCTGGCGAACGGGTCCAGCGGTATCGCGGTGGGCATGGCGACAAGCATCCCGCCGCATAATATCGAGGAGCTGATCAATGCCTGCCTGCATCTGATCAAGGCGCCGAATGCCCGCGACGAGACATTGCTGGAGCATGTGCCCGGCCCGGATTTCCCGACCGGCGGGGTGATCGTGGAGCCGCGCGAGAGCATCCTGGCCGCCTATCGCACCGGGCGCGGCGGGTTCCGCCTGCGGGCAAGATGGGAAAGGGAGGATCTCGGCCGCGGCCAGTGGCAGATCGTGGTCACCGAAATCCCCTATCAGGTGCAGAAATCGCGGCTGATCGAGAAGATCGCCGAGCTGTTGCAGGCCAGAAAGCTGCCGCTGCTGGCCGATATCCGCGACGAAAGCGCCGATGACGTGCGCCTGGTCCTGGAACCGAAATCCAGGAACGTGGATCCCGACCTGCTGATGGGGATGCTGTTCCGGCAATCGGACCTGGAACTGCGGGTCTCGCTCAACATGAACGTGCTGATTGACGGGCGCACGCCGAAGGTCTGTTCGCTGCGCGAGGTGCTGGGCGCCTTCCTCGACCACCGGCGCGAGGTTCTGCTGCGCCGCAGCCAGCACCGGCTGGAAAAGATCGACCACCGGCTGGAGGTGCTGGAAGGTTTCATCACGGCCTTTCTGAACCTCGACCGGGTGATCGACATCATCCGCTATGACGAGGCACCCAAGGCGGCCCTGATGCGCGAGGATTGGGGGCGTGCGCATGTGCGCGCGGCGTCCGAGGCCGATTATGCCCCGCCGCCCCCGGGCGAGGGCGAGCTGAGCGAGGTGCAGGCCGAGGCGATCCTGAACATGCGCCTGCGCAGCCTGCGCCGGCTGGAGGAGATCGAGCTGCGACGCGAACGCGACGCCCTGATCGAAGAACGTGCGGGGCTGGAGGATCTGCTGGAAAACGAGACCGTCCAGTGGGACAGCATCGCCGGCCAACTGCGCGAAACGCGGCAGAAATTCGGCCACAAGTCAGAGGGCGGCGCGCGGCGCACCCGCTTTGCCGAGGCGACCGAGGTTGAAGAGGTGCCGCTGGAGGCCATGATCGAGCGCGAGCCGATCACCGTGGTGTGCTCGAAGATGGGCTGGATCCGCGCGTTGAAGGGGCATGTGGCGCCCGATACCGCGCTGAAGTTCAAGGACGGGGACGAGGGCCGCTTCCTGTTCCACGCCGAAACCACCGACCGGCTGTTGCTGTTCGGCGCGAACGGGCGGTTCTATACCCTGTCGGCGTCGCAATTGCCCGGTGGCCGCGGCATGGGAGAGCCGGTTCGCCTGATGGTGGATCTGCCCAACGAGGCCGAAATCGTGGACCTGTTCATCCACCGCCCCGGTGCGAAGCTGCTGGTGGCGTCGTCGGCCGGCGACGGGTTCGTCGTGGCAGCCGATGACGTTGTGGCGCAAACGCGGGCCGGCAAGCAGGTGCTGAACGTCAAGGGCGATGTCCGGGCGCGGGTGTGTCGCACCGTGCAGGGCGATCATGTCGCCTGTGTCGGCGAAAACCGCAAGGTGCTGGTCTTCGCGCTGGACGAATTGCCCGAGATGGGCCGCGGCAAGGGGGTGCGCCTGCAACGATACAAGGATGGCGGGCTCAGCGATGCGATCACCTTCACGCTTTCGGACGGTCTGTCCTGGAAGGATCCGGCCGGGCGCACCCGGACCCAGAGCGATCTTTCCGAATGGACGGCCCGGCGGGCCGGGGCCGGGCGGATGGCGCCGCGCGGTTTCCCGCGCGACAACCGCTTTACCTGAGCCGCGCCGCGCCGCATTGCGTCGCGGGGCCGGGTCAGGTATCGCTGCGGGGCGCAAAAGTTCGGGGGGGGTGATGTCTGCACTGGTTCGAAACCTGCGTCCGGCAGTTCTGGGCGCGACGCTTGTGCTGGCCGCCGGCTGCACCGCGAAAAACGAGATCACGGAACCGCCGCTGGCGCTCGGCGATTTCTCGCTGGGCTACAACGTCGTCGTCGCCGACAATTCCGAGGTCGTCCCGCCCTCGCGCAAGGCCACGCCCGAGCAATGGGAAGCCGCGTTGAGCGCCGCGATCGACACGCGCCTCGGGCGCTATTCGGGTGACAAGCTCTATCACATCGGGGTCAGCGTGGACGGTTACGCCCTGGCGGTTCCCGGCGTGCCGGTTCTGGTGGCGCCCAAGTCGGCGTTGATCCTGACGCTGAATGTCTGGGACGACGCGGCGAAGCGGAAACTCACCGCCGAGCCGAAGCGCCTGACCATCCTGGAAAGCTTCTCGAGCGAGACGCTGATCGGCACCGGCCTGACCAAGACCCGCGAACAGCAGATCGAGAATCTGGCCTTCAATGCCGCCAAGCAGATCGAGAAATTCCTGGGCGAAAACGCTGCGCAATGGTTCGGCGTGCCGCAGGATGCGGCCTTGCCGCCTGCCACCGATGCGGCACCGGCCGCGCCGGGCGCCGCCGCAGCGACGGCCACGGATGTGCCGCCGCCAGCGCCGGAGAACGCCCCGCCGTCAAGGCCCCTCGCGCCGCTGCCCGGGGGCGCCCCCGAAACCGAAACGTGACGCTTGATTTCCGGCCCGACTGCCAATAATTAGCCCGCGATGTTGAATCGGGCCAGTCCGGCCCCTTAAGCGACGAGGCGCCACGATGGCTAAAGCAAAGTTTGAGCGTAGCAAACCGCACGTGAACATCGGGA
>JADQCB010000051.1 GCA_016278325.1 Actibacterium sp.
AACCTCCGCCATCATACCGCCATGGTAAGGTCAGGGCAATTTTTCGAGGTGCCCTTTGGTGATACCGCCTGAAACGTCCCGTTCGCCGGACTGGTTGCGTGCGGGCGTCAAGCCAACCCAGGGACCAACCCTCTTTGAAGACCGAAAGCGGGTCGGATCATCGACAGCAGCGCGGAAGGTCAGTGCCACGACAGCCCCGATCCCAGGCATCGTCATCAGGCGGTGGCAGACAGGATCGTCCTGGGCGAGCTGGCGACTCGCTTTTCCAGGGTGGCGAGCTCTTGGCGCAGGGAAGCTCTGGCGCGCAGCATCGGGCCTGTCGCGGTTTCCAGCATGGGGTTGCCGTCTGCCAGTTCCCGAATGCGGCTTTCGAACCTGCCGCGAGAAAGTGCGCCGACCATGAGGCCAAAGTTCCGCAGCAGTCCGCGCAACGACATTTCCAATGCGATCATACCCTGTTGAATAGCGTTCCGGGCGCCGAGAACAGCGCGGACTTCTTGAGCTGAGGTCGACTTGCAGTGAACCGGGCGGAACCAGCCGAGGTGAAGCAGGCGCGCGATCCCCTCGGCATCCCGCCGATCCGTCTTGACCGGCATGGCCTTCAGCGCTCCTTTCACCAGGCGCGTTTCCATGAGCACAGCATCAAGGCCAGCTTCGGTCAGCCCTCGGTGTAACCATTGCGACAGTGGCCCAGCCTCCAGGCCAATCGCGGCAATGCTGCCGTCCAGATCGCCCAGCCAGCGCACCAGAACTTCGGGTGCGCTCTCAGTCTCTGCCTCTTTGATGATCTTGCCGTGCTCGCTGATCACGCAGATCGCGGTCTTGGCTAATGACACGTCCAGTCCGACAAACAGTTTCATCCCGTAGTCCTCCATGTGGATCCAATACGGGAACGGCGACAGCTTGCTCACGATCTTGCAAGCCATAACGGATGGTCCGCGACGCAGGCCCCGTTACAGCATCTCGTTTTTGATTCATAGCCAATAGATGACGGTTGCAGCGAGAGCGATTGCGGAGAGGAAGACCTTTGGGCACCTGTCGTATCGGGTCGCCACGCGCCACCAATCCTTGAGGCGAGCGAACATGATCTCGATCCGGTTGCGCCGTTTATAGCGACGCTTGTCATATTTCACCGGTGTCTTGCGCTGTTTCCGGCCCGGGATGCAGGCGCGTATCCCCTTGTCTTTCAACGCTTCCCGGAACCAGTCCGCATCATAGCCACGGTCGCCCAGCAGCCATTCGACCTTTGGCAAGCCGCCCAGCAATGCCCGTGCGCCGATGTAGTCGCTGACCTGTCCGGCGGTAACGAAGAGGTCAAGCGGACGTCCCTGGCTGTCGCAGATGGCGTGCAGCTTGGTGTTCATGCCGCCTTTGCTGCGCCCGATCAGCCGACCACGCCCCCCTTTTTCGCGGCCAGGCTGGTCGCGGTCCGGTGTGCCTTCAGATACGTCGCGTCGATCATGGCCGTTTTCTTCTCGCCGTGCTCGGCGGCCAGGCCAACCATGATGCGGGCAAAGATGCCCTTGTCGCTCCATCGCTTCCAGCGGTTATACAGGGTCTTGTGCGGGCCATATTCCGCAGGCGCATCGCGCCACCGCAACCCGTTGCGATTGATGAAGATAATCCCGCTCAGCACACGCCGGTCATCGACGCGCGGCTTACCGTGGGACTTCGGGAAATAGGGCTCCAGACGCGCCATCTGCGCGTCGGTCAGCCAGAAGAGATCAGACATGTTCACCGCTCGCTTTTCGAACCGTGAATCACGCCACACAGCGAAAATCAATGGGTCCTGACCCATTAAGGCCCTGATTACACCAACCTATAGTTTGGGGATTCGCGGGTGATCTGCACGTCGTGCGTATGACTTTCCTTGAGGCCGGCACCGGTGATGCGGACGAAATGACAATTGTTGCGCATCTGCTCGACCGTGGCATTTCCGGTATAACCCATGGCCGCGCGCAACCCGCCGACCATCTGGTGGATCACCGCCCCGGCCTGGCCCTTGTAGGGAACCTGCCCCTCGATCCCTTCGGGCACCAGCTTGTCGCTGGCCGCGTCCTTCTGGAAATACCGGTCGGCAGAGCCGCGCGCCATCGCGCCCAGGCTGCCCATCCCGCGATAGGATTTGAAAGAGCGGCCCTGGTAGAGGATCACCTCGCCCGGGGATTCATCGGTGCCGGCGATCATGCTGCCGATCATCGCGCAGGAGGCGCCGGCGGCAATCGCCTTGGCGAAATCGCCGGAGAATTTTATCCCGCCATCGGCGATGACCGGCGTTGCGCTGTCTGCCGCGGCATCGGCACAATCCATGATCGCGGTCAGCTGCGGCACCCCCACGCCGGCCACCATCCGCGTCGTGCAGATCGACCCGGGCCCGATCCCGACCTTCACCGCGTCGGCCCCGGCGCCGATCAGCGCGCGGGTGGCCTCGGCCGTTGCGACATTTCCGGCAACCACCTGCACGTCGCCGGAGAGTTTCTTGATCCGCTCGACGGCGCGGGCAACGCCTTCGGAATGACCATGCGCGGTATCGATCACGATCAGGTCGCACTGGGCGTCGATCAGCGCCTCGGACCGCTCGAAGCCGGCATCGCCCACGGTCGTCGCCGCCGCTACCCGCAGCCGGCCCAGATCGTCCTTGCAGGCCTGCGGGTTGAGCACCGACTTCTCGGTGTCCTTCAGCGTCAGAAGGCCGGTCAGCCTGCCGGTGCTGTCGGTCACCAGCAGCTTCTCGATCCGGCGCGCCTTCATCAGGCTCAGTGCCTCTTCCCGGTCGGCAGGCTCGGTCAGAACGGCAAGGTTGTCCGAGGTCATCATCACGCGAACCGGGGTCGCATCATCCGAGGCGAAGCGCATGTCGCGATTGGTCACGATCCCCAGCACCCGGCCCTCTTCGTCCACGACCGGGAAGCCGGTGATCTGGTATTTCTCGGCCAGTTTTCTAGCATCGGCCAGCGTCTGGTCGGGGCGCAAGGTGATCGGCTTGTAGACGATACCGCTCTCGAATCGTTTGACGTGGCGCACCTCGTCCTGCTGCTGGTCGATGGTCAGGTTGCGGTGAATCACCCCCATTCCGCCGGCCTGAGCCATCGCGATCGCCATCCGCCCCTCGGTCACGGTGTCCATCGCCGAACTCAGCAAGGGGATGTTCAGGCGGATCGCGCGGGTCACAAGGGTCGAGGTGTCAGCCATGCTGGGCAGCACCGAACTGGCCCCCGGCACCAGCAGAACGTCATCGAAGGTAAGCGCCTCGCGAATCTCCATGGGTGGGCTCCTTGGACGTTTTCGTTGGCGGTTTCCTATTTCACGGGTCGGCGGGAAAGGAAAGCCCCGATCATCATGTCAGGCCCGCGCGGCGTTGGTTTTCGGGCCCAGCCCCCCTTTGGCCCAGGCCTGCATGACTCTGAAATCGATGACCGGGATGATCAGCGTGGCGGCGACCAGCGCCAGGGCGGCCGGAAGGCGGAAGGCCTCGCCCTGCCCCGCTTCGGCCAGCGACAGCATCAGCCCCGCGAACGCCGCCAACGGAAAGGTGAACGCGCCCCAGAGCGGGCTGAACCCCGCCGCGGTTAGATAGCGCGCCCCGGTCACAAGCGCCGCCAGGATCGCCGCGGACAATGCCGCGAAGGCCAGCGCCGCCCCGACATGACCCAGCATCAGGGCCGTGTGCCCCAACAGGCTGGCCGGCAAGAGGTGAATGGCAAGCAAGGGGCGCAGCGGCGCGGGTGGCGTTTCGCGCAAAAGCTGCGCCAGGCTGGCCAACCAGATCAGCGCCGCGATCACCCCGCTGGCAATCAGTATCAGGTGCGACATCGCGGTGAACCCCATCGGGATCGCGGCCGCAGGGGCAACGATGAAGCCCACGAAATGCAGATGGAAAACCGGCGTCACGCGGCGCTGCGCGGCCGGGCCGGTGGCCAGAAGCCACAGCATCAGCCCCACCAGCACCGCATGTGCGCCGAACCCGGCGAACAGGATGACCCGCGCAAACCCGGGCATCAGAGGGAACACGACCGCCGCAAGCAGATAGAACGACAGCACCATCGAGGCCAGCCCGGCCCGGCCGGGCAGCACGCGCAGATCCTCGGCCACCACGCCGGCGCGGCGCGAAAGCTTCAGCGCATAGGCCAGCGCCGCGAACAGGAACAACAGTGTCACGGCGCCCGAGATCAGGTCGGCGATCGCCTGCGGCGCGCCAAGCGCCGGCCCCGCCCGTCGCCAGGCCAGCCCCAGCCCCAGCAGCCCGAAGATCGGCGGAAAGATCACCGGCGGTGTCTGTTCTGCGAAGCGGGGGCGCGGAGCCTGGAGAAGCGTCTGGATCGGCATCATCATGTCATAGCCCGGCGGCGCGGTCGCCTCAACTCATTGGCGAGTGCGCGGCAGAAGGCCGCACCATCGGCCGCCGGCATGCTGCCGCGCGCGCCGCTGTGACCCCGACGACGGCCACGGCGCGATCGCGCGCGTCATTGCCGCAGGATCGCCGAGATCGGCGCCATCGTCACCTCGTTCCCCTTGCCGTCCAGCATCCACTGGTAAAGCGCCGTCACCGTCTGCGGATAGCTGTGCCCGACCATGACCACATGACCGTCGCGCGCCGCCTTGAACGCGGCCCGGTCAAGGTATCGGCGGATGGTCGCGGCGTTCTCGCGCCGGGCATCGAGGCTGCGGAACACCAGCGCCGACGGCACCCCGGCCGCCCGGGCCAGCTGGTCGATGGTGTTCAGGCCGCTGTCAAAGGAGATCACGCCATGCCCGGTCTCATCCAGAACACCCATCATCGCGCGCAGGGGCGCGCGATCGGTTCCGAAACCGCCCTCGGCCGGGTCCATCACGGCCACGGCCGGGGGAACGGCGCGCTGCCAGGCCGCGATATTGACCTCGACATCCTGCGGCGTTGCCGCCGCCGGCAGGTCATCGGCCAGCGCAACCACCTCGAACCCCGCGTCGCGAAAGCTGCGGGCGGCCTCGGCCGCGTCGGCGCGACCGGGATCAATGGCGAACGTCACCGGAAAGGAAAAGGTCGTCAGCGCGGCCCGGTCGAGCCCGCCTTCCGCTGCCTCGATCAGGATCACCGAGAACAGCGGCTTCTCGCCTTCGGGCTCGAACGGCACGGCATGTCGGGCCAATGCGCCCAGATCGGCCGGCGCGGCCGGCGACGCGGCCGCGTCAGCGCCGGCTTCCGCCCCGTCGCCCACGGTGGGCAACTGCCCGACCCGCACATCGGGTTTCGCGATCTCGCCACCGGGGGCCGGGATCCGCAACGCACCGGGCGGCAGGTCGGTGGGGATCTGCGGCGCGGCATCCGGTCCGCCATCCTCGGGCGCGGGGCCACCGGCAGGATCGGGCGCCGGTTGGGACGGGGCCGTTGCGGGAGGCGTTGCTGCCGGAGGCGACGGCTCGGACGCCGCCGGGCCGTCCTGCCTTGGGGATGGCGGTGCCGGCGTCACCCCCTCGTCCGGCGCGGAATCGGGCGCTGGCACGGTCACCGGGCGGGTGTCGTCATCCTCCGCCACTGCCATTTCGGGGCTCTCGTCCGGCGCGGGCGGAGCGTCGGGCGCGCGCGGCTCGGCCTCGGCGTCGGGCGTCGCGGGGGCACGGGCCGGCCCGGTTGCAACGGGCGCGTCCGCCGGGCCGATGCCGCCCGC
>JADQCB010000041.1 GCA_016278325.1 Actibacterium sp.
CGAGGCGCGCATCTGGTCGGAAACCACCCGGCTGGATCTGCGCCTCGCCGAGGTGCCCCAGCCACGCCCGGGCGACCGCATCGAGATCGACGGCGAGGCCTTCCTCATCCAGGGCGAGCCCGTCCGCGATCGAGAACGGCTCGTCTGGACCGTCGATCTGCGCCCGGCCTGACCGCCATGAAGCTGAAGCTCGACATCACGCCCGACCTCGTCGCCGCCATGGCCGCGGAGGTGAAGGCGGGCGAGAAGGCCGTCACCTCCGCCATGCGCGAGGCCGGCACCGGCCTCAAGACCGCCTGGTGCGGGCAGATCACCGGCGCGGGCCTCGGACGGCGGCTGGCGAACTCGATCCGGAGTCAGACCTATCCGAAGTCGGGCGAAAGCCTGAACGCCGCGGCGCTGGTCTGGTCCAAGGCACCGGTCATCGTCGGCGCGCATGACACGGGGCCGCTGATCCGGTCGAAGGACGGGTTCTGGCTCGCGATCCCGACCGAGGCCGCCGGACGTGGCCTCCGCGGCGGCAAGATCACGCCGGGTGAATGGGAGCGCCGCCGGGGGCTGCGGTTGCGGTTCATCTACCGTCGCCGCGGGCCCAGCCTGCTGGTGGCAGAGGGACGGCTGAACAGTCGTGGGCTCGGTGTCGCGTCGCGGTCGAAGACCGGCCGCGGACGCACGACGGTGCCGATCTTCCTGCTGGTGCCGCAGGTCAAGCTGCCGAAGCGGCTCGACCTGGACCGCGACGCGGAAAGAGCGATCGACAGCGTGCCGGGTTTGATCGTGGTGAACTGGGTGGACAAAAACGTTGTGCCGTCGGCCTGATGGACAAGGCGATCGGAACCTTTCGGACAGCAATTCCAATCAAGAAACCGGTGATCTCCGGAGCTATATTTTACTTGCTTCATGGGAGTTCGGCATGGATCACGTTGGAAAAGCACTGTGGTACATTGAGACTCACTTTGAGAGTGAATTCACCCTCAATGATGTCGCCGCCGTGGCTGGTCTTTCAAAATTTCATCTAGTCCGCGCGTTTGGCATATGCTTTGGAAAGTCCGTCATGCGCTATGTTCGTGAGAGGCGTTTGACAGAAGCCGCCAAACAACTCGCTGAAAGCGATCACGGCATCTTGGACGTCGCACTTCAGTCTGGCTACAACTCCCACGAGGCATTCACGCGGGCTTTCAAGGCGCAGTTTGGCGTCACCCCAGATTCCATCCAAAGAGCCCGTTCAACTGCAGCCATCAAACTTGTGGAACCTCTGAGAATGAACGAAACACCGACGCCTGCAACCCTCGAACCGCGCATTGTAAGTAAAGGCCCGATGCTACTTGTCGGCCTAAAAAAGCGCTACAGCGATGCCACGAGCGCCCAGATCCCAGCACAGTGGCAAACCTTCCAGCCGCATATCGGCAACATCGAAATGCGGATTGGCACCGCCGCTTTCGGTGTAATTTGCAACAGCGATGACGAGGGGAATTTCGACTATTTGACGGCCGTCGAGGTCAGTGCCTTTGATGATCGCACGCCGGACCTCGATGCGCTACGCGTGCCACCTCAGACCTATGCCGTTTTCACCCATGACGGGCACGTTTCAGAAATCCGACGTACATGGAGGGCGATATTCGGGAGGTGGAGCCAGCACACGAAACACAAACTCGTCGATGCACCGCAATTCGAGCGGTATGGGGACAATTTCGATCCCGAGTCCGGCAACGGCGACATCGAAATCTGGATACCTGTCCACTGAGCAACAGTGGCGGCGCGGCCCATGGCCGTGTCGCCATCAAAAGTCCACCACGGGCTCAAACCGGATTTCCTCCGCATTTTCAGTAGAACCGGATCATGCCCACCCCTCGCGAAACCATCCTCACCGCGCTGCATGCGCGGCTCTTGGCGCTGCCTGCCACCGCGCTCCGTGGCGACGTCCTGCCCGAGCGCGTGCCGACCGAGTGCCTGCTGATCCTGTGCGACGGCGAGCCGGGTGAACCGGAAGTGACTCTGTCGCCACTTCGCTATCGCTACCAGCACTGCGCCGAGATCGAGGCTGTCCTTCTGGGCGCCGTCCGCGACCGGGAGCGGCTGGGCTGGTCTGTGGACCTGCGCCCTGCTCGGGCGGCGGCTGGCGAATTCTATCCGCAGCCTGAACTGGGTGACTAAACGGGCTTGATAGGCGGCGGCACTGAATCGGGGTGTGGTAGGTCAGTGAGATTGCCGAGGATCGGCCCGTTGCAGCTTCCGATATCTCCGAGTATGTGTTTCGAATGGAGACGGTATAGAGGATAATAACGCAATGGAGACAATAACTTATGAAGAGATGCGCTCAGGCGAGGAAGAAGCTGTTTGTGAAATTGTGGAACTTGTCTTCAATCAATTTGTAGCGCCGGATTACGAGCCGGAGGGAAAGGCGGAGTTCTTCAAGTTTGCAAACCCAACCGCGATGGCGGATCGGGTCCGTTCCGGCGGATTCGTGATTGTCGCGAAACAGTCGGGGAAGCTAGTGGGCATCCTCGAATTCGTGCCGCCGGACCGAATAGCGATGCTGTTCGTCACGCTGCGCGGACGAGGAATCGCGAGGGAGTTGCTGGCTCGCGCCATCAAGAAGGCCCGATCTGTGAACCCTGCCTTGTCGAGGATTACCGTCCACTCGTCGCCTTACGCCGAAGCAGCCTACCGGAAGATGGGATTTCGTCGGACCGGTAACGCGACGACAGAGCATGGAATCCGATACACGCCTATGGAGCTTTGGCTCCGAGACTGGCCAGAGGAATAGGTGCCGAGGTCGCGCTGCATTCCGTTCTAGTAGGAACCCAAAAAGGCAAATCCCCCGGTGCTGTCATCTGCCTGCGATGACCAGTGGGTGAGAGCTTCTGTTACTGTGTCGCGCAATGGCCAATGAACCTTCATGCCCACCCCTCGCGAAACCATCCTCACCGCGCTGCACGTGCGGCTCTCGGCGCTGCCCGCCACCGCGCTGCGCGGCGAGGTGCTGCCCGAGCGCGTGCCGGCCGAGGGCCTGCTGATCCTGCGCGATGGCGAGCCGGGCGAGCCCCAGGTTACGCTGTCGCCCCTGCGCTACCACTACCAGCATCGCGCCGAGATCGAGGCGGTGGTCCATGGCGCGGAACGTGACGCCGCCTTCGACACGCTGATCGGAAGCATCGGCGCAGCACTCGCCGCCGATCGCACGCTGGGCGGGCTCTGCGACTGGGTCGAGGGGGAAGCGCCGCGGCCGGT
The DNA here is from genome assembly GCA_016278325.1 of Actibacterium sp. Taxonomy (GTDB): domain Bacteria; phylum Pseudomonadota; class Alphaproteobacteria; order Rhodobacterales; family Rhodobacteraceae; genus JADQCB01. Next base: position 3,232 of record JADQCB010000041.1, read on the forward strand.
CGATCTGCCGGTCGAGGGCGCGGCCAGCCTGAAGGCCGCCGTGATCCCGGTGGTGCTGCACTATTCCACGGCCGATCCGCTCGGCTGATCCCGACAACCCGAGGAGAACACCATGGCACGAGCCCAGGGGGCGCGGGCGCTGATGGCGCTTGCGTTCGAAACGACCTATGGAACGCCGCCCGCGAGCGGCTTCACCCGAATGCCCTTCGCAAGCACCTCGCTCGGCGCGGAGCAGCCGCTGCTGAACTCGGAGCTGCTGGGCTACGGCCGCGATCCGCTGACCCCGATCAAGGACGCAGTGACGGCCGATGGCGATGTCGTCGTACCGCTGGACGCCGAGGCTTTTGGCTTCTGGCTGAAGGCCGCCTTCGGCGCGCCGATCACCACTGGCACGGAAGCTCCTTACACCCACGAGTTCCAGTCCGGGTCCTGGACGCTGCCCAGCATGTCGATCGAGACCGGCATGCCGGAGGTGCCGCGCTACGCGATGTATTCCGGCTGCGTGCTCGACCAGATCACCTGGCAGATGCAGCGATCGGGCCTGCTGACCGCGACGGCGCGGCTGGTCGCGCAGGGCGAGACGGTCGGGACCACGTCCAGCGCCGGAACGCCCGCCGCGCTGGAGCTGAAGCGCTTCGGCCATTTCAACGGAGCGATCACCCGCAACGGCTCGGCCCTCGGCAACGTGGTCTCGGCCGAGATCACCTATGCCAACAACCTCGACCGGATCGAGACGATCCGCTCGGACGGGCGCATCGACGGTGCAGACCCAAGCATCGCGGCGCTCACCGGCCGGATCGAGGTGCGCTTCGCCGACCAGACGCTGGTGACGCAGGCCATCAACGGCGAGGCCTGCGAGATGGAGTTCGCCTACGTCCTGCCTTCGGGCGAGAGCTTCACCTTCACGGTGCACGCCGTCTACCTGCCGCGCCCGCGGATCGAGATCTCCGGGCCGCAAGGCGTGCAGGCCACCTTCGACTGGCAGGCGGCGCGCGACAGCGTCGTCGGCCGGATGTGCACGGCAACCCTGATCAACGACATCGAGGTGTATTGACGATGCTCACGCTCAACCTGACCAACGCTCCCCGCTGGCACGATCTCGCCCCCGGCGTCCAAGTGCAACTGCGCCCGCTGACCACCGCCCTGATGGTAGCGACGCGCAGCGATCCCGCCGTCGAGGCGGTGCCCGAGGAGGCCTCCGACGAGGGGCGCGCGGTCGCCTTCGCCAAGGCGCTGGCGCGGCGGGCGGTGCTCGCCTGGGAGGGCATCGGCGACGCGGACGGCAATCCCATCGATCCGAGCCCGGCGGCCATCGACGCGCTGCTCGACATCTGGCCGATCTTCGAGGCGTTCCAGTTGACCTACGTCTCGAAAGGCCTGCTCCTGGAACAGGAAAAAAACGCCTCCGCGCTCTCGCCGAGTGGTCCTTCGGCGGGGGCGACCGATACTGCGAAGCCTGCGCGCAAGCCTGCGAAGACTGCCCGGCGCGGCTGAACCGACCGGAAACGCCGGAGGGTTGGCAGGTCTGGGACCTCGTCGGGCGTCTCGGCGGCCAGCTGCGTGTCCTGCCCGGCGCCGTGATCGGCTGGGACCTGTCGGCGGCGCTGGCGCTCGGGAACGCGCTCGGCGTGCCGCCGCTCGCAATGGCCGAACTTCTTCCCGTCATCGAAGCGGTGATGGTCGCCAAGCTCAACGAACAGATGGATCACTCCCATGGCGGAAAAACGGGTTAGCGTCCGCCTCGCGGCCGTGGGCGGACGCCAGGTGCGCGCCGAGCTGGAAGGCGTGGGCGAGGCCGGATCGCGCGGCTTCGGACGGCTGAGCCGGGAGATGGAGGCGGCGAACGCCCGGCTAGCGGCCTTCTCGCGGCGGGTGCGTGTGGCCGCCGCCGCCGCAGTTGCAGCCGCTGCCGCCGCTGGCGTGGCGATGATCCGCTCCGGCCTGCAGACGGTCGATGCGCAGGCCAAGCTCGCGCAGTCGCTTGGCACCACGGTCGCCTCGATCCAGACGCTCGAGCGCGCGGGCGAGCTGGCGGGCGTGTCGATGTCCGGTATCGAGCAGGCGACGAAGGACCTGACGCGCCGTCTCAGCCAAGCTGCGGCCGGGACCGGCCCCGCCGCCGACGCGCTCGACCGGCTGGGGCTCTCGGCCAACGAGCTGATCGCGCTGCCGCTGGACCAGCGGGTTGGTGCGATCAACGCCGCCATCGAGAGTATCGTGCCTGCCGCCGAGCGCGCCGCCGTTGCCGGGCAGCTCTTCGGCGAGGAAGGCTCCATCGCGATGAGCCGGATCGACACCGCGACGC
>JADQCB010000042.1 GCA_016278325.1 Actibacterium sp.
GATCTACCTGGCCGGCACCAACACCCGGCGCGTCAAGCGGGCGCTGTTCGGCCTGTTCGAAGGGGCTGTCGGCAAGGACGTGGTCAGCCGGGCATGGCGCAAGGTGAAGGTCGACTGGGACGCCTGGTCTGCGCGGGATCTGGCCGGCGAAGAGATCGTGCGGCTCATCCTCGACGGCACCGTGATCAAGACCCGGCTGGACCGCAAGGCCACGAACATCTCGGTGCTGGCCGCGATTGGTGTGCGCCGGGACGGGCAGAAGGTGCTTCTGTCGATCAGGAACATGGGCGGCGAGAGCATCGCGGCCTGGAGCCAGTTCCTCTCCGATCTGGATACGCGAGGGCTGCAACGGCCTGAATTCGTGATCGTCGACGGCGCTCCTGGCCTCGAAGCCGCACTTGTGGCGCTCTGGGGCGAGGACCTGCCCGTCCAGCGCTGCACGGTTCACAAGCACCGGAACCTCCTGGCGCATGCCCCCAAGCGCCTGCACGACGAACTGGGGGAGGACTATCGCGACATGATCTACGCCGACACCGCCGCCGAAATCGAAAAGCGCCGCAAGGCCTTTTTGCGAAAATGGAAGCTCAAGTGCCGCGCAGTCGCCGACAGCCTCGAGGAGGCCGGGGACCGGCTCTTCACCTTCACCCGCCTTGACGCATCGCAATGGAAATCGGCAAGGACCACAAACGCGATCGAGCGTCTGAACGAGGAATTCCGCCGCCGCATCAAGACCCAGACCGTGCTGCCCTACGCCGAAACCGTGCCCATGTTGCTCTGGGCCCTGCTGGCCTCCGGGCAGATCCAGATGCGCAAGGTCGACGGCTGGGAAACCCTTTCTCAGCCCCTCGAGCCGATGACGCTTGACCTCGCGGCCTGAAAGGAGCCAATCTCAAATGCCCGGAGCTCGCCGCCAGGGACTTTCAACCACATTCGCGACACGATCCGCGCGCCTCGGGTCGATGCTGCAAAGCGCCGCTTCAGCGCCGGTGCGCAGACCCCTCGCCGTGCCGGCGCAGGCATGGGGCGGCCCTCAGCCCAGCAGCCGCCGGGCGATCACCTGGGCCTGGATTTCCGCCGCGCCTTCGAAGATGTTCAGGATGCGGGCGTCGCACAGGATGCGGCTGATCTGGTATTCCAGCGCAAAACCGTTTCCGCCATGGATCTGCAATGCGTTGTCGGCCGCGGCCCAGGCGACGCGGGCGCCCAGCAACTTGGCCATGCCCGCCTCCAGGTCGCAGCGCTGGCCCCGGTCCTTTTCGCGGGCCGAATGATACGTGAGTTGCCGGGCGATCATGATCTCGGTGGCCATCATCGCCAGTTTGCCCGCAACCCGGGGAAAGGCGATCAGGGGCTTTCCGAACTGTTTCCGATCCTGCGCGTATTGCAGCCCGACCTCCAGCGCGTTCTGTGCCACGCCGATGGCGCGGGCGGCGGTCTGGATGCGGGCGGATTCGAAGGTCTGCATCAATTGCCGGAACCCCTGGCCCTCGGTCCCGCCCAGCAGGGCGTCGCCGGCGACGCGGAACCCCTCGAAGCCCAGTTCGTATTCCTTCATGCCGCGATAGCCCAGAACCGGGATCTCGCCGCCGGTCAGCCCGGGATCGGGGAAGGGGGCGGCATCGGTGCCCGGGCTCTTTTGCGCCAGGAACATCGAAAGCCCGCGGTAATCGGTCGTGTCGGGATCGGTTCGTGCCAGCAGCGTCATCAGATCGGCCCGCGCAGCATGGGTGATCCAGGTCTTGCTGCCGGTGATCTCGTAATCGCCTCCCCGCTTCACCGCGCGGGTGCGCAGCGCGCCGAGATCCGAGCCGGTATCGGGTTCGGTGAACACGGCGGTGGGCAGTGTTTCGCCGCTGGCAAGACGCGGCAGCCATTCTTGCTTTTGCGCCCGGGTGCCGCCGCACAGGATCAGCTCTGCCGCGATCTCGGATCGCGTGCCGAGCGAGCCGACGCCGATATAGGCCCGCGACAATTCTTCCGACACCACGACCATCGACGCCTTCGACAGGCCCAGGCCGCCGAACTCTTCGGGGATGGTCAGGCCGAAGACACCCATCCCGGCCAGATCCTCTATGATCTCCATCGGGATCAACTGATCGGCAAGGTGCCAGTCATGGGCGTGCGGTGCGACGCGCGTGTCCGAGAACCGGCGAAACTGGTCTCGGATCATCTCCAGCTCGTCATCCAGGCCGCTGGCGCCAAAAGTTGCATGGCCGTGATTGTCGCGCATCAGCGCGACCAGCCTGGCCCGTGCGGCCGGCGTGTTGGCGCGGGTGCAAAGGGTGTTCACCGCAGCGGTGTCGAGCAGGCCCAGATCCGCGTCGTCCAGGCCGAGATCCGCAAGCCGGCCGATCTCGTTCTGGCTCATCGCGATGCCGCCACGGATCTGGGCAAGGTATTCGCCCGCGCCGATCTGCAGCAGCAACCGTTCCATTTCCCCGAAGGTGCCGGCCTCGTGCAGCCGGACGGCCCAGCCCTGCATCTGGCGCAGCGCCTCGACATAGGTGGCCAGCCAGGACAGGACATGCGCCCCGTGCTGATCGGCCTCCAGGGCTGTCGCCGAGACGCGGCCATCGACGACGAGCCTTTCGCGCAGATGGTCCACGGCGCGGTCGAGAACCGTGCCGAGGGGGGCGAGCGCCGCGTCGATCAGCGCCGGAAGATCGGGCAGCAGCGCCGCCCCGGCCCCGGGAATATCCTGTCCGTCATGCGGCATTGGCAGGCTCCTTGCGATAGGGTCGCGCCGGGAATAACGATTATGCAGATGCAGCGCAACAATAATTCAACGGTGGATCAGATTGGGCATCAATATGTCTCGAAGATTTTTGCGCTGCGGCCTCCTTTCAGGCGCGCTATAGGGGCGCAAACGGAAAGGACCGCCCATGAGCAGCATGATCTTCGGCCTTGATCCCATGCTTTTTGCCCTTGCCGTCGGGGTGACCCTGTTCGCGGGGTTCGTCAAGGGCGCGGTGGGCTTTGCCATGCCGATGATCATGATCTCGGGGCTTTCGATGTTTCTGCCGGCACCGGTGGCGCTGGCGGCCCTGATCCTGGCAACGGTGATGACCAACGTGGCGCAGGCGTTGCGCCAGGGCCGCGGCGCGGCGCTGGAATCGGTGCGCCGCTACTGGCGTCTCGTGGTCACGGTGATGGTGTTCATCTTCCTCAGCGCGCCGCTGGTCACGGTTCTTCCGTCCTGGGCGCTTTACCTGATCCTGGGCGTGCCGCTGTTGATCTTCACGATCACCCAGCTTCTGGGGCGGCAATTGATCCTGCCGGCGCATCATCGCAACCGTGCCGAGGTTCTGACCGGGGCCGTGGGCGGTTTTTTCGGCGGGATCTCGGGCGTCTGGGGGCCGCCCGTGATCGCCTATCTGCTGTCTTTCGGCACCGAAAAGCGCGAATCGGTGCGTGTGCAGGGCGTCGTCTATCTGCTGGGGGCGGTGGTGTTGTTCCTGTCGCATCTGCGCTCGGGGGTGCTGAATGCGGCCACGCTGCCGCTTTCGGCCGCGATGATCGTGCCGTCGGGCATCGGGATGTGGCTGGGATTCAAGGTGCAGGACCGGCTGAACCCGGTCATATTCCGCAAGGTGACGCTGTTGATCCTGACGATCGCCGCGCTCAATCTGATCCGCAAGGGACTGTCGGGCTGACCAGGATGCCCGCAAGGCTTGGCGCGGGGCGAAACGGGCGCTAGAAAAGGAACACGTCAATTCCAGGGAGGAAAAGCATGAACATTCTCAAGCCGATTTTTATCTCGGCGTTGGTCGCCGGCACGCCCGCGCTGGCGCAGCAGCAATTGTCGATTGCCACCGGCGGGACCGGCGGCGTCTACTACCCGATGGGCGGCGGGCTTGCCGAGGTCATCAACAAGAACATCGAAGGCTATGCGGCGACGGCCGAGGTCACCGGCGCGTCGGTGGAGAACATGGGCCTTGTGGCGATGGGCGATGCCGACATGGCGCTGGGGCTTGCCGACACGGTGCAGCAGGCGCAGACCGGGACCGGCCGCTTCGAGGGGCAGCAGCTCGAGATGCTGCGCGGCCTGGCCTCGATGTATGCCAACATGATCCAGATCGTGACGCTGGAAAGCAGCGGAATCGATTCGCTCGACGATCTGGTGGGCAAGCGCGTTTCGGTCGGTGCGCCCGGCTCGGGGACCGAGGTGAACGCGAATGCCGTGCTCAACGCCAACGGCATCACCTATGACGACATCGAGGAGCAGCGCCTGAACTTCAACGAGACCGCCGACGCGCTGGCCAACGGCGACATCGACGCCGGGTTCTGGAGCGTGGGCGCCCCGACATCGTCGATCATGAACCTGGCCACGACCAACGATATCCGCATCATCGAGCTGAGCGACGAGGAATTCGCCGCCGCGCGCGAGGCCAACCCGATCTTCGCGCGCACGACGCTGGACGGCGGCCTTTACGAAGGCGTGGATGAGGATGTCGCCGTGCTGGGCGTTCCCAACGTGCTGGTGGCCTCGTCCGAGATGTCCGACGATCTGGCCTACAAGATCACCAAGACGATGTTCGAGAATATCGAGGATCTTCAGGCGGTTCACCCGGCGGCCAAGCAGACGACGGTGGCGTTCACGCTGGACGCGACGCCGATCCCGCTGCATCCGGGGGCCATCCGCTATTACGAGGAAACCGGGGCCGAAATTCCGGCCCGGCTGCGCCCGTGAAGCGGCTGATCGAAGGGGGGCTGCTGGCCCTCCTTCTTTTTCATGGCGCCCAGGCCGCCAACCTGCGCGCCACCGTCATCGAATCCGGCACCGAGATCGCGCGTTTCAACGTGCCTGATGGCACCGGGTGGTGTGTGCTCTGGCGTCATTCGGTGCAGCTGTTCGAGGTGTCGGACTGTTACGAGAACCGCGATGGGCGTATGGTCCTGGTCCGGTCGCATCTTCCCGATTTCGCGGCCGGGCTTGACCACATCCCGGGGCGCGGCCGGCAGGTCTCGGACGGGCATGGCGGTTACTGGATCGAGGATCTGGACGAGCCGGTGCCGGGCAATGCCTATGTGCTTCGGCCCGGGCTCGGAAAGGTCAATCACCGCCTCCGGGTCGGTGACAGAGAGGTTTCGCTTTCCCGCGCGGCGCCGCATGCGCGTGTGCGGATCGAACTGACAGAGGGTGGATCCTGATGGGGGCAGAGAATGCCGCAGAACCCGCGCCGCCACGACAGTCGCGGCCGGTGCTTGGCCTGATCACGATCGTCGCGATCGCGCTGTCGCTGTTCCAGCTCTATGCCGCCGGCATCCAGCCGCTGGGCCTGTTTTTCCAGCGGCCGATTCACCTGGGTTTCATCCTGGTGCTGTGTTTCCTGATCCATCCGGTCTTCGGCCCGGATCGTCCGCGCGGGCTTGCCGGCTGGCTGATCGACGGCATCCTGGTCCTGTGTGGCGTGCTTGTCGGCTTTTGGGTGCCCTGGAATATCGACATCATCGCCAATTCCATCTTCCCGCGGCAGATCGACGTGGCCATGGGCGTGATGACCACCCTGGTGGTGCTGGAGGCCGGGCGCCGTGCCGTGGGTCTGGTCATGACGCTGATCGGCGCGGTGTTCGTCGCCTATGCCTTTGCCGGCAGCCATGGCGAACTGCCCTGGCTGGCCGACTGGATGCCCGGGATACTGAACCACCGCGGCTATACGCTGGACCGCCTGGCCAGCCAGATGACGCTGGGCGCGGAGGGGATTTTCGGCATCCCGCTGGGCGTTGCCGCCACCTTCGTCTTCATCTTCGTCCTGTTCGGCGCCTTCCTGGAGGTGACCGGGGCCGGCAAGTTCTTCATCGACCTGGCCTATGCCGCGACGGGCCGTCAGCGGGGCGGGCCGGCCAAGGCCGCGGTTCTTGCCTCGGCGGGCATGGGGTCGATCTCGGGTTCGGCCATCGCCAATGTGGTGACAACCGGCGCCTTCACCATCCCGTTGATGAAACGCCTGGGATACCGGCCGGCCCAGGCCGGCGGGATCGAGGCCGCGGCCTCGACCGGTGGCCAGATCATGCCGCCGCTGATGGGGGCCGGCGCCTTCCTGATGAGCGAGTTCACGCAGATGCCCTATGTGCATATCGTTCTCGTCTCGATCTTTCCGGCCTTCCTGTATTTCGGCGCGGTCTATCTGCTTGTTCACATCGCGGCGGTGAAACAGGGCATGAAGGGGATGAAAACCGCCGACTTGCCCGATCTGCGTGTCGTTCTTGCCGGAGGCTGGCATTTCCTGCTGCCCATTGGCGTTCTGATCTACCTGCTGGTCGTGGGATATTCGCCGATGCGCGTCGGCTTTTTCGCCATTGGCGCGGTGATCTTCGCCGCTGTTGTCCGGGCGCTGCTGGATTTCTCCCGCGACAATCCCAGCCTGTCGGGTTTGATAGACCTTGCCCGGCGGGGCGCCGGGCTGACCCTCGACGCGCTGGAACTGGGCGCGCGCAATGCTGTTCCGGTTTCGGTGGCCTGCGCCGTGGCCGGGGTCATCGTGGGGGTGGTCGGGCTGACAGGGCTGGGCCTGAAGTTCTCGTCGATGATGATCGCCTTCTCGGGCGGAAACCTGGTGCTGGCGCTTATCCTGGTGATGATCGCCAGCCTGATCCTGGGTATGGGCCTGCCGGTCACGGCCGCCTATATCGTGCTGATCATCCTGGTCGGCCCGGCCCTGACAGAGGAATTCGGAATCCCGGTGCTGATCGCGCATCTGGTGGTGTTCTGGTATTCGCAGGATTCCAACGTGACGCCACCCGTCGCGCTGGCGGGCTTCGCCGGCGCCGCGATCGCCGGATCGAAGCCGATGGAGACCAGCTTTCAGGCGTGGAAATTCGCCAAGGGGCTTTACCTGGTTCCGCTGTTCATGGTGTTCAATGAGCCGATCATCCTGGGCGGGCCCCTGCCGCTGGTTCTGTGGAACGGGGCGATCGCGATTCTGGCAATGGTGGCGGCGGCGGCGGCGCTTGAAGGGTTCCTCTGGGCGCCGATGCGCCTGTGGCAAAGGGGGCTGGTCCTGCTCGGGGTGATCGCGCTGTTCTGGCCCGACCTGGGGGCCGAGATCGCGGGCACGCTGTTGCTGGGCCTGATCCTGGGGATGAACCAGGTGAAGGGGCGCCGGATGTCCGCCGCCGAAAAGGCGGTCTCGGTGGCGGCGGCGCCCGGGCGCGCGTAGCGTCCGCTCGCGGTGGGGCGCGGTGCGACCGGGCCCGGTCCGCGCGCCCCGGATCAGACCGTATCGGGGCCGGAATGTCGCCGATGGACGGTGAAGGCGCGGTCCAGATCGGGGACCAGCGCCAGGCCCAGGCCGGGGCCGGGGGGAACGGTGATCATCCCGTCACGGACCTCGGGCAGCGCGGTCACCAGGTCGCGATACCAGGTGCGATAGAAGGCGCGCACGCTTTCCTGGACCAGCGCATTGGGCGCATTCAGCGACAGGTGGGTCGAGGCGGCCAGCACCACCGGCCCGGTGCAGTCATGCGGCGCCACCGGCAGATGCCAGGCTTCGGCCATCGCCGCGATCTTGCGCGCCTCGGACAGGCCGCCGCACCAGCTGATATCCAGCATCACGACGCCCGCGGCGCCGGTTTCCAGCAGGTCGCGGAAAGCCCAGCGCGAGCCCAGCGTCTCGGAGGCGCAGACCGGCGCGGCAGAGGCGGCGGCATAGCGCGACAGGCTGGACAGGCTGTCCATCCGGATCGGATCTTCGTGCCAGAACGTGTCGAAGGGGGCCAGCGCGCGGGCGATCTGGATGGCCGGCAGCAATTGCCACATCGAGTGGAACTCCACCATGATGTCCATCCGGTCGCCCACGGCGTTGCGGATCTTTTCGAACGGTTCCAGCGCCGCCTTCAGATCCGGCACGGATATGTATTGCCCGCGGCTTCTTTCGGCCGCCGCGTCGAAGGGCCAGATCTTCATCGCGGTGATGCCCTCGTCCAGCAGCGACTGGGCCAGGTCGTCCGCCCGGTGCAGGAACCCGTTCAGATCGTCATAGTCGCGTCCCGCGCCGATGCCGTAATTCGCGGTCGTCTGGCCGGTGGCCTGCTTGATGTATTCGGTGCCCGCGCAGGTGTTGTAGGTGCGGATTTCCGGCCGGGTGAACCCGCCCAGAAGCTGGGCGATTGGCTGGCCGGTTGCCTTGCCGAACAGATCCCATAGCGCGATGTCGAAGGCCGAGTTGCCGCGCGTCTCCGCCCCGGTGGAACGAAAGCCCAGATAACCGACGAGATCGGCGGCCAGCCGGTCGATCTGTAACGGATCGCGCCCGATGACCCGCGGCGCGATCCATTCGTGAACATGCGCCTCGACGGTCCTGGCGCCGAAAAAGGTTTCCCCCAGCCCGACCAGCCCTTCGTCGGTATGAACCTGCACCCAGACCAGGTTCGGCCGCTCTTCGATCCGGATGGTTTCAATGCCCGTGATCTTCATGGCCCCTCCTTGCTGCCTCGCGGATCGCACGGATGTTGGCGCCATAGGGGGCCGGATCGTCTGCCGAGCCGCCCTTGAACACGGCCGAGCCTGCAACCAGCACGTCGGCGCCGGCCGCGGTGACCAGTGGCGCGGTTTCGGGCGTGACACCGCCATCGACCTGGATATGCACCGGCCGGTCGCCGATCATCGCGCGCAAGCGGTCGATCTTGGCGACCTGGCTGGCAATGAATTTCTGCCCGCCGAAACCCGGATTGACGGTCATCACCAGCACCAGATCCACCATGTCCAGCAGGTTTTCCGCCGCCTCGACCGGGGTGCCCGGGTTCAGCGCGAGCCCCGCCTTGCACCCGGCCGCGCGGATCGCCTGAAGCGTGCGGTGGATATGCGGCCCGGCCTCGGCATGGGCGGTGATGATGTCGGCCCCGGCCTGGGCGAAGGCATCGATATAGGGATCGACCGGCGCGATCATCAGGTGCACGTCCATCACCGTCGTCACATGCCGTCGGAAGGCCGCCACCGCCGGCGGCCCGAAGGTCAGGTTGGGCACGAAATGCCCGTCCATCACGTCCACATGCACCCAATCCGCCCCCTGATCCTCGACCGCCCGGATCTCGCGTCCGAAATCGGCGAAATCGGCCGACAGGATCGACGGGGCGATCTTTATCGAACGCTCGAAGCTCATGCATGTCCTCCGTGTTGGGGCGGGGCCGCGGCTGGCCGGTCTCGCGCCGCAGGATTAGACAGTCGTGCCCATGGGCGCAAGCGCGCAGGGCGGTCCGGCGCACGGCTACCACGCCAGCACGAGAAGCCCCAGGACCAGCGGCACCGGCAGCGACGCGGCCGAGCGGATCAGCAGGAAATGCCGGCCCATCAGCGGCAGTTCATAGGCGATGGCGCGGTTCAGGTTCATCACCGACCAGGCGGTGATGAATGCCATCAGCGGTGCCCAGGCCGCCCCGGCCTTCAGCGCGGCCGCGCCGATGGCGAAGGCAATGAACGGACCGCCGGGCGTTGCCATCCCGACCGCCGTGGCCAGAACGACGCCGCCCAGCCCGGCGCTTTCGCCGAACCAGTGCTCGATTCGATCGACCGGCAGCAGTTCGGCCATGAAGCCGGCGCCGACGAGGCCGACGAAGACCCGCGGGATCAGGAAGGTCACGGTGGCGCGGCTGCGCGTCAGCACGTCATCGAGATGTTCGGGCGCGTGGCGCCTCAGGCGTCGCAGAACCAACAGGGCCAGCGCCCATAACAGGATCGTGCCGATCAGGATGTTCATGGAAGGCGGATCTCCCGGCGGAAGCGGCGCACGATCCAGCCCAGGAAAACCGGAACCGGCAGCGACAGCGCCACCCGCAGCGCCACGAATTCCGGTGGCAGGAAGGACAGCTCCCAGATCAGCGTGCGGTTCAGGCCGATCAGCACCCAGCCCGAGACCAGCGCCACGCCGGCGCCGAGGTCGGCCCCCGCGGCCATCAGGCCGATGGTCAACGGGTAGGTGACCGAAGGCCCGCCGGGAATGATCGCCCCGGCCAGGGTGGCGATTGCCAGCCCGCGCATTCCGCTGTCCGGGCCGATCAGCGCCTGCACCCGGTCACGCGACATCAGGAATGGCAGCGCCGAGGCGATCAGCACGCCGGCCACGATCTTGGGCAGCAGTTCCAGCGTGAACAGCGACTCGGCCAACAGGATCTCGCGGAATCGCCCGGCGCCCTCGCTCAGCCAGACGCCCGTGCCCGCGGCCACCGCGAGGGCGGTGATGAAGATCAGGCTTCCGTCGATCATCCGGCGTGGCGTGGACGAGCCGGGGGGCGTGTCATGTCTCGGCATGGCGCAGGTTTCGCATGGCCCGCTGCGGGCTGCAAACCCGATATGCTTCGCCTTCGCTCCCCGGAACGGCGTTTTTTGGCATTTGACTTCACCGCATCATGCGCTAAGCACGGGGCACTTCGGTTCCGCGCTTCACGGCGTGGATGAAAAGGGAACGCGGTGCCGCCCGGCGACGGGCCATTCCGCGGCTGCCCCCGCAACTGTAGGCGGAGAGCGCGGCTGACGATGCCACTGGGGCCAGATGCCCCGGGAAGGCCAGCCAAGCGACGACCCGCAAGCCAGGAGACCTGCCGAGGTGATCACCCTTTCCCATGCGCGGGGCGCGCATCGGAGGCGGACCTTCCGCAGAGGTGACGACATACCATCGTCTGCGGTCGGCCCATGCCTGTCGCGGACAATCGTCAATCCGCAGCCGGGGCGCGCCCCGGTGCAGGCCGCGAGGGCAAGACAATGAAGACAGCATCCACCGCCGCAACCGTATTCTTCGCAGGTTTGGTCCCGTTGACCGCCACGGCGCAGGACGTGATCGTGCTGGACGAGATCACGGCATCGGCGAATCTCGAAGACATCGCGCGGGCGCGTTCGGGCAGCTCGGTCACCGTGCTGACCGCCGACCAGATCCGGGCCAGCGGCGAAACCCGCGTGACCGACATCCTCGCACGGCTTCCCGGCGTCGACGTGACCACCACCGGGCCGATGGGCACCCGAACCGGCATCACCCTGCGCGGCGCCAGCCAGAACTATGTTTCGGTGCTGGTCGACGGGATCGAGGTCACCGACCCATCGATCACCCAGGTCGCCTTCGATTTCGGCACGCTGGCGGCCACCGATATCGGCCGGATCGAGGTGCTCAAGGGGTCGCAATCGGCGCTTTACGGCTCCGAAGCGATCGGCGGCGTGATCGACATCACCACAAGGCGGGCCAGCAAGCCGGGGACCGAGCATTCCGCGACCCTGGAATACGGAAGCCATGATACGCGGAAGGCAAGCTACGGCCTCGCCGCCATGGGAAAAAACCACGAGCTTGCCTTCACCCTGAGCCATCTGGCCACCGACGGGTTCTCGGCCGCGGACGAGAATGCCGGAAACACCGAGGCGGACGGCTATCGTGCGAACCGGCTGTCCTTTTACGGTCATCACGACCTTGAGGGGGGCGCGCGGATCGGGGTTTCGGGCTTCGCCGAGACCAATTCGGGCGATTTCGACGAATCCGGTGGTGCGGGGGGCGACGGGGCGCCGCCCTATGACGAATACAACGACAACCGCAGCCACGGCCTGCGCGGCTTTGCCGAGTTCTCGGCGGGCGGAATCGATCACGCGGTGAACCTGACCTGGTTCGATGCGCATCGGGTCAGCACCTATGAGGGGTTTCCGGCGATCTATGACGGCACCCGCGCCAAGATCGCCTATCAGGGCGGAACCGATATTGGCGTCGCATCGCGCCTGGTCTTCGGGGCCGACTGGACGCGCGAGACCGCGCAGGACAATTTCGGTTTCTCGGGCGACAATACCGTGGCCGGGCTGATCGGCGAATTCAGATGGTCCCCGTCGGCTGATTTCGACCTGACGGCATCCCTGCGCCATGACGAGCATTCGCAGTTCGGCGGCTACACCACCGGGCGGCTGGCCGCCGCCTATCGCCCGCGCAGCGATCTGACGATCCGCGGGTCGCTCGGCACCGGTTTCCGCGCGCCCTCGCTTTATGAGCTTTACAGCGGCTATGGCGACCCGAGCCTGACGCCCGAGACCAGCCTGTCGGCGGATCTGGGGGTCGAGAAGTCGTTCGGCGCAGCGGGATATCTGCGTCTGACCGTCTTCACGCTGGAAGTGGACGACCTGATCGATTTCGATTTCACCGCCGCCGGATGCAGCATGGGGCCAGGCTGCTATGGCCAGGTGCCGGGTCTGTCCCGGCGCACCGGGCTGGAGCTGGAAGGCGGTTTCGCGCTGGGCGATTCGGTGCGGATCGACGCGTCCTACACCTATACCGACAGCGCGACATCGGCCTCGTCGTCCTGGGGGGCGGTGCCGCGCCACGATTTCGGGCTGTCGGCCACGGCCGACCTGACCCCGGCCGTCGCGGCGACGCTGAGCGCACAATTCGCCGCCGACCGGCAGAACGGGTTGCCCGATTACGGCGTGGCCAATGCCACGCTGACCCGGGATTTCGGGGACGGGGCCGAGGGCTATCTTCGCGTCGAGAACCTGTTCGACGCGGAATACCAGACGGTCAAGGGCTATGGCACAACGGACAGGGCATTCCATGTCGGTCTTCGCAAGAGCTTCTAGGCGGCTGGCCGGGCCGGGTGCCGCGCTCGGCCTCTGGCTGGGGGCGGTGCTGTCCGCCACGGCGGCGCCGGAGCGGGTTGTCTCGCTCAACCTGTGCACCGATCAGCTGGCAATGCTTTTGGCCGCGCCGGGGCAGCTCGTGTCGGTGTCCTTCCTGTCGCGAAACCCGATGATCTCGGCGATGTCCGACCGGGCGCAGGGCTATCGCGTCAATCACGGTCGCGCCGAGGAGGTATTTTTGATGCGTCCTGACCTGGTGCTGGCGGGCAGTTATACCGCGCGCCCGGCGGTGCGGATGCTGCGACGGCTTGGCGTCAAGGTGGTCGAGTTCCCGCCGGAACGCAGTTTCACCGATATCCGCGCGCATCTGCTGCGGATGGGCCGGCTGCTGGGGCAGCGGGAAAAGGCGGCGCGCATGGTGGCCGAATTCGACGCGCGGCTGGCCGATTTGCGGGTGACGCGCGGTCCGCGGCCCAGCGTCGCGCTTTACGGGCCCAACGGGTATACGACCGGCGCGGGCACCCTGGCCGACGATATCCTGGATGCCGCCGGGTTTGCCAATATCGCCGCCCGGGCGGGGGTGCCGGGCGGCGGCACCCTGCCGCTGGAGCGCCTGGTGATGCTGCGCCCCGACCTGGTCGTGACCGGGGCGCGCTATCCCGGCGCGTCGCAGGCCGAGGCGCTGCTGGATCACCCGGCGCTGACGGCCCTGCGCGCGAACCTGCCCGCGGCGCCTGATACCGGGCCCGAATGGGCCTGCGGCACGCCGCATGTGCTGGACGCGGTCGCGGAAATGCGCGCGGCGCGCGATGCGCTGGAGGCGGGCAAATGAGGCGAGGTTCGGGATTCGGCCGCCGCGCCCGGCCCGACGACGGGCGGGCCATGCGTTCGGGGCCCCCATGCTGAATTTCCGCCTCTTGCTCGTTTTTCTGTCGGTGCTGGTTCTGGCGCTTTTCGCCGCGTCGCTGCTGATCGGGCCGGCCGGGTTGGGCGTGGGCACATCGCTCAGGGCACTGCTGGCCGGGCAGGGCGAGGCCGCGGTGCTGGTGATGCGCGAGATCCGCCTGCCGCGCGCCCTGCTGGGGCTCATGCTGGGCGCTTCGCTGGGGCTGTCGGGGGCGGCGATGCAGGGCTATCTGCGCAATCCGCTGGCCGAGCCGGGATTGATCGGCGTGTCCTCTTCGGCGGCGCTGGGCGCGGTGATCGCGTTGCAGAGCGGCCTGGCGGCGGCGGTCGCGCTGGCCCTGCCGTTGATGGCGCTGGCCGGCGCGGTGCTGTCGGTGCTGCTGCTGCTGGCGCTGGCCGGCGCGCGCGGCGCCTCCCTGACGCTGATCCTGGCCGGGATCGCGATCAGCGCCTTCGCGGGGGCGCTGACATCGCTGGTGCTGAACCTGTCGCCCAACCCCTATGCCGCCGCCGAGATCGTGTTCTGGATGCTGGGATCGCTGTCCGACCGGTCCTTTACCCATGTCTGGCTGGCGCTGCCCTTCATGGCGCTGGGCTGGGCGCTGCTGGCGCCGCTGGGCCGGGGGCTGGATGCGCTGACCCTGGGCGAGGACGCTGCGGCCGCGCTGGGGATCCGCCTGTCCCGGCTGCGCCTGGCGCTTGTGCTGGGCACGGCATCCTGCGTCGGCGCGGGTGTCGCGGTGGCCGGTGCGGTGGGCTTCGTCGGGCTGGTGGTTCCGCATCTGTTGCGCCCGGCTGTCGGGGCGCGCCCCGGGCGGCTGTTGCCGGCCTCGGCGCTGGGCGGGGCCGCGATGCTTCTGGCCGCGGATATCGCCACCCGCCTTATCGCGCCCGAGCGCGACCTGAAGCTGGGTGTCGTCACGGCCCTGGTCGGCGCGCCGCTGTTCCTGCACCTCATTTACAAGACACGGAAGGACGGGGTGTGGTGAGGGTGCTGACGCTGAAAGATCTGACGGTGCGCCGCGGCGAATGCCCTGTGGTCGATCGGGTGTCGCTGTCGGTTGCGGCGGGCGAGTTCGTGGGCCTGATCGGACCGAACGGCGCGGGCAAGACCACGCTGATGCGTGCCGCCCTGGGGCTGTTGCCGGCGACGGGACAAAGCTCGCTCGCCGCGATGCCGGCGGCCGCGCGCGCCCACGCCGCCGCCTGGCTGCCGCAAACCCGGGAAGTGGCCTGGCCGGTTTCCGTCGAAACCCTGGTCGCGCTGGGGCGCACGCCGCACCTGCCGGCAACGGGGCGGATGCGCCCGGAAGACCGTGCTGCGGTCGAGGCGGCGCTGGCGCGGATGGTGTTGGGTGGCTTTCGCCACCGAAGTGCGGCACGGCTTTCGGGGGGGGAGCAGGCGCGGGTTCTGATCGCCCGCGCGCTGGCGCAACAGGCCCCGCTGCTGCTGGCGGACGAACCGATCGCGGGGCTGGACCCGGCGCATCAGATCACCACGATGGAGGTCTTCGCCGGGCTCGCGGCCGAGGGGCACGCGGCGATCGTGTCGCTGCACGATCTCGGGCTTGCAGCGCGCCATTGCACGCGGCTGATCCTGCTGGGCCAGGGACGGCTGGTCGCGGATGGCCGGCCCGGCGACGTTCTGACCCGGGCCAATCTGGCCAATGTCTTCGGCGTGCGCGCCTTCTATGCCCGCACCGTGGACGGGCCGGTTTTCCAGCCGCTGGAGGTGGTGCGATGAACGATACCATGGCACCGCGCGACACAAGGAGGATGGCATGAGCGAACTGGGCACATTCCTGGCCCGCGGCGGCCCGGCGATCTGGGTGATCGCGGCGCTTTCGGTGCTGACGCTGGCGCTGATCCTGTGGAAGGCCTGGCGCCTGCTGGCAATGGGCGCCTGGGCGGGGCGGCGCGCGGAAAGTGCGGTCGTGGCCTATCAGGCCGGCGACAGGCAGGGCGCCGAGGCGGCGGTGGCCACGCGCGCCGGGATACGCGCACGGCTGGTGCGCGCGGCGCTGGAGGCACTGGCGCGGCTGGACGACGCGGCGGCGCGCGAAGAGGTCGCGCGCGTCGCCAACGCCCTGCTGACCGAGGCGCGATCGGGCCTGCGCGCGCTGGAACTGATCGCGGCCATTGCGCCGCTTCTGGGGCTTCTGGGCACGGTGATGGGCATGATCGAGGCCTTCCAGGCATTGCAGGAGGCCGGCGCGCGCGCCGATCCCGCGGCGCTGGCCGGCGGCATATGGCAGGCGTTGCTGACCACCGCGGCGGGAATGGCCGTCGCGATCCCCGCGGCCATGGCGCTGAGCTGGTTCGAGGCGGTGATCGACGCCGCGCGGCACGACATGGAGGATCTGGCGACGCGGCTATTCGTGGCGGAGCGGTGCTGATGTTCGCCTTCGACGCGCCGCGCAGACCCCGCCGCCCCAGCCTGACGCCGATGATAGATGTCGTGTTCCTGCTGCTGGTGTTCTTCATGCTGGCCGCGCGCTTCGGCCATGAGGCCGGGCTCGACCTGGCCGTTTCCGGGGCGGGGGCGGGCGACTATTCGGGTCCGCCGCGCCTGGTGGATGTCGCGCCCGACGCGGTGCGCCTGAACGGGGTTGCGGTGGCGCAGGCGGAGCTTCCGGCGGCGCTGGCGCGGCTCAGCGCGACGCCCTCGGACATGGTGGTGATCCGCCCGGGCGACGGGACCGACCTGCAACGGCTGGTGGACGTGATGACGGATCTGCGCGCGGCCGGGTTCACCGGCCTGGCCCTGGTGGAGTAGCGGCGATGCGGTTCGCGGAGCGCGGCACGGGCAGACGGCAGGGCGAGAATATCGTGCCGATGATCAACGTGGTGTTCCTGCTGTTGATCTTCTTTTTGATGACCGCATCCCTGGCGCCGCCCGCGCCCTTCGCGGTGGCCCCGCCGCGGGCCGGTGGCGCGCCGCTGGATACCGGCGACGTGCTGCTTGCCGGGGCCGATGGCCAGTTGGCCTATGGCACGGCGCGCGGCGATGCGGTGTTCCGGGCGCTGGCGGATCGTCGCGACACGGGGCTGCTGCTGCTGCGCGCCGATGCCGGGCTGGCCGGGCAGGCGCTGGCGACGTTGCTGCAACGGCTGGCGGCAGCCGGGCAGGATCGCGTGACGCTGGTGGTGACGCCATGAGGCGCCTGGCCGAAATCGCGGTCTTCCTGCCGGTGGCGGCCGGGCTGCATGCCGCGGCCTTCGGCCTGGCCGGCGGGCCGGTCGGCGGAACCGGTGGCGCCGCCGGCGCGCGGGGGGAAAACCTGGTCACGCTGGCGGCCGCATCGCCGCAGGCCGCCGCGCTGGTAAAAGAGTGGCAGACCCCGCCCGAAATCCCGGCCGCGCCCCGGCGCGCCACGCCCCCCCGGGCCGGTGCCGCGCCGCGGCTTCGCGTCGCCGCCGAGCCCGTGCCGCCGAAGGCGCCGCCGGTGTTGGGCCGAACGACAAAGGCGATGGCGCCGCCCGGGCCGCCGCCACCGCCGGTAGAACGGCCGGAAACATTCGCCGGCCTCGTCGCCCCGCAGATGGCGCGCGATCCTGCGCCGGTCGCGCCCGCGATGTCGCCGGTGGCGCATCCTGCCCCGGCGCGGCATGACCCCGGCATGCGCCCGGTGGCCCCGGACCCCGATGCGCTGGCGCCGCCGCAACCGCCCGCCGTGGCCGGGACGCTTGCCCGTTCGCCGCGCCCGGCGCCGCGCCCGGCATTGCCGGAAATCGCCGTCCACAATGCCGCGCAACCGGCGCCCACGGCCCCCGCGCCGGCGAAACGGGCTGCGGGCGCGGGCGGAGGAGCGGCGGCCGGTCGATCCGCGATGACGCCTGAGCCGGGGCGGCAGGCGGCGCTCGGGGCCAGCTGGGCGGCGCGGATCCAGGCGCGCATCGCGCGGGTGCACCGGGTGCCGCGCGCGGTGCAACGCCGGGGGCAGGGCGGCCGTGCGGTGCTGCGCATCGTGGTGGCGCGCGATGGCACGCTGATCTCGGTCGCGGTGGTGCAAAGCGCGGGCACGGCGCTGCTGGATCGGGCGGCGGTGCAAAGCGTGCGCCGCGCCGGGCGCCTGCCCGCGGCCCCGGCGGGCTTTGCCGACGCGCGGATGCGCTTTGACGTGCCGCTGGTTTTCCGGCTCGATTAGGCCCCCGTCGCGCCCAGCTTGCGCGCGGCCTCCAGAAGCGCGTCCAGAACCGGGGTATGCGGTTCGCGAAGCGGTGCCACCAGCCCGACCAGATGTGCCGCCCGGGGCGCGCTCAGCGGCACCGCGGCCAGGCTGCCTTCGTGAAGGAACAGCTGCGCCGTCTTGAGCGGCAGGATCGTGGCCCAGTGGCCGGTCATCACATGGCTGACCAAGGTGATGACCGAGTTCGATTCCAGCCGCGGTGCCGCCGCCGCCCCGGCCTCGGCCATATGGTGGTTCACGATACGCCGGTTCTGCATGTCCGGCGTCAGCAGGCACAGCGGCAGCGATGCGACCTCGGCCCAGGTGACGCTGCTGCGGTCGGTCAGCGGGGTGCCGCGCCGGGCGACCAGATTGTAATGCTCGGCATAGAGCGGCACGGTGATCACCCGGCCCAGTGGCTCGTTGTCGAGATAGGTGATGCCGGCGTCGATCTCGAGATTGTCCAGCATCTGCAGGATCTCGGCAGAGGTGCGCGAGAGCACGGTGAAACGCAGGTTCGGGTGACGTTGCGACAGGCGCTGGGTCAGTTCGGACAGCATCGCCAGGGCGGTCGGGATCGCGGCAATTCGCAACTTGCCCGACAGGCCCTGCCTGAGCGCGCGCATCTCTTCGCGCATGGCGCGGCTGTCGGCGACGATCCGGCGCGCCCATTCCAGCACCCGCGCCCCTTCCGGTGTCAGGCCCTGAAAGCGCGACCCGCGCCAGACCAGCATCACGCCCAGCTGTTCTTCCAGTTGCTTGATCCCGGCCGAAAGCGTCGGCTGGGTCACCCCGCAGACCCCGGCGGCACGGCCGAAATGCTCTTCCTTGGCCAGCGCGAGGAACATTTCCAGCTTGTCGATCATCGCGGCGGCGGCCTCCGGGCCGTGGGCTCAGACAGCGGTGAGCTGGATGTCGAGCAGCGCGCAGCGCCGTTCGGTCTGCACCACCTCCAGCGCGTCGGCGATGGCGTCGGGCAGGTCGCTTGCCACCTCGACCCGGCGCGCCCAGGCGCGGCTTGCCCGCGCGGTCAGGGTGAAATCGGGGCTGGGTGCGAGCCCGGTCAACGGCATCGCGTTGGCGCGTGCCGCCGCGCCGTCGGGATAAAGCCCGGTGACCGAGTCGCGCACCGCGCCCCAATCGGCATTGTTCAGGATAATGACCAGCACCGGCAGACCCAGCGCCTCGGCCACCTGATGGCATGCCGTCGGGTTGGAAAACATGTAGGAGCCGTCGCCCATCGTCGCAACGCAGATCCGGTCGGGCTCTGCCAGTTGCGCGCCAAGCGCGGCGGGGAAGGAGAAACCCAGCCCGCCGGAATGCGGCTCCTGGAACCACGAGTTGCGCTCGACCCGTTCCAGCGTCCCCAGGATCGTGCCCAGTTCGGAAAAGACCGTCGATTTCAGGCCGCGCAGCGCCCGGCCCAGGCAATGGCTGACCCAGGCCTTGGTGATCGCGCTGCCGTTTCGGGGCGCTGCCGCTTCGGTCGCCTGGTGACGCTGGCGTGCCGCGGCCTCGGCCAGCGCTTCGGCCCGGGCCTCGATCGCCGCGGTGTCGCGCGCCAGCCCCTCCATCGCCGTCACTAGGGCGGGAATCGTCAGCGCGGTCTCTCCGGCGATGGCCAGGTCGGCGCGGAAATTGCGCACCGGAAATCGCGAGAACAGCGGGTCCGGGCCGATCTGGATGACCTTCGCCTCGGGGTTCAGCCGGTGCTTGTCGGGCCACCACGGGGCCAGGCTGTCGAGCACCACCACCACGTCGGCCTGTTCCAGCCAGGGGCCGGGATCGGCGCCGACATGGCACGGATGGGTCGTCGGCAGCGCCAGGCGCGTCGCCCACCAGCTGCTGACGGCGATGCCCCATTCGCGCACCCATTCCCCGAAGACGGCAAAGCTGGTGGCATCGCCCGCGCCACGCTGGGCAATGACCAGCGGCGCCCGTGCGCGTGACAGCATCAGCGCCGCTTCGGCCACCGCCTCGGCGTTCGGCGCGCCGGTGACCGGGCTGATCGACGGGGCGTCGTCCAGCCCCTCGGTGGCAATCGGCTGGCACAGAACCTCGCGCGGCAGCGACAGGTAGACCGGGCCGCACGGTGTCGAGCTTGCGATGGCATGGGCCCGGTCCAGCAGGCCGGGCAGTTGCTCGGAGAACCTGAGCTCATAGTCCCATTTGCAGGCCTCGCGCACCAGCGCCGTCTGGTCGCGCATCTCCTGCCCCCAGCCGATCGGCACGGTGCGGGCGCCGAACCGGCGCTCTTCGGTGACGGGGGTGCGGCCCGACATCAGCAGCACCGGCACCTGTTCACACGCGGCGTTGATCGCCCCGGTGGCGCCATTGGCCAGTCCGACATTGGTATGCAGCATTACTGCCTGCGCCCGGCCGGTCATCAGGAAGAAGCCATGCGCCATGCCCATTGCCAGATGCTCGTGCGGGATCGTCAGCGCGCCGGGCAGCTCGATGCCCTGCGTCGCCGCCTGTGCGAGCCCTTCGATGATCGGCGGAAAATCGGTGCCCGAATTGGCAAAGACGTAATCCACGCCAAGCGCCTTCAGGCGCCGAAAGACCGCGCCGCCCGCGGCGAGTGCCGGTTCGCTCATCTCATGCCTCCACTATGGCCCGGATCCGCTGGTCGACCCGGCCACGCGCCTGCATTTGCGTCGCTCAGGCGCCATGGGTCAGGTTGATCGACAAGCGCTTCAACTCGGCGCGCTCATCGGCGGGCAGTGCCTCCGGGTCGGCCGTTTTCCGGTCGAGCAGGTCGAGGATTTCGGAAATCTGCGCGACCTCGTCGTCGGAATAGTCGCGGTCGCCCCGGGCGAAACTGGCCACGGTGCGCGACTTGCCGTTCATCAGGGCCCGGACAAAGCCATAGCGCATGCCGAACTTTTCGGCCTTTTCGAATACGCCCATCGCGTCGTCATCGCGAAGCGCGTGCCAGTATCGGGTCCCGGTATTCGTCAGCCCCCAGCGCACCGTCGGATCATGCAGCACGAGCCCGTTTTGAGAGTAGTATTCCATCCAGTCCTTGGGATATGTCTGAAACAGGAATGTCGGAGTCGTGTATCTTATATGCAGGGCAATCGCATAGCCCGAGGGGCACAGATCATCGAGTTGACCGAGAAGCCGACTGATCTTCGTGTTTTCATCCATACCGGATTTTCCCGTATTTTCATGCCGGGGTGTGCCCCGGTTGTTCGCGGGGACCATCGCACAACGTTGTCTGGCAGGAAAGGTGTTTGACCGATGTCCCGGGGCGGTATGACCCAAAAGCACGGGTCTGAATGACCCGTTCGATCGGCTCATTCGGCTTCGACCGTCTGGCACCCGAAGGGTTTTACATCGCCCTGCGCGTCGGGTTCGCCTATCCGATGGCCGAGCACAATTCCTTTCCCGAGGCCTGGATCGAGACCTATACCGCGCAGGGTTTCATGCTGAGCGATCCGGTGATGCGTTGGGTCTATGGCAATTCCGGCACAACCCGCTGGAGCGAGATCACGCTCGACGATCCCCTGGCCATCCTGGCGCATGCCGCGGAACACGGGCTGCGCCACGGCGCCGCGGTCAGCGTGTGGGACGAAAGCGGCGCCGGCCAGCGCAGTTTCGGATCCTTCGCACGCGCGGATCGCGAATTCACCGATGCCGAGATTTCCGATCTCCGGACACGGATGCAGCAGTTGCATGACTCGACCGCGCCGCCACAAAGACTGACCGAGGCCGAACTGGAGGCGCTGCGCCTGGTCAAGAACGGCCTTTTGCTGAAGCAGATCGCCGATGAGCTGGGCGTGTCCGAAGGCGCGGTAAAACAGCGCCTGCGCAACGCCAAGGCCAAGCTGAAGGCCAGGAATTCGACCCAGGCCGCGACGATCGCGATGGAATACGGCCTGATCTGAACCGGCCCGTTCCCGCAATCGTCACCGGCGCCCAACAGCCGCCTGACCGGGTGACATGCCGCTGCATTTCCCCAGCCGCGAGCAAAGCCGGAGTGGGCGCGTGCCGCGATCACCCGCGCGTGTCGGCTCCATCCAGTTCGCCGATCACGCGGGCGCGCAGTTCGCGCAGCAGCTTGCGGCGCATCGCCCGTTCGAAATCGTCGTAATTCCGGGCGATCTCGACGAAGGCGCCGGGCCCCTTGATGACATCGTTGCGGAAGAATTCGAACAGATCCTTGTCGCCCTGTGCCGCGCCGCCGATGGCCAGACCGTTCACGGTGACGTCATCGAGCGGAAAGTGCCGATAGGCCAGCAGCGGCCCGAACCCCTCGTTGTTGACCCCGTCGCCGGACAGGTCGAGCGTCCGGAACAGGCAATCGGGCCCGTCCCGGAAAACCGTCGCGGCGTGGCCGATGGCATAGCCCACCGCCGTCGGGAACTCGGAAAAGGACCGGGTCGATCCGCCGATCGCTTCGGCCGCGCCCAGGATCGCCGCGCGGCTGTCCATCACGGTCCAGTCCAGGATCCGGTGCTGCTGATAGCGGCCGCTCCATTCGTAAACGGCCAGGGCCACAGGCGTTTCGGGCGTTTCGAGAAAGGCGGCGACGATCTCGGGCGACAACAGCGCGCCGGCCAGCCCGTCGCGTTGCAGCCGGTCCTCGCGCCCATCGACAGACGAAGACACGTCCAGCGCCAGGATCAGCGCCAGACGACATTGCGCCGCCGCCGGGGACGCGGCGCACAGCGCCGCGAGGACGACCAGAAGCCTTACCAATGGCCTGTGTTTTCCATGCTGGCCCAGGGTTCGGCCGGGTCTTTCGCATCGCCCATCTGCAACAGCTCGATCGAGACGTTGTCGGGGCTGCGCACGAAGGCCATGCGCCCGTCGCGCGGGGGGCGGTTTATGGTCACGCCATTGTCCTGAAGATGCTGGCACATCGCGTAGATATCCTCGACCTCATAGGCCAGGTGCCCGAAATGGCGGCTGTCGCTGGGCAGGCCCTCGTCCCCGTCCCAGTTCCATGTCAGCTCCACCGGGCATTCCTTCTGCCCGGGCGGTGCCATGAACACCAGGGTGAAACGGCCGGCTTCGCTTTCCATCCGGCGGGTTTCCTCCAGTCCGAGCAAGGCATAGAAGGCCATGGATTTTTCCAGATCCTTCACGCGGACCATGGTGTGTAGATATCTGATCTGCATTCGGTAACTCCCGTTTTCGCTTCCACGATGGAACCTAGCACATTTCCGGCCCCGGGCGAGGGGGGACGCCGCGTCAGAATGCCGAGCGAAATCCGATCTCCAGTCCGACCTCGTTCGTATCGTAAAGGTCGATGTCGGATCGTGTCCGCGCGGCGCTGACCGTGGCCGAGGGAATGAAACCGTAATAATCCACCGCCGGAAAGTCCGCCGTGACCCGGAGCGCAAGCTCTTCGTCATGGCGCCCGGCCGCCGAGAGTGCCGACCTGTCGTGATCCTTGACCGAGGCGGTCATGCCCATCGAAAGCTGCATCCCCAGAACCGGGCGGGCCAGGTCCAGCCCGGCGCTGACCGCCAGCTTGTCGAAATCCAGGTTCGCGGAATGTGCGCGGCTGACCAGCCCATCCAGGCCCAGGTGCAGCCGATGCCCGCCGGCCATAACGCGGACAAGATCGGCGCCCAACTGCACGCTTCGCGAATCGCTGGCACGCGACAATCCCTGTTGCGCCTCGACCCCGAGGCCAAGCGCGGCGCCGGTGCGTGGGGTCAGCGCGAAATGCTGCGTCAGGCCCAGTTGAACGAATTGCATATAGGGGTCGCCGCCATACCATGTCCGGCCGACGACCCCATGGGTCTTTCGCGGCGCGCCCCGCCCGGGGGGGCGGGTTTCATGCACCAGCCCGATACTGACAGAGCTGAAGGCGAAATCGCTGCCCGAAACGCCGGGGGCCTGCGCCTTTGCGGCGTCGGAGAGGGCATAGCCGCGGTGGTGGAACCTGAGCAACAGGTCGCTGCGATGGGTGCTGTCCTGGTCCAGCCGATACCGCAGGTTCGCGCCGCCGGCGATCTCGATCCCCGACAGGGCCTGCGCACTGCCGTCAAGCTGGAACTCGAACGGCAGGTCGAACAGCCGTGTCGTCGCCCGTGCGCTACCGTTGTTGACGTTCGAGCGGGGCGCGATCGAAAAACTGAAATCCGCGGCCCAGGGGTTGCGCGCGCGGACATAGCGGAAATCGCGCACGGCGCGGGCACGGGCGGCAGGGTCGGGCGCGTTCTGCACCGCGCGCCGCAGCCACCATTGCGCCGATATGCGGTTCCCGGCCGAGGATTGCGCCTGCGCCATCGCCAGGGACGCCGCATATCGTTGCCGATCGGTTCCGGCCAGCCCCCAGGCGCGCCGCGCCGCCCCGCGCGAGTCGTCATAGCGGCCCATATCCCGCGCCGCCTGTGCCCGGATCAACCACGCCCCGATATCTTGCGGATCGCGCTGCAGCAGCGCGTCGGAATAGCTCAGCGCGCGCTGCGAAAACCCCGCCGCCGCGGCCCGCGCTGCCTGATCGCGCAGCGCATCGGGGCCGATCTCGACCCGCTGCGTGGCCGCCGGCCCGGCGCAGGCCAGCACCAGCGCGAGGGCCGCGACCAGCCGGCTGATCGCAAATGGCATCGGGCTTAGTCCCGCGTCGCGATGAATCCGCCGGTTTCACGCACGGTCACGTCTTCGAACCGCGGATCCTGGGATGTTGTCACGATGGTTCCCACCGCTTCCGAAGGATCGGGGCCGGCCAGAATCCCCTGATAGGTGCCGGTGTGATAAACCACGAATTTCCCCGAGCCGTCGGTATACCCGCTTTCAAAGGTGCCGGTGAATTCGCCGTTCCTGTCGATCTTGCCGCCATTCACATCCAGAACCATGGTCGGAAGTGCGGTGAAGGGGCGGTTCGCATCGGCCGCCAGGGCGTTGATGACATCCTGTGTCACATCGGTGCCGTCCGTGGCATAAATCCGTCGGTTGGTCACTTTGCCCTTGATCGCGTCCTGGGTCAGGGTGCCATTCAGATCCTCGAAATCCACGTCCAGTTGAAAGTCGCCGGTGGCATATTCGAGGCCAGGCCTGCCCTGAAAATCGCGCAGTGCCGCATAGGGGCCGCTGAAAGTGGCTTGCAGCTTGCTCGGTAGCACGACATTGCCATCGCGCTGATAGGCCCAGCCGCCAAAGCCATAATTGCGATAATCGCCGGTCCGGACGATCACCAGTTCGGTCAGGCCCGAGGTGCTGCGCTGGAACAGGGCCTTGTATGTAAGCTGGTCGATCGTTTTCCCGGTCTGCGGGTCGAACGCGGTGCCGGGCCCTTCATAAACCGCGAATGGCCCCTGCTGGCCAGCGGGGCCCAGGCTGCCGACCTGATCGTCGCGCGTGTAAATGTTGTCGTCGCTGTCGAAGGGCAGGTTGTCGATAGAGAAGGTGTCGTTTGCCGCGTTATAGACCGGCGCCTCGGCAAAGCCGCTGCCGTTTTCGTCCCGTGCCTCATAGCGGGTGATCGAATTGTCCGGGGTCGGGTTGGCCGTGCCCGGCGGCAATTCCAGCCCGCCGTCGATCGGCGTGGTCGGGTCCCCGGTTCCGTCGCCGGCCCCATCGCCGGTTCCGCCGCCCGTCGCGCTGTCGGTCGGTGTCGGATCGAACGGGTTGAGCGGGCTGTCTGCCGCGCTGCCCGAGCAGCCGGCCGCGACGCCAAGTGCCAGAACATACAATATTTTTCGTGCCATGAACCTGCCTCGATAATCGCCTGCGTTTTTTGGCAGTCTGGCAGCGCCCGATTCGCAAAGTCAACGAAACCGGACCGAATCACGGCCGATTTCCAGCAGAGTGAGGCACAATTACCGCCACTTGATATGGCATTTCCATGCCGGGCGGCATCAAGATATAGTCGTGTGCGACTCATACCGTGCCAGAGGATTCGCTGCCATGCCCCTATCCCCCGAGCAACAGGCCGAGATTGATACCTTGCGCGCGACCCCGCGGCCCACGCTGCGCGCCGTGGCCGAGGGGATGGAGGCGCATCTTTACCGACCGGCCCCGGTGCTGGACCACGGTTTCGTGCGCGTGATCGACTACATGGGCGACGACGCGGCGATCTGCCAGGCGGCGCGGGTGAGCTATGGCAGGGGCACGAAATCGGTGTCGAACGATGCCGGGCTGATCCGCTACCTGATGCGGCACTGGCATTCGACCCCGTTCGAGATGTGCGAGGTCAAGTTCCACGTCAAGCTGCCGGTTTTCGTCGCGCGCCAATGGATCCGCCACCGCACGGCAAACGTGAATGAATACTCGGCCCGCTACTCGATCCTGGACCGCGAATTCTATATCCCCGCGCCGGACGATCTGGCCGCGCAGTCCACGACCAACAACCAGGGCCGCGGCGACGTGCTGGAGGGGCCAGAGGCCGCCCGGGTGCTGGAGATGCTGAAATCCGACAGCACCCGCGCCTATGACCATTACGAGGCGATGATATCGCAGGACGGCCAGCAGGGACTGGCGCGCGAACTGGCGCGGATGAACCTGCCCGCAAACATCTATACCCAATGGTACTGGAAGGTGGACCTGCACAACCTGTTCCACTTCCTACGCCTGCGTGCCGATGCCCATGCGCAATACGAGATCCGCGTCTATGCCGATGCGATCTGCAATATCGTCGCCGACTGGGTGCCGGCGGCCTATGCCGCGTTCCAGGATTACCGGATGGGCGGCGCGACGCTGAGCGCCACGGCCCTCGATTGCGTCCGCCGGATGATCCGGGGCGAGGCGGTGACGCAGGAAAATTCCGGCATGTCCCGGGGCGAATGGCGCGAGTTCGAGCAGATCCTGCGTGAAAGCGAGGCGTGAACGGCCCTCGGACCTGCGGGTCGATCTGACGCCCCCCACGAAAGCGGCCGGTTGCGCAGCGCCCGGGCAAGCCGCCCGCCATCGCGTCATGCGCGGGCTGTGGTCGCGCAAGGCCGGGCGGTAACCGGGTCCGGTGGGAAATCCTTTCCGGGGCTCAGGGCTGCGGCGGCGTCTCGTCCAGCACCCGCCGCGCGACGCGGAAGCATTCCAGCGCTTGCGGCACGCCGCAATAGATGCCCACGACATGGATCGCGGCGCGGATCTCCTCGCGGGTGACGCCGTTGTTGATCGCGCCCCGGCAATGTGTCTCCCACTCGGTCATCTTGCCCAGCGCGCCGATCATTGCCAGGTTCATCAGGCTGCGGGTTTTCGGGTCGATCGCGTCATCGCCCCAGCCGAAGCCCCAGCACCAGGCGGTCATCGCTTCCTGGAAGGGGCGCGTGAAATCGTCCGCCGCTTCGAGGTTCTTGCGCACATAAGCGTCGCCCAGCACGGCCTTGCGCTGCGCCAGGCCCCGTTCGAAAAGGTCGTCGTCCATTTTCGTCTTCCCCTAACTGAACCGCTCGGGCCCATGCCACTGAGCGTCGGAATACCGGTCGCCGTGGCACCAGCCCACCGGCAGCACCGCCTCGATCGCCGCGATGTCCGCGTCGGACAACGCCAGCTCTGCCCCGGCGGCCAGTTCGTTCAGATGTGCGACCGAGCGGGTGCCGGGGATCGGGATCACGTGGTCGCCGCGCCGCAGCAACCACGCGATGGCGAGCGCCGCCGCGCTGCTGCCCATGTCGGCGGCGAGTGCGCGGAAACGGTCGGTGATTTCCAGGTTGGCCCGCAAATTCGGGTCGGAAAAGCGCGGGTTCGATTTCAGGAAGACCGAGTCCTGAACCCGTGCGGCGTCGGGCGGCGTGTCGGTCAGCAGGCCCCGACCCACCGGAGAGAACGCCACCAGGGCCGTGCCCAGCTCGGCGCAGGCCTGGACCAGGCCCAGTTCCGGCGCGCGGGTGGCCAGCGAATATTCCGACTGAACCGCGGCCACCGGATGCACGGCCGCTGCCCGCCGCAAAGAGCTTGGCGCGATCTCGGAAAACCCGAAGGCGGCGATCTTGCCCTTCGCGACCATGCCGGCCAGCGACTCGGCCACTTCTTCGATCGGGACGGAATGATCGCGGCGATGCACATAGAACAGGTCTACCCGGTCCAGCCCCATGCGCTTGAGGCTGGCGTCAAGCGCGGCCTCCAGATGCGGGCCGGAATTGTCATAGGCACGGTTGCCGTCGGCATCTTTGGTGATCCCGGCCTTGGTGGCGATGGTGAACGGGTTGCTGCCGCGCGTCTTCAGCCAGCTGCCGATGGCGTTTTCGGACATGCCCATGCCGTAGACATTGGCAGTGTCGATATGGTCGATCCCCAGCTCCAGCGCCGCGTCCAGAACCGCGTGCGATTCGGTCTCGTTGGTCGGGCCGTACATGTTGGAAAACGACATCGCCCCCACGCCGATGGCCGATACCCTTGGGCCGGACTTTCCCAATGCGCGCTTTTCCATGTGGTTCCCTCCGCTTTCGTGTCGGACGCAACCTTCCCGGTTGTCGCGCGATGTGCAAGCCCTCAGGCGGCGAATGGATCGTCGCGATACCCGACCCGCGCCAGATACAGCCCGTGTGGCGGGCAGACCGGGCCGCAGGCCGCGCGGTCGCGGGCCTCCAGCGCCGTCTTGACGTCTTCTGGATGCCACGCGCCGGCCCCGACACGTTCCAGCGTTCCGACGAAGCTGCGCACCTGGTTGTGCAGGAAGCTGCGGGCGCGGACGTGAAACCGGAACTCGCGCCCGTGGGGCAGGTCCAGGGCTTCGACATGCAGTTCGTCCAGCGTCTTGACCGGCGATTGCGCCTGGCATTGCGACGCGCGGAAGGTCGTGAAGTCGTGCCGGCCCAGAAGGTGGCGTGCCGCCTGCTGCATGGGGGCAAGATCGAGCGGATGCGGCACCTGCCAGACCTTGCCACGTTCCAGCACCATCGGGGCGCGGCGGCTGACCAGCCGGAAAAGGTATTGCCGTTCGACCGCTGAAAAACGGGCGTGGAAATTGTCGGCCACGGCGGCAGCGGCAACCACCGCAACCGGCGCCGGCCTGAGGTGAAAGTTCAGCGCCTCGGACAGGCGGAACGGATCCCAGTTCCGGGCCATGTCGCAATGCGCCACCTGCCCCAGGGCATGGACCCCGGCATCGGTGCGCCCGGCCGCGGCGATCGCGGGCAGGTCCGGCTCCAGCCTGGCAAGCGCCGCCTCGAGCGTGCCCTGAACCGAGGCGCGATCGGCCTGGCGCTGCCAGCCCGAGAACGGGGTGCCGTCATATTCCAGTTTCAGGGCAAAGCGCGGCATGGCTCCGGTTAGCGTGCCGCTCCTGGCTTTGCAATCAAATGGCGCGCGCGGTCTGGTGCAACGGCGCCCGTATCCCTATCGTGCACCCATTCAGGCAAGGGGCAGCCATGGGCATAAGCGATATCGCAGACGGGGTGACGCGCGGCGTCGAAGGGTTCGGCGACCGGGTGTCCGAAGCCCTGTTCGAGCCGGTGATCCGCCTGGGCGTGACCGGCCTGTCGCGCGCAGGCAAGACGGTGTTCATCACCTCGCTGGTGGCCAACCTGATGGACCGGGGCCGGATGCCGCAACTGGTGGCGGCCTCCAATGGCGCGATCCGGGGCGCCTATCTTCAGCCGCAGCCGGACGATACCGTGCCGCGCTTCGATTTCGAGACGCATCTTGCCGCGCTCAGCGGCCCCGCCCCGCATTGGCCCGAAAGCACCCGCGCGGTGTCGCAGCTCCGCCTGTCGCTGCGGGTCCAGCCCGGCGGCCTGCTGGGGGCGGTGTCGGGGCCGCGCACCGTGCATCTGGATATCGTCGATTACCCCGGCGAATGGCTGCTGGATCTCGGGCTTCTGGAAAAGAGCTATGCAAGCTGGTGCGACGCGGTTCTGTCCCGCCTCGACCGGCGGCCCGGCGGCCCGGACTATCGAACCCTGCTGGAAAACATCGACGGCGCCGCACCGTTTGACGAAGGCACGGCCAGGTCGCTTGCCGCGGCCTATACCGCGCATCTGCACAAGGCGCGCGACGCGGGCATGGGCGACGTGACCCCGGGCCGTTTCGTGCTGCCCGGCGAGATGGAAGGCTCGCCCGCGCTGACCTTCGCGCCGATCCGTCGGCCCGACCTGTCCCGGCGGGGCAGCCTGTGGCGCGAGATGGAACGACGCTTCGAATCCTACAAGCGCCGCATCGTCAAACCCTTCTTTCGCGACCATTTCGCCCGGATCGACCGGCAGGTTGTGCTGGTGGATGCGCTGGGCGCGATTCACGACGGGCCGCGCGCGGTCGAGGATCTGCGCCACGCGATGGCCGAGATCCTGGGCGCCTTCCGGCCCGGGCGCAACGCCTTCCTGACCCAGCTCCTGCTGGGAAAGCGGGTCGAGAAAATCCTGTTCGCCGCCACCAAGGCCGACCACCTGCACCATTCCCAGCACGGGCGGCTGACCGCGATCATGGAGGCGCTGTTGCGCGACGCGAAGGATCGGGCGGATTTCGCCGGTGCGAGAACCGCCGCGATGTCGATCGCGGCCCTGCGTGCGACGATCGAGGAAACGGTGGAGCATGAGGGGCGCAAGCTGGATTGCGTGCGGGGCACGTTGCTGGATGGCGGGCGGCGGGCGGCGTTCTACCCCGGCGAGCTGCCCGAGGACCCGTCGCATATCCTGACCCCGGCCCGGCAGGGCGCGACCGCGTGGCTGGGCGCGGATTACGGGCTGATGCGGTTCGCGCCGGCGCGGCTGACGCTGAAACCGGGCGAGGGGCCGCCGCATATCCGGCTGGACCGCGCGGCAGAATTCCTGATCGGAGATCGGTTATGAGCGACCCCGGAAAAGGGCAGGGAAAGGGCCCCGTTCTGATCGAACTGGACGGCGAGGAGGCGGCCGAGACCCCGGCCTCGGCGCCGCCGGTGCCCGATCCGGCGCCCGATGCGCCCTCGGGGCGGGCGATGCAGACCATGGCGGTCCTGGCCGCGCGGCGCCCGTCGCGGCTGGGCCGGTTCCTGTGGTCGTCGGTGCTGGGCTTGCTGGGCTTCATCCTTTCGATCGCGGCCTGGCGCTTCGTGTCGGACCTGCTGGCCCGCAACACGGTCCTGGGCGGGATCGCCCTGACGCTGGTGGGGCTGGTGCTGCTGGCATTGCTGCTGGTGGCGCTGCGAGAGCTTTCGGGCTTTGCCCGGCTCAAGCGGCTGGACACGGTTCACCGCGCCGCCGAAGCGGCGCTGGCGGCGGGCGATCTGTCGGCGGCGCGCGCGGTGACGGCGCGGCTGGAGGCGCTCTATTCGCAGCGTGACGACCTGTCCTGGGGCCGCACCCGCTTTGCCGAGCGGCAGGCGGACATGTTCGATGCCGACGGGCTGCTTGGCCTGGCGGAGGCCGAGTTGCTGGCCCCGCTGGATACCGCCGCGATGCGCGAGGTCGAAGCCGCGGCGCGGCAGGTTGCCGCCGTCACGGCGCTGGTGCCGCTGGCGCTGGCCGACCTGATCACCGCGCTGACCGCCAATCTGCGGATGATCCGGCGCATCGCCGAGATCTATGGCGGGCGGTCCGGCACGCTGGGCAGCTGGCGCATCACCCGCGCGGTGCTGACGCATCTGGTCGCCACCGGCGCGGTGGCGGTGGGCGACGACCTGATTCACTCGATTGCCGGGGGCGGGCTGCTGTCGAAACTCTCGCGCCGCTTCGGCGAGGGGGTGGTGAACGGGGCGTTGACCGCGCGGGTCGGCGTGGCGGCGATGGAGGTCTGCCGCCCGCTTCCCTTTGTGCGGGCGCGGCGCCCCTCGGTCACCGCGCTGGTGCGCCGTGCCCTGACGGGGCTGTTCGGCGAAGCGGCATGAGCCGGGCCCGACGCGATGCGGCGCGGCGCGACGGCGGACGCGGCAGGCCTGAACGGGGCGCCGGGGGCCCGGCAAGCGCACCCCTTTTTCGGCATCTTGTCCTGCCCGGTCACCATCCCTATAACCGCCCCATGTTGCACGGCCCCGCGATCATCATTCGAATTACCGGCCCGGCGCTCTGATCCTGATGAGCCGCCGGGAAAAGGCGTTCGCGACCGCGCGCCGCACCTCCTGTTCACACGCGACACGACCTTCGAAGGAGCACGCCCCATGTGTGCCGACATGCCCGATTACAAAGACACGCTGAACCTGCCCCGGACCGATTTTCCGATGCGTGCCGGCCTGCCCGGGCGCGAGCCCGGCTGGCTGGCGCGGTGGGAGGAAATCGGCGTCTACGACCGTCTTCGCGAAAAGACGGGCCGGCCGCCCTTCATCCTGCATGACGGGCCGCCCTATGCCAACGGGCATCTGCATATCGGCCACGCGCTGAACAAGATCCTCAAGGACATGGTCGTGCGCAGCCAGCAGATGATGGGGCGCGATGCGCGTTACGTTCCCGGCTGGGACTGCCACGGCTTGCCGATCGAATGGAAGATCGAGGAACAGTATCGCGCCAAGGGGATGGACAAGGACAAGGTCGATGTCGTCGATTTCCGGCAGGAGTGCCGTCGCTTCGCCGAAGGCTGGATCGACATCCAGCGCGACGAGTTCAAGCGGCTCGGGATCACCGGCAACTGGGCCGACCCCTACCTGACGATGGACTTCCACGCAGAGCGCGTGATCGCCGAGGAATTCATGAAATTCCTGATGAACGGGACGCTCTATCGCGGGTCCAAGCCGGTGATGTGGTCGCCGGTGGAAAAGACCGCCCTGGCGGAGGCCGAGGTGGAATACCACGATCACCAGAGCCACACGATCTGGGTGAAGTTTCCCGTCGTCTCGGGCGGCAATGCCGTGTTCGATTTCGACGAGAGCGAGGAATATGACGGCGCCGACAGCGCGCTTCTGGCGGCGCAG
Organism: Actibacterium sp.; assembly: GCA_016278325.1. GTDB lineage: Bacteria > Pseudomonadota > Alphaproteobacteria > Rhodobacterales > Rhodobacteraceae > JADQCB01. Next base: position 32,327 of record JADQCB010000042.1, read on the forward strand.
TTGCACGCGGCCAGCGTGGTGATCTGGACCACGACGCCGTGGACGATTCCGCAGAACCGGGCGATCTGCTTCAACCCCGACATCACCTATGGCCTGTTCCGGGTCACCCGCGCGCCCGAAGGCAACTGGGCGAAACCGGGCGATCTGTTGTTGATGGCCGACAGTCTGGCCGAAGACATTTTCCGCGCGGCGCGGGTCGATGCGTATGAACTGGTGCGCCATGTCAGCGCGCAGGAACTGGCCGGCCTGCATTGCGCCCACCCGTTCCGCGGGCTCGATGGCGCGCAGGCCGAGTGGGACTATGACGTGCCAATGCTTCCCGGCGATCACGTCACCGAGGATGCCGGCACCGGGTTCGTCCATACCGCGCCCAGCCATGGCGACGACGATTACCAGATCGGCCTGAAATACGGCCTGCCGATGACCCATAACGTGCTTGAAGACGGCTCGTTCCGGCCCGACCTGCCGCTCTTCGGCGGCGAGGTCATCATCAAGCCCAATGGCAAGGAGGGCGGCGCCAACCCCGCGGTGATCGACAAGCTGGCCGAGGCCGGAGCGCTGATCGCGCGCGGCAGGCTCAAGCACTCTTACCCGCATAGCTGGCGCTCCAAGGCGCCGCTGATCTATCGCAACACCTCGCAATGGTTCGCGGCGATCGACAAGGCGGTCGGTGACGGGCAGGACGATCATGGCACGACGATCCGCGAGCGTGCGCTGACCTCGATCGACCGGCTGGTCACCTGGACGCCCCGCACCGGGCGCAACCGGCTGTATTCCATGATCGAGAACCGCCCCGACTGGGTTCTTTCGCGCCAGCGCGCCTGGGGCGTGCCGCTGACCTGTTTCGTGAAGAAAGGCGCCAAGCCCGACGATGCCGATTTCCTGCTGCGCGATCCGGCGGTCAACGCGCGCATCGCCGAGGCGTTCGAGGCCGAAGGGGCCGACGCCTGGTTCCGCGCCGACGCGGCCGAGCGGTTCCTGCGGCCCGATCACGACCCGGCGGAATGGGAAAAGGTGACCGACATCCTGGACGTGTGGTTCGATTCCGGCTCGACCCATGCCTTCGTGCTGCGTGACCGCGACGACGGCAGCCCCGACGGCATCGCCGATCTCTATCTCGAAGGCACCGACCAGCATCGCGGCTGGTTCCATTCCTCGATGCTGCAGGCCTGCGGCACGATGGGGCGCGCGCCCTATCGCGGGGTTCTGACCCACGGGTTCACGCTGGACGAGAAGGGCAACAAAATGTCCAAATCGCTCGGCAACACGGTGGCCCCCGAGGATGTGACCAAGCAGTACGGCGCCGACATCCTGCGGCTCTGGGTGGCGCAATCGGACTATACCGCCGATCTGCGCATCGGTCAGGAAATCCTCAAGGGGGTGGCCGACAGCTACCGGCGGTTGCGCAACACGATGCGCTTCGTTCTGGGCAACCTCGCCGGCTTTTCCGAGGAAGAGAAGGTGGACCCGGCCGACATGCCCGAGCTGGAACGCTGGGTGCTGCACCGGCTTGCCGAACTGGATCGCAAGCTGCGCGCGGGCTATGACGAATATGATTTCCAGGGCGTTTTCCAGGCGGTCTTCAACTTCGCCACGGTGGATCTGTCCTCGTTCTATTTCGACATTCGCAAGGATGTGCTCTATTGCGATGGCGATGACAGCCTGGCGCGGCGGTCGGCGCGCACGGTGCTGGACATGCTGTTCCACCGGCTGACCACCTGGCTGGCGCCGGTGCTGGTTTTCACGATGGAAGAGGTCTGGCTGGAACGCTTCCCGTCCGAGGGCAGCTCGGTTCACCTGGTCGATATCCCGCAAACGCCTGCCGATTGGCTGGACACGCCGCTGGCCACCAAATGGGCCGCGATACGCCGCGCCCGGCGTGTCGTGACCGCGGCGCTGGAGGTTCAGCGCCGCGACAAGGTGATCGGCGCCAGCCTGGAGGCCGCCCCGGTGGTCCATGTGGCCGATCCGGATATGCTCGCGGCGTTGAAAACGGTGGATTTCGAGGATGTCTGCATCACCTCGTCGATCTGGCTGACCGCCGATCCGGCCCCGAACGAGGCGTTCCGCCTGCCCGAGGTGGAAGGCGTCGGCGTCGTGTTCGAGACCGCCGAGGGCGAGAAATGCCAGCGATGCTGGAAAATCCTGCCCGATGTCGGCGCGCATTCGCATCCCGGCGTCTGCGGGCGTTGCGACAAGGCGCTGGGGTAAGGCAGGGGCGTCCTGGGCGGCCCGGGGCGCGCTGTCCCGGGCTGCGGCCCGGCGCCGACAGGCGCCGTTAGCGGCGCTGTCGCATCGGGATCACCTGTTGCGCAATGCCGGCGAACAGCAGGTAGACCGAGGTCGCGACCAGGCCCCAATGCGCCCAGCTGAGCGGGTGGAAATCCACAAGGACGGCCCAGAACGCGAAGCCCGTCCAGGCCAGCGCCAGCGACAGCGATACCTTCCGCCAGCGGTCGGTGCGGACCGGATGGATGAATTTCAGCGGCGTGAACATCGCGATTGTCAGCGCCACCACGATGGCAAGCGTGATCCAGAAATCCGGCTTTACCGCGAACAGCACCAGCACCACCATGTTCCAGCAGGCGGGGAACCCGGCGAAAGAGTTGTCGTCGGTCTTCATCCGCGTGTCGGCGAAATAGACGACGCTGGCGAAAGTGATCAGGATGATCGCCGCCCAGCCGGTCCATCCGGGCAGAAGATCGGATTTGAACAGGGCGAAGGCCGGGATGAACACATATGTCAGGTAGTCGATGATCAGATCCATCAGCACGCCGTCGATAATCGGCGCGTGCGTCCTTACCTGATAGCGGCGGGCCAGCGGCCCGTCTATTCCGTCCACGACGAAGGCCACGACGAGCCACAGGAACATCAGCGTCCATTTCTGATCCACCGCGGCCAGCATGGCCAGCATGGCGAAAACGGCGCCGGTGGCGGTGAAAAGGTGAACGGCGATCGCGGACATGGCTGGTTTCATTGCGTCGTCATGCCGCAAACCGCCGGGCTGTGCAATGCCCTGCCGAAAGGTCGCGGTCAGCCGCGTGCCTTGGGATGGGCGCTGTCATAGACCTCCATCAGCCGCGCCGTATCGACCGCCGTATAAGCCTGCGTCGTCGACAGGGACGCATGGCCGAGCAGGTCCTGGATCGTGCGCAGGTCGCCGCCGGCGTTCAGAAGATGGGTGGCGAAGCTGTGGCGCATCGCATGCGGCGTGGCCGTGGCGGGCAGGCCCAGCTGCATCCGGGTCGTTTCCATCACCCGAGCGATCTGGCGCGCGTTCAACGCGCCGCCGCGGACCCCGCGAAACAGCGGTGCGGACGCGCCCAGCTCATGCGGGCAGAGCGCGGTATAGGCATCGACGGCGCGGCGCGCGGCGGGCAGGACCGGGACCATGCGTTCCCTGCCCCCCTTGCCGCGGATGCGCAATGTGTCGGGCAGTGGCGCGTCGCCCCCCTTCAGCCCCAGCGCCTCGGAGATCCGCAGCCCGCAGCCATAGAGCAACGTCACCACGGCGACATCGCGCGCGCCGATCCAGCCCTTCGGCGACTGCAACGGCACCGTGTCGATCATCGCCCTTGCGGCATCCTCGGCCAGCGGGCGGGGCAGTTTCTTTTGAAATCGCGGTGCGCGGGCGGACAAGACTGCCGTCGGCTCGAACCCGTGGCGGGCGCCCAGCCAGCGGAAGAAGGATTTCACCGCGGACAGGGACCGCGCGAGCGATCGGGCCGCCACGCCGCGTCCGCGTTCATGCGCCATCCATGCGCGCATGTCGCGCAGCGTGACGCGTTCGAGGGACTCCAACCCGGACGTGCCGCCCGAATGCGAAGTCATGAAGGCGAGAAACCCCAGAACATCGGCCCGATAGGCCCTGAGCGTGTTCTCGGAGGCGCCGTTCAACGCTTTTTCATGATCGAGCCAACCCGCCAGCGCATCGCGCGCCGCGGCCGAGATTTCCAGGGTCACGACAGCCAGCGGCGCATCGCCCGTTCGAAAACGCCGCCGAAAAAGCCCAGCAGATCGGTGCCCTGGCTGGGGCTGAACTGGTGCGGATCCTCGGCCCCCATGGCCAGCAGGCCGGGCAGGCGCCCCTCGCCCAGGTCGAGGCGGATCAGCGCCTCGGACCGGATCCAGCCGGCGGCCTGACCATAGACACGATCATCGGTGGGTTGAACCTGCCGCAGGGTGATATTGCGCGGGGTCGTGTTGCGCCCCATCGTCAGATAACCGTCGATGAAGCCCGGTTCGACGACGGTCAGCACGTCGCCGAATCGTTCCAGTGTCGCATCGCGCCCCGGCCGCGCGGTTTCCAGCACCAGGCGCAGGCGATCGACGCGCAGGATATCCGTCAGCTCGCCATCGAGATCGCTGAGAAAATTCTCGAAATCCGCCGGATCGAGCAGTTTCAGAACCGCACGATGGATCTGGTTCGTGCCGGCCAGGTTCTCGTAGGCCGCGGCGATGACCGAGCGGTGGGTGTCTTCCAGCCGCTCGAGCCGGGCCTCCAGCCGCTCCATCGCGATGCCGCGCAGGTCTATGATGTTGTTCCCGAGGCTTTTCTCGTCCGCCGCGATCAGCGCGCGCATCAGGTCTCGATCCTCCAGGATCACGTCCGGGTCGGAGATGATCCGGTCGCGCAGGTGGGATTCGGTCAGGGCACTACCGCTCATGTCGCATCGCCTCGGTTCGTTTTTTGTGACCTTACACCAAAGTCACAGGATTTTCTGCCCCGTTTTTTCCCAATCTTTCAGGAAAGCGTCCAGCCCCTTGTCGGTCAGCGCATGGTTGGCCATCGCCTGAATCACGGCGGGTGGCGCGGTGGCCACATCGGCGCCGATCAGGGCGGCTTCCTTCATGTGGTTGGCGGTGCGGATCGAGGCCGCCAGGATCTGCGTCTCGAACCCGTAATTGTCATAGATCGTGCGAATGTCGCCGATCAGGTCCATCCCGTCGATGTTCAGATCGTCGAGCCGACCGATGAAGGGCGAGATGAAGGTCGCACCGGCCTTGGCCGCCAGAAGCGCCTGGTTGGCGGAAAAGCAAAGCGTGACGTTGACCATCCGGCCTTCGCCCGACAGCACCCGGCAGGCTTTCAGCCCGTCCCATGTCAGCGGCACCTTGATCGCGATATTGTCGGCGATCGCGGCCAGTTCGCGGCCCTCGGCGATCATGCCTTCGGACTCCAGCGCGACGGTTTCGGCTGAAACGGGGCCGTCGATCATGTCGCAGATCTGCTTGGTGACCTCGCGGATATCGCGCCCCGATTTCATGATGAGCGAGGGGTTGGTCGTCACACCATCGACCATCCCGAGCTCGTTCAGTTCGGCAATCGCATCGACGTCGGCAGTATCGACAAAGAATTTCATGGCATCCGTCCTCGGGTTTGATAAGCCTATTGCGGCTTCTGATACCTGATGGCGGGAGCTACGGAAAGCCCCGGAGTGCTTGCGCTAACATGGATCAGCCGGATTTTTTCGACGCGGGCGCGCGGGTGGCGGTTTTGACCACGCAGCCGCTGGACCGGATGCTCGATTACCGTGCGCCCGAAGGCGGCTGCCACCTCGGCGCCTTCGTCGAGGTTCCGCTGGGGCCGCGCCGGGTGCTGGGCGTGGTCTGGGGGCCGGGCGAGGGCGGGATCGGGATGTCCAGGCTCCGGCCCGTGACCCGGGTTCTGGACGTGGCCCCGATGCGCGCGGAAATGCGCGCCTTCCTGACCCGCGCGGCGGATTATACGTTGACGCCGATGCCCGTCATGTTGCGCCTGGCCACCCGCGCGCCGGGGCTGGGCGGGGCGGTGTCGATGAAAACGGTCTATCATCTGGGCGATGCGGTGCCCGACCGGATGACCGAGGCCCGCTCTCGCGTGCTGGCCCTGATGGAGGAATATGGCGGGCTGGCCTTCACCCTGGGCGAGCTGTCGCAGATGGCCGGGGTCTCGACCTCGGTCATCAAGGGCCTGGTCAGGCAGGGCGCGGTGATCGAAGAGGATACGCCGCGCGATCTGCCCTATCCGCGGTTGGACCCGTCGCTGCCGGGGCTGCCGCTGACGCCCGAGCAACGGGCGGCGGCAGAGAGCTTGTGCGACGGATTGCGCGCCGGCGAGTTCGGCGCCACGCTGCTGAAGGGCGTGACCGGTTCGGGCAAGACCGAGGTCTATCTGGAGGCCGTGGCCGCCTGCCTGACCCGGGGGCGGCAGGCTCTGGTGCTGCTGCCCGAGATCGCGCTGACCGCCGAGTTCCTGACCCGCGTCGAGGCGCGGTTCGGCGCGAAACCGGCGGAATGGCATTCCGGCGTGACCATGACAGAGCGGCGCCGCTGCTGGAAAATGGTCGGCGAGGGCGGCGCACAGCTGGTCGTCGGTGCCCGCTCGGCGCTTTATCTTCCGTTTCGCGACCTGGGCCTCATTGTCGTCGACGAGGAACACGACAGCTCTTACAAGCAGGAGGACGGGGCGCTTTACAATGCCCGCGACATGGCGGTTCTGCGTGGTTCCCTGTGTTCGGCGCAGGTGGTGCTGGCCTCCGCCACGCCATCGCTGGAAAGCTGGGCCAATGTCGAGGCGGGCAAGTATCGGCGGCTGGACCTGACCGCCCGGTTCGGGGCGGCGGAACTGCCCGAGATGCGGGCGATCGACATGCGGCGCGAGGATCTGCCGGCCAATCGCTGGATCTCGCCGACCTTGCGCCGGGCCGTCGAGACGCGGATCGCGGCCGGCGAACAGGCGCTGCTGTTTCTCAACCGGCGCGGCTATGCCCCGGTCACGATATGCCGGGCCTGTGGCCACCAGATCGGCTGCGAGCATTGCGACGCGCGCATGGTCGAGCATCGGTTCCTCAAGCGCCTGGTCTGCCATCAATGCGGCGAAACCCGCCCGATTCCCGAAACCTGCCTGTCCTGCGGGGCGGCGGGCCGGCTCGCGCCGGTCGGTCCGGGGGTCGAGCGCCTTGCCGAAGAGGTCGCCGGGGCATTCCCCGAAGCCCGTGTCGCGGTCCTCTCATCGGACCTGTTCGGCTCGGCCCGCGCGCTCAAGGCCAAGATCGCCGAGATCGCCCAAGGCGGCGCCGATATCATCATCGGAACGCAGCTGGTGGCCAAGGGGCACAATTTCCCGCGGTTGACCCTGGTGGGCGTGATCGACGCCGATCTGGGGCTTCAGGGCAGCGACCTGCGCGCGGCCGAACGGACCTTTCAACTGATGCGCCAGGTCGCGGGCCGGGCCGGGCGCGCCGACAAGCCCGGTGTTGCAATGCTGCAAAGCTTTCAGCCCGAGCATCCGGTGATCCGGGCGATCCTGTCGGGTGACGAGGAAGGCTTCTGGCGCGCCGAAGCCGCCGAACGGCGCGCGGCGGGCGTGCCGCCCTATGGACGGATGGCGGGGATCGTGCTGAGCAGCCCGGACATGAAGGCGGCATTCGATCTTGGCGGGCAGATGGCGCGGAACGATGCGCCGCTGCGTCGTATCGGCGCGCAGATCTACGGCCCGGCGCCGGCCCCCATCGCCCGGATCCGCGGACGGCACCGGGTGCGTCTGCTGGTCAAGGCCGACAAGTCCGCACCGCTTCAGGCGGCCTTGCGCGACTGGACGGCGCAGTTCAGGCTGCCCGCGAACCTGCGGTTGCAGATCGACATCGACCCGCAGAGTTTCTATTGACCCGGCGGCGGATCAGGCCGGCGCGTGCCGATGGCCGGGCTGATCGAGGATGAAATCGGCCGCCATCGCGCCCATCCACATGCAGAACAGCGCCAGCCAGGCGGTGCCCGCGAAGACCGATGTGCCGGTCACGCCGTTGCCGATCGCGCAGCCGCCGGCCAGCATCCCGCCGAACCCCATCAGCGCCGCGCCGGTCATCGCGCGTTTCATGTTGTCGGCATCCTGGAATCCCTGAAACCGCAGCTCGCCCGCAACCGCGGCCGCGCCGAAAGCGCCGAGGAAGACGCCCGGGATCATGCCGATCTCGAAACCCAGCTCGGGATTCGCCACGAGAAAGAACATCAATGTGTCGGCCGAGGGGCCGGTGAAGGTGGCCGAGGTGACGGTGACCGGATCGAAGCTGACCTGCGCCAGGCCGAAGGTCAGCACCCAGCCGACCGCGACGGCGAACCCCACGCCCGAGGCGAAAATCAGCACCCGCGCGCCGATCCGGTTGCGATGGGCGAACCAGAGCGCGCAAAGTGCGACCGCAAGGCCCAGGGCCAGGCCGGACCCGCCGGGCGCGCCGGTGGCGGCGAGCAGGTCCAGGTTATGCCCGCCGGCCGTGGTCCAGAGCGCCGCCAACCAGTTGCGCAGCGGCGCGAGCCAGCCGTGCAGGCTCATCTGCGCGACGACCGCGAAGATCAGCCCGGACACGACCGAACGCAGGTTGCCCGTCGCCGCCAGCACCAGCAGCCGCCCCGAACAGCCGCGCGCCAGCACCATGCCGACCCCGAAAAGCAGCCCGCCGATCACCGCGCCCGACCACGACCCGGGCACGGCAAGAATCCGCGCCTGACCGGTGTCCATCATCCCCAGCATCCGCGCGCCCTGCACCCAGACCATCGCGGTCGAGAAGGTCAGCAGCCAGACGGAAACGCGCGGCCCGATCCGGCCGCGGGCGAATTCCACCGTCGCGGCCCGCAGGCAGAAGGCCGATCGCTGCGCCGCGACGCCGAAAATGACCCCTGTCAGAACCCCGAGCAGTGCCGCGGCGTTGTCTTCGCCCAGGCGCTCGACAAGCGCGAGAATGTCCATGGGCCTGCTCCCCCGTATTCCATTACATGAATATTCTGCCAGACCGGCGGGACCCGATCCTTGATGCAGATCACGCATGTGCCGGTAAAGGCGACATCCGGGTCGTCGCGCATGGGAATCTCGACGCGCTGCGCTATATTCCCGCCAGAGGCCCGGATCCGGGCGACGCATTCATGGGAGCTGCCGATGTTCGCATTCGCGCGCAACAAGACCGAGATGGTAACACCGGACGCGGCCCTGCCGGGTCGCGAAACCGCGATTGCCACCGCCGAGACACATCAGCTTTCCGGCATCCCGCTGAAATCCCCGGTGCCCGAGGGGATGGAACAGGCGATGTTCGGCATGGGCTGTTTCTGGGGGGTCGAGCGGCTGTTCTGGCAACGCGACGGCGTGTGGCTGACCATGGTCGGCTATGCCGGCGGCCATACCCCGAACCCGACTTATGAAGAGGTCTGCACCGGCCGCACCGGCCATAACGAGGTGGTGCGCGTGATCTTCGATCCGGCCGTGATTTCCTTTGACGATTTGCTGCGTGTCTTCTGGGAAGGGCATGATCCGACCCAGGGGATGCGCCAGGGCAATGACCGGGGCACGCAGTATCGCTCGGCGATCTATGCCTGTTCCGAGGCGCAGAAACGCGCGGCCGAGCGCAGCCGGGCCGCGTTCGCGCCGCGCCTGTCGCAGGCGGGTTTCGGCCCGGTCACGACCGAGATCGTGGATGCGCCGGAGTTCTATTTCGCCGAAGGCTATCATCAGCAATACCTCGCCAAGAACCCCGGCGGGTATTGCGGCCTGGGCGGCACCGGCTTGAGCTGCCCCGTCGGCACCGGCGCTTGACGGGGGGCAGGGGGGCGTCTATCGCCACCGCGAACTGACAAGGGACGCCCCTCATGCCTACCTTCACCGCGTTGACCACCCTGCCCGGCAAGGCTGCCGCCGATGCCCTGGGCGAGGCGATGGAAAACCTGAAACCCGAACCGACCGGCGTCGGTGTCTTCGAGATCGAGGATGGTTCGGGCCTGTGGGAGGTCGGTGGCTATTTCACCGAGGCGCCGGACACGGCCGGCCTGGCGCTGTTGGCGGCGATGCATGGGGCAAAGGATTTCACCGTCTCGGAGCTGCCCGACGTGGATTGGGTCGCAAAGGTCCGCCGTGAACTGACACCGGTCGAGGCCGGCCCGTTCTTCGTTCATGGCAGCCATGATGCGGACCGTGTGCCCGAGGGGGCCGTCGCGCTGTTGATCGAGGCGGCGATGGCTTTCGGCACCGGGCATCATGGCACCACGCTGGGCTGTCTGCGCGCGCTGGACCGGCTGGCGCAGCGCGGCTTTGCCGGGCGCAACGTGGCCGATATCGGCTGTGGCACCGCGGTGCTGGCGATGGCCGCGGCAAGGATCTGGCCGGGACGGGTGATTGCCGCGGATATCGACCCGGTGGCCGTCGACGTGGCGCGCGCCAATCTCGCCGCCAACGGTCTGGAAGGCCGGGTCGAATGCGTCGAGGCGGCCGGGTTCGATCATCCCGATCTGGAAGCACGCGGCCCCTTCGACCTGGTCTTTGCCAATATCCTGAAAGGTCCGCTTCTGGCCCTGGCGCCCGATATGGCGCGACAGGTCGCGCCCGGCGGTCATGCCATCCTGTCGGGGATCCTGAATCCGCAGGCCGATGAAATCGTGGCGGCATATGCCGATCACGGGTTCATTGTTGACGGGCGCGAGGAAGTCACTGAGTGGACGACCGTTTTGTTGCAGAAATCGCGCTGAAATCGCCCAATTATTGCCATAATTTCAGCATAGGAATGTCCAAGTGGGGGTTCGTGTCAGGAGTCGATTCCATGGCCAACCCATTTCTTGATGACTTCCGCAGCCGCGTTACCCGCGTGGAACGCGCCCATCGTCGCGGGCGGGGGTTCGAGGCGCCGGGGACGCTCGGGCGACCGCGTCATGTCGTTCGTCGTCGTCACTCGTGGCTGCGGCCGGTCTTGCTGATCGTCTGCACGATCATCCTGTTCAAGGCGGCGCTCTTCGCGCAGATCGGTCCGGTCGATTACAACGAACGCGTGCAACGCCTGCAGGCCGGCAGCAAGGTCGAACAGATTGGCGCTTATGCGCTTCGGGCCGATGGTGTTACCGTCTGGCTCGGCAATCTGATGGACGAGATGTTCAAGGCGCCGATCTGAACAGCCTGCGCGACTGAAAAAAGCCCCGCGCCGGTCCGGTACCGCCGCGGGGCTTGCCGTTTCCCGGTCGCCCGGTTCGGATCAGCCGATCCTGTCGATATCGGCGCGGATCAGGCCGATATCGTCCAGCTCTCGGTCGGAGAGCTGTTTCAAGACCTTGCGGGTCATGCGCGCGTCGTTCCATGTCGCGAATACGGCGAAAACATGGGTCAGACGACCGCCCAGGCGCTGGCGGTCGACGATCAGGCGGTTGGTATCAATTGCAGCCATTGCGGTCGTCCTGTGTCCGGTGGTTCAGCCCCGGCAGCCATGCCGTGACACGCCGCAGCTAGGCCCGAAAGAACCGTCGCGCAAGACGGAAAATTTGCATGACTTCCATGCAATTTTCGCAAGGCGAAAGATTTGCTAACAGGTTGTCAAAAATGAAAAAATTTTGGCCTTCGCGATGTCGTTTACGAACCCGGAAAAGCCGCTTTCGGACGTCTTCGCGTGACGCGGCGCCGGGCCGGCACCGGGTGGCAGTGGCGGATTGATGCTGGCCGATGTTCGCTTTTCGTGCTAACCCACGGCGAAAGGCATAATCAATGACGGGGCGAGCATGCGCGTTTTGGGGGTGGACCCGGGGCTTCGCAACATGGGCTGGGGCGTGATCGAGGCCGATGGCGGGCGGATCACGCATGTGGCCAATGGCGTGTGCCATTCCGCGCCGGGGGATCTGGCGACGCGCCTGCTGAGCCTTCATGCGCAGTTGAGCGAAATCGTCGCCCGCCATTACCCCGACACGGCGGCGGTGGAACAGACCTTCGTGAACAAGGATGCGGTGGCGACCCTGAAACTCGGCCAGGCCCGGGCGATCGCGCTGCTGGTTCCGGCACAGGCGGGGCTGACAATCGGGGAATATGCGCCCAACGCGGTCAAGAAGACGGTCGTGGGCGTCGGCCATGCCGACAAGCGGCAGGTCGATCACATGGTGCGGTTGCAACTGCCCGGGGTCGAGATCGCGGGGCCCGACGCGGCCGACGCGCTGGCCATCGCGCTGTGCCATGCGCATCACGCACGATCCGCCGGGCGCCTTGCCGCAGCGGTGAGGCGCGCGTCATGATCGGCCGGATCGCGGGGCGGCTGGACTATCGCGGCGCCGACCATGTGCTGATCGACGTGGGCGGCGTGGGTTATATCGTGCATTGCTCCGACCGCACGCTTGCCGGCTTGCCGGGACCGGGCGGCGCCGTGGCGCTCTATACCGATCTGCTGGTGCGCGATGACCTGCTGCAACTGTTCGGCTTTCCCACGCTCGAGGAAAAGGAATGGCACCGGCTGCTCATGTCGGTGCAGGGGATCGGGGCCAAGGCCGCGATGGCGGTGCTGGGCACGCTTGGCGCCGATGGCGTCAGCCGCGCCATTGCCCTGGGTGACTGGGCGGCGGTCAAGGCCGCGCCGGGGGTCGGGCCGAAGATTGCCCAGCGCGTGGTGAACGAGCTGAAGGACAAGGCGCCGGCGGTCATGGCGATGGGCGGCGGTCAGCCCGCCGCGATGGATGCAGAACCGGCCGAGGGCACCGGGCCCGCGCCGCCCCCCGCGCCGGCGCCCGCGGCCCAGCGCA
>JADQCB010000010.1 GCA_016278325.1 Actibacterium sp.
AACCTCCGCCACCATACCGCCATGGTAAGGTCAGGGCAATTTTTCGAGGTGCCCCAGAGTTGTTTCAGCGTCGTTTTTCTTAGTTCCAAGTACTCATTTGGCGATTCTACGAAAGAAACATTCTGCCCATGCCGAAGTTTAAAAGTAGCTAAAACTAAGACTGACTCCAATTGACCGAATAGAAGTGACAGCCTGCCGAAACAAAAAATAAACTCCCTAGAAAAATCGCGTTCTTCGGTAAACTGCATCATCACCTCCCCCGCCGCTTCACACCGCCGCGCTGCCCGCCGCGCCCGGCGGTCGAGCGGCCCTTGGCCCCGGTCGCCGCGGCGCTGGCGGCCTCGACGGCCTGTTGCCGGGCCAGCGGGTCGTCGGCGATGGCCAGATCCACGGCCTCCAGCCGCTTGATCTCGTCGCGCAGGCGGGCCGCCTCCTCGAATTCCAGGTTCTCGGCGGCCTTGCGCATGTCGGTGCGCAACCCGTCCAGGTGCGCCTCCAGGTTGGCGCCGTGCAGGGGCTTGTCCACCTTGGCGGTGACCCGGCTCATGTCCACGTCGCCCTTGTAAAGGCCCTGCAGGATGTCCTCGACATTCTTGCGGATGGTCTGGGGCGTGATGCCGTGCGCCTCGTTATAGGCGATCTGCTTTTCGCGGCGGCGGTCGGTTTCGGCCATGGCGCGCTCCATGCTGCCGGTAATGCGATCGGCATAGAGGATCACCCGCCCGTCGGCGTTGCGCGCGGCCCGCCCGATGGTCTGGATCAGCGAGGTCTCCGAGCGCAGGAAGCCTTCCTTGTCGGCGTCCAGGATCGCCACCAGCCCGCATTCGGGGATGTCCAGCCCCTCGCGCAGCAGGTTGATGCCCACCAGCACGTCGAAGGCGCCCAGGCGCAGGTCGCGCAGGATCTCGATTCGTTCGATCGTGTCGATATCCGAATGCATGTAGCGCACGCGGATACCCTGTTCGTGCATGTATTCGGTCAGATCCTCGGCCATGCGCTTGGTGAGCGTCGTGACCAGCGTGCGATAGCCCTTGGCGGCGACGCGGCGCACCTCGTCCAGCAGGTCGTCCACCTGCATCTCCACGGGGCGGATCTCGACCTGTGGATCCAGCAGGCCGGTGGGGCGGATCACCTGTTCGGTGAACACGCCGCCGGTCTGCTCCAGCTCCCACGCGGCGGGGGTGGCGCTGACAAAGACCGATTGCGGCCGCATCGCGTCCCATTCCTCGAATTTCAGGGGGCGGTTGTCCATGCAGGACGGCAGGCGGAAGCCGTGCTCGGCCAGGGTGAACTTGCGGCGATAGTCGCCGCGATACATGCCGCCGATCTGCGGCACGGACACATGCGATTCATCGGCAAAGACGATGGCATTGTCGGGGATGAATTCGAAAAGCGTCGGCGGCGGCTCACCCGGGGCGCGGCCGGTGAGGTAGCGCGAGTAGTTCTCGATCCCGTTGCACACGCCTGTCGCCTCCAGCATTTCCAGGTCGAAACTGGTGCGCTGTTCCAGCCGCTGCGCCTCCAGCAGCTTGCCCTCGGCGACAAGCTGGTCAAGCCGTTCGCGCAGCTCTTTCCGGATGCCGATGATCGCCTGTTTCATCGTCGGCTTCGGCGTGACGTAATGCGAGTTGGCATAGACGCGGATGCGATCGAAACTGTCGGTCTTCGCGCCTGTCAGCGGGTCGAACTCGGTAATGGCCTCCAGTTCCTCGCCGAAGAAGGACAGCCGCCATGCGCGGTCGTCGAGGTGGGCGGGCCAGATCTCCAGCACATCGCCGCGCACCCGGAAACTGCCGCGCTGAAAGGCGGCATCGTTGCGGCGGTATTGCTGCGCGATCAGGTCGGCCATCACCTTGCGCTGGTCATATTCCTGCCCGGCGATCAGATCCTGCGTCATGGCGCCATAGGTCTCGACACTGCCGATCCCGTAGATGCAGGACACCGAGGCAACGATGATCACGTCGTCGCGCTCCAGCAGCGCGCGGGTGGCCGAGTGGCGCATCCGGTCGATCTGCTCGTTGATCTGGCTTTCCTTCTCGATATAGGTGTCAGAGCGCGCGACATAGGCTTCGGGTTGGTAGTAGTCGTAGTAGCTGACGAAATACTCGACCGCGTTTTCCGGGAAATAGCCCTTGAACTCTCCGTAAAGCTGCGCGGCCAGCGTCTTGTTCGGGGCCAGGATGATCGCCGGGCGCTGGGTCTGTTCGATCACCTTGGCCATGGTGAAGGTCTTGCCGGTGCCGGTCGCGCCCAGAAGAACCTGGTCGCGTTCGCCGGCCTCGACGGCCGCCGACAGCTCGGCGATGGCCGTGGGCTGATCGCCGGCGGGTTCGTAGTCGGTATGCATGACAAAGCGCCGGCCCCCCTCAAGCTTGTGGCGCGCGGCCGGGTCCGGCGCCGGGCTGTTCAGCATCGGGGCGGTCTTGTCGGAATGGGCGTAGGGCATCGGCGGTTTCCTCGATCGGCCCACAACATTTGAATTGTTTTCAGGCCGGTTCAACCCCGGCCGGCGCAAAGATGGCGGGGCCGGGCCGGGCTATCGCTCCAGCCCCAGCCTGTGCGACAGGGCCTCGAAAGTGGCGCGCATTTCATCGTCCCAGCCGTTCTGGCCCGAACGGAACAGCGTCGCCTGGCTGCGATGCACGCAGCCGTCGGCCAGGATTTTCAGATGGTTGGCACGCAGCGTCTCGCCGCTCGACGTGATGTCGGCGACCGCCTCGGCGGTCAGGTTCTTGACCGTGCCCTCGGTCGCGCCCTGGCTGTCAACCAGCTGATAATCCGCGACACCGGCCTCGCGCAGGAAATCGCGCACCAGCCTGTGGTATTTCGTGGCGATCCGAAGCCGCATCCCGTGTTCGGCGCGAAAGGCCGCCGCGGCGGAATCGAGATCGTCCAGCGTATCGACATCGACCCAGAAGCGCGGCACCGCGATGATCAGGTCGGCATGGCCGAAGCCCAGCGGTTCGAGCGCGCGCAGCTTGGTCTGCCAGTCGGCGATCTTCTCGCGCACCAGGTCCGAGCCGGTGACACCCAGCTGGATCCGGCCCGCCGCCAGTTCCCGCGGGATTTCGCCGGCCGACAGCAGCACCAGTTCGACGCCCTCCATGCCGTCCACGGCCCCGGCATATTCGCGCTCCGAGCCGGTCCGGCTGAGCGCCAAGCCACGCGCCGCGAACCACTCGAAGGTCTTTTCCATCAGCCGCCCCTTCGACGGCACGCCAAGTTTCAGGGTCATGCCATGCCCCCCGTCACCGACAGGGCTACACCGGGGCGCACCACGCCGCCCACCGCCGGGATCGTGCGGCCCTGGCCCAGGATCCGGGTCAGCGCGTCATAGCGCCCTCCGGTGGCCACCGGCGGCAGGTCGGGCCGGCCCTCGGCGAAGAAGCCGAAGACGAACCCGTCGTAATATTCCATCGTCGTGCGACCGAAACTGGCCTCGAAATCCAGCGCGCCGACATCCACGCCATGCGCCGACAACGCATCGAGCCGCCGATCCATCCGGGTTACCGCGGATGCGATCCGGGGCAGGTCCACCGCGATGTCGCGCAGGTGTTCCAGCGCATTCGTGCATGTTTCGCGCAGACCCATGACATGTTCCAGGATCTCGACCTGACCGGCGGCGATCGGCGGGGTCGCCGCATCCTCCAGCAGCGCCTCGATCCGGGCGGCGATCTCTTCGCGCCCGCGCATCCCGATCTCGGGGCCGGCGCGGTCGATCACCGTCTCGATCCCCTCGTTGCGCACCGCGTGCAGCAGCCGCGCGCGGCTGTCGGGCACCGCGCTGCGCCCGCCGAAGCGGTCGAGCAGGGACCGGAACCGGCGCGGTCGCCAGAGATGCCGGCGCAGCGCCGCCTTGCGCCGGGCCGTGGTGGACAGCGCGTCGACCGCGGCCAGCAGGATGCCGATATCACCGGTCGCGGCCCGCAGGCCAAGCGGCGACAGAAGCGCGTTGAACAAGGTGAAGACCTCGGCATCGGCCGCGGCCGGGTCAGCGCGATCGAACAGCTCATAGCCGACCTGGAAATATTCGGTCGGCCTTCCATGTTCATGCTCCTGCTTGCGGAACACCTTGCCCATATAGGTATAGCGCGCCGGCAGGGCGCCGTCGGCCATGTGCATCCTGACCACGGGCACGGTGAAATCCGGGCGCAACATCTGTTCGCCGCGCAACGGGTCCGAGGTGACATAGGCGCGGGCGCGGATATCCTCGCCGTAAAGATCCAGCAGGGTCTCGGCGGGTTGCAATATGTCGGTTTCCACCGGTTGCGCGCCGGCGGTCTGGAAATGGGCGAACAGCCGCTCGGCCTCGGCCCGGATCGCCGGGGAGGTGTCGAGGATCACGGCCGTTCCCCGTCGATGATCCGGCGAACCTCGGCGACCATGTCCTTGCGCGCCACCTCGAACTGTGCCGGCTGGGATTTCCATTCCTCCAGGCTGGCGCTTTCGGCGATCCTCGCGCCCAGGACCAGATCCTTGATCTGGACCACGCCGCGCGCCTTTTCGTCGCCGCCCTGGATGATGGCGACCGGGGCGCCGCGCTTGTCGGCGTATTTGAGCTGGTTGCCGAAGTTTTTCGGGTTGCCCAGGTAGACCTCGGCGCGGATGCCCGCCTGTCGCAATTCGGCGACCATCGTCTGATAGTCGGCCATCCGGTCGCGATCCATCACGGTCACGACGACCGGCCCCCGGGCCGTGGCCCCGGCCTGCCCCTTGGCGTGCAGCGCGGCCAGCAGCCGATCCACCCCGATCGAGACGCCCGTTGCCGGCACCGCCTGTCCGGTGAAGCGTTTCACGAGATCGTCGTAACGACCGCCGCCCGCGACCGAGCCGAACTGCCGCGGCCGGCCCTTGTCGTCGGTGATTTCAAAGGTCAGCTCGGCCTCGAAGACGGGGCCGGTGTAATAGCCCAGGCCCCGGACGACGGAGGGGTCGATGACGATGCGGTCGGGGCCGTAGCCCTGAGCTTGAACCAAATCAAGAATCGATACCAGTTCATCGACGCCTTCGTTCCCCATAGTGGACTTACGCACGATCTCTCCGAGAACTTGAACAGACGCAATATTTTGGAAATGGTTATCTGGGCGCGTTTGATTGGGATGTGGAGCATAAAGCGATGCTACAAAATTCGAGAAACCGCCATCGGGACGAAGAAGATCGCTATTAATTTGGACTGCAGTGTCCTTGTCTCGATTCACTGGATTTTTCGAATCGAATTGAGCGATCTCGTTCTGCCGTTCAGCTACAACCGAACCTGCATTGACGAAAGACATAACGACCTCGGCCTGCTCGTTGCCCAGTCTAGCGCCCTCAGTGAAATCACCTGACTCGTCGCGTCGCCCTTCGCCAAGCAAAGCGCGCACCCCGTCCGGCCCCAGTCGGTCCAGCTTGTCGATAGCGCGCAGGACGATTCCACGCTCGTGCTCAAATTTCGATGGATCGACTGGATCAAATATTCCCGCGACCTCCATCACCCCGTTCAGCACCTTCCGGTTGTTCACCCGGATGATGTAGTCGCCACGAGGGATGCCCACCGCCTCCAGCGTGTCGGCCAGCATCGCGCAGATCTCGGCATCGGCGGCCACCGTGGCCGCGCCGACGGTATCGGCATCGCATTGATAGAACTGGCGGAACCGGCCCGGCCCGGGCTTTTCGTTGCGCCAGACCGGCCCCATCGCATAGCGGCGATAGGGGCTGGGCAGGTCGTTTCGGAACTGTGCGGCGACCCGCGCCAGCGGCGCGGTCAGGTCATAGCGCAGCGCCAGCCAGTCGCCCTTGCCGCCCTCGTCATCCTCCTGCCAGGCAAAGACACCGGCATGGGGGCGATCCACGTCGGGCAGGTATTTCCCCAGCGCGTCCAGCGTCTCGACGGCCGAGGTTTCCAGCGGATCGAAGCCGTAGCGGTGATAGACATCGGCGATCGTGTCGAGCATCGCCTTGCGCTCGTCCACTTCCGCGCCGAAATAGTCGCGGAAGCCCTTGGGCGTCTGGGCCCTTGGGCGCCGGGGTTTGTTGTCCTTGGCCATCGCTGATGCGTCCCTTGCTCCGGGTTCGCGCGGGGGATAGCCGATGGGCGCGCAGGGGGCAAGAAGCGCCGCGTACCGGGTCGGTGCATTTCATCCGGTTGTCATGTTATGTCGGCGCAAATCGAGGAGCGGCCATGAACGAAGACAGGATCACCCTTCTGGAAGAACGCATCGCGCATCTGGACATGGCGGTGGACGACTTGTCGGATATCGTCACCCGGCAATCGGACCAGATCGCGCGGTTGAGCCGGCGCCTGGGTCTGCTGCTGGCCCGCGAAGCCGAGCGCGAGACGGCCGAGGGCGGAACCGTGCCGCTGGCCGACCGGAAACCGCCGCACTGGTGAACGGCGCAACCGGCCGGGTCTTCGCGGATCCCGGTATCGGCCGGGCGTTATGGTTCAGACGTCGAGCTCTTCGACGAACCGCGCATTCTCCGAGATATACTGGAACCGCATCTCGGGCTTCTTGCCCATCAGCCGTTCCACCAGGTCGGCGGTCTCGCCGGGCTCGTCCTCGTCGATTGACACCCGGATTAGCTTGCGGGTCGCCGGGTTCATCGTCGTCTCTTTCAGGTCCTTCGGGTCCATTTCGCCCAGGCCCTTGAACCGGCTGACGTCGATCTTGCCCTTGCCGCCCAGGCCCGCGGCCAGCAGCCGCGCCTTTTCCGCCTCGTCCAGCGCATAGACGCGATGCGCGCCCTGCGTCAGGCGAAACAGCGGCGGGCAGGCCAGGTAAAGATGCCCCCGGTCGATCAGCGGGCGCATCTGGGTAAAGAAGAACGTCATCAGAAGCGAGGCGATATGCGCCCCGTCGACATCCGCGTCGGTCATGATGATGATCTTTTCATAGCGCAGGTCGTCGATGTTGAACCGGCTTCCCAACCCGCAACCCAGCGCCTGTGTCAGGTCGCTGATCTCCTGGTTGCTGCCCAGTTTCGAGCTGGCCGCGCCCAGCACATTGAGGATCTTGCCACGCAGCGGCAAGAGCGCCTGGGTCTTGCGTTCGCGCGCCATCTTGGCCGAGCCGCCGGCGCTGTCGCCCTCGACGATGAACAGCTCGGTGCCGTCGCGCGTGCTGACCGTGCAATCGACCAGCTTGCCGGGCAGGCGCAGCCGCTTGGTGGCCGATTTCCGCGCGGTTTCCTTCTCGGCGCGGCGGCGCAGCCGCTCTTCCGCGCGCAATACCAGGTAATCGAGGATTGCACCGGCCGATTTCGTATCCGAGGCAAGCCAGTTGTCGAAATGGTCGCGCACCGCGCCCTCGACCAGGCGCTGGGCCTCGGTCGTGGCCAGCCGGTCCTTGGTCTGGCCGACGAATTCGGGTTCGCGGATGAAACATGACACCAGCGCGCAGCCGCCGGCGGCCACGTCCTCGCGGGTGATCTGGGCGGCCTTGCGGTTGTTGACCAATTCGCCATAGGCGCGGATGCCTTTCAGCACCGCGGCCCAGAACCCGGCCTCATGCGTGCCGCCCTCTGGCGTGGGCACGGTGTTGCAATAGGACTGGATGAAACCATCGCGCGCGGGCGTCCAGTTGATCGCCCATTCGACCGATCCGGGGCGGCCGAATTTTTCCTGGAAGCCGACCTTGCCGGCAAAGGGCCGCTCGGCATAGGTGGCCGCGCCCCCCATGGTTTCGGACAGGTAGTCGGCCAGCCCGCCGGGGAAGTGGAACGTCGCCTCCTGCGGGGTTTCGCCATCGTCCACCTCGCTGCGCCAGCGGATTTCCACCCCCGAGAACAGATAGGCCTTGGAACGAACCATCCGGAGCAGCCGCGCGGGCTTGAATTTAAGCGTGCCGAAGATCTCGGCGTCGGGGTGGAACGTCACCGTCGTGCCGCGCCGGTTGGGCGCGCTGCCGGCCGGCCGGATCGGGCCTTGCGGGATGCCACGCGAAAACTCCTGCACGAAAAGCTCGCGGTTGCGGGCGACCTCGACGCGCAGATGATCGGACAGCGCGTTGACCACGGACACGCCGACACCATGCAGGCCGCCCGAGGTCTCATAGGACTTGCCCGAGAACTTGCCGCCCGCGTGCAGCGTGCACAGGATCACCTCCAGCGCCGATTTGCCGGGGAATTTCGGGTGCGGGTCCACCGGGATGCCGCGCCCGTTGTCGCGGATCGCGACCGAGTGGTCGGCGCGCAGTTCCACCTCGATGCGGTTGGCATGGCCGGCCACGGCCTCGTCCATCGCGTTGTCCAGCACCTCGGCCACCAGATGGTGCAGCGCCCGCTCGTCGGTGCCGCCGATATACATGCCGGGGCGTTTGCGGACAGGCTCCAGCCCCTCCAGAACCTCGATCGAGGAAGCGTCGTATTGGTCCGGGGTCGCCCCGGTCAGCAGGTCGTCGGCGGACATTGGCGTGCTCGATTCTCGGTTTGTGCTTGTTTGCTTTCGCCATTAGATCATCCGCCGCCCGGCGGAGCAATATCTGGTATCCGGCCTTTCCCCGGTGCCGACCGCGCGTTAGATCCTTACCGAAAGCCGGGAGGGGACGGATGAAAATCGCGGTGCTGGACGATTACGCGGGCGTGGCAAAGGGGCTGGCCGACTGGGACAGCCTGGGTGCCGAGGTCACGTTCTTTCATGACGCGATCGGCGATCCGGCGGCGCGGCTGGCACCTTTCGAGGTGATCTGCCTGATGCGCGAACGCACGCCGATGCCCGCGGCCCTGATCGAGGCGTTGCCGAAGCTCGGGCTGATCGTCACCTCGGGGCCCAGAAACGCGGCGATCGACCTGGACGCCGCCCGGGCGCGCGGCATTCCCGTCAGCGGCACGGGATCGCGCAAGACGACGACGTCCGAACTGGCGATGCTGCTGATCCTGGCCCTGTCGCGCCGCCTGGTCCCCGAGGCATCGCATATGGCACGCCACGGCTGGCAGCAGGGGATGGGGCGCGATCTGGCGGGTCAGACGCTGGGCCTGATCGGGCTGGGCAATATCGGTGCGCAGATGGCCGCGCTGGGGCGCGGCTTCGGCATGGACGTGATCGCCTGGTCGCAGAACCTGACCGATGCCCGCGCCGCAGAGGTCGGCGTGCGTCGGGTGCCCGAACTGGAATCCTTGATGGGGCAGGCGGATGTGGTTTCGGTTCATCTGGTCCTTTCCGAACGCAGCCGGGGCCTGATCGGGGCCGCCGCCTTCGCCGCGTCGAAACCGGGGCAGATCTTCGTCAACACCGCGCGCGGCCCGATCGTGCAGACCGATGCGCTACTGGCCGGGCTCCGGGCCGGGCGGCCGCAGGCGGCCGGGCTGGACGTGTTCGATGCCGAGCCGCTGCCGATGGACGATCCGCTTCGCGACGCGGCGCTGATCGCCGAAGGTCGGCTTCTGCTGACGCCGCATCTGGGCTATACGACAGAGGCCACCTTCCGGAGATTCTACCGCGAGATGGTCGAGGATATCGCGGCCTGGCAGGCCGGGGCGCCGATCCGTCTGCTGACCTGAGAGAAAGAGAGAGCCCGCATGTGGAACGAAAGATACGACAGCCCGGATTACCTGTTCGGCAAGGCGCCCTCGCAGTTTCTCACGACCCATGCCCACCACCTGAAGGCCGGGGACACTGCGCTGGCCGTCGCCGACGGAGAGGGGCGCAACGCGGTGTTCCTGGCCGAGCGGGGGCTGCGGGTCACGGCCTTCGACTATGCCCCGAACGCCTTGGCCAAGGCGCGCAAGCTGGCCGACGAACGGGGCGTGACCGTCGATTTCCGGCAGGCCGACATCACGAGCTGGGACTGGGACGCGGCGCGATACGATGTGGTGGCGGCGATCTTCATCCAGTTCGCGGGGCCCGATTTGCGCGATGCGATCTTCGACGGCCTGCAACGCGCGCTCAAACCCGGCGGGCTGTTGCTGCTGCATGGCTATGCGCCGCGCCAGGTGGAATATGGCACCGGCGGGCCGCCGCATCGCGAAAACATGTACACGCTTGCGATGCTTGAAAAGGCATTCGCGGGCTTGGACATCGTGCATTCTGCCGATTACGATGCCGATATCGACGAGGGGACCGGCCATTCCGGCCGTTCGGCCCTGGTCGATCTGATCGCGCGAAAGCCGAAGGGGGGCTGACCCATGCGGATCCTGTTCACCGGCGGCAGCGGCAAGGCCGGGCGCCATGTGGTGCCCTATCTGCTGGATCGCGGTCACCGCGTCGTCAACCTGGACCTGGCCCCGCTGGACGATGCGCGGGTCGACAACCTGAACGCGGATATCACCGATAGCGGTCAGGTTTTCAACGCGATGACCGCCTATGCCGGTTTCGACGAGCTGGAGCCGGGCACTGGCGTGCCGCGTTTCGACGCGGTGGTGCATTTCGCCGCCATCCCGCGCATCCTGCTGCGCCCGGACAACGAGACTTTCAGGATCAATACGCTGGGCACCTACAACGTGATAGAGGCCGCGGTGAAGCTGGGGATTCGCAAGGTCATCTTCGCGTCGAGCGAGACCACCTATGGCATCTGTTTCGCCGATGGAGAGCGCAAGCCCGAATACCTGCCGGTGGACGAGGCGCATCCCACCGTGCCCGAGGACAGTTATGGCATGTCCAAGGTGGTGAACGAGGCCACCGCCCGCAGTTTTCAGCGCCGCAGCGGGTTCGACATCTATGGGCTGCGCATCAACAACGTGATCGAGCCGCAGGACTATGCGCGCGATTTCCCCCGCTATTTCGAGGCGCCCGAGCTTCGGCGCCGCAATTTCTTTGCCTATATCGATGCCCGCGACCTGGGCCAGGCCGTGGACCGGTGTCTTTCCACCGACGGCCTGGGGTTCGAGGTCTTCAATATTGCCAATGACGATCATTCGGTGAACCTGACCACGGATGAGCTGATCGAACAATTCTATCCCGATGTGCCGGTGCGGCGCGCTATGGGCCGGCATGAGAGTTTCTATTCCAACGCCAAGGCCCGGCAGATGCTGGGTTTTGCCGAGGAACACAATTGGCGGCACCATGTCGCCGATCCGCGCGCCTGAACGGGGCCGATGCCGATGCGACCGGGGCGCGTGGTTCCGGGCGGGGGCCGGATGAAATCGGCGCGGCCCGTCTTGCCCGGGCACGGCATCCGGCCTAATCGGGCAGGATGAGCCGCGACAGGATGACATACGCGCAGCATGTCCGCGCGACGTTGGCGCTTGGCCTGCCGCTGATCGGCAGCCACCTGGCGCAGTTCGCCATTACCCTGACCGACGCGGTGATGCTGGGCTGGTATGACGTGATGGCGCTGGCGGCGCAGGTTCTGGGCGGCATGGTGTTTTTCGTGCTGTTCATCATGGGCTCGGGCTTTGCCTTCGGCGTGATGCCGATGGTCGCGACCGCCGCCGCCGCCGGGGATGATCGGCAGGTGCGTCGCATCACGCGGATGGGGTTGTGGATCTCGACGGGCTTCGGATTGCTGACCCTGCCCATATTCCTGTTGTCAGAGCGGATCCTGAGCGCCGTCGGGCAGCCACCGCATATCGCGGCGCTTGCGGGCGACTATCTGCGGATCGCCGGTCTTGCGATGATTCCCGCCCTGCTCGTGATGGTGTTGAAGAGCTATTTCTCGGCGCTGGAGCGCACCCGCATCGTGCTGTGGGTCACGCTGGCCGCTGTCGGCGTCAATATCGTGGTGAACTATGCGCTGATCTTCGGCCACTGGGGGGCGCCCGAGCTGGGCATTCGCGGCGCCGCCTTCGCATCGCTGGCGGTGCAGAGCGCCTCGCTCGTCGGGCTGGTGGTCTATGCGATCGTCATCGCGCCCGAGCAGGCGCTCTTTCAACGGCTGTGGCGTCCGGACCGCGAGGCGCTTGCCGAGGTATTCCGTCTGGGCTGGCCGATCGGGCTGACCAACCTGGCCGAGGTGGGCCTGTTCGCGGCCGCCTCGGTGATGATGGGCTGGCTGGGAACGCTGCCCCTGGCGGCGCATGGCATCGCGTTGCAGATCTCTTCGGTCGCGTTCATGGTTCATCTGGGATTTTCCAATGCGGCCACGATCCGCGTCGGGCGGGCGCGTGGACGCGACGATGCCCAGGCCCTGATCCGGGGCGCGCAGGTGGTGATCGGCCTGTCGATGGCGGCAGTTCTGATCAGCGTCCTGCTGTTTCTCGGGCTTCCGGAACCGCTCCTGGGTCTTTTCATAGATCCGGCCGATCCGGACCGGGCCCAGGTCATCGCGATCGGGATCGGCCTGCTTGCGGCGGCGGCATTGTTCCAGGTGGTGGATGCGGCGCAGGTGGTCGCCCTGGGGTTGCTGCGCGGGGTGCAGGATGCCCGGATCCCGATGGTGATGGCCGGGGTCAGCTATTGGCTGGTCGGGGTTCCGGTGGCCTATTTGCTGGGCTTCCCCCTTGGCCTGGGGGGGATCGGCATCTGGCTGGGGCTTGCCGCCGGGCTGGCGCTGGCCGGGATCCTGATGATGACGCGGTTCTGGCGGATGGCCCTGCGTCAGAGGCGCGGCGCACTGCGGGCGGCGGCAGAGAGGACGGCCTGATCGGCCGGTGTCAACGACCCCCGCCCGTGCCGGGTTTCGCCACGCGGTCGGCCTTCTTGCGAACCAGGACGGTCCGCAGGTCGTGCATCGCCAGAAGCAGCGAATCGGTCACCTGTTCGAGCTGTTCCGGGCTGGCCTTCGATTGCGCCCACTGGGCGGTCAGGTTCAGGTGATCCACGGTGCGCCGGATATCGTCCAGGTCGCGCGCGGCCAGCACGGCGCGGCGCTGGTCGATCCAGCGGCGGATCTCGGTCAGGTCGGATTCGCTCAGGATTCGATCGCCATGCGGCTTGATCTCGCCATTTTTGACATTGACGACGGCGATCTGGTCCATGTCCAGCCGACGATGCCGGTTGCCGGTGTCCAGCCGGAACACCAATGCGCCGTTTTCGCGCACCCTGAAATAGTATTCCGGCAGATCGCTGCTCATGGCGTCGCCATCCTCAGTCAAGGCGGGCGCAGAACTCCTGTATCCGCGTGCAGGCCTGTTTCAGCGCCTCGTCCGAGGTGGCATAGCTGACCCGGAAATTGGGCGACAGGCCGAAAGCCGCGCCGAACACGACGGCCACGCCCATCTCTTCGAGCAATGCGGTCGCGAAGGTCTCGTCGTTCTCGATCTTCGTCCCGGCCGGTGTGGTCTTGCCGATGCAGCCCGCGACCGAGGGATAGACGTAAAACGCCCCTTCAGGCACCGGGCAGGTGATCCCTTCGGCGGCGTTCAACATGTCCACCACCATGTCCCGGCGCCGCTTGAAGATGGCGTTGTTGGTCGCGATGAAATCCTGCGGGCCGTTCAGCGCCTCGACCGCCGCCCACTGGCTGACCGAACAGGGGTTGGAGGTGGATTGCGACTGGATCTTGCGGATCGCACCGATCAGTTCCTTCGGGCCGGCGGCATAGCCGATGCGCCAGCCGGTCATCGCATAGGCCTTCGACACGCCATTCACCGTCAGCGTCCGTTCATAAAGGCCCGGCTCGACCTGCGCGGGCGTGCAGAATTCGAAATCACCATAGGTGAGATGTTCGTACATGTCATCGGTCATGACCCAGACATGGGGGTGGCGCATCAGAACGTCGGTGAGACCCTTCAGCTCGTCCCGCGTATAGCCTGCACCGGTCGGGTTCGACGGCGAGTTGAAGATCAGCCATTTGGTCCGGGGCGTGATCGCCGCCTCCAGCTGGTCCGGCGTCAGCTTGAACCCGGTTTCCATGCCGGCCTTGGCAACAACCGGCGTGCCGCCGGCCAGCAGCACCATGTCGGGATAGCTGACCCAGTAGGGCGCCGGGATCACGACCTCGTCGCCCGGGTTCAGGGTGGCCATCAGCGCGTTATAGAGCACCTGCTTGCCGCCGGTGCCCACCGTCACCTGGGCCGGGTCGTAATCGAGCCCGTTATCGCGCTTGAACTTGGCGCAGATCGCCTGTTTCAATTCGGCGATGCCGTCGACGGCAGTGTATTTCGTCTTGCCCGCGTCGATCGCGCGCTTGCCCGCGTCCTTGATGTTCTGCGGGGTGTCGAAATCGGGTTCGCCGGCACCAAGACCGATCACGTCCTTTCCCTGCGCCTTGAGGTCGGCGGCCAGATTCGTCACGGCAATCGTGGGCGAGGGTTTGACACGCGAAAGTGTCGCAGACAGGAATGACATGGTCGCCTCCGGTTTGAAAACGCTTGGGTTCCGTCATAGGGTGCGTATCGGAGCCGTTCAAGCGGCTTGATCAGAAAGGCACGCCCGATGATTGACGATGCAATGACCGGAACCGAATGGTATTCCGAGCAGACCGCCACCTTCGGCGACCGGATGGCCGGCGCGCGCGAGGCGTTGGGCATGACCCAGAGCGAACTGTCCAAGCGGCTTGGCGTGAAGCTGAAAACCGTTCAGTCCTGGGAAGACGATCTGAGCGAGCCGCGCGCCAACAAGTTGCAGATGCTGGCCGGTATCCTCAACGTGTCGATCATGTGGCTTCTGACCGGCGAGGGCGACGGGCTGGACGGCCCGACCGAAGAGGCGGTTCTGCCCGATGACGTGCGCACGATGCTTACCGACATCCGGCTGGTGAAGTCCGAGATGCACCGGCTGACCGAACGTCTCGGGACGCTCGAACGCAAGCTGCGGACCGCCCTGAAGGAACAGGTATGAGTGCGCCCCGGGCGAACGAGACCCGGCACAAGCGGATCGCGATGCGGGCCTGGCATCGTGGCACCAAGGAAATGGACCTGATCCTGGGCCGCTTCGCCGAGGCGCATCTTGCCACGCTTGCCCCCGACCAGCTCGACCAGTTCGAGGCGCTGATGGAGCAGAACGATCACGATCTCTATCAATGGGTCACCGGGCGGGTCGCCGCCCCGGCGCCGTTCGCCGCTCTGATCGAAAGGATCGCCCGGCATGCCGGAGCGCGTTGAACGGGCCGACATGGTTCCGGCTTAACCGAATCTTTGAACCTCGGCCGCTATCCCTGTCTTCACGCGAGTGACGGACGGAGTGACAGATGAGCGTTCAGACCCCCCTGGTGGTGCCCGCACGGCACGGTTTCATGTCCGGCTATCTCGAGGCGCTGGCGCTGGTCGAGCGGCTTCATCGGCTTCTGCTCGACGTGATCAAGGACGAATTCGAGCGTGTTGGCGAGCTTGAGATCAATCCGGTGCAGGCGTTGCTGCTTTTCAATGTCGGCGATAACGAGGTAACGGCCGGCGAGTTGAAGAGCCGCGGCTATTACCAGGGGTCGAATGTTTCCTACAATCTGAAGAAACTCGTCGATCTGGGCTACATGCACCACCAGCGATGCGAGATCGACCGCCGATCCGTGCGGGTGCGGCTGACCAGGCGGGGCCGCGAGATACGCGGCCTGGTGAACGATCTTTTCTCGCGGCATGCCGAAGGGCTGGAAGCCCGCGGCGTCATCGATTTCGAAGGGCTGGAGGATATCACCGCGTCGCTGCGCCGGATGGAACGCTATTGGGCCGATCAGATCCGCTATATCTACTGATGCCGGGAGGTGCGCGATGCCGGCGCGCCCGCCCGGGGCAGGCACGCCCGCCCCGGGTCGGTCGGCAAGGCGCGTGCGATTGCACCCACGCGGTCTAGATTATCGCCTCGAACAGGGCGCTTACATTGTCGCGCGTCAGCTTGACCGGGTTGCCGCCGCAGCTGGGATCTTCCAGCGCCATGGCCGTCAGCGTATCGATCCGATCGCGATCGACCCCCATTTCCGACAGGCGCCTGGGCACGTCCAGCTGATCGTTCAGCTTTTGCACGAAGGCGCGGAACCCGTCGAACCCGCCGTCTATTCCCAGATAGGCGGCGGCCATGTCGAAGCGGTCGGCGATTTTCGGCGCGTTCAACTCAAGGACTGCCGGCATGCAGACCGCGTTGGTGGTGCCGTGATGGGTGTTGTAGATCGCACCGATCGGGTGGCTGAGCGCATGGATGGCCCCCAGGCCTTTCTGGAACGCGGTCGAGCCCATTGCCGCCGCGCTCATCATCTGGGCGCGCGCCTCGATATCGGTGCCGTCGGCATGGGCACGCGGCAGATACTCCTTGACCAGCCGCATGCCTTCCAACGCGATGCCCTGGCTCATCGGGTGGTAATGCGGGCTTGAAAACGCCTCGACGCAATGGGCGAAAGCATCCAGCCCGGTGCCCGCGGTGATGAATTTCGGCATGCCGACGGTCAGCTCCGGGTCGCAGATCACTACGGCCGGCAGGACTTTCGGGTGGAAAATGATCTTTTTCACATGGGTCTGCGAATTCGTGATGACGCTGGCGCGCCCGACCTCGGAGCCGGTGCCGGCCGTGGTCGGCACGGCGATGATCGGCGTGATCGCCTCGGCATCGGCGCGCGTCCACCAGTCGTCGATATCCTCGAAATCCCAGACCGGCCGGGTCTGCCCGGCCATGAAGGCCACCATCTTGCCCAGATCCAGCCCCGAGCCGCCACCGAACGCGATCACCCCGTCATGCCCGCCGTCGCGAAACGCCTTCACCCCGTCGGCCAGGTTGATCTCGTTCGGGTTGGGATCGACCTGCGCGAACAGCGCGGGATCGAACCCGGCCTGTTCGAGGATCTCCAGCGCGTGACGCGTGATCGGCAGGTCTGCCAGCCCCTTGTCGGTGACCAGCAGGGGCTTGGTGACATGCGCCTCGGCACAGGCGCCGGGCAGTTCCCTGATACGTCCGGCGCCGAACTTGATGGCGGTGGGATAGGTCCAGTTGCCCGTCAGGTTCATGATACCCCCTTCTTGAGATGATAGGATTTCGGCCGGGTCAGGTTGTGATAGCCGATCACGCTGAGCCCGCCGCCGCGGCCGGTGTTCTTGCAGCCGGTCCAGCACAGGGCCGGGTCGAGGTAATCGGCACGGTTCATGAACACGGTGCCGGTCTGCAAGCGTCGGCCGATCCGCGCCGCGCGGTCCGCGTCGGCGGTCCACAGCGCCGCGGTCAGGCCGAATTCGCTGTCGTTCATGAGCGCGATCGCCTGTTCGTCGTCGCGGACCGGCATGATGCCGACGACCGGGCCGAAGCTTTCCTCGCGCATTACGCGCATGTCGTGGGTGACGCCGGTCAGGATCTGCGGCGTCAGGTAGGTGCCGCCATCATCCTCCGCGAAGGGGGCGATATGGGCGGTGGCACCGTCGGCCACCGCTTCGGCCACCTGCGCGCGCACCACATCGGCAAAGCGGCGGTTGGCCATCGGGCCGATGGTGGTTTCGGTGTCCAGCGGATTGCCCAGTTTCATGCCGCGCACGGTTTCCACGGCGCGGGCGACGAAATCGTCATACAGGCTTTCGTGAACATAGATCCGCTCGATCCCGCAGCAGCACTGCCCCGAGTTGAACATTGCCGCGTCGACCAGCCCGGCCACGGCAGAGCCGAGATCGGCATCGTCCAGAACATAGCCCGGATCCTTGCCGCCCAGTTCCAGGCCCAGCGGGGTGAAGGTGCCCGCCGCGGCCCGTTCCATCGCGCGGCCGCCGCCGACCGAGCCGGTGAAATTCACGAAATCGAAGCTGCGCGCGGCGATCAGCGCGCTGGTGGTGTCATGATCCAGAAAGACGTTCTGGAAAACGTCCTCGGGCACGCCCGCCTCGACGAAGGCGCGGACCATGCGTTCGCCCACCAGCAGCGTCTGGGTGGCATGTTTCAGAAGCACCGTGTTGCCCGCGATCAGCGCCGGGGCCACCGTGTTGATCGCGGTCATCCAGGGATAGTTCCAGGGGGCGATCACCAGCACCACGCCGTGCGGTTCACGCTCGATCCGGCGCTCGAACGCGTCGCTGGCCTCGATCACCATGGGCGCCAGCGCCTCTTCGGCGATGTCGGCCATGTAGCTGCCACGCTCGTCGAAACCGCCGAACTCGCCGCCATAGCGGATCGGGCGGCCCATCATATGCGCAAGTTCCGGCACGATCTCGTCATTCATCTCGCCCACGCGGGCGATCCCCTTTCGCACCAGGCTCACCCGTTCGGCCAGCGGCCTTGCGGCCCAGTCGGCCTGTGCCGCCCGGGCACGGGCCACCATCGCGGCGGCCGCGTCGCGGTCCGGGATGGGGCGTTCGGCAAATACCGATCCGTCGATCGGCGAGATGCATTTCAATGTCTGTGTCATGGTATCCTCTTCAGGCGCGCTCGAATCCTCGGGCGATCTCGTGATCGGTCACCACGCGGTCGAATTCCTCCTGCTCCCAGCGGGCCGCGCGGACATAGTGATCGACGACCGCATCGCCGAAGGCCGCGCGCAACATCGCCGAGCCTTCCAGCGCATCGGCCGCGTCGCGCAGGGTGCGGGGGATGTGATTGCCGCCCTCGGCCTCGTAGGCGTCGCCGGACAGCGGCGGTTGCAGCGTCAGCCCGTCCTCGATCCCCTTCAGGCCGGCAGCGATCTGGGCGGCCATGGCAAGATAGGGGTTGATGTCCGATCCGCCGATCCGGCACTCGATCCGCACGGCCTTGGTGTTCTCGCCACACAGGCGGAACCCGGCGGTGCGGTTGTCCACCGACCAGGCGGCGCCGGTGGGGGCGAACGTGCCCTTCTGGAACCGTTTGTAACTGTTCACATAGGGCGCCAGGAACACGGTCATGTCGGGCGCATGGGCGATCAGCCCGGCCAGGTAGCTGCACATCAGCGACGACATGCCGTGCCGGGCAGCAGGGTCGTGAAAGGCGTTGGCGCCATCCTTCCACAGCGACTGATGGACGTGGCTGGAACTGCCGACCCGGTCGGCGTGCCACTTGGGCAGGAAGCTGGCCGCGTGACCCTGGGCCCAGGCGATTTCCTTCACCGCGTTCTTGGCGATCGAATGATAATCGGCGCTGTCCAGGGCCGGGCTGTATCTGATGTTCAGTTCGGCCTGGCCGGTTTCCGCCTCGCCCTTGGTATTCTCGACCGGGATCCCGGCCGCGCGCAGGTGGTTGCGCACCGGGCGCAGGACATGCTCTTCCTTCGTGGTCTGGAGGATGTGGTAATCCTCGTTATAGGCGCTGATCGGTTCGAGGTCGCGGAAACCCGATCTGCGGATCTCTTCATGGCTCTTGGCGAAGAGGAAGAACTCCAGCTCGGTCGCCATCATCGGGGTCAGGCCCATCGCGCCCAGCCGGGCGATCTGGCGTTTGAGGATGGCGCGCGGGCTGTGGGGCACCTCTTCATGCGTATGGTGATCCAGCACGTCGCACAGCACCATCGCGGTGCCCGCCAGCCAGGGAACCGGGCGCAGCGTGCCGAGGTCGGGTTTCATGACGTAATCGCCATAGCCCGCGCGCCAGCTGGTGGCGGCGTAGCCCTCGACGGTGAACATTTCCAGGTCGGTGGCCAGCAGGTAGTTGCAGCAATGGGTTTCTTCCCAGGCGCTTTCGACGAAATGCTCGGCCACGAAGCGCTTGCCCATGAGGCGGCCCTGCATGTCCACGAGGCAGACGAGAACGGTGTCGATTTCGCCGCAGGCGGTCTTTTCCTTCAAGGTGTCGAATGTCATCGGCGCGGGCATGGGTCAGGTCCTGTAAAGCTTGGGTCGGCGTGCGGATGCCCCGGCGAACGGGCCGGGGCATCCGGTGCGGCGCGTGTCGGGCCGGCGTCTCAGCCGTAGCGATAGGGGCGGCCGGCCTTTTGCATCACCTCGTTATAGTCGCGGATGATCCCGACCACCTTTTCGCGGACCGGGTTGCCCTCGGTCAGGTCTTCCCAGAACACCTTGGCGGCGCTTTCCACCGTCGCCCATTCCTCGTCGGGGATCGTGGTCAGCTTCAGCTTGTCGCCATTGACGCGCAGCGCCGCCTCGCCGCCCCAGTACCACCACTGGCGGTAATAATGCGACTGTTCCATGCAGACCGTCAGCAGCGTCTTCATCCGCTCGGGCAGTTCCTCCCACCGCGACATGTTGGCGAAGAAGTGGCCGATCCAGGCGCCCGAGATGTTGTTGGTCAGGAAATAGTTGGTCACGTCGGCCCAGCCCACCGTGTAATCCTCGGTGATGCCCGACCAGGCGATGCCGTCCAGCTCGCCCGTCTGCAACGCAACCTCGATATCTTCCCATGGCAGGGTGACGGGCACCACGCCGAACTGCGACAGGAACCGTCCCGCGGTCGGGAAGGTGAAGACACGCTTGCCCTTGAGGTCTTCCAGGCTGCGGATCGGTTCCTTGGTGGCAAAGTGGCACGGATCCCAGGAGCCGGCCGAGATATGCTTGACGCCGACCGCGGCATATTCCTCTTCCCAGATCTCCTTGAGACCGTACTGATTGAACAGAACCGGCACGTCGAGGCTGTAGCGTGTGCCGAAGGGGAAATACCCCCCGAAGACCCGCACCGCGGTGGGCGAGGCCATCGAATCGTCGTCCGACTGCACCGCGTCGATCGTGCCGCGCTGCATCGCGCGGAACAGCTCGCCCGTGGGCACCAGCTGGTCCGAGAAATACAGTTCGATCTGCATCTCGTCGCCGGCGATCGCGTTGAACTTGTCGATGGCCGGTTTCACCACATGCTCGGCCAGCGCGGCACCGGCATAGGTCTGCATCCGCCAGACGATCTTGGATTGTGCGATCGCGGGCGCGGCCAGCGAGGCACCCACCGCGCCGACACCGGCGCTTGCAAGGAACTTGCGTCTTGTCGTGGTCATTTTCTCTCTCCTATTGGTTTGGGCCCCGTTGCACCGGGGTTCTGGGTTAATTTCCGTAAACCTGTTCGGGCAGCCACAGCGCGATCTGCGGGAAGACCATCACCAGCGCCAGCGCCAGCATCATCACCAGCACGAAAGGCACGATCGAGCGGTAGATGTCCTTGAGCCCGATTTCCGGCGGCGCCATGGCCCGCATCAGGAAAAGATTATAGCCGAAAGGCGGCGTCATGTATGCGATCTGCGTGGTGATGGTATAGAGCACCCCGTACCAGATCAGGTCGAAACCCAGCTGGTCGACAAGCGGCACGTAAAGCGGCGCAACGATCACCAGCATCGCCGTGTCGTCCAGGAAGGTGCCCATCACGATGAAGCTGAGCTGCATGACGATCAGGATGCCCCAGGGGCCAAGGCCCAGATTGGTGAAGACCCCCTCGATCGCGCGGACCGCGCCCAGCCCGTCGAAGATCGCGCCAAAGGCCAGCGCGGCCAGGATGATCCACATGAACATGCACGATATCGCCAGGGTGTTGCGAACCGAGTTCTCGAACACCTCGCGGGTCATGCGGCCCTTGACCACAGCCGCGAAGAAGGCGGTCATCGCCCCGATGGCCGAACTTTCCACCAGCGAGGTCCAGCCGTTGAGAAACGGGACCATCATCGCCGCGAAAATCGCCAGCGGCAGGATCCCGGCGCCCAGAAGCCGGAATTTCTCGCGCCGGGAAATGCCCTCGCGTTCGGCCGGTGGCAGAACCGGGCCAAGGGCGGGATCAAGCCGGCAGCGGATCGCGATGTAAATGACGAACAGGCCCGCCATCATCAGCCCGGGCAGCACCCCGGCCAGCCACAATTGCCCGACCGGCTGGCGCGCGATCATCGCGTAAAGCACCAGGACCACCGAGGGCGGCACGAGGATGCCCAGGCTGGACCCGGCCTGGATCACGCCAGTGACCATGGTCTTGTCATATCCGCGCCGCAGCAGCTCGGGCAAAGCGATGGTCGCGCCGATGGCCATGCCGGCCACCGACAAGCCGTTCATCGCCGAGATCAGCACCATCAACCCGATCGTGCCGATCGCCAGCCCGCCGCGTATCGGCCCCATCCAGACGTGGAACATGCGATACAGGTCATCGGCGATGCGGCTTTCCGACAGGACATAGCCCATGAAGATGAACATCGGCAGCGTTAGCAGCGGATACCATTTCATCAGCTTCATCGCCGCCGAGAACGGAATCGTGACGCCCCCCGTCCCCCAGAGCAGAACGCCGGCCAGCGCGCCGACAAAGCCGATTGCGGCAAAGACACGCTGCCCGGTGATGAGCATCAGCATCATGCCCGCGAACATCACCAGCGCGATCATTTCGTGCGACATCAGATTTCTTCTCCGCGGATACGGCCGATATCGCGGAAGAACTCCGCGACGGCCTGAAGGATCATCATCACGATGCCGATGCACATCACCAGCTTGATCGGCCACAGATAGGGGCGCCAGGCCGTCGGGCTGCGCTCCATCCGGCCTATCACCTCGGCGGCCCCCGACAGCCCGTCGCTGAACGTGGCCGAAACCAGGTTGGCGTAGAATTCCGACGGGGTCATGCCGAAATAGCCAAGCGAATATGCCATCGACCCCAACGCGCCCCGAAGCAGGACAAACAGGAAATACAGCAGGAAAAAGATGGTGAACGCATCCACCCAGGCGCGGGTCCGCGGCGACCATTCGCCATAGAACAGGTCCATGCGCACATTGGCGCCAAGCTGGATCGAATACGGCCCGCCGAGGATGTAATAGGCCACCATCGTGAACTGGGCCATTTCCAGCGTCCACAGCGACGGCAGGAAGAACGTCTTCGAGATCGAGGACCACAGCAGGATGCCGATCAGCACGAAGATCAGATACATCGCGATCCGGCCGAGCACCCGGTTCACCCGGTCGACGCCGTTGACATAGGCCCGCATGAAGCTAGGCATGGGCATCCTCCGCGAACCATGACGCAGCTTCGGCGAGCGCCGGAGAGAGCAGCTTTGTCACTTCGTTTGCCATCCGTTCCTCGTCCTGTTCGGTGGCCAGCAGGTCGTTGCGGATCTCGATCATCACGTTCGGCAGGCCGCGCGCCTCGCCATGCAGGCGCAGGCTGTGGGTCACGTCGTCCTCGGGGCCATAGGGCGCGTTGCGCCTGATGTCGCGGCCGGGCAGGCGATGGGTCTGTGCCAGCATGGCATCGGCAAGGCGCGTATCGCTGTCGTGCAGAATGCCGATTTCCACATCCCGCCGCAGGCCGTGAAACACCGGCGTGAAGCTGTGGATCGTGACGATCGCGGTTGTCATGCGGGCCGCGGCGCGGGAATCGAGCACCTGGCTGACCGCAGCGCAGAACGGGCGATACACATTCGCCACGCGGGCGGCCCGGGCGGCGGCATCCAGCCCGGCATTTCCCGGAATGTCGAAGCGTTCGGATATCGCGGGCATCGCGCTGGGGCTTTCCGGGGCGCGGTTGCAGTCATAGACCAGCCGCGACAGCCGCCCGGCGATCAAGGGCGCGTCCAGCGCCCGCGACAGGTGCCGCGCCACGCCCAGCGCGCCGGGATCCCAGGCGGCATGGCTGTCAAGATCCCGATCGTCCAGGCCCAGCCGGTTCAACGCGGTGGGAATCGCGTTGGACGCGTGCTCGCAGATCAGCACGACAGTGCCCGCACCGTCGGGATTGACGATGTCGGCGGCCGGTCCGAACTGTGGGTTTTGGAGAGTCTGCAAAACCTGGCTCCGTCTTTTGTTCAATTATCTTCTGTATTTTTTTCTCCTGTCAATATATCTTCAGAAGAGAATTTCGTGGTGACCTCCGATGCGCATGTCTTGTGCAATGCGCCGGCCAAATGATCGCAACGGGGGCAAGACGGGGGCGCAAGGATGCCCGAGCCGACCAAGACGGTGCGCGACCTGATCCGCGCGGAATATGAGCAGCTTACCCAGTCCGAGCGCAAGCTCGCCAATGCGCTGCTGGAAAACTACCCCGCGGCGGGGCTTGCCTCGATCACCATCGTGGCGGCGAATGCCGGTGTGTCGACACCGACCGTCGCGCGGATGGTCAAGAAGCTCGGGTTCAAGGGGTTTCCGCAATTTCACCAGACCCTGCGCGATGAGTTGGAGGCCGCGGTCAGCGGGCCGGTTCAGAAACGCGAGCGCTGGGCGTCCGAGGCGCCCGAATCGCACATGCTGAACCGTTTCGCCGAGGCGGTCCTGCAGAACATGCGCCAGACATTGTCGCATGTGGATACCGGGCGTTTCGACGCGGCGGTGGACCGGCTGGCCGACAGCGAGGCGCAGCTGTTCGTCGTTGGCGGCCGGGTGACGCGGGCGCTGGCGGATTACGCCTTCACCCATCTCCAGGCGATCCGTCCGCGGGTCACGCACATGACCTCTTCGGCCGCGACATGGCCGCATTACGTTCTGGACATGCAGCGCGCGGATACGCTGCTGATGTTCGACATCCGGCGCTATGAAACGAACCTGTTGCGGCTGGCCGAACTGGCCAAGGATCGCGGCGTGAGCGTCATCCTGATCACGGATCAGTGGACATCGCCGGTGGGCAAGGTCGCGGACCAGATCTTCAACTGCTGGGGCGAGATCCCGTCGGCATGGGATTCGAACATTTCCACCATGATGCTGCTGGAGGCGCTGATCGCCGCGGTGCAGGAGAAATCCTGGGACGCGACCCGCACGCGATTCGAGGAACTGGACGGGATCTTCGACCTGACCAGGCTTTATCGAAAATTCACCTGACCGGCGCCGCCCCTGCGACCGGGGATTGCACATCGTTCCTGCAACAGCACGTCGTCACCTGGCCGTGGCCGGGTCCGGCCATTTCCTGTTGAGCGGACTCGGCGCTGGCCGTATATCAACCCCGATCAGGGAGAGATGATGCCGTTTCAGAAGGTCCAGCCGGAAAAACTGTCGCACGCGGTTCAACGCCAGATCGAGCTGTTGATCCTGCGCGGTGTTCTGCGCCCGGGCGAACGTCTTCCGTCGGAACGGGAATTGTCGGAAAAGCTGGGCGTGTCGCGCCCCAGCCTGCGCGAGGCGATCGCCGAGTTGCAGGATCGCGGCCTGCTGACCAGCCGTGCCGGCGCCGGGATTTTCGTGGCCGAGGTTCTGGGCTCGGCCTTCGCACCGGCCCTGATCCGGCTGTTCGCCGACCACGAGGAAGCGGTGTTCGACTATATCTCGTTCCGCCGCGACATGGAGGGGCTGGCCGCCGAACGCGCGGCGCATCTGGCCTCGGACACCGACTTGCAGGTGGTCAACACCATCTTCGGCAAGATGGAGGCGGTGCATTCCAAGCGAAACCCGGCCGACGAGGCGCGGCTGGACGCCGAGTTTCACATGGCGATCATCGAGGCATCGCACAACGTGGTCATGTTGCACATGATGCGTTCGATGTTCGACCTGCTGCGCGAGGGGGTGTTCTACAACCGCCAGGTCATGTTCAAGCAGCGCACCACGCGCAGTGCCCTGCTGGACCAGCATCGCGCGATCAACGATGCCTTGCAGGCGCGTGATCCGCAGGCGGCCCGCGCCGCAATCGAGGCCCACATGAATTACATCGAGCAATCGCTCGTCAATCAGCAGGCCGCCGACCGGCATGAGCGGATCGCCCGCCAGCGGCTGGAGCACGAGCAGGCCCGCAGCTGACGCCGCCGCGGCTTGACACCGACCGGCATCGGGCCTAAACGCCCCGGATACCCCGGAAGTGCCACGCTTCCGGTCCCGACGCTTTTTGCGGGGATCGCCACCAGTCAGCGCGTTGCGCCCACTGGTGTCGTTGGTGTTTGGCGTATCGCCGATGCGCTTCAAAATTCGCGTGCGCGCCCCATCTGGGGCGGGTGAGGGTATAACGGTCGCAGGAGGGCCAGGCATGTTTGAAAATCTTTCCGAACGCCTCTCCGGCGTCTTCGACCGGCTGACCAAGCAGGGCGCGCTGTCAGAGGATGACGTCAGGACCGCGCTGCGCGAGGTGCGTGTGGCGCTGCTCGAGGCCGACGTCTCGCTTCCCGTCGCACGCGATTTCGTCAAGGCCGTGCAGGCCAAGGCCACCGGCCAGGCCGTCACCCGGTCGGTGACCCCCGGTCAGCAGGTCGTCAAGATCGTCCATGACGAGCTGGTGCATGTGCTGGCCGGCGATGAAGAGCCCGGCGCGCTGAAGATCGACAATCCGCCGGCGCCGATCCTGATGGTGGGGCTTCAGGGCTCGGGCAAGACGACGACCACCGCGAAGCTTGCCAAGCGGCTGCGCGAGAAAAGCGGCAAGCGGGTGCTGATGGCCTCGCTCGACACCAACCGCCCTGCGGCGATGGAACAGCTTCAGATCCTGGGCGCCCAGATCGGCGTCGACACCCTGCCCATCGTCAAGGGCGAGACCGCGGTGCAGATCGCCAGGCGCGCCAGGCAGCAGGCGACGATGGGCGGCTATGACGTCTACATGCTGGACACGGCCGGGCGCCTGCATATCGACCAGGAGCTGATGGA
Source organism: Actibacterium sp. (assembly GCA_016278325.1). Classification (GTDB taxonomy): domain Bacteria; phylum Pseudomonadota; class Alphaproteobacteria; order Rhodobacterales; family Rhodobacteraceae; genus JADQCB01. The sequence goes on from JADQCB010000010.1 coordinate 26,122, forward strand.
CCAGGTCGCCCAGGTGCGCGACGTGACCAATCCGCGCGAAACCCTGCTGGTGGTGGACGGGTTAACCGGCCAGGACGCGGTGAACGTGGCCGAGCAGTTCGACGGCCAGATCGGTATTTCCGGCGTGGTGCTGACCCGGATGGACGGTGACGGGCGCGGTGGCGCGGCGCTGTCGATGCGTGCCGTGACCGGCAAGCCGATCCGCTTTGTCGGCCTGGGCGAGAAGATGGACGCGATCGAGGAGTTCCACCCCGAACGCATCGCCGGCCGCATCCTCGGCATGGGCGACATCGTCAGCCTCGTCGAGAAGGCGCAGGAAACCATCGAGGCCGAGCAGGCCGAGCGCATGATGAAGCGCTTCCAGAAGGGTCAGTTCAACATGAACGACCTCAGGATGCAGCTGGAGCAGATGCTCAAGATGGGCGGCATGGAAGGTGTCATGGGCATGATGCCCGGCATGGGCAAGATGTCCAGGCAGATGGAACAGGCCGGCTTCGACGATTCGATCCTGAAGCGCCAGATCGCGCTGATCCAGTCGATGACCAGGCGCGAGCGCGCCAATCCGCAGATCCTTCAGGCGTCGCGCAAGAAGCGCATCGCCCGGGGCGCGGGGCTGGAAGTCAGCGAGTTGAACAGGCTTCTGAAAATGCACCGGCAGATGGCCGACATGATGAAGAAGATGGGCAAGGGCGGCATGCTGAAACAGGCCATGAAGGGCATGTTCGGCAAGGGCGGCGACATGCCCGCCGGCATGGACCCGGCGCAAATGGACCCCAAGGCGATGGAGGCCGCGGCACGGCAGATGGGCGGCGGATTTCCCGGCATGGGCGCGGGCGCGCAGCTGCCCCCGGGCCTGAGCGGATTCGGCAAGAAGAAATAACCCGCAATGCCCCTGACCAATGCCCCGACCCTGCAATCCGACCGTCTGATCCTGCGCGGCCCCGAGCTGCGCGATTTCGAACCGTTGGCGGCGTTCTTCGCCGACGAAGAGCGCGCCTGGGGGTTCGGCGGCGCCGAGACCCGGGCCGATGCCTGGCGCTGGTTCGCCAGCAATATCGGGCACTGGCATATCCACGGATACGGCTATTTCACCATCGAGATGCGGGCGGGGGGGCAGCCGGCCGGCCTGTCGGGGATCTGGAACCCCGAAGGCTGGCCCGAGCCCGAACTGGGCTGGCTCGTCTTCGCCGAATGGGAAGGCCGCGGCGTCGCCCATGAAGCGGCGATGCGGGCCCGCGCCTGGGCCTATGAAGAGCTTGGTTTCAAGACGCTGACCAGCAACATCCTGCCGGGCAATACCCGGTCGGTCGCGCTGGCCGAACGGCTGGGCGCGCGCTATGAGCGGACCTACGAGAACGTGACCATGGGGCGCGACATGCTCTATCGCCATCCCGGGCCGGAGGATCTGTGATGCCGCACACGGACATCCCGGTTCTGCAAACGCGCCGCCTGGTCCTGCGCGGCCCCGAGCCGGAGGATTACCCGGACTTTCGCGCCACCTTTGCCTCCTATCGCTCGCGCTTCATGGGCGGGCCGCTGAACAAGTACGAAACCTGGATCCTCTACGCTGCCGAGATCGGCCACTGGCTGATCCGCGGTTTCGGAATGTGGGTGATCCGCGACAAGGCCACCGACGAGACATATGGCATGGCCGGCGGCTGGCAGCCGGCCGGCTGGCCCGAGCGCGAAATCGCCTGGATCATCTGGCCCGACAAGGCCGGCCGCGGCTTCGCGCTGGAGGCCACCAACGAGGCCCGGCGCTATTTCTACGAAGAACAGGGATGGGACGGGGCGGTCAGCTATATCGACCCCAAGAACCTCGATTCCATCCGCCTGGCCGAGCGATTGGGGGCGGTGAGGGACCCCGATGCCGCCACGATCGACGGCAGCGATGTGGTCTATCGCCACCCCGCGCCGGGGCGGTTGCGCAACAGCCAGATCTCCGACGGCATCGCGCTGGAGATCAGCCATTACAGCGATCCCCTGTTCAAACCGAAAGGGTTCCCTCTTGACTGACGCTGCAACCCGCGCCGCGGAGCTTCTGGCAGAGCACCGCAACAGCATCGACCGGCTGGATGCGATCCTCGTCTACACGCTGGGCGAGCGGTTCAAGCACACCCAGGCGGTCGGAAGGCTGAAGGCCGCGCATGATCTGCCGCCCTCCGACCCTGCGCGCGAGGCGGCGCAGATCGCCCGGCTTGAGGAGCTGGCCAATGAGGCCGACCTCGACCCGGAATTCGCCAAGAAATTCCTGGCCTTCATCATCCAGGAAGTCATCAAGCATCACGAGCAACACAAGAAATAGGCAGGAGTCCTGCCGAAGCCAAAACCAAGGAGAAAGCGACAATGTCCCTGAAAATTCGTCTCGCCCGTGCCGGTTCCAAGAAGCGTCCGTTCTATCGCATCGTGGCCACCGACAGCCGCATGCCCCGCGACGGCCGCTTCATCGAGAAGCTGGGCACTTACAATCCGCTGCTGCCCAAGGACAGCGAAGAGCGCGTGAAGATGGATGCCGACCGGATCAAGCATTGGCTGGACCTGGGCGCGCAGCCCACCGACCGGATCGCGCGGATGCTGGAAAACGCGGGCGTTCTGCACAAGAAGGAACGGTCGAACCCGAACAAGGCGAAGCCGGGCAAGAAGGCCCAGGAGCGCGCCGAGGCGCGTGCGGCCAGGGCGGCCGAGGCCGCTGCACCGGCCGAGGAAGCCGCCGACCAGGGCGCCGAGTAACCGGCCCGGCGCCTTGCCGGATGAGCATATGACCGATGGTATCCGGAACCGGATTGCGGGCATCCATCGCAAGCAGGCAGAAGCCGCCCGCAGGGGCGGCTTTTGCGCGTCCAGCGCAAGGAGCAGAACATGAGCACTGAACGGGTCTGCGTCGGCGCCATCGCCGGCGCCTTCGGCGTCAGGGGAGAGGTGCGGCTGAAAAGTTTTTGCGCCCGGCCCGAGGCGATTGCCGATTATGCGCCGCTGTTCACCGAGGATGGCGCGCGCAGCTTCACGGTGCGGATCACCGGCCCGGTCAAGGGCGGATTCGCGGCGCGGCTGTCGGGTGTCACCACCCGCGAACAGGCCGATGCGCTGCGTGGCACGCAGCTTTTCGTCGATCGCGCACGCTTGCCGGCGCTTCCAGACGACGAGTATTACCATGCCGACCTGATCGGGCTGGAGGTGGTCGATACCGGAGGCCGGCACCTGGGTCATGTCCGCGCGGTGCACGATCACGGCGCCGGCGACCTGCTGGAAGTGCATGGCCCGGGCCTGCAGGACACGGTCCTGTTGCCCTTCACGAATTCCGCCGTGCCGACGGTGGACCTCGCGGCGGGGCGCATCATCGCCGACCCGCCCGAGGGGCTGTTTCCGGACTGACCCGATGCCCGGCCCGCAACAGCGCATCGTGATCCATGCCGGGTTCCACAAGACCGGCACCAGCACGGCCCAGGCCGTGCTGCGGAAAAACCGGGCGATCCTGCGCGCGGAAACGGCGATGATCCTGCCGTTCGGGCTGAAATCGGTGCGCTCTGCCGCGCGGGGGTTTTCGACATGGCGCGATCCATCGGCCCTGGCGCGGGCCGCGATCCGGTTCGGCTGCCGCGTGCAGGAGATGAAGCTGAAACCGGCGCGCAAGCTCCTGGTCACCTCCGAAGAGCTGTCGGGGCACATGCCGGGGCGCGGCGACCTGGCCGACTATTCCGCCGCGCCGGAGTTGATGCGCGCCTATGCCGAGGCGCTGGAACAGCTTTTCGGCAAGCGGCTCTGGCTGAGTTTCGTCTTTTCGCTGCGCGGCGCCGAGGAATGGCTGAAAAGCGCCCATGGCGAGCATGTGAAATCGTCGCGGATGGTGCTGGATTTCGACAGCTTCCGTCAGCGCTATTCCGGCGCCTCGGATCTGCCGGCAATCGTTGCGGCGATCCGTGAGGCGGTGGCGCCGCACGAGGTTCGCGAAACCTGGCTGGAGGACACGGCCGCCCGCCGCCTCGGCCCGGCTGGCCCCTTGCTCGACGCGATCGGCCTGAGCGACGCGCGCCGCGCCGCGCTGGGCCCGGTGGCCCCGGTCAACCGGGCACTTCCCGAGGCGGTGCTGTGCGAACTTCTGGCGATCAATCGCAGCCGGCGCAGCGATGCCGACGCCCGCGCCGCGAAACGGGCCCTGCTGTCCGCGCTTTCCGACCAGACCCGAACCCGCTAGAAGACCGCAATGACCGATGCCGCGAAATCCCATGGCCGCCTGTCGATCCGCGCCTCGGCGCGGCCCAGCGACCTGATGCGCGAAACCCGCCGGGTGAAAGGGGCCTGGATGGCCAAGGTGATCACCCTGTTCCCCGAGGCATTCCCCGGCGTGCTGGGGCTATCGCTGACGGGACGGGCGCTGGACCAGGGGTTGTGGGCGCTGGAGACGATCGACCTGCGCCCCTTCGGCCAGGGCAGGCATCGCAACGTGGACGACACGCCGGCGGGCGGCGGCGCCGGCATGGTGTTGCGCCCCGATGTGGTGGGCGCGGCGCTGGCCACGGCCGGTGCCGACCGGCCCGCCGACCCGCAGCGCTGGCCGGTGATCTACCTGTCACCGCGGGGCCGCCGCTTCGACCAGGCGATGGCGCATCGCTTTGCCGCAGCGGCGGGGATCACCCTTGTCTGCGGCCGGTTCGAGGGCGTGGACCAGCGTGTGCTGGACCATTTCGACGTGGAAGAGGTCAGCCTGGGCGATTTCGTCCTGACGGGTGGCGAGATCGCCGCTCAGGCCTTGATTGACGCGACGGTCCGGCTTATACCCCGCGTGCTCGGGAATCAGGCATCCACAGAAGAGGAGTCATTCTCTGACGGTCTGCTTGAGCATCCGCAGTATACAAGGCCCGCCATCTGGCAAGGCCGCGGGATTCCGGACATTCTCCTGTCCGGCCATCACGCGAAGATCGCCGCCTGGCGGCGGGCCATGGCCGAAAGGCTGACAAGGAAACGCCGACCTGACCTCTGGCGGGCTTACTGTGCGAGACATGGTAGGGACCCGGAAGGAGACCAAGAGCTCTGAGGACGCGCATATCAACTTCGCGGAAAAAACCGTGAGCACATAGGAGACAAGCGATGGACCTTATCGCGCAACTCGAGGCAGAGCAGATTGCCGACCTCGACAAGAAGATCCCGGATTTCAAGGCCGGGGACACGATCCGCGTCGGCTACAAGGTGACAGAGGGCACCCGCACCCGGGTTCAGGCCTATGAAGGGGTCTGCATCTCGCGCAAGAATGGCGGCGGGATTGCCGGCTCGTTCACCGTGCGCAAGATTTCCTTCGGCGAAGGCGTGGAACGTGTGTTCCCGCTCTACTCGACCAATATCGACAGCATCGAGGTGGTGCGCCGCGGCAAGGTGCGCCGGGCCAAGCTCTACTACCTGCGCGCGCGCCGGGGCAAATCGGCCCGGATCGCGGAACAGTCGAACTACAAGCCCAAAGCGGGCGCCGAAGCGTAAGGACCGGAGCGATGAAAAAGAACATTCACCCCGACTATCACCTGATCGACGTCAAGCTGACCGATGGAACCATCGTCCAGATGAAATCGACCTATGGCGCCGAGGGCGATACCCTTTCGCTGGATATCGACCCGTCGGTGCACCCGGCGTGGACCGGCGGTTCGTCGCGCCTGATGGACACCGGCGGCCGCGTGTCGAAGTTCAAGAACAAATACGCCGGCCTGGGCTTCTGAAACCCCGCCCCGACGGATATCCAGGCGCCGCCCGGTCGGGCGGCGCCTTTGCTTTGGCGGGTTTCTGCCCGCAATGGGTGCAACGCGATGACGCCTGTTTGCTGCATTCCGGTCATGCATCTGCCGCTTTTTTCGGCTAACCTGCGGCTGACGAACGATAAAAGGCAGCAAGACAGCGGGCGCGGGCAATGATTTCACGGACCTTTCTGATACGGGCGGCGGTTGCGCTGGCCATTCTTGCGGCGCCGGCCGCGCAGGCGCAGGGACAGCCGCGCCAGACACTGGGCTGGAGCAGCATATTCAACAACGACTTCCTGGGCGACGGGTCTGATCGCTGGCGGTCGTCATCCTACACGATCAGCTGGCTGCGCGGGCCGGAATGGACCGGCCGGCTGCCCGAGATGCCGGGCCGGATTCTGGAATACCGGTTCCGGACATCGACCCTGTCACCGTCGAATCTGTCCAATCCGGCCCCGGGCGACCGGCCCTATGCCGGAACGCTGGGCTTCGGTGTTCATACCCATTTTCGCCATCACGGGTTCGACTTGACCCTGGGTGGCGGGATCGACGTCACCGGGCCGCAGACCGGGCATGGCGAAAGGCAGAAATGGGCGCATGACCGGCTTGGCATCGCACCACCATCTGCCAAGGTGCTGGACAACCAGATCGGGAATGCGGTCTATCCCGCCATCTCGGCCGAGGCGGCCCGCCCGTTCCGCCTGTCCGACGGGGTGATGATGCGCCCGTTCCTGGCCGCGCAGGCCGGGGCCGAGACCCTGATCCGCGCGGGCGGCGATATCATCATCGGAACCTGGGGGCAGGGCGATCTGCTGGTGCGTGAACCGGAAACTGGCCAGTTCTACACCGCGACAAGGGGCGGCACGCCGGGCCTGTCCTTCCTGCTGGGGGGCGATGCGGCCTGGGTGGCCGACAGCCATTACCTGCCCTCGTCCCGGGGATATCGGCTTACCGATACGCGAAATCGGTTGCGCGCCGGGGTCAAGTGGCAGGGACGACGCTTTGGCGTGTTTTACGGCGTCACATGGCTTGGCAAGGAATTCGTCGGGCAGAGTGATACCCAGCTTGTCGGGTCGTTGAATTTTCGCATCAGTTTCTGATCCGGACGAATCACCCGCTTCCATGCATGAACAGAATGTGCTAACGGCCTTGTAATAATAAAACTATCGAGGCAGGCAAACAGGCATGAAAACGGGCTATCGCGGCACGTTTGTCATCCCCTGGGCCCAGACGGAGGTGGACGGTGTGCAGGCGGCACCGGTGGGCGCGCTGACCGTTGGGTCGGCCTGGCGCCGGCTGGGCGCGGCGATGCGGCTCGACGGGCCCGACGATCTGTTGCTTCTGGGCGATGCCGAAGGCGGGGCGGACCTGCGCAGGCGTGCGGCACGGGCGGTGCAGCGCCTGGTCGGGGCCGCGCTCGATCCGCGGAAATCCATCCACGACATGCCCGAACACCCCCTGAACGACCGGGGATTCGTGCTGACCGACGGGATGAAAAGCTATACAGCGACCGAGATTTCGACCCCCGATGGGCGGCCGACGCTGGTGATGTTCATCGACGCGCTGCCACCCGTCGGCGCCGAACTCTGGGTCGTGCGCCAGATCAACGAAACCTCGCCGATCAGGCGCCACGCGCAATCCCCGGCTGGCGTCATCTGTTTCGCGCGGGGCACCCTGATCGCCACGCCGGACGGCCCGCGGCCGGTCGAGACGCTGGACGAGGGCCAGCATGTGCTGACCCGCGACGATGGTCCGCAGCCGGTCCTGTGGCGCGGCCAGCGCCGGATGTCGGGCGCGCGGCTGCATGCAATGCCGCATCTGCGCCCGGTGCGAATCCGCACGGGGGCCCTGGGCCGGGACCGGCCCGAGGGCGATCTGATCGTGTCGCCCGAGCACCGGGTGCTGGTCCGGGGGCGCGCCGCCGAGATCCTGTTTCACACCCCCGAGGTGCTGGTCGCCGCGCGTGACCTGATCAACGACAGCACGATCCTGACGGATTATATCCTGCCGGAGGTGACCTATGTGCATCTGATGCTGGGGCGGCACCAGATCGTCTGGGCCAATGGGCTCGAGACCGAAAGCTTCCATCCGGCCGGCACGTCGCTCGACAGTGTCGATCCGGACCAGCGGGCATCGCTGCTGGAACGCTTCCCCGAGATCGCCGCGAACCCGCATGCCTATGGCGATTTCGCCCGCCGCAACCTGACCACCTCCGAGGCGGCGATCCTGCAGTACGAAAACGGCCCCGGGCATTGACACTGCCCGGCCCGGCTGTATAAGCGCGCCATTCCCGGCCCCCGTGGTCGGGATATTCATTGGTGTTGGTGGCCCCCGCAAGGGGATGCCTGTCGCCCGCCCGGGAAAGGACAACGCCCTTCGCAATAGGCCGCGCCGCCGGCCGCACAGAAGGAGATCAGCCGTGACCAAACGCACGTCTGCCAAGTACAAGCTCGACCGCCGGATGGGTGAAAACATCTGGGGTCGTCCGAAATCCCCGGTCAACCGTCGTGAATATGGGCCCGGCCAGCATGGCCAGCGCCGCAAGGGCAAGCTGTCGGATTTCGGCATCCAGCTGCGCGCCAAGCAAAAGCTCAAGGGCTATTACGGCGACCTGACTGAAAAGCAGTTCCGCCGCATCTTCGCCGAGGCAGAGCGTGTGCGCGGCGATACCGGCGAGATCCTGATCGGGTTGCTGGAACGCCGCCTCGACGCCGTGGTCTATCGCGCGAAATTCGTGCCCACGGTTTTTGCCGCGCGGCAATTCGTCAACCACGGCCATGTCCTGGTAAATGGCAAGCGGGTGAACATCCCCTCCTACCGTGTCAAGGAAGGCGATGTCATCGAGGTGCGTGAAAAGTCGAAGCAGATGGCGATGGTTCTCGAAGCCGCGCAACTGGCCGAGCGTGACGTGCCGGATTACATCGAGGTCGATCATTCCAAGATGACCGCCTCTTTCGTGCGCACCCCGGCGCTGGCCGATGTGCCCTATCCGGTGATGATGGAACCGCATCTGGTCATCGAATTCTACGCGCAGAACTGATCTGCGCACCTTGGAAAGACTCCCCCAAGCCCGCCGTTACGGCGGGCTTTTTCGTTGAAAACCGGCGACGTCGCGGTTCGTGGTTTTGCGGGCAGGGGCGCTCGCGCCGTTCTCGGGGGATCGCGGCGGTGGTCGCGCAGTGGGGTCTGTCGCTGCGGGCATCGCTGTGTTACCCCACCGCGACGCCAAATACCGGAGCCCGCCGATGCCCTTCACCCTTGCCACCTGGAACATCAATTCGGTCCGTCTGCGCGAACCGCTGGTTCTGAAGCTGTTGCAGCAGGAAGCCCCGGACGTGCTGTGCCTGCAGGAGTGCAAGAGCCCGGTCGAGAAGATCCCGCTGGACGGGTTCCGGGCCCTGGGCTATGGCCACATGGTCGCGCGGGGGCAGAAGGGATATAACGGCGTCGCGATCCTGTCGCGCCTGCCGCTGGAGGATATGGGCGACATGGATTTTGCCGGGCTGGGGCATGCCCGTCATTGCGCCGCCCGGCTGGAAAACGGTGTCGTGATCCACAATTTCTATGTGCCCGCCGGCGGCGATGTGCCGGACCGGGCGGTGAACGAGAAATTCGGCCAGAAGCTCGATTACCTGAGCGGGATGCGGGACTGGTTCCATTCCGACCGGCCCGGCAAATCGATCCTGGTCGGCGATCTGAACATCGCCCCGCGCGAGGATGACGTCTGGTCGCACAAGCAATTGCTCAAGGTCGTCTCCCACACGCCGGTCGAGGTCGCGCAGTTGAGCGACACGCAGGAGGCCGGCGGCTGGATCGACATCACGCGCAAGGACATCCCTGACGGCCAGCTTTACAGCTGGTGGTCCTACCGCGCCCGCGACTGGGACGCCGCCGACAAGGGCCGGCGACTGGATCACGTCTGGGCAACGCCCGACATTGCCGATGCCGGGCACGGGTCGCGGATCCTGCGGGCCGCGCGCGGCTGGGAAAAGCCCAGCGACCACGCCCCGGTTTTTGCCGATTTCGACCTGTAACCCCGCGCCCGCTCAAAGAGCCTGAACCTGTCGTGCCACGACCGCGCCCAGATCCTGGTGCGCCGCAGCTTCGAAATGGACGCCGTCGACCTGACTGACCTCTATCGCGGCGCCCGCGTCCAGGAAGGCCACGCCGCGCGCCTCGGCCAGGGCGCGATAGCAGTCCGCAAGCGCCTGCGAAACCTCGGCGGCGCCGATGAACTCGCCCTTGAGCACGCCTTGTTCCAGCACCGGCGGCGGACAGATCAGCACCACGGAAAAGCCGCCGTGGCGGGTCTGCATCTCGTCGCCAAGGGCGATGTCCAGCAGCCCGGCGGTCCCGGCGGTAACGAACTGCGGCGTGGGCGCAAAGCGCGTCTTCAGGTCATTGGTGCCCAGCATGATCGTCAGCACGTCGATCGGACCATGGCTTTGCAGCGCGATCTTCAACCCCGTCCGCCCGTTCATCTGCGCGCCCATCACCGGATCGTCATGCTGGGTGGTGCGGCCGGGAAGACCTTCTTCCACCAGCGCCCAGTCGGCGCCGAGCATGCTTTGCGTCACCCGCGGCCAGCGCGTCCGGGCGTCATAGCGGGCATAGATCCCGCGCGTCATGATGGGCGGGGTGCCATGCGTGTTGCTGTCGCCGAAGGTGAGCAGGGTTTTCGTCATGTCGGGCCTTTCACCGGAATGCGCGGGGATGCTAGGCAGACGGCGCGCCGGGGTAAAGCGTCGCAATGGCGTTTCGCCCTTGGCCTGCGCCGCGGCGACGCCCATATAGGGCGAAACGGATTCGGAAGGGGGCAGACATGCTCGAACTCGGTGGAAACCAGGGGGCCGCGCCGCAGGGCGGCGGCGCGTTGATCAAGGAAATTTCAGAGGCGACCTTCATGGAGGACGTGATCGAAGCCTCCAGGAAGGTGCCGGTCATCGTCGATTTCTGGGCGCCGTGGTGCGGGCCGTGCAAATCGCTGGGACCGGCGCTTGAAAAGGCGGTCACTGCGGCGCGCGGCGCGGTCCGCATGGTCAAGGTCAACGTGGACGAGAACCAGCAGATTGCGGCGCAACTGCGGATCCAGTCTATCCCGACGGTCTATGCCTTTTTCGACGGCAAACCGGTGGACGGGTTCCAGGGGGCCGTTTCGCCGGCCGAGATCACGGCCTTCATCGACCGGGTGGTCAAGGCCGGTGGCGGCGAGGCCGGCGATGGTGGTCTTGCCGAGGCCATCGAGGCGGCCGAAACGATGCTGGGCGAGGGCGCGGCGGTGGACGCGGCCCAGACATTCGCCGCCATCCTGGGCGAGGATCCCGAGAATGCCGCGGCCTTCGGCGGGCTGGTGCGCGCACATCTGGCGATGGGCGACACCGAGAAGGCCGAGGCGCTGTTGTCAACCGTGCCCGATGCCCTTGCCGGCACGCCCGAGGTCGAGGCGGCCAGGGCCCAGCTTGAACTGACCCGGCAGGCGGCGAAGGCCGGCCCGGTTGCGGATCTGCGCGCCGCGGTCGAGGCGGACCCGGACAACCACCAGGCGCGGCTGGACCTTGCCAATGCGCTCTATGCGTCGGGAAAGGTGGAAGAGGCCGTGGATGAGTTGCTGGAGCTGTTTCGGCGCGACCGGGAGTGGAACGACGAAGCCGCCAAGACACAGCTTTTCACCATCTTCGAGGCGCTGAAACCGCAGGATCCGATCGTGCTCAAAGGGCGCCGCAAACTGTCGTCGATGATATTTGCCTGAACGTGGGACAGGGCTAGGTTGACATGCATGATCGCACCCGCCGACCTGCCGCAGACAATACCGATCTTTCCCCTTCCCGGGGCGCTTTTGCTGCCCCGGGCAAGGTTGCCTCTGCACATTTTCGAGCCGCGCTATCTGGCGATGCTCGACGATGCGCTTAAGACACCGCATCGCTTGATCGGAATGGTGCAGCCGCGCCAGATACCCGGCTCCGCGCAGAAGAAGCTGCATTCGATCGGATGCGCGGGGCGCATCAGCGCATTTTCCGAAACCGAGGATGGGCGCTACATGATAACGCTGCACGGGGTGTCGCGGTTTCGCCTGCTGCGCGAGGTGACGGGCTTTGCCCCCTATTCGCAGGGGGATGTGCAGTGGGACGGGTTCGAGCGGGATCTGGGCCAGGTCGAGCATGACGCGGGATTCGAGCGCGCCTGTTTCATGAGTTTGCTGGGCCGGTATTTCGACGAAATGGGTCTCTCGACCGATTGGGACAACCTGAAGGATGCCGAGGATGAGTTGCTGATCAATTCTCTGTCGATGCTCTGTCCGTTCCAGCCGGAGGACAAGCAGGCGCTGCTCGAGGCGCCGACCCTGACGACCCGGCGCGAAACGCTGGTGGCGCTGATCGAGTTCGCCCTGCGCGGCGGCCCGGATGAAGAGATGATGCAATGAGCACCGCGACAAAGGCCGACCGCCGCATGCTGGAGGCGCTGGTCTGTCCGCTGACCCAGGCGGTTCTTCAATACGATGCCGAGCGGCAGGAGCTTGTCTCGCGCCCGGCGAAGCTGGCATTCCCGATCCGAAACGGAATCCCGATCATGCTGGTCGACGAGGCGCGCTCGATCGCGTGAAGCAAAGCCGGCCGGCGGGGCGTTGATCCGTCCCCGCCGGCCTGCAGGATCACTTGGGCATCAGCACGGAGTCGATCACATGGATCACGCCATTCGAGGCTTCGATATCGGCCGTCGTGACATTGGCGCTGTTCACCATCACGCCGTCATCGGTCGATATCGTCAGGTCGGACCCTTCGACGGTGGTCGCCATCATGCCGTCGGACAGATCGCCCGACATGACCTTTCCGGGTACGACGTGATAGGTCAGGATCGCGGTCAGTTGATCCTTGTTCTCGGGCTTGAGAAGATTTTCGACCGTGCCCTCGGGCAGGGCCGCGAATGCCGCATCGGTCGGGGCGAACACGGTGAAGGGGCCTTCGCCCTTGAGCGTGTCGACCAACCCGGCGGCCTTGACCGCGGCGACCAGCGTGCCGAAGCTGCCCGCGTCGACGGCCGTATCCACGATATCCTTCGTGTGACTGCCGGCAAACGCCGGAACGGCCAGCATCGTTGCCGCGGTAACGCTCAGGAAAGTTCTGCGAAACATTTGTAATCTCCCTTGGTTCATCCAATGCCTTGCACCGGCATCACCATGGCTACGCAGGCTTTCGGCCACCGGATCAGTGCGGAAACGGGCCCGGGGGACTTGACGCGAAAAAGCCGGGCGCTAAGCCCGGCCTTTCCGATTTTTCCAGTCACGATTTTGTAATCCGACGTGATCGCAATTGCGCCGGAACCGGCGTCATTCGACCCCGGCGGCCTCGCGCGCAATGGTGTCGAGCAACGCCTGGACCTCTTGCATCGGTCCCTCGGGAAACCCGCGGAACCCGACCACGGTTTCATCGGGATTCTCGGCGCTGACATAGACGAAGATGTCATAGGGGCAGAACTGGATGTTCGCGATGTCCGCTTCCATCACCTGGCGGGACAGGTCGGCCGAGCAGAAGCTGTAGGCATCGGCACCTTCGAACAGCTTCACATCAGAGCCAACATCGGCGCGGGTGCGCGCCAGCATGGTGCCGATATGGCTGACGCTGTCGATCACCAGCCCCTGGTTGATGATCGCGTTCTCCAGCGCGAACGTGACATCCTCGAAGCTGGCATCGGTGGTGTAGGTCACTGCCTCCTGGGCGGCGGCCGGCATGGCCAGCAGTGTAACGGCAGCAGCGATTGCGAGTCCGTTCTTCATGGGGTCCTCCCGAGAAATGCCCCTGCGGTGCAGAGGGTTGTGCATTGGGTCAGGCATACACAGTGTATGATCGACCATGACCTGACATTGACAGAGGTCAAAAACATTCAAAAGGGGAAATGTGATGGATTGGGCTGGTCGCGTGCTGGAATGGATGGCTGTCGGATTGCTGCTGGTCATCGGCACCGTCGCGCTGGTCGGGCTGGTTTTGCTGGTGATCGACCGATGCCAGACGGCGGATGCGATCCGGCGGAACTATCCGGTGATCGGTCGGTTCCGGCATCTTTTCAGCAAGCTGGGCGAATTCTTCCGGCAATATTTCTTTGCCATGGACCGCGAGGAGATGCCCTTCAACCGGGCACAGCGCGAATGGGTGTACCGTGCCGCTGCGGGCAGGGGAAACACGGTGGCCTTCGGATCGACGCGCAATCTGAACATCGCCGGCACGTCGATTTTCGTGAATGCGCCGTTTCCCCCGCTCGACAACCAGTTTGCGGCCTGCGAGCCGATGCAGATCGGTCCGGGCGCGCGCATACCATTCGAGGCGCCGTCGATATTCAACATCTCGGGGATGAGCTATGGCGCCATCTCGCAGCCCGCGGTTCGCGCGCTCAGCCGCGGCGCGGCCGAGGCCGGGATCTGGATGAATACCGGTGAGGGCGGGCTGACACCCTTTCACCTTGAAGGCGGCTGCGACATCGTGTTCCAGATCGGGACCGCGAAATACGGCGTGCGGGATTCGCAGGGAAACCTTTCGGACGACCGCCTGCGCGAGATCGCGGCGCATCCGCAGGTCAGGATGTTCGAGCTGAAGCTTGCGCAGGGCGCCAAGCCCGGCAAGGGCGGTATCCTGCCCGGTGCCAAGGTGAACCCGGAAATCGCGGAAATCCGCGGCATCCCGGCCTGGCAGGACAGCATTTCGCCCAACCGTCACGTCGATATCGCCAACAACGACGAGTTGCTGGACATGATCGCCCATGTCCGCGCGGTGACGGGCAAGCCGGTCGGGTTCAAGACCGTGCTGGGCAGCGCCGAACCCTTCGAGGAATTGTTCGCCCTGATCGTCAGGCGCGGCATCGACAGCGCCCCGGACTTCATCACCATAGATGGCGGCGAGGGCGGCACCGGGGCGGCGCCGATGCCGCTGATCGACCTGGTGGGTGTGCCGATTCGCGAAGCGATGCTGATCGTCAGCGACCTGCGCGATACCTATGGCCTGCACGACCGGATCCGGCTGATCGCCAGCGGCAAGCTGGCCAACCCGGGTGACGTGGCCTGGGCGATCGCAAGCGGCGCCGACTTCGTGACCTCGGCGCGCGGCTTCATGTTCAGCCTGGGATGCATCCAGGCGCTCAGATGCAATCGCAACACCTGCCCGACGGGCATCACGACCCACGACCCGCATCTGCAACGCGGGCTGGTGGTGGAAGAAAAGTTTCGCCGCGTCGCGGCCTACGCCCGCAACGTGGTCAAGGAAGTCGAGATGATTGCCCATTCGGTCGGCGTGGCCGAGCCGCGGAAATTGCGCCGCCGGCATGTGCGGATCGTTCAGCCCGACGGTTCCTCGCGCCCGATGAACGAAATTTACCCGCGCAGTGAGGGATCCAACAGGTTCGTGAACTAGATTTGCATTGGCGGCTGCACGATTTCAGCTACCCTTGATGCATGGCGAAACCGGGGGGATGCGATGGCACCGCGCTGGACGAACGATCTGACTTGGGCGGACGTGACGCCGAAGGCGGCGTTCATGAACCGAAGGCAGATGATTGCGGGCGCTACGGCGTTGGGCGTGACGGGCGGGCCGGCCCGGGCCGGCCTGAACGCGGTGGAAAGCCGATATTCGACCGACGCGGACCCCAACAGCTTTGCCGACCTGACGAGCTACAACAACTTCTACGAATTCGGCACCGGCAAGGGCGATCCGGCCGAATATGCCGGCCAGCTGACCACCGATCCGTGGGCGGTGAAGATCGACGGCATGGTGGAGCGGCCCGGCAGTTATGGCCTCGAGGATATCCTCAAGGGCGTGACGCTGGAGGAACGGATCTATCGCCTGCGCTGCGTCGAGGCCTGGTCGGCGGTGGTGCCTTGGGTCGGGTTCGAGTTGCGCAGGCTTCTCGATCGTGTCGGCGTCCAGCCCTCGGCGAAATACGTGGCGTTCGAAACCCTGCTGCGCCCCGAGGAAATGCCGGGGCAGAAATATCCGGTGCTCGACTGGCCCTACCGCGAAGGGCTGCGCCTGGACGAGGCGATGCACCCGCTGACGATCCTGGCGACCGGGCTTTATGATGAGCCGATGCCGAACCAGAACGGCGCGCCGATCCGCCTGGTGGTGCCGTGGAAATACGGCTTCAAATCGATCAAGTCGATCGTGCGGATCACCCTGACCGACAGCCAGCCGCCGACCGCGTGGAACATGGCGAACCCGCGCGAATATGGCTTCTATTCCAACGTGAACCCCGAGGTGGATCACCCGCGCTGGAGCCAGGCGACGGAACGGCGGATCGGCGGTGGCCTGTTCTCGGCGCGGATTCCGACGCAGATGTTCAACGGATATGGCGATCAGGTGGCGGCGCTCTATTCCGGGATGGACTTGGCGAAATTCTTCTGAGCGGGCCATGAACATCGCCCGACCCGTCAACGATGCGCTTCGTCGGGTGCCCCCGTGGGCCATCTACATCGTGGCGCCGGTGCCGGCCATCTGGTATTTCTGGCTGGGGCTGACTGGCGGGTTGGGGGCAGAACCGATCAAGGCGCTGGAACACGCGCTTGGCCTGTTCGCGCTCAAGCTGCTGGTGGCGGTTCTGGCGATCACGCCGCTGCGCCGCTTTGCCGGGATCAACCTGGTCAGGTTCCGCCGGGCGGTGGGGGTGGTGGCATTCTTCTATGTCGCACTGCACCTGTCCGCATGGCTGTTTCTCGACATTCGCGATCCGGCGCGGATCTGGGCGGATATCCTCAAGCGCCCCTATATCACCGTCGGCATGGCCGGATTCGTGCTGTTGCTGCCGCTTGCCCTGACCTCGAACGACTGGTCGGTGCGCCGCATGGGGCCGGGCTGGCGCCGCCTGCACCGGCTGACCTACCCGGCCGTTCTTCTGGGGGGCGTGCATTACCTGATGCTGGTGAAGGGCTGGCAAATGGCGCCGCTGGTCTATCTGGCCGCGATTCTGGCCTTGCTCGGCCTGCGCTGGCGCTGGCGGCGACGCCGGGCAATGGCCTGAGAATCCGAGTCGGCCATCGCGGCGCCGAGCATCCACTGCCGCACCGCCAGTTCGTGCCGATTGGGGGTCAGTATCCATGTATGAATGCATTGTTTTTAAAGTAAAAATATAGACGTTCCAAAAAACCTGCCGTTTGCATGCAAAAACTGCTTGCAGGTTTTGGGATCAAACCGTAGATACG
>JADQCB010000027.1 GCA_016278325.1 Actibacterium sp.
CAGGCCGTGTGCGACGCCGACCGGTCCCGAAAACGATCAAAAATCGAGGTGCCCGTAAGTTTGTATATCGCTATCCATCTGACACCTCCTGCTGTGCAGGCGTCATCTCGGACAGCAGGTCACCTCAAACAACGAGGGCGATGGCCCGGCGCTTACGCTCAATCAGCGAACTCATCGCGCAGCTTTTCGTGTTGCTGTCCCGCGAACCCGCGAAAATTCGCGTGTAATGGCCGGCCCTGCCCGCTTCCACGGACCCTGGCGCTCTTGATACGGATTAAGGCAGGTCACGTTCGTGTCGTGCACCTTGGTTCAGCGTTCGGCATGGCCTGCGCACCTGGATGCAGATTGCTTGATGGCGGAGATGACCGTGCCAGAATCCCGGCTTGAAAAACCATTTTCAATGACAGTTCAACAGGTTGCGCGTGCGTTGCGGGTTGACCCCGGGCGGGGCCTCGACGCGACGGACGCGGCGGCGAGGCTGAAAACTTATGGGGCGAACCAGCTACGGACAAAACGCAAGAAGGGCAAGTTCGCGATTCTCGTCCATCAGTTCAGCAGCATCATCGTCTGGCTGCTTGCCGGTGCCGCGCTGCTGTCGCTCTTCCTGGGCGACATACCCGAAGCGGCGGCCATCGCGGTCGTCCTGCTGATCAACGGGGCGATCGGATTTTTCACCGAGCTCCGGGCGGCACGGTCGATGGAAGCGCTGATGGCGATCGCCGAGATGAAGACGCGCGTGCGGCGCGGTGGCGATCTGCACCGGATCGACGCGCATGACCTTGTGCCGGGCGATATCGTGATCCTGGACGCGGGCGACGTCATCACCGCCGATTTGCGGCTCGTCAGGGCATCGAACCTTCAGGTGGATGAATCCGTGCTGACCGGTGAATCCGCGCCGGTGGTCAAATCCACCGATCCGGTCGGGCCGAACGCGGTTCTGGGCGATCGCAGCAGCATGGCGTTCAAGGGAACGGCGATTACCCAGGGCGCGGCAGAAGGGCTGGTCGTCGCGACGGGGATGGCAACCGAACTCGGCCGGATCAGCGATCTGGTGCAGGGCGCCGAATCCGAGGTTGCGCCCCTTGAGCGCAGGCTCGACCGGCTGGGCCATCGGCTGATCTGGCTGACGATGACGCTGACCATATTGACCATCGGGGCGGGCCTGTTGCAGGGGCAAGGCGGCGTGGCCATGCTTCAGACCGGGATCGCCCTGGCCATCGCGGCGGTGCCCGAGGGGTTGCCGGTTGTCGCGACCCTGACCCTGGCGCGCGGGATGTGGCGGATGAGCCGGCGCAACGCGCTGATCACCCGCCTGTCCTCGGTGGAAACCCTCGGGGCCACCACCGTCATCCTGACCGACAAGACCGGCACCCTTACCGAAAACCGCATGACGGTGATGCGCTATCTTCTGGACGGGTCGGATGTCGATGTCGATCTCGCCCCGGGCCCGCGCGCGGGGCCTTTCCTGGACAAGGAGCAGGCGGTCGATCCGTCCAGCGACGCCCGGCTCGGCTGGGCCATCCGCATCGGGGCGCTGTGCAACAGCGCCGAGCTCGGCGACGGGGCCGGCGACCGGTGCTCCGGCGACCCGATGGAAATCGCACTTCTCCGGGTCGCACGGGCCGCGGGGCCGGAACGTCCGGGGGCCGAGTTGGCCGCAATCCGCGAACACGCCTTCGATGCCGCGTCGCGGATGATGGCCAAGGTCTATCAGGACGATGATGGCTATCTGGTTGCAGTCAAGGGCGCCCCCGAGGCGGTCATCGAAATCTGCGCGCGGGTGATGACCCGCGATGGCGTTCAGGCCATGGACGACGGTGCGCGCATGGCCTGGCGAGAGCGCGGTGCGCAAAGCGCGCAAGAGGGTTTGCGCCTGCTGGGCCTGGCGATGAAACGGGCCGAGGGCCCGGATGTGCCCCCCTATGAGGGGCTGACGTTGATCGGCCTGGTATGTCTTCTCGATCCCGTGCGCGCGGGTGTGCCCGACGCGATCCGGGCCAGCCGGCAAGCCGGTGTCGAGGTGGTCATGCTGACCGGCGATCATGCCGATACGGCCGCGACGATCGCACGCAATGCGGGGCTCGGGGATGGCGACCTGACCGTGATCGAGGGCACCGAGCTGGGCGAGATCGACCCGGACAGGATCAGCGATGCCGACCATGCACGCATCCTGTCGGCCGATGTCTTCGCCCGCGTCGCGCCCGAGACCAAGCTGACCCTGGTCGAGCTTTACCAGAAGGCCGGGCATGTCGTCGCGATGACCGGCGACGGGGTCAACGATGCCCCGGCGCTGAAGAAGGCGGATATCGGCATCGCGATGGGGCTGCGTGGCACCCAGGTCGCGAAGGAGGCCGCGCATATGGTGCTGCAGGACGATGCCTTTGACACGATCATCGTCGCAATGCGCCAGGGTCGCGTCATTTTCGACAATATCCGCAAATTCGTGGTCTACCTGATGTCGTGCAATGTCAGCGAGGTTCTGGTGGTCGGGGGTGCCGTCGGGGCGGGCCTGCCGATGCCGCTTCTGCCGCTTCAGATCCTGTTTCTGAACCTGGTGACGGACGTGTTTCCGGCCTTTGCGCTCGGGTTGGGGGCGGGGGACGAAAACATCATGCGAAAACCGCCGCGCGACCCGGAACAGGCGATCCTGAACCGGCCGCGATGGGTGCTGATCGGCTTTCTCGGCGCGTCGGTCACAATGGCCACACTGGGGGCATTCGCGCTTGGCCTGTTCTGGCTTGATCTGCACCCCGGGCAAGCGATCACGGTCGCCTTCGTGACGCTTGCACTGGCGCAGCTCTGGAACGTGTTCAACATGAGCGATTCCGGATCGGGGCTTTTCCTGAACGAGGTGACGCGCAACCCTTATGTCTGGGCCGCGATCGTCCTGTGCCTCGGGTTGATCGGCGGGGCGCTGTGGGTGCCGTGGCTGGCGGCGTTGCTGGGGCTTGCCGATCCCGGTTGGGCCGGGCTTGCCATCGCGGCAGCGAGCAGCCTGGTCCCGCTCGGGCTCGGGCAGGCATGGCTTTTCGCGGCCGGGCCGGACTGGCTGGAGGGCGACGGCCGCGCCCGCCCGCACCGAACGCGGGGGTGACATCGTGCCGCCTGAATCGATTCGAACGAAAGCCCGGTATTGTCAGGTTCCCCTTGATGCGCCAGACCGTGTCGCAAGCTCCCCCATGCCGACCCAGGCTGACGGGAACCTGACGGATCGGCCCGCCCCCCGTCAGCCGGGCGTAAGGCTGGCCGGGCAACAACCGACGGAACGGGCCGAGGACCGCCAAGCGCCATGCGAATATTGCTGATCGAGGATGACACCGTTCTGGGCGCCGCCGTGCGGGACCAGATCGCGGGCGACGGACAGTCGGTGGACTGGGTCACGCGGCTTGATGAAGGCGGCGACGCGCTGGCGGGCGCCGGCTATGACCTGATCCTGCTGGACCTGATGCTGCCCGACGGGCGCGGGGTCGGATTTCTTCGGGCGCTGCGCGCGCGCGGCGACGTGACGCCGGTCATCATCCTGACCGCGCTCGACCAGGTCTCGGACCGGATCGAGGGGCTGAATGCCGGGGCCGACGATTACCTGGTCAAGCCGTTCGACCTGGCCGAGTTATCGGCGCGGATCGGATCGGTCGCACGGCGCTACAGCGGAAATCCGAACCCGATCCTGACCCATGGCGGGCTGGAAATCGACATTGCCGCGCGCCGGATAAGCCGCTCGGGCTCGCCGGTGCAACTGACTGCCCGCGAATGGGCCCTTTTCGAGGCGTTCCTGACCCGGCCCGGCCAGCTCCTGTCGAAGGCGCAGCTGGAAGAAAAGCTCTATGCCTTCGACACCGAGGTCGAGAGCAACACGATCGAGGTTCATGTCAGCCGGCTGCGCAAGAAACTGGGCGCCGGCATCATCCAGACCGAGCGCGGCCTGGGCTACCGGCTGGGCCCGGCATGAGGATGCCACGCAGCCTTCGGATCCGGCTGGCAATCTCGATCGGTGGCCTGTTGAGCCTGCTGTGGATCTCTGCCGCCGGGCTGACCGCGGTGGTCCTGCGGCACGAAATGGACGAGGTCTTCGATTCCGCCTTGCAGGAAAACGCGCAGCGCCTGATGCCGCTGGCCGTCATGGAAATTCTCGGGCGCGAGGAATCGGCCCTGCCCCAGCGGCTGGCGACGGTCCGCGCGCATGAGGAACTCTTTACCTATGTCGTGCGGGATCGACAGGGGCACATCCTGCTGCAATCGCACGCCGCCGAGCCAGCCGCATTCCCGCCCTATGACGGACCCGGGTTTCGCCAGACCGCGACTCACCGGCTTTACAACGACGCGGCGCTTCAGGGCAGCATCCGGATCACCGTCGCCGAGCCGCTGGCGCATCGTGCCACGGCGGCCCACGAGATGCAGATGGCGCTCGGGCTGCCGCTTCTGGTCGTGATTCCCCTGGCGCTTGTGGCGATCATTCTGGCGGTCCGGGCCAGCCTGGCCCCGCTGAACCGCTTTCGGCAAGGGCTGGATGCGCGCAACGCGCTGGATTTGTCGCCGGTCCCGGCCAGGGATCTTCCGACCGAGATCGCCCCGATGGCCCAGACACTCAACGGCCTGCTGGATCGGCTGAAAGCGGCTTTCGACGCCGAGCGCAGTTTTGCCGCCAATGCCGCGCATGAGTTGCGCACCCCGCTTGCCGGGGCGATCGCACAGGCCCAGCGGCTGCGCGCGGAAACCGCCGATCCCGCGGCCCGGGACCGCGCCAGAGAGATCGAGGCCACGCTCAAGCGGCTGACCCGCCTGTCCGAACGCCTGATGCAGCTTGCCCGGGCCGAGGGCGGGCGGCTGCGGCTGGAGCGGGCGTCGGACTTGCGCGACGTGGCGCGCGTCGTCATCGCGGATTTCGTTCGCACCAACCCGTCCGGACGCATCGCGCTTGCGTTGCCCGAAACGCCGGTCATGTCCGACCTTGATCCTGACGCCTTCGACATCCTGTGCCGGAACCTGGTCGAAAACGCGCTGCGCCACGGCGCCGAAACCCGCCCGGTCGATGTGACGCTGACCGCCGATGGCCGATTGATCGTCGAAAACGAGGGCCCGGCACTGGCGCGCGAAACGCTGGCACGGCTCACCGCCCGTTTCGAGCGCGGCGCGGCCGGAACCGGCGGCAGCGGCCTCGGCCTTGCCATCGTCGCCGCCATCGCGACGCGGATCGGCAGCCCCCTTGTCCTGGACTCGCCCCGCCCCGGCCGCGAAACCGGGTTCATGGCAAGCTTGCGGTTGCCTGTCGTGCCCGCCGGCGATGTTGGCGGGCCTTCGACATCGCCCCCCGCACCATCGCAACGGCAGAATTGAATTTTCCGACGCGCAGGCAAGGGCCCGGGGTCAGGGCGTCGACATTCGGGCGCCCTCGAAACGGGTGACGGCAATCCCGGCATCGGACAGCCCTTTGCGCACGGCCCCGGCGATGGCCACGGCCTGCGGCGTGTCGCCATGCAGGCAGATCGTGTCGATCCGGGTCGGGATATTCTTGCCGCCTTGCGTGATGATCGCACCGGCGCGCAGCATCGCGACCGTCCTTTGCGCCGCTTTTTCTGGGTCGTGGATGACGGCGCCGGGCTGGCCGCGGTCCACAAGGGTGGCGTCCTCGGCATAGGCCCGATCGGCAAAGATTTCGCAGGCCACCCGACACCCGAGTTCGGCCGCCGCATCCTGCTGCGCGGTCCCTGCAAGGACCACGACGATCAGATCGGGCGTGACGGACAGGGCCGCCTCATAGCAGGCGCGGGCAGTCGCCTTGTCCTCGGACGCCATGTTGGACAGCGCGCCGTGCAACTTCAGATGCCGGACCGCCGACCCATTGGCGCGGGCGATCGCCTGGGCGGCCCCCAGCTGATAACGCACCAGGTTGCCCAGGCTGCCTGGCGAAAGCTGCATTCGGCGGCGGCCGAAGCCCTGAAGATCGGCAAAGCCGGGATGCGCACCGATACCGACGCCGCGCCCGACCGCGGCGCGCATCGTTTCGGCCATCACATCCCAGTCGCCCGCATGCAGGCCGCAGGCGATATTGGCCGAGGTCACGATATCGAGCAACGCGGCATCGTCGCCCATGCGCCAGGGGCCAAAGCCTTCGCCCATGTCGGCGTTCAGATCGACCGTCGTGATCATCTTTTGCTTCATCCTTCCAGGTCGTCACCGGCGGTCACGCCGCTGATCAGTTGCAGGCCGAGAAGATCGCGAATCTCATGCGGATCGCGGATCAATGGCGTGAGGGTCTTGCGCAACCCCGCGATGTGGTCGCGCGCACGGGATTCCGCCGCAACCCCTTCGTCGAGCGTGACGAAGCGAAACCTCAGCAAAGCGCCCGGCGGCGCCTGCGCCACGATGGGCAGATCGCATGGCAGCACCGCGCAGATGCGCGGATACCCCCCCGTCGTCTGGCATTCGGCCAGCAGAACGAAAGGCGTTCCGTCCCCGGTAATCTGGATATCCCCGGGCAGGACCACCTCGGAAAGAAGGCGCAGCCCGGCCTCGGTGTGAAACACCGTATCCTGCCCTGTCAGACGGATGCCCATGCGACTGCCGCGGTTATCGCGACGGAATGCCGTCGACTCGAGCCGCGCGCGTTGCGCCGGGGAAAAGAAATCGGTCTGAAGACTGGGCACCACGCGCACCGTGCCGCCATCGAACCGCGCGCTGGCCGGCAGGCGCATCCCGACCGCCCCGGGCGCGGCATCCGGGCCCACCGGCAGCCGGTCGCCGGCCTGAACGGTGCGCCCGATGCCGGCCGCCAGGTGGGCGCTTCGCGCGCCCAGCCAGGCGGGGCCGTCGATGCCGCCCCCCAGGTGCAGATAGCCGTAACTGCCGGCCTCGACGGCGCCGATCGTCAGAGGCGCGCCCGCGGGCAGCAGGTGGCTGGCATTCCAGGCGATCGGGGTGCCGTCGATCGTGGCGCGCATGGGCGCGCCCGTCAACGCAATGCGCATGTCGGCGCCGGCCTCGAACGTCCCGCCGATCCCGGCCATTTCCAGCACCGCGCAGGCGATGTCCTGCCCCAGCAGGGCCGCCCCTTCGGCCAGGGCCAGCCGGTCGACCGCGCCACCGCGCGACAACCCCAGGCCAAGATGGCCGGGCCGTCCGGTATCCTGCACGCTGACACCCGGGCCTGCCTTGCGGACAAGCAGGTCGCGCGTCATGGGATGGCCGCGGCAATCGCGCCGCCATCTGGATCTTCCTGCATCGCGCTGAGTTTCTCACGGTCCGTCCGCTCGAAAAGCACCTCGTCGCCGGGGCGCAGCACGAAGGGGTCGTCGGCTTCCGGGCGGAACGGACGAAAGGCGGTTTGCCCGACATGGCGCCAGCCGGTGGGCGCACTGACGGCGAAAAGAACCAGCTGCCGGATCGCCACGGTCAGGGCGCCTTCGGGAACGCGGTCGGTCAGTGTCCGTTGCCGCGGAATATCCCAATCCGGGTCCAGCTCGCCCAGATAGGGCTGGCCGGGGGCAAATCCGATCGCCTGCACCCGCACGCGCGTTCGTGACAGCGCTTGAACCGCTTGCCCCCGGGTCAGGCCGGCGGCGGCGGCGGCCTCGGGCAGTTGCGGCGCCAGCGCAGGGTCGTAAACCGTCGGGATCCGCCAGAAACGCCGCCCACCGGGCAGCGGCGCGGCGTACCAGTCCCGGGTTTGCAGCAATCGCGACAGATGCGCGCGCACCGTTTCGTGCGAAACGCCAAGCGGGTCGAAGCACAGGCAGGCAGAGACCAGCGAGGTCGCGCATTCCTCGACCCATGTCCAGTTTTCGCGCTCCACCGCCGCGCCGAAGGCCAGCGCGGCCCGGTTCGCCGGTTCGCTCAGACGCGCGCCGAAGCTGACCAGCATCCTGTCGATCCCGGCATTGCGGATAGCCGGCCAGTCGTCGGTTTGGCGCGCAGGTTCAGACAACGTCATTCGGAAATCCCTGGTCGTCACCGAATTGCGTGCCGAGCCTATCCCAGGCGGCGCCGCAGATACAGGGCGGTTTGCATGATCGCGCGGATTGCCCCTGCGGCGGAATGGTGCCAGACATCATGCACGATTTGCAGGTGATCCTGACAGGGGGAAACCGGCCCGCAATGATGCGCGATCTTTTCAACCATGGCGGCGGTCGTGCGCCGCCCGCGCCATGAGCCCGGGACGGCTGATCGCCGTTGTCGGCCCCTCAGGCGTGGGCAAGGACAGCCTGATTGTGGCGATTGTCGCGGCCTGTCCGGGGCTTTGCCGGGCGCGGCGTGTCATAACCCGCCAGCCCGATGCCGGTGGAGAGGACTTCGAAGCCATCAGGGAGGCAGAGTTCGCGCGCCGCCGCGCCGCCGGCGACTTCGTGTTATGGTGGGCGGCTCATGGGCTGCATTACGGGATTCCGGCCGCGACGCGGCAGGTTCTGGCCGGCGGGCGCGATGTGATTGCCAACCTGTCGCGCGGCGTGTTGGCGGATGCACAGATGGCCTTTCCGCGCCTTCACGTGCTGTCTCTCACCGCCCCGCCAGAAGTTCTGGCGCAAAGGCTGGGGGCCCGGGGCCGCGAGGATGCGGCCGGCAGAGCCCGACGCCTTTCGCGGAGCGCGCCGCCGATGCCGCCGGGTCTGGCCGTCACCGAGATCGACAATGGCGGCGCGCTTTCAGACAGCGTCGCCGCAGCGATTGCCGCGCTCTATCCCGACGCGGACGCGGCGCGTTGAAAGGCACGGCGATCATGTGCCCGGACGCGGTATCGGCGTGCCGGCCGTCAGGGCGCCGGTGATCCGCTTGCCGTCCCGCCGAGCAGTTCGCCCAACAGCGGGTTCGGAAAGCGCCGGGCCAGGCTGACGGCAAGAAACCGTTCGCGGATCCCATCGAGCGTGGCCGCTTCGATCAGCACACCCGCTGCCAGTTCGTCGCGCACGACGATGGGCGGGATCACGGCAAGGCCGGCGTCCTGGCGGGCGAGAAGGCGAAGCATCGCCATGTCGTCGGCCTCTGCCGCAATGGTCGGCGAAAGGCCCAGCCGCGTGATCAACGCGTCAAAGGCGGCGCGCAGCGCGGTTTCGGGCGTGGGCAGGATCAGCGCCTCCTCGGCGATCAGCCGGGCCAGCGGGCGCGCGGATGCGCCAACCCGCGCAGGCGTGCCGATCAGGCTGATGGGCTGTTCGTCCAGCTGCTGGACCAGCCAGGGGCTTGCCGCGTCACGCGCCGGCGAAAGATTGGTCAGCACCACGTCCAGAGCCAGCCCTTCCAGCCCGCGCAACAATTCGGACTGCGATCCCGACCGCAGCACGACCTCGACATCGGGCCGCCCGATCAGGGGGCCGAGAAACTGCATCTGGAAGTTGCGCGAAAGCGTGGCCAGCGCCCCGACCCGCAGCGCGCGGCGCGTGCGGCCGGTTTCGCGCAGGGTGGCAGCCAGATCATCGGCGGTGCGGAAGATCGACTCGGCGTGATCGAGCGCGATGCGCCCCGCCTCGGTCAGCACCAGCCCGCGACCGCGGCGTTCGAAAAGGGCATGGCCCAGCGCGGCCTCCAGGGTCTTGATCTGGCTCGACAATGCCGATTGCGACAGGTTCAGCCGCTGCGCCGCGCCGGTCAGCGTGCCATCGGTCGCAACGGCCCGGAACAGGCGCAGGTGATGCAGGTTCATGTCAGTATCAATTCGATAATATAGAACGTTTAAGCATAAAATATGTAATTTTATAGAAGCCACGCAAGCGCTATTGCGACCTGACGAAAAATAGCCGGAGCGCGTTCATGTCCCTTGCCCCCTTGCCGATCCTGGCACCGCTGATCCTGTTATCCGTCGCCACGCTGGCGGTGTCCCGCCCGGGCCCGCGCCCGGCGCCGTTGCCGCGCCTGGCCGAAGCGGCCGCGTTGGGCGCCCTTGCGCTGAGCGGTGCGGGGATCGTCCAGCTGGCGCTCGGCGGGCCGCGCGACCTGGTCCTCGGGGGCGGCCCGGCACAAATCACCTTTCGCCTCGACGCGGTGAGCGCCACGATGACAGCGCTGGTGGCCTTCGTCGGCTGGATCGTGCTGCGCTTTTCGCGCAGCTATCTTGACGGCGAGGCGCGCGAAGGCCGGTTCCACGGCCTGATGCTGGCCACGCTGGCGGCGGTGCTGCTGCTGGTGCAGGCGGGCAGCATGGCCAGCCTCGTCGTGGCTTTCGCCGCGGTCGGGCTGGGGCTGCGGCAGCTGTTGCTGTTCTACCCGGACCGGCCCGAAGCCCGGCGGGCAGCGGCCAAGTTCGCGCTGGTCTGGCATGGGGGCGATCTGTTGCTGGCCCTCGCCGGCGCCCTGTTCTGGCTGGCCTTCGGCACCGCCGGCCTGGCCGGCATCGGGCAGTCGGCACAAGCGGCCATGCCGCTGTCGGCGCAGGGCGCGGTGGCCCTCGTGGTGCTGGCCGCGGCGCTGAAGACCGCGAGCTTTCCGCTGCATGGCTGGCTGAGCGAAGTGATGGAGGCGCCCACCCCGGTTTCCGCCCTGCTGCATGCAGGGATCGTGAACGCGGGTGGCGTGCTCCTGATCCGGTTGGCCGAGCCCGTCCAGGCCAGCCCGGGTGCGATGGCCGCACTGGTCATGCTGGGGGGCTTCACCGCGCTGTTCGGCGCCACGGTGATGCTGACGCAAAGCGCGATCAAGACAGCGCTGGCCTGGTCCACGGTCAGCCAGATGGGCTTCATGCTGTTGCAATGCGGGCTGGGCCTGTGGGCGCTGGCGCTGCTGCATATCGTGGCCCATTCGCTCTACAAGGCGCATGCTTTCCTGGGGTCGGGCGGCGCGGTGCAGGCGGTGGCGGCGACCCGGCGGCCGGGCCCCGTGGCGGTGCCCGGACTGGCCGCGGTCGGCAAGGCCTTCGCGCTCGCGCTCGTGCTCTATGCAGGGGTGGCGGCCGGCTTCGGCCTGCTCGGGGAACACAAGCCGCCGCAGGCGCTGGCGCTGGGGGCGATCCTGGTGTTCGGTGTCGCCTACCTGGTTGCGCAGGGCCTTGCCGATGCTGCGCCGGCCGCGCTGACACGGCGCACCGCTCTGGCTTCGCTCGGCGCGGCGGTGGCATATTTCGGATTCCACCTTCTGGCCGGTGCGCTCTGGGGCGCATATCTGCCGGACCCGCCTGTGCCCGGCGCGCTCGAATGGGCGCTGATCGTGCTGGCGGTGACGTCCTTCGGGCTTGTGGCCGTGGCACAGGCGCTGTTCCCGCTATGGGCGCATCACCCCGCGGCCACCGGCCTGCGCGTGCATGTGGCGAACGGATTCTACCTCAATGCGACCCTCGACCGGCTGATCGGCGGGTTCAGACCCTCCGGTCCCTTCTGACCGCACGGACCCCAGACAGACGGAGAAAGCAATGTTCCTGAAACATGCACAGATCGCGCCGGACCGGATGACCGGCCTGTTGAAATCGGCCGAGGCCGCCGCCCGCGCCATTCCGCCGGCCTTCCCGCTGGATGCGACCGTGGCGGTCAACCCCTTCCTCGGCCAGACCGGCGAGGATCTGGCGACGGCCGCCGCGCGGCTGGCGCGGGTCGGCGGGGCACGGCTGACCCGGCCCCGCGAAGACTATGCCGCCGAGGTGGCAGCGGGGCGGATCACCGACGAGGATCTTGCCGCGGCGCTGATCGCCAGTCCCTCGGGATTGAAGCCGGCCGATCTTTCGCTTCTCAAGGCGAAACTCGCGACCGAAAGCCCCGCGCCGCGGGCGTTGCCGACGATCGCGCATCTTGCCGCCCCCACGACGGGAACCGACTGGCCCGCCGTCATCGGGCGCAGTGTCGGCCTGTGGGCCGCGGGCCATTTCGACCGGGGCCAGGCGCTTTGGACACCCGCGCCGGGCAAGGGCGCCTTAGCCGCCTGGCGGGACTGGGCAAGTAACGACCTGACCCCGGAAATCGCGGGGCTCCCGGGGTTCTGCGCCCATGTCGCCGCGGCCCCCGACACGGCCGAGCGCGCCATCCTGCGCGCAAGCGAACGGCTGGGGATCACCGGCGATGCGGCCGAGACCTGTTTCCACCGGTTGCTGATGGATCTCGGCGGCTGGGCACAGCATGCGCGCTGGCTGCTCTGGACGGCCGAGCTGGAGGGCGACGTGGATGCCACGATCACCGACCTGCTGGCAATCCGGCTGATCTGGGAAGAGGCGCTTCTGGCTCATGCCCCGTCGGTCGCGGAGGATTGGGCGCAGACCTGCGCGGCCCATGCCGAACCGGTCGCCCCCACCCCCGACCAGGTGCTCGACACCATCCTGCAGGACGCTGCCGAGCATGCCCATCAACGGCGCATGACCGCGGCGCTGACCGGCCCGGCGACCGGGCCCGCCGCACGGCCGCCCCTTCAGGCGACCTTCTGCATCGATGTACGCTCCGAAGTGTTCCGCAGGGCGCTGGAAAATGTCGACCCCGGCATCGCCACGCTGGGGTTCGCCGGGTTCTTCGGCCTGCCCGTCGCGCACCGCCCCTTCGCCTCGGACATCGAGCAGGCGCATCTTCCGGCGCTGCTGAAGCCCGGCCTCCGCTCTTGCGCCTCGACCGACCCGCAGGCCGAGATCGCGGCGCGCATCCGGGCCCGTGCCGCCCGGGCCTGGGGCCGGTTCCGGCAGGCCGCCGTTTCCTCTTTCGCCTTTGTCGAGGCGGCCGGCCCGTTCTATGGCGCTAAACTCGTCCGCGATGCTCTGGGCCTTGCGAAAGGCGCACCCGAGACAGAACCGGCCCCGCGGATCGACGGCGACATGCCGGCCGAGGCCAAGGCCGCCACCGCCGCCGCGGTGCTGCACGCCATGAGCCTGACCGCCGGCCACGCCCGGCTGGTGCTTCTCGTCGGGCACGGCGCGCGCATGACCAACAACCCCCATGAGAGCGCCTATCATTGCGGCGCCTGCGGCGGGCATTCGGGCGCGGTTTCATCGCGGCTGCTTGCGGGGCTGCTCAACGACCCCGAGACACGGGCGGGCCTGCCCGCATATGGAATAGATCTGCCCGCGGACACGCTTTTCGTGGCGGGGCTGCACGACACCACGCGCGATGTCGTCACGCTCTGGCCGGACGCGGGCGCGGAGGAACATGCCGCGGATCTGGCGAAGGCACGCGCCTGGCTTGCGCAGGCGGGCCTGGCAGCCCGGGCCGAGCGGGCATCGGGCCTGCCGGGGGCAAGTGCGGCCACGGTTGCGGCGCGCGCGACCGATTGGGCCGAGCTGCGCCCCGAATGGGGGCTGGCGGGCTGCGCCGCGTTCATTGCGGCGCCGCGCGACATGACGGCCGGGCGCGACTTCGGCGGCCGCACCTTCCTGCACAGCTACGACTGGCGGGCGGATGAAGATTTTGCCACGCTAGAGATGATCCTGACCGCGCCGGTCGTGGTCGCAAGCTGGATCAGCCTGCAATATTACGGCTCGACTGTGGCCCCGGCGGTTTTCGGCGGCGGCAACAAGCTGATCCACAACGTCACCGGCGGTATCGGCGTGGTTCAGGGCAATGGCGGCATCCTGCGCCCGGGCCTGCCCTGGCAGACGGTGCATGACGGCGCGCGCCTTGCCCATGAGCCGCTGCGCCTGTCGGTGCTGATCGAGGCCCCGCAGCAGGAAATCTCCGGGGCGCTGGCCCGCCACGACGATGTGCGCGCATTGTTCGACAATGGCTGGCTGCATCTCTTCGCGCTGGAAGAGGGCCGCATCAAGGCCCGGTGGCGCCCCGGCCGCGGCTGGCACGCGGCCGCGCGCCCGGCGCAAGCGGCGTGAACCGCCCTGCATGATCGGCAACCGGGCCCCGCGGTCGAAAGATCGCGCGGTCCGGCCCGGCGAAAGCGGCAGACTCGTTTCTTGTCTGGCCCCGGCGCACGACCCCGTGCCACCGAGGCCCCGGCACCGGGATCAGAAGGCCTTTCCGCGCGCGGAAACCGGCCACAGGGTTTCGACGGTGTCGCCGCGCAGGCAGACATACCACTCGTGCAGGTTGCAGGTGGGGTCGCAATGCCCGGGCACCAGCCGGAGCTTGTCACCCACCGCCAGCACGCCGCCGGGATCGGAAATCACGCCATGTTCGTCGGCGCATTTGAGAAATTCGATATCCTCGCGCCCGAAAATCGCCGGAAGGCCGCTATCGACCGACTGCACCTTCAGCCCGGCATCGCAGATCGCCCGGTCGGGCTTCACATGCGACATGATGCCGGTCAGGATGAACAGCGCGTTTTCCCATTCGCCCTGGTCGAGGCGGAGACCTTCGCGGTTGCGCACGCGCCCGTAATCGGCATCCATGAACGCGTAAGAGCCGCATTGCAGCTCGTTGAAGACACCGGACGATCCTTCGAATTCGAAGCTGCCGGTGCCGCCCCCGCCAACGATGTCGCATTCCAGGCCTGCGGCCGCAAGCGCGCTGACCGCGTCGCGCGCGATCGCAATGGCGATCTCTGCCTTCTCGCGGCGCGCTTCGAAAAGTTCCAGGTGCTGCATCGCCCCCTGATAGGCCTGAACGCCGGCGAATTTCAGCCCCGGCGCCGCATCGATGGCGCGGGCGATCGTAACCACGTCCGCTGTCGTGCCGACGCCGCAGCGGCCGCCCCCGCAATCGACCTCGACCAGGCATTCGATCTGCGTCGCGTGGGTAGTGGCCGCCGCCGAAAGCGTGGCCACGTTTTCAAGGTCATCGACACAGACGATGATCCGTGCGCCCAGCCGGGGCAGTTGCGCAAGCCGCGCCAGCATGACCGGGTCGCGCACCTCGTTGGAGATCAGGATATCGGTGATACCCCCGCGTGCGAAAACTTCGGCCTCGCTGACCTTCTGACAACACACACCGCAGGCACCGCCGATATCCTGTTGCAACCACTGCACATCCACCGACTTGTGCATCTTGCCATGCGTGCGCAGACGCACGCCCATGCGCTGCGCAAGGCGTCCCATCCTGCGGATATTGCGTTCCAGCGCGTCAAGATCCAGCAAAAGGCACGGGGTCTGGACCTGCGCAACGTTCATCCCCGGCAGGGCGGGCAGGTCGAACCCCACCGCCAGCCCGTCGAATTTTTCCATGTCGTCCATTTTTCCATCCGGGCCCGTTGGCCGCCGCTTTCCCGGCCCGGGCATTTCATTCACGGGGGCGATGATGCCGCCGACAATCCCGGCTGCCAAGCCGATTCCGGCAGGTTGGCGCCGCCGACGCACGCTAACCAATCTGCGGTTTTGCCAAGACCCTTGTATTCGGCTAGTCTCGACCAGAGATATTTGAAGAGTGATTGAAACCGGAGGAGTCGGAAAATGGTCGACAAGAGCGAATACATTGAAAAGGCGAAAGCACGTCTCGACCAGTGGAACGCCGAGATCGAAAAGCTGAAGGCGAAGGCGGACGAAGCCGAGGCCGATGCAAAGGTCGGGTATCAGAAGCAGATCGAAGAGATTCGCGCGCAGCGCGACGAGGCCGAGAAGAAGATGAAGGAAATGCAGGCGGCCAGCGGCGACGCCTGGCATGAAATGAAGGCCGGCCTCGACAAGGCCTGGGATGATCTCGGGAAAGCCTTCCAGAACGCGATGGCACGGTTCCGCTGAACGCGATCCGGCACGCCCCGAACCGCGCCTGATCCCCGCGCTTACCGGCGCGACCCCGGATTGCGGCGGTTCGGGGTGCTGTCACCCTGATAGGTCGCGAAAGCCGCTCAGCGCGCTGGTCAGGTTATCGGCCAGCGCGTCGCACAGGTATCCGCCTTCCTGCACGAACAATGTCGGCAGGCCCAGCCCGGCGATGGCCGCACCGATGCGCGCGAAACCGGGCGTGGTGACGGCGAACCCCTTGAACGGGTCGTCGATGAAGGTATCGAGCCCCAATGCGACCACCACGGCGTCGGCCCCGAAGCTGCGGATCCGCGCCAGCGCCCCCTCCAGCGCGGTCAGGTAGTCGTCATCGCCGGTGCCGCGCGGCAGCGGAATGTTCAGGTTATAGCCCAGCCCGGCCCCCTGCCCGCGTTCCTGCGCATGCCCCCAGAAGAACGGATAGAAGCGCACCGGATCGGCATGAAGCGACACGGTCAGCACATCCGACCTGTCATGAAAGATGCCCTGCGTTCCGTTACCGTGGTGCACGTCGACATCCAGGATCGCCGGGCGCAACCCGGCGGCGCGGATCCGTTCGGCGGCGATTCCCGCGTTGTTGAGAAAACAGAACCCCCCCGCCAGGTCGCCGAAGGCATGGTGCCCCGGCGGGCGCGACAGCGCATAGACGCCACGTTCGCCGCCCAGCAGCAGGTCCGCCCCGCTCAGCGCCGTTTGCGCAGACCAATAGGCCGCCTCCCATGTGCCTTCGGCAATCGGACAGGCGGTGTCGGCCTGGTGATAGCCGGCCTGGCCGACCGCCGACCTGGGATAGCTGTCGCTGCGATTGGCCGGATGGATGTTGGGGATCACCTCTTGCCCTGCCCCGTCGATCCGGCGCCAGCGGGTATGGATGTTTTCCAGAAAGCTCAGGTATTCCGCGGTATGGATCGCCGCGATCGGCCCCGGCCCGGCATCGGCGGGTTCGGCGAATACACAACCTGCGGCCTCGGCCCCCGCTTTCAGCCGGTCGATCCGCGCCGGTTGCTCGGGATTGGGCAGAAGCACCCCGTTCGCCATGAAATTCCTGGGGTCGTGGCGCCACTGGCGGGCGTCGAAAACGGCTTTCATGTCAGTCCTTTCAGGGCGTCCAGCCCGGTTTCGTTCAATATCATGATCGTTTCGCCCGCCATCGGGACGAACCCCATCCGGTCATAGAAGCGGCGCGCGCCGGGGCTGCTGTCATAGACCGCGAGCTTGATGAACCCCGGCCCGCCGTCAGCCGCCGCCACGCCGGCGATCAGCCGCGGCCCCAGCCCGCGCCCGCGCATCTGCGGTGCGACCCAGAGGTCGGACACATAGACGCCCCGCCCGCCCTTGACGGTCGAGAACACGGGCGAGAACATCGCCAGCCCGACGATGGCATCCTGTTCGTCCAGCGCCAGAACCGCGGCAAAGGACGGGCTTGCGCCGAACCCGGCCTCGGTGAGCCCGTCCAGATCCGTGTTGTAGGGATCGCCCAGCGTCTGCGCCAGATGCCGCAGCGCCGTGTCGAGCCGGGCCGCGTCGGGCCTGGTCGCCTTGCGGATCGTCACCACGTCCATCTTTCAGATCGCCGTCCTGTCGCCGCCCTTGAGGCCAAGCATCTGCCGCGCCTCGGCCGGGGTTGCAACCGCATGGCCCAGCTCCTCGACGATGCGGCGGATCTTGGCCACCTGCTGGGCGTTGGTTTCGGCCAGTCGTCCGCGCGCGATCATCAGGCTGTCCTCCAGGCCGACACGCACATGCCCGCCCATGGCTGCCGCCATGGTGACCAGCGGCATCTGGTGGCGCCCTGCCGCCAGAACCGAAAAGGCGTAATCCGCACCGAACAACTTGTCGGCGATGCCTTTCATATGCGTCAGGTTTTCAGGATCCGGGCCGATCCCGCCCAGGACGCCGAAAACGAACTGGATGAAAAGCGGCGCCTCGACCAGGCCCCGGTCCATGAAATGACGCAGCATGTAGAGGTGGCCGACGTCATAGCATTCGAACTCGAAGCGCGCCCCGCGTTCCTGTCCCATCTCGGTCAGGATG
The DNA here is from genome assembly GCA_016278325.1 of Actibacterium sp. GTDB lineage: Bacteria > Pseudomonadota > Alphaproteobacteria > Rhodobacterales > Rhodobacteraceae > JADQCB01. The sequence continues at coordinate 17,567 of JADQCB010000027.1, forward strand.
CGGGCGATATCGCGCGGGGTGTTCTTGAACACCAGGTCGTCGGAATTTTCCAGGAACGGCTTTTCCCAATCGTGCCTCCATTCGGAAATGCGCTCGGCCGCCGGATACATGGCGAAATTCATCGACCCCATGTTGAGCGAACACATTTCCGGTGCGGCGCGTTTCGGCGCGGCCAGCCGTTCTTCCAGCGTCATCACCGCACTGCCGCCGGTGGTGAGATTCAGCACCGCGTCGCTGGCCTGCTTGATCCGCGGCAGGAAGGCCATGAAATGCGCGGGATCGGATGACGGGCGGCCGTCGTCGGGGTCGCGGGCGTGAAGATGCAGGATCGCGGCGCCGGCCTCGGCCGCGGCAAGCGATTGCGCGGCGATCTCGTCGGCCGTGATCGGCAGATGCGGCGACATCGACGGCGTGTGGATCGAGCCGGTGACCGCGCATGTGATGATTGTCCTGGACACGTTTCCTCCGGGTCTGTCGCTCAGGCGATCCTGCTCAGGGCCGGGCGGATCTCGACCATGAACCGATCGAGTGCGCGCGCCAGCATTTCGCCGATCTCGTCGAGATGGGTCTCGGTCGCGATCATCGGCGGGCAGACCATGATGTGATCGCCCGAAAGGCCGCCGCGGGTCCGGCGGGAATAGACGATGAGCCCTTCTTCATAGGCGATCTGAACGAATCGTTCGAACGCCCGAAGCTCTTTCGGCAGGGGCGTCCCGGTCGCGGGATCGGCCATGAACTCGAACGCCTGCAACAGGCCGATTCCGCGCACGTCGCCGATGATCGGATAGCGCGCCATGAGGTCGGTCAGCCGGGCCTTCAGCGCCCGGCCCATCCGGGCCGAATTGGCGACCAGGCCCTGACGCTCGATCTCTTCGATCACGGCCAGGCCCGCGGCACAGGCCAGCGGATTTCCCGCATAGGTAAAGCCGTGGGCAAATCCGCCCGCGTCCAGCACCGGTTCGACCAGGCGTTCATGCGCCACCATCGCGCCCAGGGGCATGTAGCCGGCGGCGAACCCCTTGGACATCACGATGATGTCCGGCGACAGGTCCCAATGCTCGGCAGCCAGGAAGCGGCCGGTGCGGCCGGCGCCGGTCATCACCTCGTCCAGGATCAGCAACACGCCATGATCGCGGCAGATCTGCTGCACCCGTTCCATGTAACCCGCGGGCGGCACCAGCGCCCCGGTCGAGGCCCCGCCGACCGGTTCGACAAGAAAGGCCAGCACGGTCTCGGGTCCCTCCTCGATGATCCGCGCCTCCAGCATGTCGGCATAATGGCGGCCTGTCGCCTCATCCTCGGGGTCAAGCCCGTCGAGATAGGCGCGCGGCGCGGGCACCTTGGGCATCGGCCGCATCATCGGATCGAAGGGCGCGGTCAGCGGGGAATAGCTGGTCACCGCCAGGGCGCCCAGGGTGCACCCGTGATAAGAGGGCGCGCGGCTGACGATCTTCCAGCGCTGCCCCTGCCCCACGGCCAGCGCATATTGCCGGGCCAGCTTGAGCGCGCTTTCCACCGCCTCGGACCCGCCCGAGACGAAGAACACGCGATCCAGCCCCGGAGGGGCCAGCGCGGCCGTCCGGGCGGCCAGTTTCTCGGACGCCTCGGTTTCGAAATGCAACCGGTAACCGAAGGTCGATTTCTCCATCTGCCGGTGCATCGCGGCCAGCACGTTCTCGTTCGAATGGCCGATATTGCACACCATCGCGCCGGACGACCCGTCGAGATAGCGCTTGCCGTCCACGTCCCACATATAGACCCCGCGCGCCTGGTCCAGCACCGGCTTGCGGCCGCGGCCCTGATAGAAAAGATGGCTTGGCGTGTTGCTGATGTTCATCTCACCCCTCCGGCAGCGCCGCGCAATCCTGCGGGCGCACATGCAGGGCGATCTCCGCCCCTTCCGCGAAGGGGCGTTCGTCGATCATGTTGATCGCCTGAAGCTGGGTATCGCCGACGCGCAGGAAATACCGCACCGCCTGGCCCTGGTAATCGACCGTCTCGATCGTTGCGTCGATACTGACCACGCCATCGGCCGGACGCCCGCGCGGGGCGACATGCAGTTTCTCGGCCCGCAGCACCAGTTTCGCCGGGCCTTCCCGCGTCAGGTTCGGGGCCTTGGCCACCGGGATCGCGAGCCGGCCGAACAAAGGCACCTCCAGCACGACGGAATCGCCGGTGCGTTCGGTGCAGCGGGCCGACAGGATATTCGAGGCGCCCAGGAAATTGGCGACGAATTCGCTGGCGGGCGTGTTGTAGACCTCTTCGGGCGGGCCCACCTGCTCGACCCGGCCATCGCTCATCACCACGATCTGGTCGGACATGGCCAGCGCCTCGGACTGGTCATGGGTAACGAAAACCGTGGTTACGCCGATCCGGTCCTGGATGCGCTTCAACTCGACGCGCATATCCTCGCGCAGATTGGCGTCGAGCGCCGAGAGCGGTTCATCCAGCAAGAGCACGTCTGGCTCGATCACGATGGCCCGGGCCAGCGCGATGCGCTGCTGCTGTCCGCCCGACAGCGCCTTGGGATAGCGGTCGCCGACCTGCGGCAACTGGACCAGGTCCAGCGCGTCATTCACCCGGCGGGCGATATCGGCCTTGGAAACATCGCGGTATTTCAGCCCGAAGGCGACATTCTCGGCCACGGTCTTGTGCGGGAACAGGGCGTAGTTCTGGAACACCAGGCCAAGGTTGCGCTTGTGGATCGGAACGTCGTTCATCCGCTTGCCGCCGATCCCGATCTCGCCCTCGCTGGGGTCCAGCAACCCCGCGATCATCCGCAACGTCGTGGTCTTGCCGCAGCCCGAGGGCCCCAGCAGCGTGACGAACGCCCCTTCGGGGATCTCCAGCGAGGTGCGATGCACCGCGGTGAAGGTGCCGAAGCGCTTGACGATATTGGTCAGCTTGACAGAGCTCATGACCTGGGCCTTTTCGGGGAAATGTCGATATGCCGCGCCCCGGCGGCCGGGCCGGGGCGCGCGCGGTTCACAGGCTCAATAGCCCTTTTGCACGCGGCCCATGGTCTGCGACCATTCCTGTTCATGCCCGTTCCAGTAATCCGGATCGGCGAAGGTCAGGCCGCTCAGCTTGCCGGTCGGATCGAAGGCGGGCAATGTCGGGATCTTGTCGCCCAGATCGACCTTCTGCGGGTCCAGCGCGGGCGGATAGTTCTGCCCTTCGGCCACCGCGATCGAGGTTTCCGGCGCCAGCATGAAGTTGAGAAGCTCTTCGCAGGCTTCCATCGGGCTGCCCTTGAGAACGAACAGGCATTCCTGCCAGCCAAAGCCGTTCGGCGGATCCATGTAGCCGATGTCGTGACCCTGTTCTTGCAGCGCGTAGATGCGCCCCGACCAGCCTTCGGTGACATAGATCTCTTCATTGGCCAGAAGGCTCATCAACTCGGCGCCCGAGGTCCAGTATTTCAGCAGAAGATCGCGGTGCTGGCGCACGGCGTCCCAGCACGCCTCGACATCGGTGGCGTTGTTGGGATCCTGGTTTGTCTGAAGCGCGGCATACCACATGCGCGTGCGCCAGTCGGACCAGCCGGCGATCTTGTCCTTGTAGGCCGCGTCGAGCAGGATGTTCGCGCCCTTTTCCTTAACCTCGTCGTCCGAGATGTATTTGCGATTATAGGCCAGCCCGGTCGTGCCATAGTCATAGGGCACGCAGGACAGGGTGCCGTTCGAGATCTTGCGATAGGGCTCGATCAGCTTGGGAATGACGAACTGGAGGTTGGGAATATTGGCCTCGTTCAGCTCCGAGTTCAGGCCCAGCCCGGTGTATCGCGCATAGTCGAACACGCCGGACAGATGCGCGATGTTGTATTCGCCCGGCTGGCCGGCCTTGACCCGGCTCAGATACTGGTCGCCGCCGCCGAAGGTGCCATCGACCACTTCGATCCCGGTTTTCTTGGTATAGGGGTCGAAGGCGTATTTGCGAAACGCCTCTGACACCACGCCGCCCCAGCCGTCGAACCGGACCTGGCTGACATTCTGGGCATTGGCGTATCGGGCAAAGGGCGTCTGCACCCCATAGGCCAGCCCGGCGGCGCCGATCAGCCCCAGGAACCCGCGCCGGTCGAGATCGCCATTCATGTAGCGTTCGCGCAGCCGCTCGTATCGCGTGGTGTTGTCCATCTTCTTCATCTGGTCATCTCCTTGTCGGTCGGTGGTTGGATTTGGCGCGGTTCTATCCGCCGCGCTTTTTCGAAAGCTGCCGCGCCAGCGCGAGCCCCAGCAATGGCAGGCCGACGGTCAGCAGGATCATCACGGTGCCCAGGGCATTGATCTCGGGCGAGATCGAGTTGCGCAGCATCGCGAAGATCTGCGTCGGCACGGTTTCGACGCCGCCGGGCTTCCAGAACAGCGTGCCGGTGATGTCGTCGAAACTGATGGTGAAGGCGAACAGCGCGCCGGCCAGCACCGCGGGCAGCATCAGCGGCAGCGTCACCTGGAAAAAGGTCTGCACCGGGTTTGCGCCCAGGCTCATCGCGGCCTCTTCCACGTCGCGCCGGATGCTGACCAGCCGCGCCTGCACGACCAGGATCACGAAGGGAAGGGTGAAAATCACATGCCCCATCAGAAGCAGGGTAAAGCTCTTGTTGATGTTCAGGAAATTCAGGAACAGCAACAGCGCCACGGCCAGCACCACCTCGGGCACCAGGATCGGCGCGATCAGCAGGGTCGAGATCATGTTCGCCGCGGGCACCCGGTAGCGCACCAGCGCCAGGCTGGCCAGCACCCCCAGCGTGGTGGAAATCGCGGCGGTCAGAAGCCCCAGGATGATCGAGGTGCGAAAGGCGCGCAGGATCGCTTCGTTATTGGCCAGTTCGACGAACCAGCGCAGGGAAAACCCGCTCATCGGGAAGGCGCCGAACTCGGATGCGTTGAAGCTGAGCAGGACCACCACCGCGACCGGCAGGAACATGAAGGCATATACCAGCATGGCCCAGCCGCGGACAAGCTGCCACCCGAGGCCGCCGCCCATCACCCCAATCCTTTCATCAGCTGCGCCATGCCCAGATAGCGGTTGTAAATCAGCACCAGCGCGCCCAGCACCGCCAGCAGCATCAGCGACAGCGCGCTGCCCAGAGGCCAGTTCAGCTGGGTGATGATTGCCTCGTAGACCAGGTTGGCGAACATCGCGTTGCTGGGCCCGCCCAGGACCATCGGCGTGATATAGGTGCCGGCCCCCAGCACGAAGCACAACAGGCCGCCCGCCGCCAGGCCCGGCAGGGACAGGGGCAGCGTGACCTGCACGAAGGACTGCCAGCGGGTGGCGCCCAGCGAATTGGCCGCGGCCTCCAGGTTGGTGTCGATCCCTTCCAGGCTGACGAAGACATTCAGGATCATGAAAGGCAGCAGGAAATGCACCAGCCCGAGGATCACGCTGGGCTCGTTGTAAAGCATCTGGACCGGGGTATCGACGATCCCCAGCCAGAGCATCGCCGAGTTCAGCGCGCCGGACACGCCGAGGATGTTGATCCAGCTCATCGTGCGGATGATATAGCTGATCCAGAAGGGCAGCATCAGCAGCAACAGCAAAATCGCCTTGTTGCCACGGGCGCGCGCGATGAAATAGGCGGCCGGATAGCCCATCAGCGCACAGATCCCCGTGGTGATCGCGGCGATCTTGAGGGTGTTCAGCAGGATGTCACGATAGAACGGATCGCTCAGCGCCGCGCGCCAGTTGTCCAGATAGAACCCGACCTGATCCGCACCCGACGCCGTGCGCAGCCAGAAGGAATAGACCAGGATGAACCCCAGCGGCACGAACAGCAAAAGGCCGACCGCGCTCAGCGCGGGCGACAACAGAATCCAGGGCTGGCGGGCTTCGCGGGCCTCGACGGACATGGCCGTTCCTTGTGGCGGATCGTTCATGAAAAGCTTGCATCGGCGCGGCGCCATATATCAAATAGATAATTGATATTCTGACAATTGGTGAAATCTATGGATGGCTCCGACGAGTTCTTTTCTCCCGACCGCATCGTGCGCGAGATGGACTGGAACCTTCTGCGCACCTTCATCGTGCTGGCCCGGTCCCGCTCGGTCACCGACGCGGCCGACCGGCTGCGGCTCAAGCAGCCCTCGGTCTCGACCGCGCTGAAGCGGCTGGAACAACGGATCGGCAAGCGGTTGATCGATCGCGCGCCGGGGCATTTCCGCCTGACCGACGCGGGCGAGGTGCTGTATCGCGAGGCCGTGGATATCCAGGGCGCGATCCTGCGCCTGTCCACGCTGATGCGCGAGATGACCGACGAGATCAGCGGCCATGTGCGCATCGCGGTGGCCAGCCATGTCGTCTGCCCGCTCTTCGACGAGATGCTGGCCGCCTTTCACGCCGCGCATCCGCGCGCAACGCTTTCGATCGACGCCTATTCCAGTGCCGATGCGATTGCCGAGGTCACGGCGCGGCGCGCATCCTTCGCCATCTGCCTGGTGGGCAAGCGCAACCCGCGGCTGGAATACAGCCGGCTCTACCGCGAATTCTTCGGCCTGTTCTGCGGCCCGCCGCATCCGCTGTTCGGCCGGCGGGATCTGGCATTGGCCGATCTGGCCGGACATGCCGCGGTCAGCTTCGCGACCGACCGGCTTCAGGACGTGCTGAAACCGGTGACGCTGATGCGGGCCGAGGCCGACCTGGCCGAGCGGATCGTCGGCACGTCGAGCAACCTGGAGGAAGTGCGCCGGATGATCATCGCCGGGCTGGGCATCGGCCCCCTGCCGGTCCATGTCGCCGCCCGCGACGTGGCCGATGGCGGGCTTTGGCAATTGCCGCCCTATGAGCAGATGCCGGCGATCGACGTGCATGTGGTATGGAACCCGCGGGCGGTGCTGAACCGGGCCGAACGCGCGATGCTCGACGGTTTGCTGGCCCGGATCGAGGCCACGCCGATGTCCGCGCGGACCTATCGGTGATCGCCGGCGCTCGTCAGGACATCGTGGCGAACAGCGCGACCCAGATCGACAATGCCACCCCGGCAAGCAGGGCGAACCCGCCATTCCAGCGCCGTCCGACCTGCCCCGCGCTGATTCCGGCAAAGGATCCGATCATCAGCGTGGTCGCGGTATAGGGCGAGGTGGCCCCGCTCATCGCCCAGCCGGCGGTGATCGCCACGATGATCGCGGTGGGCGAGACCCCCATCTCGGCCGCGCTTGGCAACAACGGCGCCAGCAGGGAAACCGCAAGGATCGGGTTCATGCCGAGTTGTCCGGCCAGCGGAATGATCCAGACGAGTGCCACCAGGATCGTCCAGGCGGGCAGCGCCGCCAGATCCAGGCCGCTTGCCGCCACCACCGGAACCAGAAGATGCGCGCCCACCGTGCCGATATAGCCGGCCATCATCAGCAAGGTGATTTCGCCGCGATAGGCCGGCAGTTCCTCGCCCACATAGCCGCGCACGCGCCGCGCGATACGCAGCACCGCCGGGCCCGGCCCGGTCTGCAGGCCGATCCATACCATCGAGATCACCGGGACGATGACGATGACCAGCCCGACGATCCGGATATCGGTGATCGCGCTCAGGATCAGAACCGCGGATACCAGGATGCCCAGCAGCACGAAAAGCGGAAGCATCAGGCCCCAGTTGCCCTCGGGGGCGGCCCGTGTCGACGGGCGTCGCGCAAGCCGGGGCTTGAAGATCGTATCCAGCGCCCAGCCAAGGCCGACAAGGATCGCCCCCGTGGTCATGCAGGGCAGCAAAGTCCCCGCCCAGGACGTGCCCGGGATCAGCGCCGTCGAGATCGCCACCGCGAATGAAAGCGGCGACCATGGCAAGGTCGACAGGAAACCGCGCTGGATCGCCAGAAGCATGCGCCGCGTGCGATGCGCGCGGATCTCGGCATCCGGCTCATCCGCCGCATTGGCCGTCGCCAGGCTGCCAAGCAGGACGATGGCGCCGTAATTCAACAGCAGCGCGAACAACTGCCCGCCGACGGTCAGCGCGATATACCGCCGCCCCGGCGGCTGTTGCGACAGGAACCGGCCGCAGGCGCGGATCGACGGGGCACTGTCGGCGGCGTTGCGCAACGTGCCCAGGGCCGCGAAGAAGGCGGCGATGAAGGCGGCCGAGGCCAGGCCGCGCCCGATCACCCCGGACCAGTCGGGATCGTACAACAGGCTGACACCGGTCAGCACCAGCCCGACCAGAATGAATGCCAGGCGCGACGGGCCGACCTGGACCGCGAACAGGGCAAGTAACGCCACGGTCAGCACCGGCGCGACCGATGCGACCCAGCTGCCCAGCCCCCATTCGCGGGCGATCACGCTCAGCGAGATGGCAACGATCAGCCCCCCCGCGACACGATCGGCCAGCGTGCTTCGCAACATGGCAATCCCTTTTCGATTGTCGCGGTCCTCCGGCCGCATGACCGGCTGACTGCGCGGGTTCGGTTAAGGTGTTAGCCAATCCACGCCCGCGATACCATGGCCCGCGCCACGAAAAACAGGCGCGCGAACGCAACGCAGCGGGGCAGGATGCGCATCGCAGCGGGCGCAGTTCGTCACCGGCATTGGCGCGATTTTGCCGATGGCATCGGATTATCGGCAGGTTCCGGCCAGATTTTGCCACGATCCGGCCACGCAATTGTCACGCCGCGGGGATCCAAATAGCCAACTGGAAACTTTTCGGAACGTAATGGCGATAAACAGCCAGGAGGCGGAAATGGCAAGGATCGGGGGAAGGCTGCTTGCAGCATTCGCAGCAATCACATCACTTTCGGCATGTCTCGACCAGGGCAGCACGGTCAGCCGGGCCGACACGGCGCTTTCGGGGGCCTTGTCGACCAGTTCCGCGCCGGCCGATGCCGACGGCCCGCGCGAGCGCCGGATGACGGTCTATCTGACCGGCTACAGCTACTGGGACAACACGCCGCCGGGATCGGCCGCGATATCCAAGCCGGTGGTCCACCGCAAGGCGGGCGGAACCGGAACCTTCGACGATCCGGTGACCATCGCCGTGGGCCATGTCATCGAGGGCGGGCGCCAGACCCTGGATTATCCGCCGGGCACCCGGTTCTATATCGAGCGGTTGAAGAAATACGCCATCGTCGAGGATGTCTGCGGCGACGGGAGCAATCCGCAGGATGGCCCCTGCCACAGCGGATATAACGGGCTTCCCTGGCTGGACCTCTATATCGGTGGCAGCGAGGCGAATTCCCGTATCACCACAAGTTGCGCCCGGGAAATCACCGCGGTGCAGCCGATCGTCATTCACCCTGCCCCCGATTATCCGGTGCTGGCCGGTGACGTGGTCGAAAGCCATTGCAACGCCGGATAAGCGTCCGGCCGGCCCGGTTTCGTGGTCATGGACGGGCCCGGCCGGGCCCGTTCGCTCTCAGCTTCGGCTCAGGCGCACGGTTCCCAGCCTGACCAGCTTGCCCCATGCGGCCAGCTGTCCGCTAAGCGCGCGCCAGACCGCCCGATAGGCCGTGATGTAAAGCAGCTGGCGATAGAAGAACCGCTGGATCGGGATGAGCAGCACCAGCCCCAGGCTTTCGTCCTTCTGAAAGCGCAGCGCCGCCAGCGCCGTCACCACGTCCAGCGCCGGCAACATCAGATAGCCCAGGACAAGAAGGGTCGTGTCCTGCCGCGCCGCGACCGGCCGCGCCAGCAGCGTGTCCAGCGCGTAGTCGAACACCGCGGCCAGGAACATCAGGTCCGCCACCGGCGCGAGCAGGGAAAAGAACACGCCGAAAATCAGCAGGTCCGGCAGCGCCAGAAACCCGACCGCCCGTTTCTCGGGCAGGGTCGCGCGGCGATGCTTCCAGCCCGCCTGCATCATCCCGAAGGTCCAGCGCAGGCGCTGGCGCATCAGCGCGCGCATGGTTTCGGGAACTTCTGTAACGGCCTCGGCCTGTTCCACGAAGCGCACGCTGTATCCGGCGCGGATCACGGCAACGGTCAGATCCGCATCCTCGGTCACCGTGTCGTTGGTATACAACCCGGCCGCCCGCACCGCGTCGGCGCGCCAGGCCCCGATGGCGCCCGGCACCACCATCATGCTGTTGAACAATTCCATCGCGCGCCGGTCGATGTTCTGGGCGACGGTGTATTCCAGCGCCTGAAGCCGGGTCAGGATCCGGCCGCGATTGCCCACCCTGACATTCCCGGCCACGGCCCCGACGCCGGGATCCGCAAAGGGCTGAACCAGCTTGCGGATCGCGTCGGGCCGCAACAGCGTGTCGGCGTCGATCGCCACCACGATTTCCGCGTCGATCATCCCGTAGGCCGTGTCCAGGGCCATCCATTTTCCCTGGTTCGGCTCGGTGAAGACATTCAGGCGCGGATCGCCGCGATAGATCTCCTGCACGCGGTCATAGGTGTGATCGCTGGACCCGTCGTCGATGACGATCACGCTCAGATCGGGATAGTCCGAGGCAAGCACCGTTTCGATGCAATGCAGAATGACGTTTTCTTCGTTATAGGCGGGAATGACGACGACGACCGACGGGAAATGATCCTCGGCGGGCAGCGGGCGGCGCCCGCGCAGATGCGCCATCACCAGCATCCAGACAGAGCGGACGGCCCCCAGGACGATGACCACCCAGAAAATCCCGGCCATCCAGTCCGCCGCCGAAGCGAAGATCACGAAGGAGAGCCTGTCCATGATCGGGCGCAACCCCTGGCTTGGCGGCATCAGGGTGTCGCGATCGACGCCCAGCAGCGTTGCCAGCGGAACGATGCGATAACCCGACTGGCGCAGCATGTCGATCAGCGCCGGCAGGGCCTCGATCGTGGCGGTCCGATCGCCGCCCCCGTCATGCAGCATGATGACATTCCCGCCGGCCTGGTCCAGCCGGTTGCGGACATGATCGACGATCTGCTGCGCGGACAGCTTTTCCCAATCCGGCGGAATGATTTCACTGCCGGCGACGATATATCCAAGTTCGTTGACCACCCGGACGGGGCGAACCTCGGCACCGACCAACGGCCCTTCGCCGCTTGCATAAGGCACGCGGAACAGCAGCGTTTCATGCCCGGTGATGCTGGACAGAAGCCGTTGAAAAGCGTTCAGCTCCAGCCGGATCCGAACGTCGCCGATCTGGTTCATCCGGGGGTGAAAGAAGGTGTGCCCCCCCACCTCGTGCCCCTCCTCCACCATCCGGCGCACCAGGTTCGGCGATCGCATCATCCCCCGGCCGACCGCGAAAAATGCCGCCGGGGCGTTCTTTTCCTTCAGAATATCGAGTATTTCCGGTGTGTTGCGACGATCCGGACCATCGTCGAAGGTCAGCGCGACCGCATCGGGGGGGGTGCGGCCGAATCTTTCGATCGTGAAAGGTGCCGGGATCGGGCGATAGTCCTGTTCGACAAGAAGCCCGGTTTGAAGATCCGCCTCCAGCATCCGAAGCCCCGGGCTGGCGTTGCGGATCAGGCGGTGAAACGATCCCGCGCCCTCATATCCGACATAATCGGTCAGCCGGATGGGGGCCAGCTCTGCCGCCGCCGTTTCCGGGTCCGGCAACGGTTTGCCGAGAACCCGCCAGATCGTCGGATCCTCGGTGCCCAGCCCCCAGACGGCGACAGCCGGCATATCCAGTTTCTTCAGCACCGTCATGTGATCATAGAGCGACACCGCGTCGAGCACCCAGATCTCGTGCCGCGTGCCGGCGGGATCGGTATATTCGATCCGGGTATTCAACGCCCCTTCGGCCAGCGTCACCCGGCCATCGAACCGGGAGGCACGGCGCAGCGCCTCGGAAAAACCGATCTGCGTGGGCAACGCACTGTCCGAGGCCCAGTCATAGGCGTAGCTGCCAAGGCCGACGACCAGCTTTTCGCGGCCGATCGTCGCGATCACATCGCGCAGCTTCGCCTCGAAGCCCGATTGCGGCGAAAGCGGACCTGGCGCCGACCCGATCCACGGCAGTTCGAAACCGGCCCAGACAAAGCGGTCGACCGTCCGGTCCAGCCCCTCTTGATCCAGAAGACCCGACCAGTCACTGACAATGACGCAACTGGTGCGACCGGTCGCTGTCAGGGACCGGTCCAGGGCATCCAGGAATCCGATGAAACCGGGCTGGAACGCCTCGGGAACCTCGCCGGGATTCACGCAAATCCCGGGATAACCCTCTTGCGCGGCCAGGCCGGCAATGTCCTGCGCCAGACGGGCGAAATCGACCGCGCCGCCGGATGGCGGCCAGGCCGCCTCGGTCAGGTCAACGACCGGAAAGACCTTCGTCGACGCAAAATCCCCGGCCAGGGTTTCGCGGATCAGATCCTGATGCGCGGCGGATTCTTCATATGGCCTTGTTCCCCCCGCGAAGTCGTCCACCCGGAACCATTGCGGCATGACGACATCAATCTTTCCGCATGCCCGTTTCAGCGAAACATAGGTCCATTCCGGCCAGAACGGCAGATAGGCAAAGACCTCTGCCCCGCCGCCAAGGGCCGGATCCCGCGGCGCGGCGCAAAAGACATCGTCCTGCGTCGCCCCGCCCGCGCCTGCGCCCGCATCGGTGCCGTCGGGATTCATCACCGGCGGAATTTCCGAAATGAGCCGGACATAGGCCGGATCGCTGGCCGCCACATCCATGCTGCTGTGCGGAACGGGCAATTTCTGGACAAGATACAGGCTGGCCCCGAAAAGGATCAGCCAGAACGCGGCCATGAAAAAAGCCACGAAAAGGCCGAAGCGAAGAATTTTTCGTCGGCGCATACGCGGGTCGAAAAAAACCGGATGGGTCTCTTTCGCTCGATCTGTTTCGACCCGGAAATTTTTCGGCGCCTGTTCGCGTGACATCGACGCACTGGTTACCTCTGGCGGTAATCGCCACATAAGGATAAACCTATAGCAGGTCGGGACATGTCATAGCCAGCGCCATTATCGTCTCACGCTCATGGTCGCGGATCGCTTTGATGTCGCGACAAACTGTCTTTTCCAGGTGTCCCATGTTCCTTTACCGGCGACAATTTCTGCGGCTTCTGGGCCTTGGCGCAACGGCCGCATCCTGGCCCGGCCCTTACGCCGGGGCCCAGGGGCGCAGCGCCAGCCTGATGATCGTGCTGGCCGATCTGCCTGCGGATCTTTCGGCAGAGCGTTTTCGGGCCGTTCTCGATCCTTTCGTGCGGGCCGATCTGCCGGTGGGGCTGGTGCTGGACCCCGGATCGCGCGGCCCCCTGCCGGGACGGCCCGGCGCGGATTTCCGCGGGGGCTTGCGCGATGCGATGATGCAATGGCCCAACCTGCTGGAACCGATTCCCTTGAGCGAACCGCTCGCCGCCGCGCGGCCCTATTTCCAGATGCGCCTTGCCAGCCAGGCCGTATCCCGGTTCCGGGACTGGCTCGGGCCGCCAGAGCCGCTGACCATCGCCAGCCGGGCCAGTGACGCGCAGGCGCCGCTTGACGGGGTGCGGGTTGCGGGGTTGCGCAATGTGCTTTTGCTGCCCGAACGTGCGGCACCATCGCGGATCGCCCCTTGCGGCAACGGGATCTTCTGCGGATCGGGCGGTCTGCCTGTTTCCCTGGACGCGCCCGGCCACGCACTGGGTGCCGCGCTTGAGGCCGCATCGGCCGAGAATGGCACCGCGACGCTGATCGTCTCGTTGGCATCGACCGCCGGGGCCAATGCCGAGACGCTGACGGCGCAGGCCACGGGGCTTGTCGACCGGATCGCCGTCTTTCGCGATCAGAACCGCGCCACTTCGCTTTTGCCGCGCGAGATGGTGCTGCGCAACGACCCTGGTTTCACGCGCCTTCTGGCGCTTCATCTTGTCGCGCCGCCGGACGGGGATGCCGCTGCGGCGGCTGCCTTCGACGAATTCGCGGCCATGCTGCGGCAGGCCGGCCTGGGCTTCAGCGTCACCCCGACAGGCGCGCCAGCGGCGCTGACGCCCTGGCTGCAACTCGCGCAGGGCCCGGGGGCGTTTCATGGTCTCGACGGGGACGGGCGGCGGCACCTGGCCGCCGACATCACCTTCGACGGGCAGGACGATCCGGTGGCGCGACTGACCCGGGACGATGCGATCCGGGACATGATCGTGACGATTGCACCGGGCGCCTACGCCTCGCGCGCGTCGCGCAACGCCCTGATCGCGGCAATCGGCGATACCGCCGCCAGGCCGGTGACCCGCCTTGCCGGGCTTGAGGATTTCGCGGCCCGGACCCGGCCCACGGACCCGGTTTTCGACCTGATGCGCGCCACCCGTGACAGCAAGGCCGCCGCGGCGCCGGTCCGCGTCGCGACGGACGCGGACGAACGTGCCGCGCTGATCGCCGATGCGCGTCTTGCCTGGTCCTATTTCGACCGCACATCGCACCCGAGAACCGGGCTGTGCCCGTCGACCGCGGAAATCAGCGCGAACGAGATCAGCAGCTTTCCCTACCTGACCATGTGGGATTACGGCAGCCAGATCCTGGCCACCCTGTCGGCCCATGAGATCGGGCTGATCGACAATGCCGATTTTCAGGCCCGCAGTGCAGGATTGATCCGCGGCCTTCGCGCCGCGCGGATCGGCGGGCTGGCGCTTCCGCGCAGCGAAATCCGGATCAACGCGCCCGATCAGGGCACATCGGAATTCAATGCCTGCGATACCGGTCGCCTTATGGTCGCGCTGCGGGCCTTGCGATCGGTCTTGCCGGATTCCGCCGGCGTGGACGCCGCCGTGGCGCAATGGGACCTGGGAAAGGTCGTTGTCGATGCGCGGCTGCACTCCCATGACGGCACGGGATTCATCCCCTTCTACGCCTCGCATTGCGGCAGCTACGCGGCCCGCGGTTTCGGCCTTTGGGGCCATGATGTCCTCTCGCCACATGACGCGATGCAGGGGCAGACCGAAACCGATGCGCAGATGAGCCTGCTCTACACGATCGAGAATTTCGGAGTGCTTTGCGCGGAACCGCTGCTCATGGAAGCGGTGGAGCTTTCGCCGAACCGGGCCGTGGCCTATCTCTCGGACATGCTGTTCGCTGCCCAGTTGCGCAGCTTCGTCGAGACGGGGAAACTTTTCTGCCTTTCGGAAGGGCCGCTGCCCCGGCCCCCCTGGTTCTCTTACCAGGGGTTGCGGGTGGGCCAGGCCGACCCCCGATGGGATCTGGTCACGATCGAGAAGACCCCGGAATTCCAGTCCGAACAGTTCCGCGCCGACAATCTGGTCGTCAGTTCCAAGGCCGCTTTCCTCTGGGCGGCCACCCGGCCGCATTCCTATTCGTCACGCCTGCTCGATCACGTGCGTGAACGCGCGATCATCCCGGGATTCGGCTTTGCCGCGGGGATCTATCAGAAAACCGGGAAACCGACCGAGAACTATACCGACATCAACACGAACGGCGTCATCCTCCAGTCCATCGCCCATGTCCTGCGCGGCCGGAAACCGCGCCCGATGCAATAGCGCGCGGGCTTTTCTCCTCCGGTATCATCCTGCCCCCCGGGGCGCATGAAAGGCGATGCCCGTCACGTCGCGCGGCCGCCCTTGCGCCTATCGCGCCTCGGATATCTCGCGCATCGCCGACAGGAAGGCCGCGACCTCGGCTTCGGTGTTGTAATGACACATCGACACGCGCACGCAGCTGTCCAGGCCCAGCGGTGTCAGGATGTTGCCGGAATAGTGATCCGCCTTTCGCACATGCACGCGAATGCCCCGGTCACGCAGGGCGGCGACGACCTCGGCGCCCGGCATGCCCGCCACCGTCAGGGACACCAGCCCCTCGCGCAGCGGGTTCTCCACCCCGCCCAGGATCTCGACGCCGGGCATGGCCGTCAGGCCCGGCTGATTGCCGGTGCCGTGCAGCATCGCCTGGGTCAGATCGGCCTCGTGCCGGTGGATCGCCGCGGCGGCGGCCTCGATCCGCGGCCGGCCGGGCGCGGCGTCGCTGACCCGGCTGCCCAGCCAGTCCAGATAAGCCACGACATCCGAAAAGGTGGCATAGGCCCCGGTGTCGCGGGTGCCCAGCTCCCAGTTTCGGGCGGGGCCGCCCACCAGCGCGTTATGCGGCAGCGCCGCCAACCTGTCGGACAGCCAGGCCAGGCCATAGCCATGGCGCGAGAACGCCTTGTAGGGCGAAATCACGTAACCGTCGATTCCGTAGGACGCGATGTCGATATGGCCGTGGGCGGCATGCTGAATCCCGTCCACGATGATGAAACAGTCGGGGGCGGTCTTGCGGATCTCGGCGGCGATCGCACCCACGTCAACCGCCATGCCCGTCACCGGCGATGTGTGAAGGATCGTCGCGACCCGCGTGTCGGGGGTGATGTGGGGCGCGTAATCGGCCTGCGAAACGCTGCCCGTCTGGTCGTCGTGCACGGCCGCGACATAGGGCTTTCCGGCAATCTCGGCCCAGCGGATGCAGGCCGAGCGCGAGGCCGGATGCTCCAGCGTGCTGCCCAGAACCTGTCCGCCGTCCGGCGCGCCAAGGATCGCGGTCGAGATCAGCCGGAACAGAAGCTCGGTGCCGCTTTCGCCGACGATGACCTGCCCGCCCTGCGCATTGAAGAAAAGCATCGCGTCGGCCCTGGCCTTGTCAATGATCCGCACCAGCTCTTGCGCGGCGGGGTTGTCGCGCCCCTGGTTGTCGGGAATCGCCGCGAAACGCGCCGAACTGTCGACCACCGATTTGAGCGTCAGCGCGCCGCCGGCATTCTCGAAAAAGATCCGCTCGCCGGTAAAGGGGCAGCTTTCGACATGCGCGAAGCGGTCCCGCACCTCGTGGATCAGGTTCTCGTCGCGTCCCAGCATTCCAGTCTCCTCTGTGCACTTATGATCCGGATATCGCGATCCGCCGGGATATTCCAGCGATTGCCTTCGCCCCCGGCTGCGGACTAGCCTGCGCCGGTCAGTTGAAGGGAACCCCGCGCCATGAAGATCGAAGCCATCCGCACCCATATCCTGGACCATCCGCTCGGCCGTGCCTTCGAAAGCGCCTCGATGCGGTTCGACCGGCGCCAGCATGTGCTGGTCGAGGTGATCTGCGAAGATGGCACCGTCGGCTGGGGCGAATGCCTGGGCCCGGCCCGGCCCAACGCGGCGGTCGTGGCCGCCTATGCCAACTGGCTGATCGGCATGGACCCGCTGGAGACCGAGAAGATCTGGATCACGCTTTACAACGCGCTGCGCGACCAGGGCCAGCGCGGGCTGACCGTCACCGCGTTGTCGGGCATCGATATCGCGTTGTGGGACATCAAGGGCAAGCATTTCGGGGTGCCGGTCTCGACCCTGCTGGGCGGCCGGTTCCGAGAGGAGCTGCGCGCCTATGCCACCGGCTCGTTCCGCAGCGAGGGGCTCGACCGCGTGACCGCGATCGCCGAGGAGGTCGCCGGCTATCGCGCCGAGGGATTCCACGCCGTCAAGATCAAGATCGGCTTCGACGTGGCCGAAGACCTGCGCGTCATCGAAGCGGTGCGCGATGCGATCGGTCCGGACATGCGGCTGATGATCGACGCCAATCACGGTTATGACGTGCTGGAAGCCTGCGAGCTTGGCCAGCGCGCGGCCCGCTGCGGCATCGACTGGTTCGAAGAGCCGGTCCTGCCCGAACTTCTGCCGGCCTATGCGCAGGTCCGCGCCGGCCAGCCGATTCCCGTGGCCGGCGGCGAGACATGGCACGCCCGCTGGGCCATGCAGGCCCCGCTGGAGCAGCGCGCGGTGGACATTCTTCAGCCCGATATCTGCGGCACCGGAGGCTTTACCGAGATGCGGCGCATCGCCGACATGGCGGCGCTGCACGGCATCCGCCTGGTGCCGCATGTCTGGGGCACCGCCGTGCAGATCGCGGCAAGTTTGCAATTCATGGCAGCCCTGCCGCCAAACCCGCCCCGGCGCGCCCCGATAGAGCCGATCCTGGAATTCGACCGCACCGAGAACCCGTTCCGCCAGGCGGTCGTCACCGCGCCGCTGGAACACAAGGGCGGTGTCGTCGCCATCCCCGACAGCCCCGGCCTGGGGATCGAGATCGACCGCGACGCGCTGTGCCGCTTCGCGCCGAAGGCTTAGCCGCTACCGCGCGAGCCAGCCACCATCGACGGGAATAATCGCCCCGTTCAGATATCGCGCCGCCGGTGACGCCAGAAACGCCGCCGCGCCGCCGATATCCTCGGGCGCGCCCCAGCGGCCGGCCGGAATACGCTCCAGAATCGCGTTGTAGCGTGCCGTGTCATTGCGCAGCGCCTGGGTGTTGTTGGTTTCGATATAGCCCGGCGCGATCGCGTTCACGTTGATTCCCTGCGCCGCCCATTCGTTGGCCAGCGCCCTGGTCAGCCCGGCGATCCCGTGCTTGGAGGCGGCATAGGACGGGACACGAATGCCGCCCTGGAAGGACAGGACCGAGGCGATGTTGATCACCGAACCGCCCGCGCCCCGCGCGATCAGCGCCCGGGCGAAGGCCTGGGTCAGGAAGAAGGCCGCCTTCAGGTTCACATCCATCACCGCGTCCCAGTCATCCTCGGAAAACGCGGTCGCGTCGGCACGCCGGATGATGCCGGCATTGTTGACCAGGATGTCCACGGCGCCCAGCGTGTCAAAGCCCTGCGCCCCGGCCATCGGGTCGGAAAAATCCACCTGCCAGGCCTCCGCCTCGCCATCCTGCGCCGCGATCCGGGCCAGCGTGTCGGCCATGTCGGATCGGCCGGCGCAGATCACCGACGCCCCGCAGCGCGCCAGGCACAGCGCGATTGCCTGCCCGATCCCGGTATTCGCGCCGGTCACCAGCGCGCGCCTGCCTGCGAGCGAAAACAGCTTGTCCATAGCGTGCTCCCTTGGTTTCATCGCGTCCAAACCTAACGATCCCGTGGACGGATTGCACAGTTTTCCGGTGCATCCCGGGCCACGATTCCGTAGGAAGGCGGAAACGGAAAGAGGCAGATATGCGCGATCGTGAGAAGACCTTCCTGACCATCGGCGAATGCATGGTCGAACTGGCACCGCTTTCGGGCGATGACTATCGCGCAGGCTTCGCCGGTGACACGTTCAACTCTGCCTGGTATGCGCGGCGGCTTTTACCCGAGGGTTTCGATGTCGCCTATGGGACATGCGTCGGTGACGATGCGATCTCGGGGCGAATGCTGGATTTCATGGTGCAGGCCGGGATCGACATCTCGACCGTTCGGCGCCTGCCCGGGCGCACCGTGGGCCTTTACATGATCCAGCTCGATAACGGCGAGCGCAGCTTTTCCTACTGGCGCGGACAATCGGCAGCGCGAAGCCTGGGCGAGGATCCCACCTGGCTGGCGCAGATCACGGCAAGTGCCGGAACGATCCTGTTTTCCGGGATCACCCTCGCGATCCTGCCCGAACAGGGCCGGCGAAACCTTCTCGATGCCCTCGCCAGCGCCCGTGCGGGCGGCGCCACCGTGGCCTTCGATCCCAACCTGCGCCCGCGGCTCTGGCCCGACACGGCCGCGATGCGCGCCGCGATCATGCAAGCCGCCGCGGTGGCCGACATCACCTTGCCCTCCTTCGACGAAGAGGCGCTGCATTTCGGCGATGCCGACCCGGCGGCCACGATCGCGCGATACCGCGATGCCGGCATTGCAACGGTCGTCGTGAAGAACGGGGAGGACGAGCTCCATGTCGGGGCCACCGATGCGCCGGTCCGCGGTTTCAGGCCCGACAAGGCGCCACAGATCACGGACACGACCGCGGCCGGCGACAGTTTCAATGCCGGGTTTCTGACCGCGCGGATGCAAGGGCGCACGCTTGACGATTCGGTCCGGGCGGGCATGGATCTGGCCGCCCGCGTGGTGCAGGCCAGGGGCGCGCTTGTCGAGTCGGCCCTTGCGGCATCGCGCCGGGGATGACCCCCGTTCCCCGGCCTGTACCGGGCTCAGCTGCGCGAACCGGTTGCTGGCCGGAAAGCCCCTTTGACCGTTCAGACGGATCCGACAGGTTCGGCGACGGCGGTTCCGGGTGCGAAGCGGCCAGAAATCGTCATGCGGCCGACCTGCGCTTCCGGAAAAGGATCAGATACACGAACAGCGCCGTCAGAAGCAGGAACACGAGGCTGTCGATGTTGGTCAGGAAAATCATCGGGTTGCCATCGTTCAGTGAAAGAGACCGCCTGAGATACTGTTCGAGATCCGGCCCGAGGATGAAACCCAGCAGCAGCGAGACGGTCGAATAGTTCTGCTTGCGCATGAAATAGGCCAGCACACCGAAGATCAGTGCCAGGAACATCTGGAAGATCGAGTAGGTTGCGACGTAGCTGCCCACCAGCGCGACAACTGCGATGGAACTGTACAAGAGCCCCTTCGGAATCGAGACGATACGCACGAAATAGGGCCCGAACAGGAACAGCGTCAGGGGGATCAGGATCAGCGCGCTCACGAACAGCGATGCGAACATCGGTGCCAGCAGGTCGGCTTGTTGCTCAAGCAGGCGCGGCCCGGGCTGCAGGCCGTTAATCACCAGCACGCCAAGCACGATGGCGGTGGTCGGATCGCCCGGAATGCCGAACATCAGCATGGGCACGAAGGCCCCGCCGCACATTGCATTGTTGGCCGATTCCGCCGCCGCGATTCCTTCGCGTGAGCCATGGCCGTATTCCTCGGGTTTGCGCGAGCTGCTCTTGGCTGCGGCGTAGGAGACGAAAGCCGCCATCGAGCCCCCTGCCCCCGGCAGGATACCTGTCCCGTAGCCGATGACGGCCCCCTTGATATAGGTCAGCCACCCGATTTCCCGGATCTCGGAGAGCGACGGAATGAAATCGCGCCTGCGGATCTTGACGTCCCTGGCCCGGGCGAGATCGGCATCGAACGAGCTGTTCCAGTTCTGCGCCTGGATCAGCACCTCGCTTAATGCGAAGGCACCGATCACTATCGGCATGATGTCGATCCCCTCCACCAACGTCTCGGTTCCGAAGTTGAAACGCGGGATCGGCTGCAACACGTCAATGCCGATGGTCGCGAGCATGATGCCCAGCAACGTCGCCACCACGCCTTTCGCGATGGCGCCCTTGTCGACGATGATGATCACGACGAGCGCGAACAGGACCAGAGAAAATTTCCCGGGCGTTCGGACCATCAGGGAAAGTTCCGCTGCGAGCGGCATGAACCCCATCAGCAGGATCGCACCGATGCTTCCCCCGATCATCGAGCCGAGCGCGGCATGGCCAAGCGCGTTGGCGCCCTTTCCCTTGCGCATCAGCGGATAACCCTCGATCGCTGTCATCATCGACGAGGGCGCACCGGGGATGTTGATCGTGGTGGCGGTAATGCTTCCGGAATACATGCCTGCCATGAAGATTGCCGCGCTCATCACCAGCGCGGGAATCACGTCGATCGTATAGGTCATCGGAAGCAACAGCGCGATCGCCAGGACCGATGTGAGCCCCGGCATCGCGCCGAAGAAGGTGCCGATCAGAAAGCCCGCGACCAGAAAACCGATCACGCTCGGATCTGCAAGCGCAAGAAACCCATGTGCGAAGGTCAGAAACGTGTCCATCAGCCAAGACCTCCGGGAAGCGGCGGAAGGCGGACCCCGAAGACGCCCGCGAAGAGACCATAGAAGGCGACGGCGACCAGGATCACATAGACTGCGAAAAAATGCGGGCGACGGATCTCGAACTGGAAAACGCCGAACAGCACCGCGACATAGAGCGCGGTGTCGATCCAGTAGCCAAGCGGTCGGAACAGGAAGATGTACCCGGCCGTGGCCAGCACCACCAGGGCGGGCCGGATAACAGCGCCGCGGGGTTCGGATGCGCTGTCATCGCGCAGTTCGCCATACACCACCACCACAAGTGCGACATACATGCAGAGCGACACGAGGATCGGAACGGTCCGCGGCCCGATTCCCGCGCCGCTGCTGAACTGGCTTTCGATATTGAGAGCCGCCGAAAGGTAAACCGTGTTGAGCGCTATGAGCAGGATGGGCAGCACGAGCCCCGTTCTTGCAAAGCGTCCGCCTCTGATCATCGTCTGGCCCCTCTGAAATCGTGAAAACGGTTCGGCAGGCGGCGCCGGGCGTTTCCCCCGGCGCCGCACGACACGCATTCAGCTGCGGATTATTCCTTGAGGATTCCCGCTTCCTTGAGCGCGTCCATCTTGTCGAACAGGGCTGCGGCCGTTTTGTCGGCCCACTCGGTCACCTCGTCAGTGCCGAGCCAGCTCGGCGTGACGCCGACTTCCTTGACCCAGTTCTGGAATTCCTCGCTCTCATAGGCGGCCTTGTAGGCGTTCTCGAGCGTCGAGATGGCCTCTTCCGGTGTCCCGGCCGGCGCGGCGAAGACGACGAAGCTGCCATTCTGCAGGTCCACGCCCTCGTCGGGCGCGATCGGCACGTCGTAGGTCGGGTTCGGCGCATCCGCAAACTCCACCAGCCCGCGCACGGTGCCATCCTGGATCAGGTTGGCAAAATCGCCGAGGCTGGTAAGCGCCACGTCGACCTCGTCCGACAGGATCGCCTCTTTTTGCGGGGCGGCGCCGCCGGGATAGGACACGATCTTGAACTCGGTGTCGGTGAGATCCTGAAGCTGCAGAAGCGTCAGGTGCACCCGGCCGCCGAGATTCTGCACCGCCACGCGGACCTGTCCCGGATTCTCCTTGGCGGCCTCGATGAGATCCTGAAGCGACTGATAGCCGGAATCGGCATCGACGATGATCGCATCGGGCTCGCTCGTGATTCGGGCGATAAGCTTCAGCTTGTCCATGCTGTAGCTGGGCAGCATGCCCTGATAGGGGACCGTGACGATGCTGTCATAGGTCAGCGCGCCGATCGTATAGCCGTCAGGACGCGCGCTCATCACCTGGCCGATGCCGGTGGCGCTGACGCCGCCCTCGATATTCTCGACATACATGTCGGCGCCTTCGAGCTCCTGCTCGGCAATGTTGGTGATCTTGCGCACGATGCCGTCGGTGCCGCCGCCGGCGCCCCAGGGCACGATCACGCGGATGTCGCGCTCGGGGTATTCGGCCCAGGCCGAAACCGGGCCGAGAACGGCTGCAAGCGCAGTAACCGCGCAGAGAACTGTACGTCTGTTCATTTCAATTCCTCCTTACATTTGCGGCGGCCCAATCCGTTTCCGGGGCGCCGCCCTCCCGCTGCCGGAGATCCCGGCGGTCTTCTGAGTTCCACCGGTTGCTTCTCCATCAACTGATACATTACTATATGAATTGAGGCTCTACTGACAAGGCCGTTCACCCGGCGGCTATCCGGCGACACTCAACCCCTTGATGAACTGGGAGGACTCAATGATCTGGGACCATCGCGTCTACACCTGCCGGCCCGGCACGATCAAAAAGCATATGAAACTCTATGAAAAACATGGCTGGGAGATTCAGAGCAGGCATCTCGGCGATCCCGTGATCTACGGACAGGTCGAAACCGGCAACGTGAATTCTTACGTTCACGTCTGGCAGTTCGAGGATGCCGCCCACCGTGCCGCCTGCCGCAAGGCATTGCAGGAAGACGAACATTGGCAAGCCTATCTGGAGATGAGCGCCGAGGCCGGCTATCTGGTCTCACAGGTGAACCAGATCCTGGTTCCCGCCCCCTTCTTCAAGCGCTGACGGTCGAAAGCGTTTCAATCCGGCGGTTCATGTGGCTCAGGATCATGTCGAGCTCGGCGAGGTCGGTTTCGTCGAGCGTCGGGCCCGGCCGGCGCAGCGCGGCGCAGTCGATCGCTCCGCGCCGGCGCAGCGATTCCTTGCGAAGTGCAATCCCCCATTCGCCTTGCGCCTCGTGCCTGAGCAGCGGCAGGAAACCGTTGAAAAGATCGTGAGCGCCCCCGATATCGCCGTCGACCATCCTGGAGTGCACGCCTGAAAGCATCTCGGGATAAGAGAAACCGGCCATCGGACCATCGGCGCCACGGGCGATTTCCTGCGGCAGGTAGAGCCCATTGTTGCCGGTGAGGATTCGCACCTCGCGCGGTTGCTCGGCCCGCAGGCGGCTGATTTTCCCGAGGCTCGGCAGATCCTCTTCCTTGATCACCTGGATCATCGGGAAAGCATCGAGCAAACGGCATATTGCCGGGACCGACATCTTTACGCCCGATGCGGCCGGGAAATCCTGCAGCGTCACCGGCACCTCTCCGATCCGTTCGAAAACCGCTTCGAAGTATCGCATCAGATCCTCGTCGGTTCGGACCGATCCCGGCGGACAGATCATCACACCGTCGGCGCCTTCCGCCATCACCTGGTGCGTGACCTCGACGAGCACCGCGAGGCTCGCCGATGAGACCCCCACGATGATGCGCCGGTCGCCCGAGGCGGCGACATAACGCGATGCCACCGCGACAGCCTCGTCCGGCGTCAGCTTGCCCGCTTCGCCGCTCACCCCGAGAACCGTCAGCCCGCGCGCACCGTGCCGATAGTAGAACGTCGAGAGACTGTCGATGCTTTCGAAATCCACGGCTCCGTCGGCACGGAACGGGGTCTGCGCCACGACATGAAGGCCGACACAATCACGCAGCATATCCTCTCCTTTCGTTTTGTTTCCGTGCGGTCAGGCGGCCCCGTTCCCGTGCCAAGCGAGAACGCGGATTGTTCAGACGAAGTATTCCTTGTGCTGGGCACGGAACTCCTCGACCCGCGACACCGTCTTGCTCAAATGATCCCGGATGGCCCCGACCGCGGCCGCCTGGTCGCGCGCGGCGATACTATCGAGGATCGCCGTGTGCCCGGAGATGATATGTTGCAGCTTTTCGTCGGAAGGCGGTTGCAGCCGGCGCACCCGGTCCAGATGCCCTGACCGCGAAAGCGACAGCCGGTGCAGGTTGTATTGCCCCACGCCCTCGAAAAGGATCTGGTGGAAATATTCGTCGAGTTCCTGGAAGGCAGGGATTTTCGACCGATCCTCGGCCAGGGCCTTCTGAATGAGAACGACCGAGCGCGCGCGCGAAACGGTGTCACTGGAATCCTGTTCGGCGAGGCGCCGGACCACCTCGGTTTCGAGCGCGGTGCGCAGGAAATGCGCTTCGTAGATCTGCGGGATGTCGATCCGTGTCACGACAGTGCGTGATTGCGGATAGATCCGCACCAGCCCGTCCTGTTCCAGGCGCTGCATGGCATCGCGGATCGGTGTCTGGCTTACCTCGTAATGTTCGGCCAGCTCGGCCCGGAACAGGCTGGTGCCCGGTGGCAGTTCGAGGGAAAGGATTCGCTGGCGCAAATCCTCGTAGATGCGGCTCGACGCCGAGGGCCGGTCGCGTGGTTTATCGCGCCGAGCCATGTCGAGTGCCGCCTTCAGAGAGATATCCATGCCTTCGCCCATATCCTTCTCGGTTGGTGGCCTGTCCGCCCCTGTCGGTCTACCTACCAAAATATCCTGCCGGTTGACCCTCCCGACAAACTGAAATATTAATGCATATCATTCGCCGCGCCAAGGGCGACGCCGCGACACCCCCGTCGCAAGGCACGCCTGCGCGCTCCGATGAGCCGAAGAAGGAATTCCAGATGCGCGACAAAGCCACGTTCACCTCGCTGGGCAAACAGCCGATCGCGGGCGAATGGGTCGAGGTCTGCGACAGCATGGTGCATGGCGGCCCCTATCCGGCCAGCACGAATT
>JADQCB010000053.1 GCA_016278325.1 Actibacterium sp.
TCACGGCGGCGGAAGTCGGCGCGCCCCACAAGCGCGAGCGGCTCTTCATCCTCGCGATCCGCGAGGGGGACGAGTTGGCCGACCCCGCGCGCCTGCTCTGGTACCCGGTCGAGTGGCGGGAACCGGACGGAATTGCTGCGCCACTGGCCGACGCCGAGGGCGAGTGCCAACGAAAACCGGCAGACGAAACCGACGCCGTCGCAGGAAGCGGGGCAGCACGGCATGAACCTCGCGACCACAGCGGCCCTGTGGCCAACGCCGCAGATCGACAGCTTCCGCAGTCGTGGCGGCGAACGGAAGGACGAGAAGGGTCTGGACCGCATGGCGCGGGACTGGCCGACGCCGATGGCGAACGACGGCTGCAAGCCGAGCGCGGGCAATCGCAAGACTGCCGATCTGACCCACGCCAGCCGCATGTGGATGACGCCGACGGCGCGCGATCACAAGGACGGGGCGACGACTTTGGCGAACACGCCGGTGAACGGCCTGCTTGGCCGCCAGGTCCTGGCGACGCCGATGGTTGGGAGCGATACCTCCGATGCGCGCCGGACCTTGAACCCGCTGTTCGTCGAGGCACTGATGGGCTGGCCCACCGGGTGGACCGGCTTCGGCTCTGTGGCAATGGCGTGGTCCCCTTGGTTGCAGCGCATGCGCTGCGAACTCTGGCGGCTGAATTGCTGGCCGATGGATGAGGCAACAGCATGAAGCAGTCCCGCCTCATGTCGCTGGTCGAGTCCATCGCCAACGTCGTCGTCGGCTACGGCGTTGCCGTCGTCACGCAGATCCTGATCTTCCCGGTCTTTGGCCTGCACGCGACGCTGGCGCAGAACCTGAAGATGGGCGCGGTGTTCACGGTGGTCAGCATTGCGCGGTCTTACGTCCTGCGGCGGCTGTTCGAGGCAATACGGGTGCGATAGCCCCGAACATCGACCGCGCGGACTGCGATGATGAACGACGCGTCAGTCCATTCGCAGCGGCCCGAACATGCCGGACTCCACCATAGCCATGTAGACGCGCTTCATCGCCATCGCCGTCTCCTGATTGACGAACAGCGATGAGCGCGACCCATGGGGATCACCGAGCAGGTAGGGACGCATCGTATCCCACCGCTCGCCGACTTCAGCGCGGTGCCACATGCGCATCTCTTGCTGAATCATCAGCGGCACGGCGAGCTTCTTGGGCACCATGTGGCGCTCGGGAAAAGCTTCGTGCCAGTCGCAGCGAACGAGGATCGGCGTAGTACCCGAATTGTAAAATGGAACGTCCAGCCGCTCGGCGGTAATCGTGGCGCAGGGATGGGGCTCCATCGCTTCGACAGACTCGATGATCTTTGAGCCATCTCCGTAGGGGCACGAAACGAACGCGTGTGCGAAATAGATCGTGTGGTCCAGACCTTGATAACCGCAACGGTCGCTGGGGTCCGTCACCGGCATCTGGGGATTTTCCTGCGGCACCAAGGGATGCCACGTTGGATACCCGCGCACAACCGGACCATGCGCGTCGATCAGGTCCTGCAGCGCGCCGTCCGCCTTCTCTCGCTGGTCGGCTTCGACCCCGGGCGTCAGGACCAAGATCCGTCGCGCCCGCTCGTAGCCGTCCTGTGCCGCCTCGTCTGCTCGAAATGCCATAGGTGTCTGCCTTTCATCCCGCTTCACACGAAAGATAGGGGCTGCGCATGAAAATGCAATATCGTGCGTGAAGTATAATTATCACGCGAGAGATATGACTATCGTGCATGAAGCCCGTCGTTTCACGTTGGCCGGAGGCGACGCTACACAAAGAAGCCGCCGCCCCACGCGGGACGGCGGCATAGAGACCGGCGTTCGGCGCTGCGTCAGTTGCCCGGCAAGCTGTAGACCCGCCCGCGCCCCTCGACCTTCTCCGAGGTCACTTCGAGCCCGAGCTTCTTCTTCAGCGCCCCGGCCATCGCGCCGCGCACCGTGTGCGACTGCCAGCCCGTCGCGCCCATGATCTCCTCGATTGTCGCGCCCTCTGGCGCGCGCAGCATGGCGATCAGCGTGGCCTGCTTGGTGCCCTCGCGCGGCGTGCGCGCCTTGGGCGCGGCCTTCGGTTCGTTGGGGGTGTCCGGCGCGGGCTGTTCACTCGGCGCGTCCGTCGTGCTCGAAGGCGCGGTATCCGCGTCCTCGGGCTCGATGCCGATGGCGGCGAGGCCTGCGTCGGTGGCGACCAGCGTGACGCCGTGGCCATCGCCGGTTTCGCGCCACATGGGTTCGCCCTTGCGCACGTCGGCGTCGACCTCTTCGAGGAAGCCCTTGGCGAGCATCGCGCCGACCACCTTGGCGGCAGCGCCACCCCGCAGGCTCTCGGGCAGCGGCAGGGCGATGTGCTCGGGCCGCTGGGCGGCGGCGCTCAGGATCAGGGCTTGGGTATCGGAAAGCTTGGTCATCGTCGTCTCCCGTATCGGGGCGCGCGGAATGCGGGCCCTTCTACGAGGTCGAGCCCGCCAGTCGGCGGGCGGGACCAGAAGCGGGTCGTCTCACTCGGCGTGTTCGCCTTCGTGGAAGGCCATGTCGGTGATCTCGCGCAGCTTGGCTCGGTAGTGGTTCAGGGTGCCGACATGGCCCCAGTTGATCTCGTCGGGGCTGGTCTCGAAATGGTCGTCGCTGAGCGCCTGCAGGCGGGCGAGCATCGCGTCGATCTCGGTCTTGGCGGCGATGAAGGCGTCGAGGGCTTTCGTGTTGTCCTGTGCGCGGCGGGTCATCGGGGTGGCTCCTTGGGTCGAGTTGCATCGCTTCGTTGGAGTGACGTTCGCTCCGGTGGCGCCGCTTATCAACTCGATAAGCACATGAATATGAAGGATAATCGGAGCCTTCGATGCAGGGCATGAGCGAGCGGCAGTACGCCGCGCATGTCGGGCTGTCGCGGGGCGCGATCCAGAAGGCTAAGACGGCCGAACGGCTTGTCCTCTATCCGGACGGCAGCATCAACGCGGCCGCCAGCGATGCGCGGCGGGCCGAGACGACGGACCCGTCGAAGACCCGCAAGCCGCCCGCGCCGAAGCTGAAGCCTGTCCCCGAGGCGGCGGTGGCCGCCGTGGGCGACACCCTGCGCGAACAGGGTCTGGCGGTTTCGGCCGTCGGCGGCGGCACGACCTTTCTGCAGGCGAAGACCGCGAACGAGGTGCTGAAGGCGCAGGAGCGGCGCATCCGGCTCCAGAAGCTGAAGGGGGAGTTGATCGAGCGGGCCCGCGCGCTGGCGCTGGTGTTCCGGCTGGCGCGGGAGGAACGGGACGCGTGGGTGAACTGGCCTGCACGCGCGGCGGCGCTGATGGCGGCCGAACTGTCAGCCTCGTGCGCCGACGTGACCGGCCAGCAGATCACCGTGGAGCCAGCCGCGATGCAGAAGGTCCTGGAGAAACATGTACGCGCCCACCTCGACGAACTCGCCGAGGTCCGGCCCGACTTCCGGTGAGCATGGTGATGATCTTGGCGGCCTGACGGAGTTCGACGGCGCGGGCGAGATCCTGCGCGCCTGGGGCAGCGGGCTCAGACCCGACCCGGACCTGACCGTTTCGGAATGGGCGGACCGGCACCGGATGCTGTCGGGGCGTGCCTCGGCCGAGCCGGGGCGGTATCGCACGGTGCGAACGCCCTACATGCGCGAGATCATGGACCGGCTGTCGCCCGGCGATCCCACGCAGCGGATCGTGTTCATGAAGGCGGCGCAGGTGGGCGCGACCGAGGCAGGTAACAACTGGATCGGCTTCGCCATCCACCAGGCGCCGGGCCCGATGCTCGCCGTCCAGCCGACGGTCGAACTGGCCAAGCGCAACTCGCGCCAGCGGATCGACCCGCTGATCGACGAGAGCCCCGAGCTGCGGGAGCGGGTCAAACCGGCGCGCTCGCGCGACGCGGGCAACACCATGCTGTCGAAGGAATTCGCGGGCGGCATCCTGATCATGACCGGCGCGAACTCGGCGGTCGGGCTCCGGTCCACCCCGGCGCGCTACATCTTCCTCGACGAGGTCGACGCCTATCCGGCGTCCGCCGACGAGGAAGGCGACCCGGTGACGTTGGCCGAGGCGCGGTCTCTGACCTTCGCCCATCGGCGCAAGGTCTTCCTGGTCTCGACTCCGACGATCCGAGGGCTGAGCCGGATCGAGCGAGAGTACGAGGCGACCGACCAGCGCCGGTTCTTCGTGCCGTGCCCGCATTGCGGCGCGATGCAGTGGCTGAAGTTCGACCGGCTGCGCTGGCAGAAGGGCCGCCCCGAGACGGCGGAGTATCACTGCGAGGGCTGCGACGCGGCAATCGCGGAACACCACAAGACGGCGATGCTGGAGGCCGGGGAATGGCGGACGACCACCACGGCCGCCGATCCGACCACGGTCGGCTATCACCTTTCGGCGCTCTATTCGCCGATCGGCTGGCTGAGCTGGGAGCGAATCGTGCGGGCCTGGGACGCGGCACAGGGGTCGGACGAAGCGATCAAGGCGTTCCGCAACACGATCCTCGGCGAGACATGGGTCGAGACCGGGGAAGCGCCCGACTGGCAGCGGCTCTACGACCGGCGCGAGCGCTGGACATCCGGCACGGTGCCTGCGGCCGGGTTGTTCCTGACGGCCGGGGCCGACGTCCAGAAGGACCGGATCGAGGTCGATGTCTGGGCGTGGGGTCGCGGTCTGGAAAGCTGGCTGGTCGATCACGTTGTCATCGAAGGCGGGCCCGACCGGCACGACGCCTGGTCGGAGCTGACCGCGCTGCTGGACAGAAGCTGGCCGCATGAACGCGGCGCGCATCTCAGGATCGCGCGGCTCGCCATCGACACCGGCTACGAGGCTCCGGCGGTCTACTCCTGGTCGCGGGCGCAAGGCTTCGCGCAGGTGTCGCCGGTCAAGGGCGTCGAGG
>JADQCB010000016.1 GCA_016278325.1 Actibacterium sp.
CAGGCCGTGTACGACGCCGACCGGTCCCGAAAACGATCAAAAATCGAGGTGCCCTCTGGAAAAAATATTTGCTCGAACTGAAAAGCAAAGGGGTGGATACGGCAGAAGTTGAGAGTATCGAAGAAGGAATAACAAAGTTTCGAGACTTCATGCTACATGGTCAATGGTATCGTGAAGGAGAAAATTCATACAAACTAAACTTCGTTAGCAGAAATGATGAAATATTGCATTGCACGTACACGGCGGAAGCATTCGCGAAATTGTGTTTCGAGGTTGACGCGTTAATTAAAGAAGTTGGTCGACTAGTTGACACCAATGCAAACCTGTAACCTACTGCAAAGTCAGCCGTAGGGTGGGTGCCAACCCACCATGACTCCTTGCTCCGCATACTGGTGGGTTTCACCCCCCACCCCAAGCCGCGCCTGCGCCGACCCGCGGGGTGGCGCATCCGGCATCCCTTCGGCGCGCTTTATGCCCGCCAAGCACATCCCGGCTCCGAAGAACGCGCCCACCTCCACCAAAGCGCCGTGGGGCGCGGGGCGGTGCGGGGCGCGCTCAGCCTTCGGCCCATTGCCAGGGGCGGGTGAAATTTCCCAGCGTGTGGGTGACCGCGGCCTCGTCGACCTCGCCGTCCCGGACCAGCCGCGCCAGCAGGCCGCGTTTCCTGTCCTCGACCACCTCGGCGACATGGGCCGCGTGCCCGGCCTCGGCCAGCGCGGCATCGAAAACGCGCTTGATCGCGCGCTTGCGCAGATCGGGTTTGAACACCTTTCCGACGGCGGTTTTCGGCAATTCGTCCAGCACCTCGATATATTTCGGAACCGCGGCGCGTTCGTGAACATGCTTCCGCGCATAGGCCATCAGGTCATCGGCGGTCGCGTCGGCACCGGCGACAAGCTCGACATAGGCGCATGGCAGTTCGCCCGAGAACGCATCGGGCTGGCCGATCGCACCCACGAAGGCAACCTGCGGGTGGCCCGCCAGGGCCTGCTCGATCTCGGCCGGATCTATGTTGTGGCCGCCCCGAATGATCAGATCCTTTGCCCGCCCGGTGATGAAAAGATACCCGTCCGCGTCGATCCGCCCCAGATCGCCGGTGCGCAGGAACCGCCGCTCGGTAAACAGCCCGGCGTTCTTTTCGGGATCCGTATAGGTTGCGCCGATGACGACGCCGGGATTGGCGACGCAGATCTCGCCCACCTCGTCGGGGCCGCATTCGTGAATCACCTTGCCGGACTCGTCGCATTTCAGGATGCGCAGGTCGGTATAGGGGAACGGCAGCCCGACCGAACCGATCTTCTTCAGCCCATCGGGCGGGTTGATCGACACCAGGCAGGTCGCCTCGGTCAGGCCATAGCCTTCGCAGATCGTGACCCCGGTGGCTTTCTCGAACCGGTTGTAAAGCTCCACAGGCAGCGGCGCGGACCCGGAAAAGGCATATTTCAGCGTCGAGACATCGCCATCCACCGGGCGCTGCATCAGCGCGGCGATGGCGGTGGGCACGGTGATGACGAAGGTCACCCCCCACCGCTCGACCAGCTTCCAGAAATTGTCGAACACCCCCACGCCGCGATAGCCCGCCGGGGTCGGAAAGACCACATGCGCGCCCGCGGCGATCACCGACATCAGCACCGGGTAGGCCGCGAAGACATGGAACAGCGGCAACGGGCAGATCAGCGTGTCATCCGCGTTGAACAGCAGCCGCGCGCCCAGCCATCCGTTATAGATCATCCCCGAAAACCGGTGCTGGGCGACCTTGGGGATGCCGGTGGTGCCGCCGGTGTGGAAATAGGCGGCCACGCGGTCCTCGCGCCCCGGATCGAAATCCAGCGCGTCGGCCCGGTGCCGGGCCATCGCGGCGTTGAAATCCAGCACATCGGCATGATGTGCCTGCCCCCCCTTGGGGCGGATCAGCGGCACGAGCCATTTTTTCGGCGGTGCAAGATATCGCCGAAGGTCGACTTCGAGCACCGTGCTCACAAGCGGCGCGTGCTCGACCGCCTCGGCCACCTTCTGCGCCACGTCGGTCCCGGGAAAGCTTTTCAGCGTCACCACCACCCTGGCACCGGTTTCGCGCAGGATCGCGGCGATATGCTCGGGTTCCAGCAACGGGTTGATCGGGTTGACGATGCCGGCCGTCGCCCCGGCAATCAGTGTGATCGCGGCCTCGTTGCAATTGGGCAGGACATAGGCCACCACGTCCTGCTCGCCCACGCCCAGATCGCGGAAAAGATTGGCCGCCTGCGTGACCCGGGCGTGAAGCTGCGCCCAGCTCAGGGTTTCGGCGCGGTCTTTCACGCCCGATTCGAGTTGAAAGCTGATCGCGTTCCTGTGGCCTTCCCGGGTGCAGGTGTCGCTGAAGAACTCGTAGAGGGTCACCGGAAGGGCCCGCGCCTGCCACGGGCTTTCCGCCTCGATCGCGTCGCGGTCCGAGCGGGATGCGTAGGGCGCCATGATATTACCTCCCCGAGCCTCTGACCGACCCTCCGGTTTCTGTCAGGATGGAAAGAATCGCGGCCCCGCGCAAGCCTGACGCCACGGCGCGATCTATTCGGCCGCCAGTCCTTCGGTGAACTGGAGCCTTGCCAGCCGGGCATAGAGCCCGCCCTCGGCCACCAGGGCGTCATGGCTTCCCTGCGCCACGATGCGCCCGTTGTCGAACACCACGATGCGGTCGGCCTTCTTGACCGTGGCCAGCCGGTGCGCGACGATCAGCGTCGTGCGCCCCTCGGACAGCTCGTCCACGGCCCGCTGCACCAGCCGCTCGCTTTCCGCGTCCAGCGCCGAGGTCGCCTCGTCCAGAAGCAGAACCGGCGCATCGCGCAGGATTGCGCGCGCGATGGCGACGCGCTGTTTCTGGCCGCCCGAAAGCATCACCCCGCGTTCGCCCACCTGGCTGTCATACCCGTCGGGCAGGTTCATGAGGAACTCATGCGCCGCTGCGGCGCGCGCGGCGGCCTCGACCTCGGAATCATCGGCATCGGGCCGGCCGAAACGGATATTCTCGCGCGCGGTGGTGGCGAAAATCACCGGATCCTGCGGCACCAGCGCCATATGGCGACGGAAATCGCTGCGCGCGACCTCGTTCAGCGGCACGCCATCCAGGGTGATGCGCCCGACTTGCGGATCGTAGAAGCGCAGCAGCAACTGGATGATCGTCGATTTACCTGCGCCCGACGGGCCGACCAGCGCGACGGTCTCTCCGGGTTTCACCTCCAGGCTGACGCCGTCCAGCGCCGATTGGTCCGGGCGGGAGGGATAGTGAAAGGTGACATCCTCGAACGCGATGGCGCCGGTTACGGGCTGCGGCAGCGCCCGGGGCCGGGCCGGATCGGTGACACTGTCCGAGGCGTTCAGAAGCTCCACCAGCCGCTCGGTCGCACCGGCGGCGCGCTGCAACTCGCCCCAGATCTCGGAAAGCGCGCCGACGGCGCCGGCGACCATCACCGAGTAGATGACGAACTGCACCAGTTCGCCGACGCTCATCACGTCGGCCCGAACGTCGCGGGCGCCGATCCACAAGACACCGACGACGCCCCCGAACACCAGGAAGATCACGATCACGGTCATCAGCGCACGGGTGCCGATCCGCTTGCGCGCCGATAGATAGGCCTGTTCGGTCACCTCGGCGAAGCTGCGCTTGCTGGGTTCCTCATGGGTGAAGGCCTGCACCGTCTGCACCGATGACAGCACCTCCGAGGCCGACCCCGACGAATTGGCGATCCAGTCCTGGTTTTCGCGCCCGAGTTTGCGCAAGCGGCGCCCCAGAACGATGATCGGCACGATCACCGCGGGCACCAGCAACAGGACCAGCCCCGTCAGCTTGGCCGAGGTGAGCAGCATCAATGCCAGCCCGCCGATGAAGATGAGCACGTTGCGCAATGCCACCGAGACGGACGAACCGATGACCGACAGGATAAGCGTCGTGTCGGTGGTGATCCGGCTGAGCACCTCGCCGGTCATGATGCGTTCATAGAAGGACGGGCTCATCCCGACCATGCGGTCGAACACGGCCATGCGAATGTCGGCGACGACCCGCTCGCCCAGCCGGGTCACGAGGTAATAGCGCAACCCGGTGCCCAGGGCCAGAAGCCCGGCGATCCCAAGCGCGGCGGCGAAATAACTGTCCAGCAGCGCCGTGCTTCCGGTCTCGAACCCGTCGACGACGCGGCGCACCGCCAACGGCAGGATCAGAGAGACCGTCGCGGTCAGCACCAGCGCGCATCCCGCAAGGATCACCATGACCCGGTAGGGCGCAATGAACGGCATCAGGCCGCGCAGCCCGCCGATCGTCTTTGCCTTTTCCCGCTCCGCGGCGTCCTGCCGTGCCATGCAACCGCTCCATCAAGCCGGGGTTGTCTTAGAACCTTGAACGGGACGAAACAAGATGCGACCGGCCACGGATGCGTCAACATCCCCGCAGGCGTGGACAGGCCCGAGAGCCCGATCACGCAAGGATTGCAAGGCGTCACCGGAAAGATGTATGATGAACGCATCTTAATTATCGAGTGCGCCGCGTGTTCTTGGAAATGTCATTTCGGACGAGTTTGGCGATGGCCGGTTTCTGCACCCTTCCCCCTCTCATCCGCGATCACATGGCGCCGGGCCAATGACCGCCCCGGACGAACGGTTCCACAATGTCATCGCGCTGGTCGAACAGGCGGACAAATATGCGGCTCAGATGACCGACATGCAGGAACCGCACGAGCGGGACCTGGCCAGAAGCCTGTATTTCGGGGCGCTGAGCGAGTTGCACGACGAACTGCACCACCTGGCCAAAGATGGCGTCCTGCCCGTTTTGCAGAGCTTTCTGGAAACCTGGGCGCTCACGCGATGACGCGCTGAACGGCCCGGGCGAAGGTTCAGCCGCGCGAGGCCGCCGTTTCCAGCGCCTCTATCCGCGCCTTCAACGCCTCGTTTTCCTCGCGCGCCTTCTGCGCCATCAGCCGAACAGCCTCGAATTCATCGCGGGTCACGAAATCGCGATCGGCCAGCCAGCGGTCGAGCATTCCCTTGAAGGCGGTTTCGGCCTCGTCCTTGGCGCCCTGCGCCACGCCCATGGCGTTGGTCATCAATTGCGACATGTCGTCGAGAAACTTGTTCCGGCTCTGCATCGCATCCTCCGCCATTCGGTACCTGCCATATATGGCGTGCGATGCCGGCAAGCTCAAGGTTGACTTCACCGCGCGCAGGGGCAAGGACATGCTCATGCAAGCGATCCTGGCCTATCCCGATTTCAGCCCCGAGATCTTCTCGATCTCGCTCTTCGGCATGGAATTCGCGCTGCGCTGGTACGCGCTGGCCTATATCGCCGGTATCCTGGTGGGCTGGCGCTTGACCGCCGGGCTGCTGCGCCGCAAGACCCTGTGGCCGATGGAGCGGCCCCCGATGACCCCGGCGCAGCTGGAGGCGCTTGTCACCTGGCTCATCCTCGGCGTCATCCTGGGCGGCCGGCTGGGTTTCGTGCTGTTCTACAAACCCGCCTACTATCTTCAGAACCCGGTGGAAATTCCGATGGTCTGGCATGGCGGCATGTCCTTTCACGGCGGGCTTCTGGGGGTCGTTCTGGCCTTGGTCATCTTCTGCCGGCGCCATGAAATCGCCCTGCTGCCCGCCGCCGACGCCCTTGCCGTTGCCACGCCGCCCGGGTTGTTCTTCGGGCGCATCGCCAATTTCGTCAATGCCGAGCTCTGGGGCCGGCCGTCGCATGCCCCCTGGGCCGTGGTCTTCCCGGGCCCGGCCGCCCAGGATTGCCCGGCAGGCTGGGAAGGCCCCTGTGCGCGCCATCCATCGCAGCTTTACGAGGCCGGGCTGGAAGGGCTGGTGCTGGGGGTGCTGCTGCTGGTTCTGGTCTATCGCCGGGGCTGGCTGAAACGCCCCGGCCAGACTGCCGGCCTTTTCTTCCTGGGCTACGGGCTGGCGCGATTCGCGGTCGAGTTCTTCCGCCAGGCCGACGCGCAATTCGTCACCCCGGACAACCCGATGGGCTGGGTGCTCCGGTTCGCGGGCACCGGCGTGAGCATGGGGCAGCTTCTGTCGCTGCCGATGATGGCCCTGGGCATCGCGCTGATCGCGGCGGCCCGGCGGCGGGCGTGAACGCGCTGGCCGATATCCTTGCGCGTCGGATCGCGGCAACGGGGCCGATCACGCTGGCCGATTACATGGCCGAATGCCTTCTACATCCGCAATTCGGGTATTATGCCACGCGCGACCCGCTGGGGGCCGCGGGCGATTTCACCACCGCCCCCGAGATCAGCCAGATGTTCGGCGAGATGCTGGGCCTGTTCCTGGCGCAGGTCTGGATGGATCAGGGCCGCCCGGCCCCCTTCACACTGGCCGAGCCGGGACCGGGCCGCGGCACGCTGATGGCCGACATCCTGCGCGCCACACGAAAGGTGCCCGGCTTCCACGAAAGCGCGCGGGTGCATCTGATCGAAGTCTCGCCGCCGCTGCGCGAGGTGCAGCGCGCCCGCCTAGCAGGGCATGACGCAACCTGGCTGGACGATATCGCCGCCCTGCCCGACGCGCCGCTTTTCCTGGTGGCGAACGAATTCTTCGACGCGCTTGCGATTCGCCAGTTCCGACGTGCCGCAACCGGCTGGCACGAGACGCAGGTCGCGCTTGTCGACGACCGGTTGTCGCTTGCCCTGTCGCAACCCGCGCCGATTGCGGCCCTGGATCACCGGCTTGACGATGCCGTGCCCGGCGATGTGGTCGAGCTTTGCCCCGCCGCCGCCCCCATCATCCGCGAAATCGCGACCCGGGTCGTAACCCGGGGCGGGGTGGCGCTTGTCGTCGATTATGGCGGCTGGCGCTCGCGCGGGGACACGTTCCAGGCGGTGCGCGCGCATCGCAGCGAGGATCCGCTGGCCAATCCCGGCGCCGCCGACCTGACCGCCCATGTCGATTTCGAGGCACTGGTCCGGGCCACCCGGGACATCGGCGTCGCATCCAGCCCGCTTACACCGCAGGGCGTGTTCCTGGAACGCCTCGGGATCACCGCGCGGGCGCAGGCGCTGGCCGGCAACATGCGCGGGGCGCAGCTGAACGACCACATCGCCGCACATCGCCGCTTGACCCACGGCGACGAAATGGGAACGCTCTTCAAGACGCTGGCGCTTGTCCCGTCGGACGCGCCGCACCCACCGGGATTCGTGCCATGACGCTGGAGATTCTGACCGCGGACACGCTCGCCCCCTTGCGACACGGGTTCTTCACCCGGCATGGCGGCGCCTCGTCCGGCGTCTTCAAGGGGCTGAATTGCGGCCCCGGTTCTTCCGACCTGGACGAGGTGGTGCGGATCAATCGTGCGCGGGTCGCCGCAGCGATGAACCTGGAGCCGACCGATCTGGTCTCGCTACGCCAGGTGCATTCGGCCGAGGTGGTGCCGGTGGCGCAGCCCTTTGACCGGCCGCCGCCCGCCGATGCGATGGTAACGGCGACGCCGGGAATTGCGCTGGCGGTCCTGACCGCCGATTGTCAGCCGGTGCTTTTCGCCGACACCGCGGCCGGGGTCATCGGCGCCGCCCATGCCGGCTGGCGCGGCGCGCTGGACGGGGTGCTGGAGGCCACCCTGGACGCGATGGAGACGCTTGGCGCCGAACGCGACAACATCGCCGCGGTGATCGGCCCGACGATCAGCCAACGCGCTTATGAGGTGGGGCCGGACTTCTTCGACACCTTCGTCAGCGCGGATCCCGATTACAGCCGCTTCTTCGGCAATGGCCCGGGCGACCGGTTGATGTTCGACCTGCCGGGGTTCGGTTTGCACCGGCTGCGCCGGGCCGGCGTGGGACATGCCGAATGGACACGGCACTGCACCTATTCCGACCCCGACCGGTTCTTTTCCTACCGGCGCGCGACCCATGCCGGGGAAGCGGATTACGGGCGCCTGATCTCGACCATCCGGCTTTGAGCGCGGGCGTCGCCGCGGCGGGTCACATTCTTTTCGCGATATGACCACAAACCGACACGATGCGGGCCACCGCAGCGCCGCAATGGATCGTCAGTTTCCCTGCATTGGCCATTCGGCCGGGAAAGGCACAGGGGCAGGCCGGTCTCAAAACCGGACCCACCCCGCAGAGGAGCGAGCATCATGAAAACCAAACGCCGCTGGCTGGCATGGGTTCTGGAAGAAAGCGCAAAGCCGCAACCGCAATTGCCCTGGGCGCGCAACACGCGCCGCGCGGCCCGCGGACCCCGGCGCGCGGCCCGCGCCTGATTCGGGTCAGCCTGCAGCACGATTCCGCCCATGGCGCCATTTTTGGCCGGGGGCGCAGGGGAAATTGCCGGTAAAGCGACCGGATTGTGGCATCATTATGCCGAGCAACGGAAACAATGCCGTGCAAGAAACCGGATTGGTCGCAGCAACCGGCTGAATTCAATACATGTTTTGACAATTGCGGAGAAAATGCGGCATTTAGCAGGCATAACTTCAATGTCTGCAAGTCGTCGGTGGGGGCCGATGCAGATGTGACCAGACCGGAAGGACTGCTCGCATGACCTATGTTCGGACCCCGGCCGCAAGTTTTGCGGCGAAATCCGCTGCCGCAACGGCCAGGATCGCAACCGCCCCTTCGGCGCAACCGACGCGGCGGGCGACCCGGCTCACCCGGCGCTACGAGGTTTCGGGGCTGACCCGCGCCGGATTGCTATCCGATTTCAACGCGATCGCGCCGGCCAGCCCGGCCTTCGAATCGGCATTTGCCGGGTTTGCGCGCGGCACGCTGATTTCCACCACCTCCGGCCCCGTCGCGGTCGAGGATCTGATACCCGGAACCATGCTGGAAACCGCCGAAGACGGACCGCAGAAATTGCTGTGGGTCGGATCGATGATGATCTTTCCCGGTCTGCCCGACATGGCCGAGGAGGCGGTGCGCCTGACCCGAATCACCGCCGACAGTTTCGGCATCGGCCGCCCCTTTCCCGATCTCATGCTGGGCCCTCGCGCGCGGATGCTGCACCGGTCGGGCCTGTGCCGCAGCCGGATCGGGTCCGAACAGGCCTTTGCCCCGGCCAGCGCCTTCATTGACGGTTCAAGCATGATCTCGGTCAAACCCGCCGCGCCGGTGCGGGTCTATCATCTGGCGCTGGACGGCCAGCAGACCCTGCGCGCAAACGGCATCGAGGTGGAAAGCTTTCACCCGGGCCGCGAGCTGGAAAAGACCATGGACCCCGGCATGCTGGAGCTTTTCCTTGGCCTGTTCCCGCATGTCCGCAAGCTGGAAGATTTCGGCCCGATGCGCACACCGCGCCTGACCACGATGGAACTGGGCGAGATGGACGCCGCGTGACCCGCGCGCGGCCGGCATGTCACGACGTTCGGGCCAGCCGCTCCTCAAGCACCTCGAAGGGCACACCGGGGTCATCCTTGGCGCAGCGGATCACCAGCGAGGTCTTTACGCTGGCCACGTTGTCTGCCGCCGTCAGCTGTTCGGTCAGAAATGACTGAAAGCTGCTGAGGTCCGGTGCCACGCATTTGAGGATGAAATCCACCTCGCCATTGAGCATGTGACACTCGCGCACCAATGGCCAGGCGCGGCAGCGTGCCTCGAAGGCGGAAAGATCGGCCTCGGCCTGGCTCTGCAATCCGACCATGGCGAAAACCTGCACCTCGAAGCCCAGTTCGCGCGGGTCCACATCGGCGTGATAGCCGCGGATGAACCCGGCCTCTTCCAGCGTGCGCACCCGGCGCAGACATGGCGGGGCCGAGATCCCGACGCGGCGGGCAAGCTCGACATTGGTCATCCGGCCATCGGCCTGAAGTTCGGCGAGAATCTTTCGGTCGATCGGGTCGAGTTTCGAGCTTGGCATCCTGCACTCCGGTATTTTTGCGGATAATATGCAGGCCCGAACCCGGGCGCAATAAAGTTTCAGCATTGCGCAACATTTTAATGCCCACCGGGTGCGGTGCCGCTGCGACGGCTTGCACCTTTCATGCCGGGCGCGGCATGCGTATATCGGGCGCAAGGCATTCCAATGAGGTGACACATGGGCGAGACGCGGCACACGAAACTCCTGATCATCGGCTCGGGCCCGGCAGGTTATACAGCCGCCGTCTATGGTGCGCGGGCAATGCTGGAACCGGTGCTGATCCAGGGCATCCAGCCGGGCGGGCAGTTGACCATCACCACCGAGGTCGAGAACTGGCCCGGCGAGATCGAGATCCAGGGGCCCGACCTGATGATCAGGATGGAAGAGCACGCCCGCGCCGTCGGGACCGAGATCATCGCCGATCATGTAAGCAGCCTTGACCTGTCCGCCCGGCCCTTTACGGCCGAGACCGACAGCGGCACGACCTGGACCTGCGACGCGCTTATCCTGGCCACCGGCGCGCAGGCGAAATGGCTCGGGCTGCCGAGCGAGGAGAAATTCAAGGGCTTCGGCGTCTCGGCCTGTGCCACCTGCGACGGCTTCTTCTATCGCGGGCAAGAGGTGGTCGTCGTGGGCGGTGGAAATACCGCCGTCGAAGAGGCGCTGTTCCTGACCAATTTCGCATCGAAGGTCACGCTGATCCACCGGCGCGACAGCTTGCGCTCGGAAAAGATCCTGCAAGACCGGTTGTTCCGCAATCCCAAGGTCGAAATCATGTGGGACCACACGATCGAAGAGATCATCGGCAGCGACACCCCGCCGGGTGTGGAGGCCGTGCGCGCCCGCCATGTCCATTCGGGCGAAGTGACCGAGGTGCCATGCAAGGGATTTTTCGTGGCGATCGGGCATGCCCCGGCCTCGGAACTGGTGAAGGACCAGCTTGAAACGCATATGGGGGGCTATGTCGTTACCCGGCCCGACAGCACCGAAACCTCGATTCCCGGGGTTTTCGCGGCAGGCGACCTGACCGACCACAAATACCGCCAGGCTGTCACGAGCGCCGGCATGGGCTGCATGGCCGCGCTGGAGGCCGAGCGTTTCATCGCCGAACAGGCGGTAGAATAAATTCCTCGTTTCGG
Source organism: Actibacterium sp. (assembly GCA_016278325.1). Lineage (GTDB taxonomy): Bacteria > Pseudomonadota > Alphaproteobacteria > Rhodobacterales > Rhodobacteraceae > JADQCB01. The sequence continues at coordinate 10,953 of JADQCB010000016.1, forward strand.
GCGGATTCGCGATCTTTCTGCCGCTTTTTCGAAAAGAAACGCGGCGTGGCTTGAACTTTCGTTTCCAACCGGTCTAACCCGGCGCCAGCGACCGCGGGAGGGGCCGGTCGCCCAAGGTATTAACAGAAGGCGCGATTGCACCGATGTCGATGATGAACCATGCTCCGATCCCGGAACTTTATGTTTCCCATGAGTCCGCCCAGAAACTGAAGGTCGAAGCCGGCGACCTGCCAAGTTGGGATCTTACCCCGCGCCAGACCTGCGACCTGGAATTGTTGATGAACGGCGGGTTCCACCCGCTCAAGGGCTTCCTGACCCAGGCCGATTACGACGGGGTGGTGGAAAACATGCGCCTGTCGGACGGATCGCTCTGGCCGATGCCGATCACGCTGGACGTGTCCGAGAAATTCGCCGAAGGGCTGGAGCCCGGACAGGATATCGCGCTGCGCGACCAGGAGGGGGTGATCCTGGCGATCATGTCGGTGACCGACAAATGGGTGCCGGACAAGGCGCGCGAAGCCGAAAAGGTGTTCGGCGCCGACGATCTGGCACATCCATCGGTCAACTATCTGCACAACCAGGCCGGGCCGGTCTATCTGGGCGGGCCCATCACCGGCATCCAGCCGCCGGTTCACTATGACTTCAAGGGGCGGCGCGACACGCCGAACGAATTGCGCACGCGGTTTCGCAAGCTGGGCTGGCGCCGGGTCGTCGCGTTTCAGACGCGCAACCCGCTGCATCGCGCTCACCAGGAGCTTACCTTCCGCGCGGCCCGGGAAGCCCAGGCCAACCTGCTGATCCATCCGGTCGTCGGCATGACCAAACCGGGCGATGTCGATCACTTCACCCGGGTGCGCTGTTATGAGGCGGTGCTGGACAAGTATCCGCAGGCCACCACCACCATGTCGCTGCTGAACCTGGCGATGCGCATGGCCGGCCCGCGCGAGGCGGTGTGGCACGGCCTGATCCGGAAAAACCACGGCGTCACCCATTTCATTGTCGGGCGGGATCATGCCGGCCCCGGCAAGAACAGCGCCGGCGACGATTTCTATGGCCCCTATGACGCGCAGGAGCTGTTCCGGGAATACCAGGACGAGATCGGCATCGAGATGGTGCCGTTCAAGCACATGGTCTATGTCCAGGAACGCGCCCAGTACGAACCCGCCGACGAGATCGAGAAGGACGTGACCGTCCTCAACATCTCGGGCACCGAGCTGCGCCGGCGTCTTTCCGAAGGGCTGGACATCCCCGACTGGTTTTCATTCCCCGAGGTGGTGGAAGAACTGCGCCGCACCCGTCCGCCGCGGGCGCAGCAGGGCTTTACCGTGTTCCTGACCGGCCTGTCGGGGTCGGGCAAGTCCACCATCGCCAACGCGCTGATGGTCAAGCTGATGGAGATGGGCGGCCGCCCGGTGACGCTGCTGGACGGTGACGTGGTGCGCAAGAACCTGTCATCGGAGCTGGGCTTTTCCAAGGAACACCGGGATCTGAACATCCGCCGCATCGGCTATGTCGCCTCGGAAATCACCAAGAATGGCGGCATTGCCATCTGCGCCCCGATCGCGCCCTATACGGCGACGCGACGCGCCGTGCGCGAGGAGATCGAGCAATACGGCGCCTTTTGCGAAGTGCATGTCGCGACCAGCCTGGAAGAATGCGAGCGCCGCGACCGCAAGGGCCTGTACAAGCTGGCGCGCGAAGGCAAGATCAAGGAATTCACTGGCATATCCGACCCTTACGAAGAACCGGAGAGCCCCGAGCTTCGCGTCGATACCGAAGGTGTGGACGTCGATAACTGCGCCCACCAGGTATTGCTGAAGCTCGAAGGCATGGGGCTGATCGCGGGGCGCTGACCCCCGCCCAGGCGCGAAACACGGATCAAACGCCAAGGCTCCGGCGGTCAGGCGACCGGCCGGAGCCCTGTTCCGGGTCAATCGCGCGCGCCCCGGGCAAAGCAAGGCATTGTCGTTCAGCACCGCCAACCCGGCGGGTCGAGTTCCATCGCCGGCAATCCCGGTTTACCGGAATCACCCCCACGATGCCGGGCGATCCGAAACGCCCACCGCAGGCTGCCTGATGTTGTCGCTGTCCGGTATCGCCGACCGGACGTCTGCGTTCAGTGAACCGTCACGGGCGTCAGGTCGTTCTGGCGCGCCAGGATGAAGGCCAGGTTGCGATCCTTGACCAGCGCCAGCCGCTCGCCATGCGAATCGTGAACGGCATAGAGCCGCTCTGCCCCCATCGCCTGCTCCTGGACCTCCTCGGGCAGATCGGTCACGGCAACGGGCCGGACATAGACGATGCGGTCTTCGGCCTCGGGCAGGACTTCGTATTTCTCTTTCATTTCTTTCCCCTCTCTCGCGTCTTCAGGCGCGGCGAATGGCGATGGTCTGCACCGCCATCTCGGGCTCTGCGCGTTCCAGATCCACATGCAGCAATCCGTTTTCCATCGTGGCACCGACCACGTCCACGCCATCGGCCAGCACGAAGCTGCGCTGAAACTGGCGTGCGGCGATCCCGCGATGCAGGAAGATCCGGTCGTTTCCGTCATCGGTTTGCCGGCCCCGGATCACCAACTGGCGATCCTCGACCGTAATCGACAGGTCATCATCGCGGAACCCGGCCACGGCCAGCGTGATTCGATATCCGTGATCGGATGTCTGCTCGATATTGAAGGGCGGATAACCTTCATTGCCGGATTTTGCGTTCCGTTCCAGAAGGCGCTCGATCTGCTCGAACCCCAAAAGATAGGGATGCGAGCCGAGGGTCAATTTTGTCATTCGTCAAGTCCTTGAGCAAGCGACCTGTTCCATATCCGGCCCCGGTAAATGGCGGCCAAGCCTGTATATGGGACCACCTGGTCGCCCCTGCAAGAGCGGCCTTCCCGGAGCGGCCCAAAATGGGTATGGTCGCAATCCCGGTGATCGGACCGACTCAGCAAGGGGAACCACCGCCCGTGAACATTGCCGGCGAGATGAAAAACGAAGAGGTGTTGCGCGTGAAGCTGGAGGTGCTTCGCCGCGAACATCGTGACCTGGATGACGCGATCCGGGCGTTGGAACACAACGCCGCGCCCGTCGATCAGTTCGCCTTGCGACGACTGAAAAAACAGAAACTGACCCTGAAGGACCGGATCGCGGCGATCGAGGATCGGCTGACGCCGGACATCATTGCGTAACCCCCGCTTCCGGGTATAGTGCCGCCGCGCGACGAAGGGGGCGGCATGAATGACGTGAAAGTTGGCATCATCATGGGCAGCCAGTCAGACTGGGCCACGATGAGGAATGCCGCCGAAATACTCGACGAGCTGGATATTTCGCATGAGGCGCGGATCGTCTCGGCCCATCGCACCCCGGATCGCCTGTGGGATTATGGCCGCGCGGCCGTGGGGCGCGGATTGCAGGTCATCATCGCCGGGGCCGGCGGCGCGGCCCACCTGCCCGGCATGATGGCCAGCAAGACCCGCGTTCCCGTGATCGGCGTGCCGGTGCAGACGCGCGCGCTGTCGGGGGTCGATTCGCTCTATTCCATCGTGCAGATGCCGCGGGGCTTTCCGGTTGCCACGATGGCAATCGGCGCGTCCGGCGCGGCCAATGCCGGGCTGATGGCCGCCGGCATCCTGGCGTTGAACGACCCCGCCCTGGCACAACGGCTGGACGACTGGCGCGCGGCGCTCTCGGCCTCCATTCCCGAAAGGCCCGTCGATGACTGATCGTCTGGACCCCGGCGCAGCAATCGGCATCCTGGGCGGTGGCCAGCTTGGCCGGATGCTCTCGGTCGCGGCGGCGCGCCTGGGGTTTACCTGCCATATCTACGACCCCGGCGCCGAGCCGCCCGCAGGGCATGTGGCCAGAAGGGTGACAACCGCATCCTATGACGACAGCGATGCCCTGCGCGCCTTCGCCGGGGCCGTGGATGTCATCACATACGAGTTCGAGAACGTGCCGACCTCGGCCCTCGACATCCTGGAACCGCTGAAACCCATCCGCCCCGGGCGCCGGGCCCTGGCGGTGTCGCAGGACCGGCTGACCGAGAAGGCATTCCTCTGCGATCTGGGACTGCGAACCGCGCCCTTCGCGGCCGTGGATGACGAGGTGGACATGGCGGAGGCGCTGGAAGAAATCGGCACACCGGCGATCCTCAAGACCCGGCGCCTGGGCTATGACGGCAAGGGCCAGGTGCGGATCGCCAGCCCCGCGCAGGCCGATGCGGCGCTGGAACAGATGCGCGGGACGCCCGCGGTGATGGAAGGTTTCGTCGATTTCAGCCACGAGGTCTCGGTCATTGCCGCGCGCGGCCTGGACGGGTCCGTCGCCTGTTTCGACCCCGGCCAGAACGTCCATCGCGACGGCATCCTGCGGCGCACGACCGTGCCCGCCCGGCTGACCAGCGCAGAACGCAGCGATGCCGTCCTTCTGGCCGCCAAGATCCTCAACGCGCTGGACTATGTCGGGGTGATGGGGGTCGAACTGTTCGTCCTGCCCGACGGGCTGGTGGTCAACGAGATCGCGCCGCGGGTCCACAATTCGGGCCACTGGACCCAGGACGGCTGCATGATCGACCAGTTCGAACAGCATATCCGCGCCGTCGCGGGCTGGCCCCTGGGCGATGGCCGGCGGCATTCGGATATCGAGATGGAGAACCTGATCGGCGCCGATATCGAAAAGGTGCCGGATCTGGCCCGCGACCCGGAGGTGGCGATTCATCTTTATGGCAAGGCCGAGGCCCGGCCAGGCCGCAAGATGGGCCATGCCAATCGCAGGCTGGGCCCGGCCGGCTGACCCCGGGCCCGGCCGGTCGGATCATCGGGCGAGAAATTCCAGCGCCTCGAAATAATCCATCGAATGATCGAACGCACCGGTTTTCAGGAACACGATCGTCTGGGCGATGACTTCGGGATTCATCATCATGAAGGTATGGGTGACCGGCAGCACGATATGATCGGTCATGCCTGCCACCCGGGTCGACTCGACCGAGACCTTGCCATCATCCGCACCCTCGATCATTTCCGAATAGACCGGGTTGAGCGATTGCCTCCCGGCGATCACCCCGAGCGGGAAGTCCACCGGCGCCAGGCGGTTGGGCAGGCTTGACTGCCCGGTTCCCAGCTGCGACCCGGCCGGCCCGTTGATCCAGCGGAACAGCGCCAGGCTGCCCAGTTCATCGACCAGTTCCGAGCCGTGGTTGGGCGGGCCCAGCATGACCACCCGGCCCAGCCGGTCGATCTCGTTCGTGGCCAGCCACTGGCGCACCAGAAGCCCGCCCATCGAATGGGTCACGAAGCTCACCCGCCCCTCGGGACAGGCGTCCAGCGCGCGCGGAATGATCGTCGCCAGCCGCTCGACCCGGTATTCGGTGGACGGATAGCCCACCCGGATCGCGTCGAAGCCATGCGCCTCCAGCGCCTCTTCCATGACCAGCATCGACGCGGGCGAGCGGGCCAGCCCGTGCAGCAACAAGACGCAATCGGCCCGTCCGGGGCCGGGCAGAACAGCCAGTAAAAGGGCAAGCATCAGGCGCATCCCCCGATGATAGCGCCTCGGCCCCCGGCAGACGAGGTGCAGCTTGCCTGATCCCGTCACTTTGGGCAGTGTCGCGCCATGTCACCCCGCGCCCCCCGCCTGGCCGTCCGCGCCCTGATCCTTCAGCACGACCGGCTTTTGCTGGTCAATGCCTTTCCCGTCGGCAAGAGCGATCTGTGGTGCGCGCCCGGCGGGGGGACAAGGCGCGGCGCATCCCTGCCCGACAACCTGGCGCGCGAGGTGCATGAGGAAACCGGCCTGGACATCCGCGTCGGCGCCCCCTGCATGGTGAACGAATTTCACGACCCCGATACCGGTTTCCACCAGGTCGACATCTATTTCCGCTGCACGATCCGGGCCGGGCGGATCGACCCCGGCTGGCGCGACCCCGAGGGCATCGTGACCGAGCGGCGTTTCTTCACCCGCGAAGAGATGCGAACGATCCGCTTCAAGCCCGACAGCCTGCCCGCCGCGGCCTGGGACGGTGGCGTTATCTATGATCCGCTTGAGCCGATCATTCGGTGATAATGTCCGCATCGACGCGCGGGACGCCGCGATCACCGGCGCCGGAACGGCCAGGAACCGGGATCCGGCGCCGCCTGGCGGATCGTCCTCTGGCCATTCGGGACCATCGACATTATCTAGGGGTTGGTCGAGTCATGGAGAACACGTTGGACGACGCACATCAGGGCCGCCTGACACGGGATGGCATCAGGATACACGATGCGGGCGATTTTGCGGGGATGCACAAGGCAGGGCGTCTTGCCGCCGAGATCCTCGACCGGATCGCCGAACACGTCGTGCCCGGTCAGACCACGGGTGCGCTGGACCGCCTGATCACCGACATGGTCGACCAGGCCGGCGCGACATCGGCGACCATCGGCTACAAGGGGTATCAGCATGCCTCCTGCATCAGCGTCAATCACGTCGTGTGCCACGGCATCCCGGGCGAAAAGCTGCTCAAGGACGGGGACATCCTGAATATCGACGTGACGGTGATCGTGGATGGCTGGTTCGGTGACACCTCGCGGATGTATGTGGCCGGCAAGCTCAGCCGAAAGGCCGAGCGGCTGATCCAGGTCACCCATGACGCGCTGTTCAAGGGAATCGAGGCCGTCAGGCCGGGCAACACCTTTGGCGATATCGGCCATGCGATCCAGGCCCATGTCGAACGCAACCGCATGTCGGTAGTCCGCGATTTCTGCGGTCACGGGCTGGGTCGCGTCTTCCATGCGCCGCCCAATGTGCTGCATTACGGCCGGCCGGGCAGCGGCCCGGTCCTGGAAGAGGGGATGTTCTTTACCATCGAACCGATGGTCAATCTCGGTCGCCCGGAAACCAAGGTTCTAGCCGATGACTGGACCGCCGTGACCCGTGACAAATCGCTTTCGGCGCAGTTCGAACACTCGATCGGCGTCACTGCCGACGGGTTCGAGATTTTCACCCTGTCGCCGGCCGGCCGGTTCCACCCGACCTATTGACGGCAGCGGGTCAGCCGAAGCTGACCGCCGCACGATAAAGATGCCACGTGGCATGTCCCAGAACCGGCATGACAACGATCAGGCCCAGAAAGGCCGGAACGCTGCCAAGCGCCAGCAGCACAGCCACGATCACGCCCCAGATTGCCACCGTGACCGGGTTCCGGCGCGCCACGCGCACCGATGTCGCCACCGCCAGCGGCAGACCGACGGGCCGGTCGATGAGCATCGGAAAGGCGGTCAGGCTGATGACCAGAACGCCCGCGGCAAAGACGCCGCCGACGGCCATGCCGATGACGATCATCTGCCACCCTGCGGGTGTGGTGAACAGATCCCGCATGAAGGCACCAATCGAGGGCGGGGCGCCGGGTCCCATCGTCGCGTCGTAAATGCCGGCGGCGGCGAACAGCCAGACCGCGAAAATTGCCATCAGGTAGAGGCCCAGCACCAGAACCGGCCCGGCGATCCGCGAGCGCAGCACCCGCAGCGCCGACCCCCAGCTTGCGGCCTGCCCCTGTTCGCGCTGGCGGCTGAGTTCATACAGCCCGATGCCGGCCATCGGCCCGATCAGCGCGAACCCCGCTGCCATCGGAAAGATCAGCGGCAGCAAGGCCATGTGAAAGGCCAGATAGGCCATGCAGATCCCGATCACCGGATAGAGCAGAACCATGAACCCCACGTCGCTGCGGAAATGCATCGCGTCGGCGACGCCTTTCACAAGCGCATTGGCGATATCGTCGCTGTCGATCCGGTTTATTCTGGGCGTGCTGACATGATCGCCGCCCAGGTTCCGGGTCGCTTCGCCCATGACCTGCCCGGCGCCGGCAAGCGCCTCGACACCCCAGGTCAGCGGGTTCCCGATTGTCTTGACCATTTTTCGTCCTCCCTGTCCAAAACGGACACGCGCGAAACGCCTGCTCCGGGGCGCGGGACGAAAGGGAATGCCGGCCCCGGAGAGCGTCGTCGGCCTGCGCAGGAGGGTAACAGAAAACCGCGCGGGCGGTTCTCACGAAATCGGGACTGCGTCAGGGCATGTGACGCCGGTGCCCGGACAGAAGCGACAAAACGAGCGAGCCCAGAACGCAGCCCGTAAACAGATACAGCCCCCAGGCGACATGGACACTGCCGACCCCGATCCCCTTGATCACCACGATATAGAGCGCGACAAGGAAGATATCGGCCATCGCCAGCTTGCCCAGAACGCCCAGGGCCCACAGGATCCGGGGCGAGGCCAGGCCGAAATGCACCAGCGCCAGGCCGATCGTCTTGAGATAGGGCGCGAAAAGCGCGAAGACGGTGACCAACAGCGCCAGGACCACGTCCTCGGCCCAAAGCGCCTGAAGGCCCGACAGGACGGAAATCTCGCTAAGCCCGAACAGGGGCAGGAACCCGGCGCGCAACAACGGCGCAACCCAGGCGAGCGGAAACAGGAACAGAAGCGAAAGATTGGCCGCGATCAGCACGGGATGGGCCCGGCGGGCCGTCAACGCACCGCCTCGATCGGCCCTTCGGCCCGACCATGGATGAACTGATCCAGATAGGGATCGCCAGAGGCATCCATCCGGGCCACGGGACCGGTCCATTTGATCACCCCGTCATGCAGCATCGCCACGTTGTCGGCGATGGCGCGCACGCTGGTCATGTCATGGGTGATGGTCATCGCGGTTGCGCCCATCTCGACCACGATCTCGCGGATCAGTTCGTTTATGACGCCGGCCATGATCGGGTCCAACCCGGTTGTCGGCTCGTCGAAAAAGATGATCTCGGGGTCGTCGGCGATGGCGCGGGCAAGGCCCACGCGTTTCTGCATCCCGCCCGACAATTCGGCCGGGTAAAGATCGGCGACCTCTGGCTTCAGTCCGACGCGGCGCAGCTTTTCGACCGCGATTTCGCGCGCCTGGACCGGGCTGCGGCGCTGCGCGCCGCGTTGCAGGCGAAAGGCCACGTTCTGCCAGACCGAAAGGCTGTCGAACAGGGCGCCGCCCTGGAACAGCATCCCGAAACGGGCCAGGAAACTTTCGCGGTCGGTTCCGGTCACGTCTTGCCCGTCCACCAGGATCGTGCCCGCGTCGGGATGCACCAGCCCGAGAATGCATTTCAGCGCGACCGACTTTCCGGTGCCCGAGCCGCCGATGACGACCATGCTTTCACCCCGGGGAACGACCAGATCGACCCCGCGCAGCACCTGATTGGCACCGAATGCCTTATGAACGCCACGCAGTTCGATCATCCGGTGAAAAACAGTTCGGTCAGCATGTAGTTCGAGGCCAGGATCAGCACCGAGGCCGAAACAACTGCCGATTTGGTGGCCCGGCCGACGCCCTGGGCGCCGCGCCCCGAGTTCATCCCGTAATAGCACCCCACCAGCGCCACCAGGAAGCCGAAGACCGCGCCCTTGACCAGCCCCGACAGAATGTCCCAGGTTTCCAGGAAATCGACGGTGTTCTGAAGATAGGCGGCGGTGTTGAACCCGAGCCGCCCGGTGCCCACCAGGTAGCCGCCAAAAATGCCGATGGAATCGCCCACCGCCACCAGCACCGGCACCGTCAGCGTGGCGGCCAGAACCCGCGGCGCAGTCAGATAGCGCATCGGGTCTGTCGAAAGCGTCACCAGCGCGTCGATCTGCTCGGTCACCTTCATGGTGCCGATCTCGGCGGCGATGGAGCTGGCAACGCGCGCCGCCACCATCAGCCCGCCCAGAACCGGGCCCAGCTCGCGCGTCATGCCGATTGCCACGATCGAGGGCACCACCGCCTCGGCCTGGAAACGGGACCCGCCGGCGAAGATCTGCAAGGCAAGCGCGGCGCCCGTGAAAAGGGCGGTCAGCCCGACCACCGGCAGGCTGAAATAGCCGATCGTCAGCACCGCGTGCCCGAATTCGCGGATATAGAAGGGCAGCGAGAAGATCGCGGCGATCGTTCGAAACAGGAACAGGACGCCACGCCCAAGCCCGGCCAGCAAGGCCAGGGTCGAGCGCCCGATCCCGCCGACAAGACCGGTCAGCACATCCATCACTCCTGCCCGCCGGTATATTGTCGCCGATAGCGGCCGCCGCCCAGCGCGGTCAGGATTTCATAGCCGATGGTGCCCGATGCCTCGGCCACGTCGTCCACGCCCTGGTCGATGCCGAGAATGTCCAGCGTCCTCGGGGCATGGCCGAGATGGCTGACATCCACCGTGATCAGATCCATCGACACCCGGCCCAGTATGGCGCAGGGGGTTCCTTCGTAAAACAGATGGCCCCTGTTTCCCATCGCCCGAAGCAACCCGTCGCCATAGCCCGCGGCGACGGTCGCCACGACGGTATCCTCATCCGCCGTCCAGGAGGATCCGTACCCGACGATCTCTCCCTTTTCGACCTCGCGGGTCTGGATCACCGGCAGCGACAAATGCGCCACCGGGGCCGCCTTTTCAAATGGCAGCCCGCCGTAAAGCCCGATGCCGGGACGGGTGATGTCGAAATGGTATTCGGCCCCCAACAGGATCCCCCCCGTCGCGGCCAGCGACCGGGGCACGCCGCAGCCATCGGTCATCGCGCGGAACATTTCCAGCTGCCGGGCATTGATCGGGCTTTCGGGCGTGTCGGCGCAGGCCAGGTGGCTCATGATCAGCGTCGGCCCGGCGGCCAGCGCGATCTCGGCCACCGCGGCCCATTCGGCCACCTCCATGCCCAGCCGGTTCATCCCCGTGTCCAGCTGGATTCCGAAGGGCGCACCGGGCAGCGCCTCCAGGTGGCGGGTCAGTTGCTCGACCGAATTGAGCATCGGCACAAGCCCCAGATCGCTGATCATGTCGGCATCGCCGGCCATGTGGCCGTCGAACACGCAGATCTCGGGGCCGGGGCCCAGTGCCTGGCGAAGCTCGGCGCCTTCTTCGGCCAGGGCCACGAAAAACCGCCGCGCGCCCGCGCGGGCCAAGGCACGCGCCACGCGCGCGCCGCCCAGCCCATAGCCGTCGGCCTTGACCACGGCGGCGGTCTCCACGTCCGCCCCCGAAGCGGCGTCGAGAGCCGTCCAGTTGGACACCAGGGCGTCGAGATCTATGGTCAGGGATCCAGTGGCCATGCTGACCGTTTGGCGGTGCGAGGCGGACAGGTCAAGCAGGAAAAACACCACCCTGCCCTGCGCGGGCACCCGGACGCGGCACGCCGGTCATGGCCGCGTTACCGATCGGATGGGCCGGCAAGACATGGCTTCGTGCCGCACGGGGCGCGCGCCCCGGGCAAAGCGTCAGAAGTCACCGCCCGGCACGCCCTGTTGCCATGGCTTCACCAGATTTCCGAACCGGGTGAAGCGGCCTTCGAAGCTCAGGTCCACCGCGCCGATCGGTCCGTGGCGCTGCTTGCCGATGATGACTTCGGCCTTGCCATGGAGTTGTTCCATTTCCTCCTGCCATTTTCCCATCGCCTCCAGGTCGTGGTCGCCGGGCTTTTCGCGTTCCTTGTAGTATTCTTCGCGGAACACGAACATCACCACGTCGGCATCCTGCTCGATCGAGCCCGATTCGCGCAGGTCGCTCAGTTGCGGGCGCTTGTCCTCGCGCGCCTCGACCTGGCGCGAAAGCTGCGACAGGGCGACAACGGGAATGTCCAGCTCCTTGGCGATTGCCTTCAACCCCTGGGTGATCTCGCTGATCTCGTTGACGCGGTTCTCGACCCGGCCGGCCCCGCGCACCAGTTGCAGATAATCCACGAACAGCGCATCCAGCCCATGGGTGCGTTTCAACCGGCGCGCCCGGGCGGCCAGCTGGCTGATCGGCAGCGCAGGCGTGTCGTCGATATAAAGCGGGCAGGCCTCCAGCGCCTTGGCGGCCTCGACAAAGCGGCGGAACTCGGCTTCGGTCATGTCGCCCCGCCGGATCTGTTCGCTGGGCACCTCCGATGCCTCGGAGAGGATCCGCGCGGCCAGCTGCTCGGCGCTCATTTCCAGGCTGAAGAACCCGACAACCCCGCCATCGACCGCCCCTTCGCCACCGTCGGGCAGCGCGCCGCGCTTGTAGGTCTTGGCGATGTTGAAGGCGATGTTGGTCGCCAGCGATGTCTTGCCCATGGAAGGGCGTCCGGCAAGGATCAGCAGATCCGAGCGGTGCAGCCCGCCCAGCTTCTTGTCCAGATCGACAAGCCCGGTCGATACACCCGCAAGCCCGCCTTCGCGCTGATAGGCGGCATTGGCCACGTTGACCGCGTCGGTCACCGCCTTGAGGAAAGACTGGAAGCCGCTTTGCGCCTGGCCCTGTTCGCCAAGCTTGTAGAGCGCCTGTTCGGCCTCGACGATCTGGGCCCGCGGTTCGCTGGCCACGTCGATCTTCGCGGCCTTGTCGCTGATGTCGCGGCCCAGGCCGATCAACTCGCGCCGGATCGCGAAATCATGGATCATCTGCGCGTAATCGCGCGCCGCGAAGCTGGAAATCGCCGCGCCGGCCAGCCGCGCCAGATAGCCCGGGCCGCCAAGTTCCTTCAGCCCCTCGTCATCGGCCAGGAACGCCTTCAACGTCACCGGCGAGGCCAGCGCGTTCTTCTGGATCCGCGCGGACGCGACTTCATAGATACGCGCATGAACAGGTTCGTAGAAATGATGCGGCTGAAGGATGGACGCGACCCTGTCATACACGTCGTTATTGGTCAGGATCGCGCCCAGAAGCTGCTGCTCGGCCTCGATGTTATGCGGCAGGGTGCCGCTTTCCTCACTGCCCTCGTTCTCTTGCCGGATCTTCGAAATCTCGTTCATCTTCTGCCTCTGTGCCTGGGCGATGTCCTTACATCGCCCGTCGCGCGCGGCGCAAATTGTATGTTTCTGTGGATAGAATGTGGGAAACCGCCGCAGGCCGCATGTTGCGGCCAAGAGGGGGCATGCGTCAACATATTGTTACACCACCCGGCCAGTCGCAGCCGGGCCCCGCATCGCGCCGGTCTGGTGGCCCGGGTCAGGCGCCGCTGCGCGCAGCCTGCCAGGCGCGGGGCGCGCCCAGGAAGCTCTCGACCTCGGCCAGCGTCGCCGAATCGAACGCCCCCTGTGCCCGTGCCTCGGACAGCACGTCCCACCAGGTGCACAGGTGATGCAGCCGCACACCGTGCGTCTCCAGCCGCTCCAGGGTGTCGGGAAAGATCCCGTAATAAAAGATGACGGCCGTATGGCCACAGCTGGCGCCGGTTTCCCGGATCGCATCGACAAAGCTCAGCTTGCTGCCGCCATCGGTGGTCAGATCCTCGACCAGCAGCACCCGCTGCCCCTCGGACATCTCGCCCTCGATCCGGGCATTGCGGCCGTAACCCTTGGGTTTCTTGCGCACGTAACTCATCGGCAGGGCCAGCCGCTCGGCCATCAGCGCGGCAAAGGGAATGCCCGCGGTTTCGCCCCCGGCGATGTTGTCGAACGCCTCGAACCCGGCGTCGCGCATCACCGTGATGGCCAGGAAATCCATCAGCGTGGCGCGGATGCGCGGATAGGAAATCAGCTTTCGGCAGTCGATATAGGTCGGCGACGGCAGGCCCGAGGCCAGGATGAACGGCTGTTCCGAATTGAAATGAACCGCGCGGATTTCAAGCAACATGCGCGCGGTCAGCCGGGCGATCTCGGACTTGTCGGGAAATGAACTGGGGATCATGGGGCCTGAATCCTGTCTTTGACCTTCATTCGATCATGGCGCCGGCGGCGCCGGGAATCCCGATACGGATCCGGTCATGCAACATGCCAGTGCAGCGGGAAGCCGGGGTCGAACACCGTTACCGGCCCGGCGCCGGTATCGAGCGTTTCCGGATAGTCCATCGGATCGCCCCGTGTCAGGGTGATCGTCGCGGCATTCGGCTTCAGCCCGTAGAATTCCGCCCCGTTCAGGCTTGTGAACCGTTCCAGCCGGTCCAGCCTGTCGGCGGCCTCGAACAGCTCGGCCAGGCAGGACAGCGTGTTGGGCGCCGAGAAGATTCCGGCGCAGCCACATGCGCCTTGCTTCGCCGCATCCGTGTGCGGCGCGCTGTCGGTGCCCAGAAAGAACCGCCGGTCGCCGCTTGTCGCGGCCTCGACCAGCGCGATGCGGTGCTTTTCCCGCTTGGCGACCGGCAGGCAATAGTAATGCGGCCGGATGCCGCCCGCCAGGATGTGGTTGCGGTTGATGATCAGGTGATGCGTCGTGATCGTCGCGCCAATATCCTTGTGGTGATCGGCCACATAGGCCACCCCGTCCGACGTCGTGATATGTTCCATCACCACGCGCAGGCCGGGGGTGGCGCGGCGCAGCGGGTCGAGCACCCGGTCGATGAACACCGCCTCTCGATCGAAGATGTCCACCTCCGGGTCGGTGACCTCGCCATGCACGCAAAGCGGCATCCCGATCTCGGCCATCCTGTCCAGCACGCCGCGCACCTTGTCGAAGTCACGCACGCCGCTGGCCGAATTGGTGGTTGCCCCGGCGGGATAGAGTTTAACCGCCGCGACCGAGCCATCTTGGTAAGCCGCGGCCACATCCTCGGGGTCGGTCTGCTCGGTCAGGTAGAGCGTCATCAGCGGCGTGAAATCGGCGCCCTCTGGCAGCGCGGCCAGGATACGGTCGCGATAGGCCACCGCGTCGGCAGCCGTGACAACCGGCGGCACCAGGTTCGGCATCACGATGGCGCGGCCGAAATGCCGCGCGGTTTCGGGCAGAACGCCCCGCAGCATGGCGCCGTCGCGCAGATGCAGGTGCCAGTCGTCGGGTCGGCGGATGGTCAAGGTCCGGATCATGACATCGGGCGTTACACAATTGCCGCCGCCAGTTCCAGTGCGATCGCGCGCCCCATGGCGATTCGGGGGGGCCATATGTCATGGCGTGGCGGCGGACAGACGCACGAACCGATTGGAAACCGGCCGCGCCGGGATAAACCGCCTTGAATGACGGCCGCCCGATCCTCATCTCTGGCCTTGATGCACCGGCCGGGATCCGTGGACCCGGCAAGGCAGGATCGAATTTTGAAAAAGCGGAGTCGCATATGGTTGGCGCAAATTCCACGACATGGTGCGATGCCCTGGTCGCGCCCTATGCCAGCGCCGCGCAGTTCTGGGCACGGGGCGTCGAGATGCAGGTCGCGATGGCCCGGTGCTGGATCCAGATGGCCCAGGCATTGAACCCGGCCCTGCCGGAATTCGACGTTCATGCCCTTGCCAGGCCCCACCCGATGCCGTCAGCGCCGGAAATGCCGACCGCCGCAACGCACACCGGCAAACCGGAGCCGCGGTCGGTCACGGCCGAGCCATCGGGGGGATCGGAGCCGAAAACAACGCGGCGCAAGCCACGCAAGGCGCCCTCGACACCTCGGCAGCCATTCACCGACTGATCCATGCGTCGCGGCCATCAGCCTCGGCGCGGGTCGGGGCGGGCTGCGCACCAGTCGGGTGGTTTCCCGGTATCGGTAAAGGCCACGGCGCCACAGGCCGCACAGCGATAGCACCGCCCCCTGGGGCCATCGCCGAGGCGATCCGCCCGCCAGCGGCAATATCGCGTGGCCCGGTTCGAGAACAGGACGATCAGGACAAAGGCCAGGATCAGGCCGGCAATGACAATCATGGGTCTCCGTCAATGCAAGGCCAGCGCGGCGGATGCCTCTGCCGGGATCAGCCCTGAAGGACCAGATGCCCGGCAAGGCCAAACGCGAATCCGGCCACCCCGCCGAAGGCTGGCGCCCAGCTGCGCTTCAGCGGGACCTGCGGGGCCACATCCTCGAACAGAAGATAGACGATGCCGCCCGCGGCGAACAGCATGATCCCGCCCAGCATCGCCGGATGCCGGTTCAGGACATTCAGCCCCAGGAACGCCGCCAACGGGCCCAGCGGCACGACGAGCAGAAAGATCAATGCCAGTCGCCCCCGATGCGACGGCCCGTTCTCCTGCAACTCGCGATAAGCGTTGAACCCCTCGGGCAGGTTCTGCAAGGCGATCAGAAGCGCCAGCAGCGTGGCGGTTTCGGCATTGCCGCTCAGCAGCGCCCCCAGGGCCATCGCCTCGGGCAGGAAATCCAGCATCATGGCCATGAATTGCGCCGCCCGGCTGCCCCGCCGCGCCAGCGTCCTGTCGGCCCACAAAAAGGCCAGGCCACCCGCCACGAAGCATGTCAGCGCCGGCGCGGCCGGCATCCGCTCGGTCCCCTCGGGGACCAGCACAAGCGCGATGGCCGAAAACAGCGCGCCGCCGCCAAAGGCGATGACGCTGTGCCGGAATTCATGCTCGATCCAGTTTGGCATGAACCGCTCGACGCTGGCCAGCGCGGCGCCCGCCGGGATCGCCGCGCCAGCCGCCGTCGAAAGGATCAGCGCCGACAGAAGGGCCTCGGTCATGCCCTCAGACCGTGCGCTCGACCATCATTTTCTTGATCTCGGCAATCGACTTCGCCGGGTTCAGACCCTTCGGGCAGGTCTTGGTGCAGTTCATGATCGTGTGGCAGCGATACAGCTTGAACGGATCTTCCAGGTCGTCCAGCCGCTCGCCCGTCGCCTCGTCGCGGCTGTCCACGATCCAGCGATAGGCGTGCAACAGCGCGGCCGGGCCGAGATAGCGGTCGCCGTTCCACCAATAGCTGGGGCAGGAGGTGGAACAGCACGCGCACATCACGCATTCATAAAGCCCGTCCAGCTTTTCGCGGTCCTCGATCGACTGGCGCCACTCCTTCTGCGGCGTGTTCGTCCTGGTTTCCAGCCACGGCATGATGCTTTCATGCTGGGCATAAAAATGGGTCAGGTCGGGAATCAGGTCCTTCACCACCGGCATGTGCGGCAGCGGATAGATCTTCACGTCGCCCTTGATCTCGTCCATCCCGTAGATGCAGGCCAGCGTGTTGATCCCGTCGATATTCATCGCGCAGGATCCGCAGATGCCTTCGCGGCAGGACCGGCGGAAGGTCAGCGTCGGGTCGATCTCGTTCTTGATCTTGATCAGCGCATCCAGAACCATCGGCCCGCAGGTATCCATGTCGATGAAATAGGTATCGACGCGCGGGTTGGCGCCGTCATCCGGATTCCAGCGATAGATCTGGAACTTGCGGATATTCGTGGCGCCGTCGGGTTTGGGCCAAGTCTTTCCGGTGGTGATCTTCGAGTTCTTGGGGAGTGTGAACTGAACCATTTCTGCGGCTCCTCAATACACCCGCGCCTTGGGCGCGATCTTTTTCAGGTCGATACCGCCCTCTTCCGCGCTGGTAAGCGGATCGAGATGCACCGGACGATAGTCGAGCGTGACCTTGTTCCCCTCGACGCGCGCCAATGTGTGCTTGCGCCATGTCTTGTCGTCGCGGTCGGGATAATCCTCGTGCGCATGGGCGCCACGGCTTTCCTTGCGCGCCTCGGCGCCGTTGATCGTTGCCAGGGCGTTGGGCATCAGGTTGGTCAGCTCCAGCGTCTCCATCAGGTCGGAGTTCCAGATCAGGCTGCGATCGGTCACCTTCAGATCGTCCAGCCTGGCCGCCACGGCCTGCATCTTCTTCACGCCTTCGGCCAGGGTCGTGTCGGTGCGGAACACGGCCGCGTCCTGCTGCATCGTCGTCTGCATCTCCAGCCGCAGCGCGGCGGTGGGTGTCTCGCCATCGGCATGGCGCAGCCGGTCGAAACGCTCCAGCGCCGCATCGATGCTTGCGCTGTTCAGCTCGGGGTTGGGGGCCTTGGGATCGACCACTTCGGCGGCGCGGATCGCCGCGGCACGACCGAACACCACCAGGTCGATCAGCGAGTTCGACCCCAGGCGGTTCGCCCCGTGGACCGACGCGCAGCCGGCTTCGCCCACCGCCATGAGACCGGGCGCGATTGCGTCCGGATCGTCGCTGGTCGGGTTCAGCACCTCGCCCCAATAGTTCGTCGGGATTCCCCCCATGTTGTAATGGACCGTCGGCAGAACCGGGATCGGCTCCTTGGTCACGTCCACCCCCGCGAAGATGCGCGCGGATTCGGAAATGCCCGGCAAGCGCAGGTTCAGCGTCTCGGCCGGAAGATGCGACAGGTTCAGGTGAATGTGGTCCTTGTTGGGGCCGACGCCGCGCCCTTCGCGGATCTCCAGGGTCATGCAGCGGCTGACCACGTCACGGCTGGCAAGATCCTTGTAGGTGGGCGCGTAGCGCTCCATGAACCGCTCGCCCTCGGCGTTTGTCAGATAGCCGCCCTCGCCGCGCGCGCCCTCGGTGATCAACATGCCGGGGCCGAAAATGCCGGTCGGGTGGAACTGCACGAATTCCATGTCCTGGAGCGGAAGACCCGCGCGCGCCACCATGCCGCCACCGTCGCCGGTGCAGGTATGCGCCGATGTGCAGTTGAAATAGGCGCGCCCGTAGCCGCCGGTCGCCAGCACCACCATCTTTGCGTTGAAGACGTGAAGCGTGCCGTCATCGAGTTTCCAGCAGACCACGCCCTGGCATTGACCATCCTCGGACATGATCAGGTCGATCGCGAAATACTCGATATAGAACTCGGCATTGTGCTTGAGCGACTGGCCATAGAGCGTGTGCAGGATCGCGTGCCCGGTGCGGTCGGCCGCGGCGCAGGTCCGCTGCACCGGGGGGCCTTCGCCGAACTCGGTCGTGTGACCGCCGAAAGGCCGCTGATAGATCTTGCCCTCTTCGGTGCGCGAGAAGGGCACGCCGTAATGTTCCAGCTCGTAGACCGCCTTGGGCGCCTCGCGCGCGAGGTATTCCATCGCGTCGGTATCTCCCAGCCAGTCCGACCCCTTGACCGTATCGTACATGTGCCATTGCCAGTGGTCGGGGCCCATGTTGGACAGGGATGCCGCGATGCCACCCTGCGCGGCAACGGTGTGCGAACGCGTCGGGAAAACCTTGGTCACGCAGGCGGTGCGCAGCCCCTGCTCGGCCATGCCCAGCGTCGCGCGCAGGCCCGATCCGCCCGCCCCCACGACGACAACGTCATAGCTGTGCGTCTCGTAGTCGTATGCAGCCATTCGTCTTGCTCCTTACAGCGCGATACGGGCGATCGCGAAAAGCCCTGTCGCCGCCAGCGCATAGCTCATGCAGATTGCCGCGATGATCAGGACCTTGCGGGTCAGCCCGTCGGTGTAGTCCTCGATCGCCACCTGCACGCCGTTCTTGAAATGCATCATCCCCACCAGGATCGTCAGCGCGGCGACGATTGCCGGGAACGGGCGGGCGAAATAGCTGCTCACCTGTTCGTAAGGGGCGCCCAGTATCGGCCCGAAGGTGAACACGAAAAGCGGCACAAGCACCAGCAGCCCCACGGAACTGACCGTCATGGACCAGAAATGCCGCGTGCCGTCATGCGCCGAGCCGAGCCCTTCGGCCCGTTTGCGGTCGGTCATGTATCCCATGTTTCCGTCCCCTCAGATCACGATGATGGTGAATACGGTCAGGGCGAAAGACCCGACGATCACGCCCCAGGACATCTTTGCCACCGTATCCAGATCGAAGCCGCGCCCGGTGTCCCAGACCAGATGCCTGACGCCGGCCAGCGCGTGATACCATAGCGCCCAGAGCGACCCCAGCATCACCAGATCGCCGAACCACGAGGTAATGATCGCGTTGGCATAGGCATAGTATTCGGGCCCCGACGCCGCCGCGATGAACCACCAGACGATCAGGAAAGCCCCGACGAGCAGCGAAATGCCGGTGATCCGCGTCAGGATCGAGGTGATCATGTTCAATTGCGGCCGATAGACTTGCAGATGAGGGGAAAGCGGCCGGTTCCCCCGGTTCACGTCAGCCATGATTGTCCCTTTGCCATCTCTGGTCTTCATCTAGTGGTCTTACGGATTTTTCCGTCCGAGTCACGGCTCGTTGACGCGAAACCCGGATGAAATTCGGGCAATATCGCAAAAAAAACCATTTGTGATCACGCAATCCGCACAAGTGATCACAAATCCGGAAATCATCATCAAACCGGCATCAGCGCCCAGTAATCCAGGTCAAGCAGCACCTCGGGCAGATATTTCCCGTCCTCTGCCAGGCGCCGGAAAGGTGCGCCGCCTTTCGTCGCGACCAGCCGCAGCCGGATCGCACCGACGCCCGGCGCATCCGTCTCGGCCTTGTCAAGAACCTCCGACCACGCGCGCACGGTGTCGCCGGCGAAACATGGGTTGGCATGGGTGCCGCCGTTGAGCCCGACCACAAGCTGCGCATTGGCCAGCCCGTTGAACGACAGCGCACGGACCAGGCTGATGACATGGCCGCCATAGATCAGCCGCTTGCCGTCCGCGCGGGCGGTGGCATCGAAATGCACCCTTGCCGTGTTCTGCCAAAGGCGCGTGGCCAGCATGTGCTCTGCCTCTTCCACGGTGGCGCCGTCGACATGGTCGATCGTCTCGCCCACCGCGTAGTCCCCCAGGCGATACGGCTCACCCGCCAGCGTGAAATCGTAGCGGCTGAAATCCAGCCCGGCGGGAATCGGCAGAGTGTCGGCCGGGACGGCGCCGGCAAGGTCGGGCAGGACGGTGCCCGGTGCCGGCGACGACGGGTCGCGCTTGCGCAGCATGACCCAGCGGACATATTCCAGCACCGCCTCGCCGCGCTGGTTGAGCCCGCGGGTGCGCACCCAGACCACGCCCGACTTGCCGGAGGAGGTCTGCCGAAGCCCGATGACGGTGGATTCCGCGCGCAGCGTGTCGCCCGCATGGACCGGCCGCAGGAATCGTCCCTCGGCATAGCCCAGATTGGCCACCGCGTTCAGTGAAATATCGGGAACCGTCTTGCCGAAGACGGTATGAAAGACGATCAGATCGTCCAGCGGCGCAGCCGGCAGCCCGCAGCCACGCGCAAATTCGTCCGACGCGTGAATCGCGGTCCGGGCCGGATAGAGCGCGTGATAGAGCGCCCGCTCGCCCCCCGACAGGGTTCGCGGCACCGCATGGGCGATCACTTGTCCCACGGCGTAATCCTCGAAGAACCGGCCGGGATCGGTTTTGACCATCACAACGCCCCCAGCTTCATCGCGGGGTCGTATTCGGCCTCCACCTCTTTCACGACCGCCTGCGCACAGCGCATCTTTCCGGCGACCGGATCGAAGGCATAGGCCGGGTCGCCATGAAGCGCCCAGCCCTTGGCCAGCGCCTCGGTCACCTTGTGGCAGAAGATCGACGAATCTTCCCCGGTCAGCAGCCTGTATGCTTTCATGATCTCACCCGAACGGATTGTAGCCGAGCCAGGCGTGGATCAGCGCCACCACGGCAAAGACTGCGACGCCGCCGATGATCGCCATGATCTCCTTCTTTGCCGGGACGGGGTCGGGCGGGGTCCAGTCTGGCACCGCACGGTTGATGACCGCCATCTCGACCAGCGCCCAGACCAGCAGGCCGCCAAACAGCACGAAGGACGGGACATCGCCGTTCACCAGAAGATGCCCGACCGCCCAGAGCGAAAAGCCGGTCAGTTGCGGATGCCGGATGATCCGGGCCGCGCGGGTTTGCATTCCGGACGCCGCGAACAGGTAAAAACCGGCAAGGATCAGAAGGTTGTTGATCCCGGCAAGGGCCGGGCTGCGGCCCCAGAAGATCGCGCCGTCGGCGATGCGATAACCGATCACCATCAGCACCACGCTTGCCAGCAACGCGATGGCGACCGGTGCCTTGCCCTTTTCATCGCCCAGCCTCGCCCGCGCCCCGGGCGCAACCCTCTTGAACAGATGCGCCGCCCACCACAGGGCCACGCCGAGTATTAACCATATCATTGGCTTCCCTCCAGTTCGGCAATCAATTCGGCACGCGCCAGCGTTTCCCGCGCTGTCGCGACATGCAGGTTCTCGACGATCCGGCCATCCACGACCGCCACGCCCTGCCCCGTGGCCTCGACCGCCTCATATGCCTCGATCTGGCGTCGGGCCAGGTCAACCTCGTCTTCGGTGGGGGCAAAGGCGGCGTTCGCCATGGCAATCTGCGCCGGGTGGATCAGCGTCTTGCCATCGAACCCCATGGCACGCCCCTGGTCGCATTCGGCGCGTAGCCCGTCCTCGTCCCTGAAGGCATTGTAGACCCCGTCGACGGCAACGATGCCAGCTGCGCGCGCCGCCAGCAGGGCATGCTGCAAGGCACCCAGCATCGGCATCCGGTCGGCCCGCGCGGCGCATTTCAACTCTTTCGCCAAGTCGTTTGTCCCCATCACGAAACCGGCCACCCGGGGATGCGCGGCGATTTCCGCCGCGTTCAAGACCCCCTGCGGGGTCTCTATCATCGCCCAGAGCGCGACATCCGCGGTCCGCTCGGCCACCGCGTCGATATCGGCCGCCGACCCGACCTTGGGGATCAGCACAGCGTCGATCGGCACCCCGTCGAAGGCGGCCAGGTCATCCTGCCCCCACGGGCTGTCCAGCCCGTTGATGCGCACCAGCCGCGCCCGCTGTCCGAAACCGCCCTCGGCCAGGGTTTTCGCCAGAAGGCGCCGCGCCGCGGCCTTTTCCGCGACCGCGACCGCGTCTTCCAGATCGAAGATGATGGCATCAACGGCAAGCCCGCGCGCCTTGTCGAGCGCCCGTTCCCTTGCGCCGGGGATGTACAATACCGAACGCCATGGTCGCTGATTCCGATTCATGATTCCCACCTTTCGGCAATCTTCTTGCGCAAACCATCACACTGGCGCAGTATTCGGCAAGCCTGAATTTGCCGCGATGCAGAAACGCCGCTCATGTCAGCGCGTCCCAGATCAGTTTCGCACCGGTCAGCGTCAGCAGAAGATAAGTAACAGCAAAGAACAACCTCTCGGGCATCATCCGATGCGCCTTCACCCCGATCAGCGCGCCGATCACGATGAAGGGCGCCAGATACAGGTCGGCCAGCAACGTCTGCCGGTCGAAGATCCCCAGAAAGGTATAGGGGATGACCTTGAGGATGTTGATGACCCAGAAGCACAGCACCGTGGTCGCCTGATAGGTGGTCTTGCGCAACCCCTCGGCCAGCAGATAGACGGCGACCGGTGGCCCGCCGGCATGGCTGATGAAGCTGGTAAACCCGGCAACGCCGCCGGCAAGATATCCACCCGAGGGCGCAAAAGGCCGTGCGCGAAAGCGGAAAAGCCGGGCTTTCAGAGACAGTTGCCAGCCCACGAACGCCAACGCGATCACCCCGATCAACAGCCGGAAAAGGTTCGGATCGACCGCCTTGTAGATCGCTCCGGCCAGCACGACCCCGGGCACCGAGCCCAGGATGATCCGCCGCGCGCAGGGCCAGTCCCATTGGCGCCAGAAGGCGCGCAGCGTCGTCACGTCGGCCAGCATGAGCAGCGGCAGCATCACCCCCAGCGCCATCGACGGCGGCAGCACGAGCGCGAGAATCGGTGTCGCCGCAAAGGCCGCGCCCGAGCCGAAACCGCCCTTGGACACCCCCGCGAACATCACCGCCGGGATGGCCAGCGCGAAGAACGCGATATTGAATTCCAGCATCGGATGCGCCCCGGAAACCTGCCGCTTTTCCCCGCCTTACCCCAATCCCGGCGGTTGTGAAAGCGCTCGCCCGGCCGATGCCGCGGCGCGGCAGGCTTGCGTGACGCCGCGCGAAGCACTAGGCAAACGCGGAAATCAACAGTCAGGGATCATGTTCATGACCAGACCAAAGATCGCCCTTATCGGTGCCGGCCAGATCGGCGGCACCCTCGCCCACCTGGCCGCGATCAAGGAGCTTGGCGACGTCGTTCTGTTCGACATCGCCGAGGGAACGCCGCAGGGCAAGGCGCTCGACATCGCCGAATCCGGTCCGGCCGAAGGCTTCGACGCGACCCTGAAGGGCACCAACGACTATGCCGATATCGCCGGCGCGGACGTGTGCATCGTCACCGCGGGCGTGCCGCGCAAACCGGGCATGAGCCGCGACGACCTGCTGGGCATCAACCTGAAGGTCATGAAGGCCGTCGGCGAAGGCATCGCCGCCCATGCGCCGGACGCCTTCGTGATCTGCATCACCAACCCGCTTGACGCGATGGTCTGGGCGCTGCGCGAATTCGCGGGGCTGCCGCGCGAAAAGGTCTGCGGCATGGCCGGGGTGCTGGACAGCGCCCGGTTCCGCCATTTCCTGAGCCTGGAGTTCAACGTCTCGATGCGCGACGTGACCGCCTTCGTTCTGGGCGGGCATGGCGATACGATGGTGCCGCTGTCGCGTTATTCCACCGTCGGCGGCATCCCCCTGCCCGATCTCGTGACGATGGGCTGGACCACGCAGGACAAGCTCGATGCGATCATCCAGCGCACCCGCGACGGCGGCGCCGAGATCGTCGGCCTGCTGAAGACCGGCAGCGCCTTCTACGCGCCGGCCACCAGCGCGATCGAGATGGCCGAGGCCTATCTGAAGGATCAGAAACGCCTGCTGCCCTGCGCGGCCTGGGTGGATGGCGCCCTGGGCCTGAAGGGGATGTATGTCGGCGTGCCGACGATCATCGGGGCCGGCGGGATCGAGCGGATCGTCGACATCAAGCTCAACAAGGATGAACAGGCGATGTTCGACAAGTCGGTCGCGGCGGTCAAGGGGCTGGTCGACGCCTGCAAGGGAATCGACGACAGCCTGGCCTGAGCGGGCCGCAGGCAAAGACGTGAAGGGGGCCTTTCGGCCCCCTTTTTTCTGGCCCGTCATCCTGCCCCACATCCACCGGCAGCAGCACCACCCGGGACAGCCGTGATTCTTTCCGGTCGGAAATTCCGCGTATTTCGCATCGCGTCCTCAAATGTGATCACACAAATAAAAACCGTGATCACAAATAACGCTTTCTCGTGCATGTTAACCTCTACAGGCCAGAAAGTCGTTTATTCCGGGTGCGAAGCCGTGCGATGAGGCCGGGGAACTTGCACCAGAACGGGACAGCTTCATGAACATTCATGAATACCAGGCGAAGGCCCTCCTTCGTGACTACGGCGCGCCGGTCTCCGATGGCCGGGTCGTGCTGAAGGCCGACGAGGCCAAGACCGCCGCGGGCGAACTTGATGGCCCCCTCTGGGTCGTGAAGGCACAGATTCACGCCGGCGGCCGCGGCAAGGGCCATTTCAAGGAGGCCGACGCCGGCGAAAAGGGCGGCGTGCGCCTGGCCAAATCGGTCGAAGAGGCCGAAGCGATGGCCAAGCAGATGCTCGGCCGCACGCTGGTCACGCACCAGACCGGACCCGAAGGCAAACAGGTCGGTCGGATCTATATCGAGGACGGCTCGGGCATCGAGCGCGAGCTTTACCTCGCGCTGCTGGTCGATCGCCAGACCAGCCGCATCTCTTTCGTGTGCTCGACCGAGGGCGGCATGGACATCGAGGAGGTCGCCGCCGCGACCCCCGAAAAGATCCTGTCGTTCAGCGTCGACCCGGCCACCGGCTATCAGCCGTTCCACGGCCGGCGCATCGCCTTCATGCTGGGGCTTGAGGGCAAGCAGGTCAAACAATGCGTCAACCTGATGGGCATCCTCTATCGCGCCTTCGTCGAGAAGGACATGGAGATGCTCGAAATCAACCCGCTGATCGTGACCGATGGCGGAGAGCTCAAATGCCTCGACGCCAAGCTGGGCTTCGACGGCAACGCGCTGTATCGCCACGCCGACATCGCCGCGCTGCGCGACGAGACGGAAGAGGACCCCAAGGAACTCGCCGCCTCGCGGTACGACCTGAACTATATCGCGCTGGATGGCGAGATCGGCTGCATGGTCAACGGCGCCGGCCTGGCAATGGCGACGATGGACATCATCAAGCTTTACGGGGCCGAGCCTGCAAACTTCCTCGACGTGGGCGGCGGCGCGACCAAGGAAAAGGTCACCGAGGCGTTCAAGATCATCACTTCGGACGCCAACGTGAAGGGTATCCTGGTGAACATCTTCGGCGGCATCATGCGCTGCGACGTTATCGCCGAGGGCGTGATCGCCGCGGTCAGGGAGGTCGGCCTGAAAGTGCCGCTGGTGGTCCGGCTGGAAGGCACCAACGTGGACAAGGGCAAGGCCATCATCAACGAAAGCGGCCTGGACGTGATCGCGGCGGACGACCTGAGCGACGCGGCGCAGAAGATCGTCAAAGCGGTGAAGGGATAATGCCAGACTTTACTGGTCAAGTGGAACTGCGGCGGCAAGGTGTCAGAGGTGGCAACACCTCTGCCCATGCTCGCGCACAGGCCGTGCTTCACGGAATCCGGCTCTCGGCGCTATGCGGAAATGTTTGGCCGGCTAAAGACGATGGGCTTTCTCAATTAGTGGCCGAGCAAATCATCTCTGAGTTGATGTCCTTTGCCATTCACGCCAGACGGTACATGGAACTAAGCGGCAACAAGAACCTGCGCGTTGATGGCCCGCTAATAAGGATCGACCTACCTAACTACCGTTACGAAATGGACGTTTGGACCGCGGTCAATAGAATTGTTCACGCGGCAGAAATTGAGGTTCACTCGGTAACACCGGACCAAACAAAGCACGATAACCTTGGCGATCTAATTGTCGCCAATGCAATGATAACCTCGCCTGAAAGACACACGATCGTAGTGTGTCCACAAGGTCTGTTTTATGGCTTTGGCCAATCACCGCAGACCGGCCCGGCGATTAACTAGAAGGCAAACAAGATGGCAGTCCTCGTCGACGAAACCACAAAGGTCATCTGCCAAGGGTTCACCGGCTCGCAGGGCACCTTCCACTCCGAACAGGCGATCGCCTATGGCACCAAGATGGTCGGCGGCGTGACGCCGGGCAAGGGCGGCCAGACGCATCTGGACCTGCCGGTGTTCAACTCCTGCCACGAGGCGGTTCAGACAACCGGCGCCAATGCCAGCGTGATCTACGTCCCGCCGCCCTTCGCGGCCGACTCGATCCTCGAGGCGATCGACGCCGAGATCCCGCTGATCGTCTGCATCACCGAAGGCATCCCGGTGCTGGACATGATGAAGGTCAAGCGCGCGCTGGAAGGCACGCGCAGCGTGCTGATCGGCCCCAACTGCCCCGGCGTCATCACGCCCGACGCCTGCAAGATCGGCATCATGCCGGGACATATCCACCGGCGCGGCAGCGTCGGCGTGGTATCGCGCTCGGGCACGCTGACCTATGAGGCGGTCAAGCAGACCACCGATGTCGGTCTTGGCCAGTCCACATGCGTCGGCATCGGCGGCGACCCGATCAAGGGGACCGAGCATATCGACGTGCTGGAATGGTTCCTGGCCGACGATGAGACCGAGAGCATCATCATGATCGGCGAGATCGGCGGCGCGGCCGAGGAAGAGGCCGCGCAGTTCCTCAAGGACGAGGCAAAAAAGGGCCGCTCCAAACCGACCGCGGGCTTCATCGCGGGGCGCACCGCGCCGCCGGGCCGGCGCATGGGCCATGCCGGCGCCATCGTCGCCGGCGGCAAGGGCGGCGCCGATGACAAGATCGAAGCGATGAAATCGGCCGGCATCGTGGTCGCCGACAGCCCCGCGGGGCTGGGCGAAGCGGTGCTGAAGGCCATTGGCTGATCCAACGGCGGGGTCGCAGCCGGCCCCGCCCCCCGCGACAGGAGGCCCCGGATGGGTTTCACGGACGCCGTAAAGACCTGCCTGACACGGAAATACGCCACCTTTTCGGGGCGTGCTGCGCGGCCCGAATACTGGTGGTTCGCGCTTTTCGTCTTTCTGGGCGGGATCGTCTTCGGCCTGGTGGACCGGATGTTTTTCGGATCGTCCTTCGGGCCCGGCGGTCACCAGGCCACGCGCATCTTCGCGCCCCTGTTCCAGCTTGCCACGCTGCTGCCTTTCCTGGCGGCGGGCTGGCGGCGGATGCATGACACCGGCCGGCCGGGCTGGCTGCTGCTGTTGCCGCTGGTGGTCACGCTCGGGCTGGGCCTGATTTTCGCCGGCGGCATGCTGGGCATGATGTCCGGCGGCCCGGCACCGATGATGCCCGGCTTCGGCCTGGGCGGGCTGACGGTGATCTGGCTGATCCAGGTCGCCCTGTTCGTTCTGGTTGTCTGGTGGCTGACCCGCCCCAGCCAGCCGGGTTCCAATGATTACGGTCCACAACCCACCAGGTGATCGCCATGACCGACCAATCGGCCAATGACCAGTTCCGCGCCTCGTCTTTCCTGCAAGGACACAACGCGGCATATATCGAACAGCTTTACGCGCGGTATTCCAGGGATCCGGACGCGGTCGATGAAAGCTGGCGGCAATTCTTCCGCGATCTCGGCGATACCGAGGCGGATGTCCGCAAAGAGGCGGCGGGCCCGTCCTGGGGGCGGGCCGACTGGCCGCCGGTGCCGGGCGACGACCTGACCGCCGCGCTGGACGGCCAATGGCCCGCGGCGCCCACAATGCCTAAGGCGGGCATGCTGGCCGAGAAGATCGCCAGCAAGGCGAAGGACCAGGCCGTCACCGTGTCGGACGACCAGATCAAGCGCGCCGTGCTGGACAGTATCCGCGCGCTGATGCTGATCCGCGCCTACCGGATTCGCGGGCATCTCGTGGCCGAACTGGACCCGCTCGGCCTGCGCAACCCGACACCGCATCCCGAACTTGATCCGAAATCCTACGGCTTCGCCGCCGAGGACATGGATCGGCCGATCTTCATCGACAACGTGCTGGGGCTTCAGCTGGCCTCGATGCGCGAGATCCTGGACATCGTGCGCCGCACATATTGCGGAACATTCGCTCTGCAATACATGCACATCTCGGATCCCGAGCAATCGGCCTGGCTGAAAGAGCGGATCGAGGGCTACGGCAAGGAAATCTCCTTTACCCGTCGCGGTCGCCGCGCCATCCTCAACAAGCTGGTCGAGGCCGAAGGCTTCGAGAAGTTCCTGCATGTGAAATACATGGGCACCAAGCGCTTCGGCCTGGACGGTGGCGAAAGCCTGATCCCGGCGATGGAGCAGATCATCAAGCGCGGTGGCGCGCTGGGGGCCAAGGAGATCGTGATCGGCATGCCGCATCGCGGCCGCCTGTCGGTCCTGGCCAACGTGATGGCCAAGCCCTATCGGGCGATCTTCAACGAATTCCAGGGCGGCAGCTTCAAGCCCGAGGACGTGGACGGCTCGGGCGACGTGAAATATCACCTCGGCGCATCGAGCGACCGCGAATTCGACGGCAATAGCGTCCACCTGTCGCTGACGGCCAACCCCAGTCACCTGGAGGCGGTGAACCCGGTGGTGCTGGGCAAGGCCCGCGCCAAGCAAAGCCAGTTGAACGACCCGGATCGCACCGCGGTGATCCCGGTGCTGTTGCATGGCGACGCGGCTTTTGCCGGCCAGGGCGTGGTGGCCGAATGTTTCGGCCTGTCCGGCCTGACCGGCCACCGCACCGGCGGAACGATCCATGTCGTGGTGAACAACCAGATCGGCTTTACCACGGCGCCGCATTATTCGCGCTCGTCGCCCTATCCGACCGACATCGCCCTGATGGTCGAGGCGCCGATCTTCCACGTCAACGGCGACGACCCCGAGGCCGTGGTCCATGCCGCCAAGGTCGCCACCGAGTTCCGCCAGAAATTCCACAAGGACGTCGTCATCGACATCATCTGCTATCGCCGCTTCGGGCATAACGAAGGCGACGAGCCGATGTTCACCAACCCCTTGATGTATACCAAGATCAAGAAGCAAAAGACCACGCTTCAGCTGTATACCGACCGCCTGGTGAAGGATGGGCTGATCCCCGAGGGCGAGATCGAGGACATGAAGGCCGCGTTCCAGGCGCATCTGAACGAAGAGTTCGAGGCCGGAAAGCAATACAAGCCGAACAAGGCCGACTGGCTGGACGGGCGCTGGTCGCATCTCGATCGCGAGGGCGAGGAATACCAGCGCGGCGAAACGGCGATCCGCAAGGAAACCCTGGAAGAGGTCGGCGCCGCCCTGACGCGGGTGCCCGAGGGATTTTCCCTGCACAAGACGGTCGGTCGCCTGCTCGAAGCCAAGAAACAGATGTTCGACACCGGCAGCGGCTTTGACTGGTCCACGGCCGAGGCCCTGGCCTTCGGGTCATTGGTGCTGGAAGGATACCCGGTGCGGCTGTCCGGCCAGGACAGTATCCGCGGCACCTTCAGCCAGCGTCACTCGGCCCTGATCGATCAGCAGACCGAAGAGCGGTATTTTCCGCTCAACAATATCCGCGAAGGTCAGGCGCAATTCGAAGCGATCGATTCGATGCTCTCGGAATACGCGGTTCTGGGCTTCGAATATGGCTATTCGCTGGCCGAACCGAACGCGCTGACCATGTGGGAGGCCCAGTTCGGCGATTTCGCCAACGGCGCGCAGATCATGTTCGACCAGTTCATCAGTTCGGGCGAGCGCAAATGGTTGCGGATGTCGGGGCTGGTCATGCTGCTGCCCCACGGGTTCGAGGGGCAAGGCCCGGAACATTCCTCGGCCCGGCTGGAGCGCGCGCTCCAGATGTGCGCCGAGGACAACTGGATCGTGGCCAACTGCACGACCCCGGCGAACTATTTCCACATCCTGCGCCGGCAGCTGCACCGCAGCTTCCGCAAACCCCTGGTTCTGATGACGCCGAAATCGCTGCTTCGCCACAAGCTGGCGATTTCCGACCGGGCCGATTTCGTGACCGGCTCGTCCTTCCACCGGATCCTTTGGGACGACGCCGAACACGGCCATTCCGACACCAGGCTGGCCGCCGATGACAGGATCAGGCGGGTGGTCCTGTGCTCGGGCAAGGTCTATTACGACCTGCTCGAGGAACGGGATGCGCGCGGCATCGACGACGTCTATCTGCTGCGGGTGGAACAGTTCTATCCCTTCCCCGCGATCAGCCTTGCCAAGGAACTGGGCCGCTTTTCAAAGGCCGAAATGGTCTGGTGCCAGGAAGAGCCCAAGAACCAGGGCGCCTGGACCTTCATCGAGCCCAACCTCGAATGGGTCCTGACCCGCATCGACGCGCAGCACAAGCGGCCGCGCTATGTCGGGCGCAACGCATCGGCCTCGCCTGCCACGGGCCTGGCCAGCCAGCACAAAGCACAGCAAGCCGCGCTCGTGAACGAAGCGCTGACCATCGAAGGGTAAACGATCATGTCCACCGAAGTCCGCGTGCCCACCCTGGGCGAAAGCGTCACCGAAGCCACTGTCGCCACATGGTTCAAGAAACCCGGTGATTCCGTCGCGATGGACGAGATGCTGTGCGAGCTGGAAACCGACAAGGTGACCGTCGAAGTGCCGTCGCCCGCCGAAGGAAAGTTGCAGGAAATCGTCGCCGCCGAGGGCGAGACGGTGGGCGTGGACGCCTTGCTTGCGACCATCGGCGCGGCCGGCGATGCCGGCCCGGAAGAGACCAGACCCAAGCCGAAGGAAGCCGCCGATGTGGCCCGGGAAGGCGGCAAATCGGGTGCCGGAACGCCGGTGAACGTGATGGTGCCCAGCCTTGGCGAAAGCGTGTCCGAGGCAACCGTTTCGACCTGGTTCAAGAAGGCGGGCGACACGGTCACGCAGGACGAGATGCTGTGCGATCTGGAAACCGACAAGGTGTCGGTCGAGGTGCCGGCTCCCGCCACCGGCACCCTGACCGAGATCCTGGCGAAGGAAGGGGAAACCGTCGCCGCCGGTGGCAAGTTGGCGGTGATGACCACGGGCGAGGCCGCCCCCGCCGCCCCCGCGAAGGAACCGGCGCCTGCCGCCGCCGAACCCGCGGCCGAAACGTCCGCCGCGGATGTCGAAAGCGCGCCTTCCGCGAAGAAACTGATGGAGGAAAAGGGGCTTTCCCCGGACCAGGTGACCGGCACCGGCCGCGATGGCCGGATCATGAAGGAAGACGTGGAAAAGGCGCTGGCCACCGGCCCGCAGGCCGCCCCTGCCGCGCCCGCGTCCCCGGCGCCGCGCGCCCCGGTCGCGGCGCAGGACGCCGCGCGCGAGGAACGCGTCAAGATGACCCGCCTGCGCCAGACCATCGCGCGCCGCCTGAAGGATGCCCAGAACACCGCGGCCATGCTTACCACCTATAACGAGGTGGACATGACCGAGACGATGGAGCTGCGGAAGGAATACAAGGACCTGTTCGAGAAGAAGCACGGGGTGAAGCTGGGCTTCATGTCCTTCTTCACCAAAGCCTGCTGCCATGCGCTCAAGGAGGTGCCCGAGGTCAATGCCGAGATCGACGGCACCGATGTTGTCTACAAGAACTTCGTGCATATGGGCATCGCCGTGGGCACGCCGAACGGCCTTGTGGTTCCCGTCGTGCGCGATGCCGACCAGATGAGCTTCGCCGCGATCGAGAAGAAGATCAACGAGCTGGGCGCCCGTGCCCGCGACGGCAAGCTTTCCATGGCCGAGATGCAGGGCGGCACCTTCACCATTTCCAATGGCGGGGTCTATGGCAGCCTGATGTCCTCGCCGATCCTGAACCCGCCGCAATCGGGGATCCTGGGGATGCACAAGATCCAGGACCGCCCGATGGTGGTGAACGGAGAGATCAGGATCCGCCCGATGATGTACCTGGCGCTGAGCTACGACCACCGTATCGTCGACGGCAAGGGCGCGGTGACCTTCCTGGTGCGGGTGAAAGAGGCGCTGGAGGATCCGCGGCGGCTGTTGATGGATTTGTGAGCGACGAGGCGGCAATGGATTTGCACCGAACCGAGGGCGGCGCCCGCACCGGGGTGGGCGCGCAAAGCGCCCGCCCGGGGGGCGGGGCGGGCGCTGCCCGGGGCGCAAGCGCCCCGGACGGAGAGAGCCGATGAACCCAGCCCTGCCCCTCGAACTCACCGCCCTCGCCCTCGCCGGCCTGCTCCAGGTCGTGCAATATGCCCTCTTCGCGATCCCCGCGAACCTGGAGCTTGGCACCGACTACACCGCCGGCCCGCGCGACACCGACCTTCCGCGCCCGCTGTCGCCGCGCACCGCGCGGCTGAAGCGGGCGATGGAAAACCATTTCGAGGGGCTGATCCTGTTCACCATCGCCGTGGTGGCGGTCACGCTCGGCGACCAGGCCGGCCCGGTCACCGAAGGCTGCGCATGGACCTATCTCGGGGCGCGCATCCTCTATGTCCCCGCCTATGCCTTCGGCTGGACGCCCTGGCGTTCGGCGATCTGGGCGGTGGGGTTTCTCGCCACCGTTCTCATGCTGCTCATGGCGCTGACATGACATTTCAAATCGGACATATCCGCTCTGGACAGCATTGCCTCGCATCTCTTCACCTTGCCCGATAAACTCCGCGGCAGTCCCGGGCTTCTCCGGGACGGGGCAATGCCCCGCCTCCGCCAGACGAAAGGACCCAACCCATGTCCCAATACGATGTCATCGTCATCGGCTCCGGCCCCGGTGGCTATGTCTGCGCCATCCGTTGCGCCCAGCTTGGGCTCAAGACCGCCTGCGTCGAAGGCCGCGCCACGCTGGGCGGCACCTGCCTGAACGTGGGCTGCATCCCGTCCAAGGCGCTGCTGCATGCCACCCATATGCTGCACGAGGCCGAGCACAATTTCACCAAGATGGGCCTGAAGGGCAAATCGCCCTCGGTCGACTGGAAGGAAATGCTGGCCTACAAGGACGACGTGATC
The DNA here is from genome assembly GCA_016278325.1 of Actibacterium sp. Taxonomy (GTDB): domain Bacteria; phylum Pseudomonadota; class Alphaproteobacteria; order Rhodobacterales; family Rhodobacteraceae; genus JADQCB01. Next base: position 44,316 of record JADQCB010000016.1, read on the forward strand.
GGCCAGAACACGAAGGGCATAGAATTCCTGTTCAAGAAGAACAAGGTGGACTGGATCAAGGGCTGGGCCACGATCCCCGGGGCGGGCAAGGTCAAGGTCGGCGACGAGACGCATGAGGCGAAGAATATCGTGATCGCCACCGGCTCGCAGGCGTCCTCTCTGCCCGGTGTCGAGATCGACGAAAAGGTTGTCGTCACCTCGACCGGCGCGCTTGACCTGCCGAAGGTGCCCAAGAAGATGGTGGTGATCGGCGCCGGCGTGATCGGGCTGGAAATGGGCTCGGTCTATGCCCGGCTGGGCGCCGAGGTGACGGTTGTCGAATATCTCGACCAGATCACCCCGGGCATGGACGGCGAAGTGTGCAAGACCTTCCAGCGGATGCTCAAGAAGCAGGGGCTGAACTTCATCATGGGCGCCGCCGTGCAGGGGGTCGAAACGCTCAAGACCAAGGCCAAGGTCAGCTACAAGCTGCGCAAGGACGACAGCGAACACATGCTGGACGCCGACGTGGTTCTGGTCGCCACCGGTCGCAAGCCCTTCACCGACGGATTGGGGCTCGACGCCCTCGGTATCGGGATGGAAGAGCGTGGCCAGATCAGAACCGACACGCACTGGGCCACAAACCTGAAGGGCGTCTATGCCATCGGCGACGCCATCGCCGGCCCGATGCTGGCGCACAAGGCCGAGGATGAAGGCATGGCCGTAGCCGAGGTGATCGCCGGCAAGGCGGGTCACGTCAACTATGGCGTCATCCCCAGCGTGATCTACACCCATCCCGAGGTCGCCGCCGTGGGCAAGACCGAGGAGCAGTTGAAGGAAGAGGGCCGGGCGTTCAAGGTCGGCAAGTTTTCTTTCATGGGCAATGGCCGGGCAAAGGCCGTTTTCGCCGGCGACGGTTTCGTCAAGATCCTGGCCGACAAGCAAACCGACCGGATCCTTGGCGCACATATCATCGGCCCGGCGGCGGGCGACCTGATCCACGAGATCTGTGTCGCGATGGAATTCGGCGCCGCGGCGCAGGATCTGGCGCTGACCTGCCACGCCCACCCGACCTATTCCGAAGCGGTGCGCGAAGCCGCCCTGGCCTGCGGCGACGGCCCCATCCACGCCTGACGCCGGGGCGCGGCGGCCGGCCACCGGCCGCCGCCCCGCCGGTCGGATCATCCCACCAGGTTGAAATCGGGGCCATAAGGATAGCCCGTGATGTTCTCGGCCCCGTCTTCGGTGACGATCAGGATGTCATGTTCGCGATACCCGCCGGCGCCGGGTTGACCTTCGGGAATGGTGAGCATCGGCTCCATGCTGATGACCATTCCGGGCTCCAGCACCGTGTCGATATCCTCGCGCAGCTCCAGCCCGGCCTCGCGGCCGTAATAATGCGACAGGATGCCGAAGCTGTGGCCATAGCCGAAGCTGCGGTATGGCAGCAGATCGCGCGCGGCCAGGAAATCGTTGATGGCATGGGTGACGTCTGCGCAGGTCGCCCCCGGTTTCAACAGCGACATGCCGAATTCATGCGCCGCCACGTTCGCCTGCCAGTAGCGCAGCGATGCCGCGTCCACCTCGGCCAGGAACATCGTGCGTTCCAGCGCCGTGTAATAGCCCGAGATCATCGGGAAGGTGTTCAGGCTCAGGATATCGCCCCGTTCCAGCTTTCGCGCCGTGACCGGGTTATGCGCGCCATCGGTGTTCAGCCCCGACTGAAACCACACCCAGGTGTCGCGGTATTCGGCATCGGGAAAGCGTCGGGCGATTTCCAGTTCCATCGCGTCGCGCCCGGCCATGGCCACGTCGATTTCGCGCACCCCCTCGGCCACCGCCGCCCGGATGGCGTGCCCCCCGACATCGGCGATTTCAGCGCCGGCGCGGATCAGGGCGATCTCGGCCGGGGATTTGCGCATTCGCTGCTGCATCGTCGCGGGGGCGATGTCGATTTCCTCCCGCGGCGCCAGGAACGATCGCAGCCGGACCCCCTGCGCCAATGTCAGGTGGTCGCCTTCGATCGCCACCGCCCGGCCGGTGCCCGCGACATGCGCGACCGCGCGCCAGAAATTGTCGCGCGCCCAATCGGTATAGGTGATGTTGTCGCCATGGTTGCGCCGCCACGGCTGGCCCGCGTCGATGCCGGCGCTGATCGTGACCGCCTCGGAGGCCGTGACCACCAGCGCATAGGGCCGGCCGAAACTGCAATAGAGAAACCCCGCGTAATAGGCCACGTTCTGCATCGAGGTCAGCACCGCCACCTCGGCGCCGGCGGCATCCATCGCCGCGCGCAGGCCCATCAGGCGGCTGTCGTATTCGGCCCCCGAAAAGGGCAGCCGCGCCTTGGTTCCGTTGTGAAACCGGAAGAATTCGGGACGTTCGTTTTCAGTCATATCGACCCCCAAGCATCGGCCCGGGACTCTTGCACCGGGCCACTGAAAGCTCCCGGCGTTCAGGACTGAAGACGGCACTGCCGCCGAGCGCGGGGAACTGGCCCCTGTGGCGACGCCATCGCCACGGCTCGGGCGGGAAAGTCGTCCATTTCCTGCAACTTGGCAAGAGGGGCAGAAACCCTCTGGCATCTCCTGGCGCGGGACTCTAACGTCCGGCCCATGCTTCGATTTGCCGCCACGCGCCTGTTGTCACTGACGCTCAGCCTGGTTGCCGCAAGCCTGGTGATCTTCACCGTGATCCAGGTGGTGCCCGGCGATCCGGCCTCGTTCATGCTGGGCATGAACGCGCAGCCCGAGACCGTCGCCGCCCTGCGCGAGGATCTGGGGCTGAACGCGCCCCTGTCCGCACGCTATCTGGACTGGGTCGGCGGCATGCTAAGCGGCGATTTCGGGCGCAGCTATACCTATCGCGTGCCGGTGGCCGAACTGATCCGGGATCGCCTGTGGGTATCCCTGCCGCTGGCGGTCTATGCGCTGATCCTGTCCACCGTCATCGCCTTTCCCGTCGGCCTGATCGCGGCCGCGCGGCGCGGGAAGCCCGCGGATTTCACGATCATGGGGGCGACACAGCTGGGAATCGCGGTGCCGAATTTCTGGTTCGCCATGCTGCTTGTGCTGTTCTTCGCGGTGAACCTGCGGTGGTTCTCGGCCGGCGGCTTTCCGGGATGGGAGGCCGGCCTGCTGCCCGCGCTGAAGGCGCTGACCCTGCCGGCGGTGGCGCTGGCGCTGCCGCAGGCGTCGATTCTGGCGCGGGTCATGCGGTCGGCCCTGATCGAGACCCTGGGCCAGGACTATATCCGCACGGCGCGCGCCAAGGGCCTGAACCGGCGCCAGGCGCTGATCCGCCACGCGCTTCGCAATGCGCTGATCCCGGTGCTGACGATCATCGGGCTGCAATTCTCGTTCCTGCTGGCGGGGGCCATCATCATCGAGAACGTGTTCTACCTTCCCGGGCTGGGGCGGCTGATCTTTCAGGGCATCACGCAACGCGATCTGATCGTGGTCGAATCGGTTGTGATGCTGCTGGTCTTCGCGGTGATCGTGGTCACCTTCCTGGTCGATATCGCCTACGCGGTGGTCGATCCGCGGCTGAGGCACCGGCGATGAGGTGGCCGTTACCTCTGATCCTGGGCGCCGGGCTGACGCTGTTCTTCGTGGCGGCGGCGGCGCTGTCCTTCGTCTGGGTGCCGCACGCGATCACGGATCTGTCGATCGGCGACAAGCTGCAACCCTCCTCGGCCAGTTACCCGCTGGGAACCGATCATTTCGGGCGCGACCTGCTGTCGATGCTGATGGTGGGCGCGCGCACGTCGATCGCGGTCGCCGTGGTCGCGGTGGGGATCGGAATTGCCGGCGGGGTGCCGCTGGGCCTGGCTGCGGCCGCCCATCGCGGCAGCCTGCTGGACGAGGTCATCATGCGCGGCAACGACCTGATCTTTGCCTTTCCCAGCCTGGTGATCGCCATCCTGATCACCGCGGTTCTGGGGCCCTCGGCGCTGAACGCGATCCTGGCCATCGGCATCTTCAACATCCCGGTCTTCGCCCGCGTCGCGCGCGGCGGCGCGCTGAGCCTGTGGACGCTGGATTTCATCCTGGCCGCACGGGTCGCGGGCAAGGGCACGGCGCGGATCAGCGCCGAGCATATCCTGCCCAACATCGCGAACCTGCTGATCGTCCAGGGGACGATACAGTTCAGCCTGGGCATCCTGGCCGAGGCCGGGTTGTCCTATGTCGGGCTCGGCGCACAGCCGCCGACCGCCAGCTGGGGCCGGATGCTGGCCGATGCGCAAACCATGATCTATTCCGCGCCGCGCCTGGCGATCCTGCCCGGGCTGGCCATCGTCCTGATGGTGCTGGGACTGAACCTGATGGGCGACGGGCTGCGCGACCTGCTGGACCCGAGAGTGCGGAGGGCACGGTCATGATCCGGGTGCGGAATCTGTCGATGTCGATCCACGGCGTTCCGGTCCTGCGCGAGCTGAGTTTCGACATCGCGCGCGGAGAGGTGTTCGGGCTGGTCGGCGAAAGCGGGTCGGGCAAGTCGATGACCGCGCTGGCGCTGATGCGGCTGCTGCCCGATGGCAGCACGGTGACGGGCAGCGCGAAGCTGGGCGAGGTCGATCTGATGACCGGGTCCGAGGCGCGGATCTGTGCCATTCGCGGCAGCCGGATCGGCATGATCTTCCAGGAACCGATGACCGCGCTGAACCCGGTGCAGACCATCGGCGACCAGGTGGCCGAAACGCTGGTGATCCATGGCCGCACGGGCCGGGCCGAGGCGTTGCGCGCCGCCCGGGCCCGGCTGGATCGCGTGGGTTTGCCGGCGGCTGAATTTCCCCTGTCGCGCTTTCCGCACGAATTGTCCGGGGGGCAGCGCCAGCGGGTGTGCATCGCCATGGCCATCGCATTGCGCCCTGACCTGCTGATCGCGGATGAGCCGACGACGGCGCTGGACGTTTCCACGCAGGCGCAGATCCTCGATCTGCTCAAGGGTCTGGTGGAAGAGGAACGTATGGGCCTGATGCTCATCACCCACGACCTTGCGGTGGTCGCCGGCATGGCCGACCGCCTGGCGGTGATGCAAAAGGGCGAGGTCGTCGAACAGGGCGCGACAGAGGATCTGTTTCGCAACATGCGCCATCCCTATACCCGCCAGTTGTTCGAGGCGTCCGGGCATCGCCCCGCGCAGACCGCGCAGGCCGCCGGCTCCGGCTTGCTGGAGGTGGACAAGGCCGTCCGCGATTATTCCCGCCGGGGCCGCGGGCTGATCCGTCCCGCCGCGCCGTTCCGCGCCGTGAACCGCGTTTCGTTCGAAATCGGGCGCGGCGAAAGCCTCGGCCTGGTGGGCGAATCCGGTTGCGGCAAATCCACGCTGACCCGCGCGATCCTGGGGTTGGAGCCGTTGCAGGGCGGCACCATCACCCTTGACGGAGAGCGGATCCAGGCCGGCCGGGCGATGCCTGCGCATATGCGCCGCAAGATGCAGATCGTTTTCCAGGACCCCTATGGCAGCTTCAACCCCCGCTGGAAGGTCGGACATCTGGTGGCAGAACCGTTCCACCTGTCCGACCGACCCGTGGACATCGCCGCGCGCGTCGCCGATGCCCTGCGCGAGGTCGGGCTCGCCCCCGAGGACGCGCAGAAATATATCCACGAATTTTCGGGCGGGCAGCGCCAGCGCATCGCCATCGCCCGCGCCCTGATCATGCGCCCCGAGCTGATCGTGCTGGATGAGGCAGTCTCGGCGCTGGACGTGCGTGTGCGCGCGCAGATCCTGGATCTGCTGGCGGACCTGCGCGCGGCGCATGGCCTGGCCTATCTGTTCATCAGCCATGACCTGAACGTGGTGCGTGCGATCACCGACCGGGTGCTGGTGATGAAGGCCGGCGAAATCGTCGAGCAGGGCGCGACAGAGACCGTCCTTGCCGCGCCGAGCCATCCCTATACGCAACAGCTGATTGCCGCCTCTCCGGTGATACCGGCACAGTGGCGCGACGAAGGAGGACAACATGGACGACCTCTGGTTTGATCCGTCGAAGATATTGATCGGCGGCGCATGGCGCGCGGCCTCGGGCGGCGCGACATTGCCGGTGGAGGATCCCTCGACCGGCGAGGCATTCGGCACGATCTCGCGTGGCACCGCGGACGATATCGACGCGGCCGTCACCGCCGCCGCGGATGCACGCATAGGCGCGTGGGGCCGGATGAGCGCCGCCGACCGGGGCCGTGTCCTGTCGCGCCTCGGCCAGCTGATCGCCGCGCGCAGCGAACAGCTTGCACGGATCGAGGCGCGGGACGTCGGCAAGCCGTTGACCCAGGCCCGGGCCGACGCCCAGGCACTGGCCCGCTACATGGAATTCTATGGCGGCGCGGCGGACAAGGTGATGGGCCAGACGATCCCCTACATGGAGGGATATACGGTCTACACGCTGCGCGAACCGCATGGCGTGACGGGCCATATCGTGCCCTGGAACTATCCGATGCAGATCATCGGCCGCTCGGTCGGGGCGGCCCTGGCAATGGGCAATGCCTGCGTTCTCAAACCCGCCGAGGAAGCCTGCCTGACCGCGCTGGCCTTCGCCCATCTGGCGCAGGAAGCGGGCCTGCCGCCCGGCGCGCTGAACGTGGTGCCGGGCCTGGGCGAAGAGGCCGGCGCGGCCCTGACGGCCCATCCCGGCATTCATCACATCTCGTTCACCGGATCGGTTGGTGTCGGCATGCTGGTGCAGGCGGCGGCGGCGCGCAACGTCGTGCCGGTAACGCTGGAACTGGGCGGGAAATCGCCGCAACTGGTGTTCGACGATGCCGATCTGGACGCGGCATTGCCCTTCCTCGTCAATGCGGGGGTTCAGAATGCCGGCCAGACCTGCTCGGCCGCCTCGCGCATCCTGGTGCACAAGGCGCGCCACGACGAATTGCTGGAGCGGATGGCCCGGCGCTATGAGGCCTTGACTGTGGGCCCGGCGCTGGACGATCCGAATGTAGGGCCGCTGATCTCGGCCCGGCAGAAAGAGGTGGTCGCGGGCTATCTGGCGCAGGCGGGCGATCTGGACGTCGCAGCGCAGGGCCGGATCGCGGATGACGCGCCTGCGGGCGGGCATTACCTGGCGCCGACCCTGCTGGCCGGGGCGCGGGCCGATCACGTCCTCGCCCGCGAAGAGATCTTCGGCCCGGTCCAGGTCGTGATCCCCTTCGAGGACGAGGAAGAGGCCGTGGCGATCGCCAACGGCACCGAATACGGGCTTGTCGCCGCGATCTGGTCGGCCGACGGGGCGCGGCAGATGCGCCTTGCAAAACGGCTGCGGGCCGGGCAGGTCTTCATCAACAACTATGGCGCCGGCGGCGGCGTCGAACTACCCTTCGGCGGGCGCGGCAAATCGGGCCACGGGCGCGAAAAGGGGTTCGAGGCGCTGTTCGGATTCTCGGTGCTTAAAACGATCGCGGCGCGGCATGGATGACCCGCAAAATCAGGGAGGAACGAATGCGTCTTGAAGGCAGGACGGCGGTGGTGACCGGCGGCGGATCGGGGTTCGGCGCAGGAATCGTGCGGAAATTCGCGGCCGAAGGGGCCCGGGTCATGGTTGCCGACATCAATATCGACGCGGCGACGGCGATCGCCGAAGAGGTCGATGGAATCGCCCAGCATGTCGATGTTGCCGACGGCGGCTCGGTGGCGGCGATGGCGGCGGCCGCGATCGACAGGTTCGACCGGCTGGACATTCTGGTCAACAATGCCGGGATCACCCACAAGCCCATGCCGCTGGAGGACGTGTCGGAGGCGGATTTCGACCGCGTAATGGCGGTCAACGCCAAATCCGTCTACCTGACCGCGCGCCATGTGGTGCCGCACATGAAGGCCCGCGGCGCCGGCGCGATCCTGAACATCGCCTCGACGGCCGGGCTGTCGCCGCGCCCGGGGCTGAACTGGTACAATGCCTCGAAGGGCTGGATGATCACCGCGACCAAGACCATGGCGGTGGAACTGGCGCCGGCCGGACTCCGCGTGAATGCGCTGTGCCCGGTCGCGGGCGAAACCCCGTTGCTGGCATCCTTCATGGGCGAGGACACGCCGGAAATGCGGGCGAAATTCCTGTCGACGATCCCGCTGGGCCGGTTCTCGACCCCCAAGGACATGGGCAATGCCGCCGCCTTCCTGTGTTCGGATGAGGCGGGCATGATCACCGGCGTCGCCATGGAGGTCGATGGCGGGCGCTGCATCTGAGGGCGGTATGTTGAGTATTTCCACCGAGAAGAAACAGGGACCGCGATGAAACCGGGGGCGTTGAACCTGATCACCGATGTGGCCGGGCTGCACGTCGGCAATGCCCAGGATCACGCGGTGAAGTCCGGGGTGAGCGTTCTTGTCGGCGACGCGCCCTTCGTGGCGGGTGTTCATGTGATGGGGGGGGCGCCGGGAACCCGCGAAACGGACCTTCTGGCGCCCGACAAGCTGGTTCAGGAGGTGGATGCGCTGGTGCTGTCGGGCGGGTCGTCATTCGGGCTCGACGCGGCTTCGGGGGTGGCCGACGCGCTGCGCGCTGCCGGGCGCGGTTTCGCCGTCGGTACGCAAAAGGTTCCGATCGTACCCGGGGCCATCCTGTTCGACCTGCTGAACGGTGGCGCCAAGGACTGGGCCGACAACCCCTACAAGCGTCTGGGCCGGGTGGCGCTGGAGGCGGCGGCGGTGGAATTCCGGATCGGCAGTTTCGGAGCCGGGGCCGGCGCCATGACCGCAGCGTTGAAGGGCGGGCTGGGCTCGGCCTCCGTGGTTATGGACTGTGGCCTCTCGGTGGGCGCGCTGGTGGCTGTCAACGCGTTGGGCGCGGTCACGATGGGCGACGGGCCGGAATTCTGGGCCGCACCTTTCGAAATGAGCGGCGAATTCGGCGCGAAGGGTATCGGCCGGCACGATCCGCAGCACGAGCCGTATCCCGAGCGCCGGCCGGGCGAAAGCACGACCATCGCTATCGTTGCCACTGATGCCGCGCTGACGCAGGCGCAGGCCACGCGCATGGCGATTGCCGCGCATGACGGGATGGCGCGGGCCATCGTTCCCAGCCATACGCCGATGGATGGTGACCTGGTCTTTGCCGCGGCGACCGGGGCGCGCGCGCTGCCCGATCCGACCTTCGACATGTTGCGGCTGGGGCATGCAGCGGCCATCTGCCTTGCGCGCGCCATCGCCCGGGCCGTTTATTACGCCACCCCGCTGCCCGGCGACAAGTTGCCGACCTGGAGCATGCGGTTCGGATAGGTCGCACACACATCGCCCGGTTTCCCGGATCGCACATGTCGTTCGTCATTTGCGGAAATGGCAAAGGCGCGGGGGGGCATGTTTCATGGACGATGAGAAACGCGGTGGGTGAGCTGGCCCCGTTTTCGACCGGATACCCGGGTCTGAACCAGGAGGCTTATTCCAACGGCGTCAGCCTTTGGCCGCTTTGACGTAAGCGCGGCTCGTGATGGAGCGGACGGTGGCGGAATCGTTGGCGAAGAAGGTCCAGGCATCGCAGCATCGGGTGACGATCTCGTCGTGGGTCTCGAAGACGGAGATGGGAGGCGGTTGGCGCGCAGGTCGGCCCAGGCGGTCTGGATCGGGTTCAGCTCCGGGGCATAGGGCGGAAGCGTCAGGAGGGTGATGTTGTCGGGCAGCTCCAGGGCTTTGGAGCCGTGCCAGCCTGCGCCGTCCAGCGCGAGAATGGCGGCGCGCCCTCGGACGGTGCGGGAGATCTCGACGGCATGATCAGTGCGGCGGTCGCCCCGCGTTCGGGGCAGACAGCGCCGAAAATGCGGGCCCAGGTGCAGCGGGTATCGCTCGGGGCCGCGGGCAGGTGCCGCGCGCGGCGCGGAAGGGCGCCGGCTATTGTCGCGGCGACGTTCTTTTGAACGCCTCCTGGGCTTCCGGGTCGGATTTCGGGTGCTGCGCGCGGCCCGGCGTTGGACGGTCATAGAGACCATCGATTCCTTCTGTGTTGCTGCGCGCCACCGCGTCGCGCAGTGCCCGGCGGTCCACCCCGTCCGCCCGAGGGGCATCCTGGCTCAGCCGAACTGGATGCTGACCCGGCGGTTCCTTTTGCCCTTCTTTTCGATCTTGCCCAGCCGCACCGGCCCGATCTCGCCTGTGCGGGCGACATGCGTGCCGCCGCAGGGTTGCAGATCGACCTGATCGGCGCCCTGGCCGATCCGGATCAGCCGCACCCTGCCCGTCCCCATCGGCGGTTTCACTGCCATGGTCTTGACCAGGTCCGGATTGGCAGCAAGCTCCGCGTCGGTGATCCAGTCCTCGGTCACGATCAGGTCGCGCGCGATCAGATCGTTCAGCTGCGCTTCCAGCATCGCCCTGTCTTCCGGCGCTTCGGGCATGTCGAAATCGAGGCGCCCCTTGTCAGCCCCGATCGACCCGCCGGTGACCGGCAGCGGGATCACCACCGACAGCAGGTGCAGGGCCGTGTGCATGCGCATCAGGCGCAACCGCCGGTCGAAATCGACCTCCTGGGTCACGTCCGCCCCCTGCGGCGGCCGCGCGCCCTGTTCGGCCGGGACCAGCACGATGGCCCCATCCTCGCCCTTGATCGTCGTGGCAATCTCAAGCGTTCCGCCATCCCATGTCAGCGTGCCGCTGTCGCCGGGTTGCCCGCCGCCCGTCGGATAGAACGGGGTCGCATCGGGCACGATGCCGCCATCCGGCGTCAGCGCCACCACCCTGGCCGGGGCCTCGCGCATATAGGCATCCTCACGAAACAGCATTCGGGTCATACGTCCTCCTCGCCGTCTTGATGGATCTCGGGGTCGGGACGCCCCGCCGCTGGCGTCCCGGACGCCCCGGACCGGCCCAGCAACCGCGGCTCGGTGGATGCGGCTTCGGGGCTTTCGTCCCTGGGCGCGGGCGCGGCGCGCAGCGTCTCGGGGTTGCGCAACCAGATGTCGCGCTGCGCGAAGGGAATCTCGATGCCCTCTTCGGCAAAGCGGCGCGCGATCTCGTGATTGATCTCGGAATGGACGTTCAGGATGAAATTGACGTCGCGCAGGATCACCCGCATCTCGAATTCCAGCGCATCTGCCCCGAAATTCGAGAAGATGACAAGCGGCGGCGGGCTGACGATGATGAGCGGATGCGCCATGGCGATTTCTTCGAGGATGGCCTGCACCCGCTGCGTGTCGGTTCCGTAGGCCACGCCGACCTTGACGATCAGCCGCCCGGTCAGGTTCGACCGGGTCCAGTTGGTCACCATGCCGGAAACGAAATCGGCATTGGGCACGATCACCTCGGTCCGGTCGAAGGTCTCGATCACGGTGGAGCGCACCGAGATCGACCGCACGGTTCCCATCATGCCGCCCACCTCGACCCAGTCGCCTTCGGAGATCGGTCGCTCGATCAGCAGGATGATCCCCGAGACGAAATTCGACACGATGTTCTGCAAGCCAAAGCCGATACCGACCGACAGCGCACCGGCGACGATTGCCAGCGACGACAGGTCGATGCCGGCAGTGGAGATCGCGATCACCGCGGCCAGGAAGATGCCCAGATAGCCAAGGCCGGACACGATCGCGTTCCGCCCGCCGGCGTCGATCTTCGTTTTCGGCAGGATCGAGCTGCGCAACGCCCCCTGCACCAGCCGCGTCAGCATGTAGCCGACCGCGAACACGATGACGAAGGTCAGGAAATCGACCGGTGAAATCCGGGTGCCCCCGATCGAGAAACCCTCGGTGAACCGGGTCCAGAGTTCGGTCAGGTCGGTGACGCGCGCGCCCCAGATCAATGCGAGAACCGGAAGCGCCACGAGGCTCAGCACGAAACCGATAAGCACCGGGATCAACGCGTCACCGGCCGCTTCCCTGTCGCCGGTAATGATCCCGTAAATGTCCGAGACGATCCGCTGAACCACGATCATCACCGCCAGCAGCGCCAGCGTCCGGATCGTCGGATAGGTAACGAAATGGGCCAGCGCGGTATATCCTGCCGCCGCGATCACCGGCCCGACGACGGCCACGATCATCGTGCCCCGTGCCGTCAGGCGCACCAGCCGGTCGCGGTAATGGCTCTCGTCGACGCTGGACGTCTCTGCCTGCACATGTTGCATCAGGATGCGGGCCAGACCGAACATCAGCACACCGGCCAGCACGATCAGCGGAAAGCTCAGCGTCGCCCAGGCTTCGGGTGGCATTTCCTCGTATTCGACCAGCCGGCGCAGCAGTTGTGCCAGCGCCACGATCATCCCCAGCCCCATCGCGATCCAGCGGGCGCGGGTGTTGGCCTCGGGCTCCAGGCGGAAAATCGGCGCATGCCGGCCTTGCGCGGGAAAAATCCTGTCAGACAGCCAGATCGCGGCGATCACGATGAAGCCCAGCTGCGGAATCAGCCCCAGCAGCCGCGCCCCGCGCAGCCCGACCAGTTCGGTCGCGTCGATCGCCAGCTTCAGGAAAAGCAGGCCCGCAAGCGGCAGCACGATCTGCCCGACGGACAGGACCGCACCGGCCAGGGCGGTGCTGCGCGCGGACCGGTCATCGGACATCCGGCGCTGCGCCCATTCCATCCAGGCGCGCCCCCGAAACAGCAGTAGCAGCGCGATCGCGGTATACAGGATCACCACCGGCAGGTTGTTCTTCAGCCCGGCACGCTCCAGCGGGCTGCTCCATGCCATCGCGCTTTCATCGACGATTTCCGTCAGCGTCTCGCCCAACGCCTTGATGCCGATGACCCAATGCACCGGGTTCAGTGGCGACGGGCCGAGCCGCAACAACTCGCTGGTCTGCCGTTCGCGTATGATCGAGTCGATCTGCTGGATGATCCCGTCAGCATGGCGATAGGCTTCCTCGGCTTTCAGCACCGGCGCGCGAAGTTCATCGAGCTGCCGGTTCAGCTCGGCCCGGCGACTGGCGATCTCGAGCGGTTCGCTCTGTCCCTCGGCCGGTGCCGGTCCCAGCGCGTCGATCTGGCTTTTCAGGGTCGCGATCTTGGTGGAATTGACATTCTGAGCGGCAAGGAAACGACTGCGCCAGTTGACGATATCGGCGCGCAGCTGTTCCAGCGCCGCGTTCGAGGCACGGCCCGCCGCGACCGCTTCCTCGGCACGTCGGGCCGTCTCTTCCCAGGCGGCATAGTCGGGTGCTTCGGCCGCGGCCGTGGCATTCTGGGCCGGGTTTTCCTGCGCCTGGCCCGGCATCGGCGAGACGACCGCGACGCACAGAACCAGCAGAACCAGACGCAGCGGCCCGAGCAGACGCATCACGAGACGAAAACCTCCGGCAGGTCGCGCGGCGCATCATCCAGCCAGCGCGGCACCGGCAGCCCTTTTTCCTTCAGGAAAGCCGGATTGAACAGCTTGGACTGATAGCGATTGCCATAGTCGCACAGCACCGTGACGATGGTATGGCCCGGCCCCATCTCGCGCGCCATGCGCATGGCGCCGGCCACGTTGATGCCCGACGATCCGCCCAGGCACAGCCCCTCTTGCGCGAGCAGGTCGAACACCACCGGAAGCGCCTCGGCATCGGGGATGTTATAGGCCATGTCCGGGGTGAACCCTTCGAGATTGGCGGTGATCCGCCCCTGGCCGATCCCCTCGGTGATCGAATCGCCCTGAGCGCGGAACTCTCCGGTCGTGTAATAGCTGAACAGCGCCGCGCCATCGGGGTCGGCCAGACCGATCTTTACCCCCCTGGGCTGCAACGCCTGCGCCACGCCCGCCAGCGTGCCGCCCGACCCGACGGCGCAGATGAACCCGTCCAGCTTGCCGCCGGTCTGGTCCCATATCTCGGGGCCGGTGGTTTCGACATGCGCCTGCCGGTTGGCCACGTTGTCGAACTGGTTGGCCCAGATCGCGCCGTCGGGCTCGGACTGCGCCAGCCGCTCGGCCAGGCGTTGCGAATAGCGGATATAATTGTTCGGGTCGCGATAGGGCTTGGCCGGAACCTGTACCAGTTCGGCCCCCGCAAGCCGGATCATGTCCTTCTTTTCCTGGCTCTGCGTCTCGGGGATGACGATGACGGTCTTGAACCCCATGGATGCGCCGACCAGGGCCAGGCCAATCCCGGTATTGCCGGCCGTGCCCTCGACGATGGTGCCGCCGGGCGACAGCAACCCGCGCGCAACCGCGTCGCGGATGATGAACAGGGCGGCCCGGTCCTTGACCGACTGGCCGGGATTCATGAATTCGCACTTTCCAAGAATCTCGCATCCGGTCGCATCCGAAGCGGCCCTGAGCCGCACCAGCGGCGTGTTTCCAATCAGGTCGGATAGGGTCTCATTCATCATCGGCACTTTCATCTTTCGCGTCTTTTCTGAGTATCCGCGCGGCACCGCGAACTCAAGCGGGCCTGCGCAGATCCTCACGCATCCTTGCAAGCCAGAGAAGCGACAGGACCAAGGGCGCATTTTCCAGCGCGCCATCGTCAAGCAGCTTCATCGCCCGCTCGAAGCCGATGACATGGGCGCGGATATCTTCGCCTTCCTGCGGGGCGCCGCCCAGCCTGGCCCGCGTATCGGGAAGATCGGTCAGGCCGATGAAGGAATGGATGTATTCGCTGACCGCGCCCGGGCTGGGATAGTACCCGGCAAGCGGATGAAGCACGCCGATTTCCAGCCCCGCCTCTTCGCGCGCCTCGCGGCGGATCGCCTGCTCGGGTGTTTCATCCGCGTCGATCCGCCCGGCGATCGCCTCCAGCGTCCAGCATTGCGGATCGCCGCGTGCGAGCGGGCCGGCGCGAAACTGCTCGACAAGCATCACCCGGTCTCGAACCGGATCATAGGGCAGCAGGGTTGCCGCATCGGTCGCCACAAAGGTCTCGCGGGTCAGCCGCGGGCTCATCGCGCCGTCGAAGCGGCGATGGGTCAGTTCGTATTCCTCGATTGCGAAAAAACCGGCGAAAGGCTGACGCTGCGCCGACAGAACCACATCGCCGGGTTCGACGCGACGGCGCAGGGCCGCGGGGCCGTTCCGCCGCGCCGCCCGCGCCCGCCGGCGCGAGGCCGCACGCGCCAGGATCGACGGATAGCGCCGGGCGACCACCTCGGCCGGGACGATGCCGAAACCGTCCATGACCTCTTCGGCGGCGAGCGTCGTGACCGCGCCCCAGCGCGCGATCCAGCCATCCAGATCCCAGCCCCCGCCCGGTGTCATCGCCCCCGGCGAGTCGGGGAAATAGGCCTGTGCATCGCGTTGACCGGCGGCGGTTTGTACCCTTACCCCCCGCAACGCATAGCCATAGCCGCCTTCATAGAAATCGAGCCGCGCCATGGCGGCCTGGTTCGCCCCCTCCAGCAGCAGGCCCTCGGCGGTTTCGCCGGGCGCGGCGACAAGCATCGGAAAGCTTTCGCCGGCAATCGAGCGGGCGCCGTAGCCGGCAAGAGTTGCCGGCGTCAGGGTGAAACCGGGGCATGTCCCGCCCAGAACAATCTCCAGCAGCGGCCGGTGGCGCAGGGTGCCGAACAGGAACAGGGGCGCCATCGCGATCAACTCCAGCGCGCGGCGGCCCATTCCGACAGCCACGCCGCCAGGGTTCCGCCGATCAGAAGGATGGCCATCACCGGCCAGGACGTGATCAGGATCTGCCCGTATTCCAGAACGATATCGAAAAACCCCAGAACCGCCTCGCCCGGACCGCCATAGCGCAGCTTCATCGACATGCGGATCATCTCGTACAGGCCATGCCCGACCAGGGCATAGAACACGAAGGTCGCCGTGGTCCGGGCCCCCGACGTGACCGCCGGGCCATAGCCGCGGCCCGCCAGCCGCCCCATGACCGACCACCCCGACACCGCGCCCAGAAGCGCGTTGATCTGGCTGAACCAACCGGCGTTGGTGCCCTCGGGCAGTTCCCGGATGAAACTTTCCGAGGCGAAGAACGCAATCGCCGCGAAGCCGAGCGCGGCAAACAGACGGGCAGCGGTGGGCATCAGCGGGCCGGACCTTTCGCTCTTGTTCCTGCTCGGCCACCTTCCGCCGGACAGCGCCACAGCGCAAGGGACTTTCCCGCGGCCCGCGGGGTCTCTTTCATCTTTCCGCCGAGACCCGCGCCCCCCCTGAATCGACAGGCGGGGATGGTAGGCCCGGAGGGACTCGAACCCCCAACCAAAGCGTTATGAGCGCTCTGCTCTGACCAATTGAGCTACAGGCCCGCCATTGAAAACGACTAGCAGACCGGGCCGCGTCGTCAAGCGTCAGAACCGCGGGCACGCGCCGGTGATTGGTCCAGGTCCGGTCTGGGCCGTGGACAGCGACGGGCCGATCGTCTATCGCAGCGCCAGGAAATCGGGGAATGCTGCCATGAGTGATCGCAAGGACGGGCTGACCTACGCCGATGCAGGCGTTGATATCGACGCGGGCAACGCGCTTGTGGACAGGATCAAGCCGGCGGCCAAGCGCACCGCGCGCCCCGGCGTCATGGCCGGCCTGGGCGGTTTCGGCGCGCTTTTCGACCTCGGCGCCGCGGGCTATGCCGATCCGGTGCTGGTGGCCGCGACCGACGGGGTCGGCACCAAGCTGCGGATCGCCATCGACACCGGGCAGCTTGGCGGTATCGGTATCGACCTCGTGGCGATGTGCGTCAACGACCTGGTCTGCCAGGGGGCCGAGCCGCTGTTCTTTCTCGACTATTTCGCCACCGGCAAGCTTTCGGTCGCGCAGGCCGCGCAGGTGATCGAGGGCATTGCCGAGGGCTGTGCCCGGTCCGGTGCGGCGCTGATCGGCGGGGAGACGGCCGAGATGCCGGGGATGTATAACAATGGCGATTTCGACCTGGCGGGCTTTGCCGTCGGTGCGCTGGAGCGCGGAACCGACCTGCCGGCCGGTGTCGCGGATGGCGACCTGTTGCTGGGTCTCGGCGCGGACGGGGTGCATTCGAACGGCTTTTCCCTGGTGCGTCGGGTCGTCGAGATGTCGGGGCTGGGCTGGGACGCGCCGGCGCCCTTCGCCGACGCGGCCCTGGGCACGGCGCTGCTGACCCCGACGCGGCTTTACGTCAGGCCGGCGCTGGCCGCCATCAGGGCCGGCGGCGTGCATGCGTTGGCACATATCACCGGGGGCGGGTTGACCGAGAATCTGCCGCGGGTCCTGCCGGAGGGGCTGGGCGCCGAGATCGACCTGGGCGCCTGGACCCTGCCGCCGGCGTTCCGCTGGCTGGCAGAGACGGGCGGCATGGCCGAGAGCGAGCTGCTCAAGACCTTCAATGCGGGCATCGGCATGGTGCTGGTGGTGGCGCCCGACCGGGCCGATGCGCTGACCGACCTGCTGGAGGATGCGGGCGAGACGGTATTCCGCATCGGCACCGTCGGCGCGGGCGCGGGCGTAACCTATCGCGGGCGCATGCTTTGACGAAACGGGTGGCGATCCTGATTTCCGGCGGTGGCTCCAACATGGTGGCGCTGGCCGAAAGCATGGTGGGCGATCACCCGGCCCGCCCGGTGCTGGTTCTGTCGAACGACCCGGCGGCCGGCGGGCTGGAAAAGGCCGCTGCATTGGGCATTCCGACGGCCAGCGTCGATCACCGGCCTTTCGGCGGGGACCGTGCCGCGTTCGAAACTGCCTTGCAGGCGGCGCTGGAACGGGTCCGGCCCGACATCCTGTGCCTGGCCGGCTTCATGCGCATCCTGACGCCCGAGTTCATCGAACGCTGGGCCGGGCGGATGCTGAACATCCACCCCTCGTTGCTGCCGAAATACCGCGGGCTGAACACCCATGCCCGGGCGCTGGCCGCCGGCGACAGGACGCATGGCTGCACCGTGCACGAGGTCACGGCCGAGCTGGATGGCGGCCCGATCCTCGGCCAGGCGCAGGTTCGCGTTCTGCCCGGCGATACCCCCGAAACCCTGGCCGCGCGGGTGCTGCCGATGGAGCACCGGCTGTATCCCGCCGTGCTGCGGCGGTTCGCGTCGGGTGACCGCCGTCCCGTCTTTCTTTCATGAGCCCTTTTCTTTCGCCGCCCGATTGCCTAAACCGGCAGCACGGGCGGGCCCCGCACGCTCAAGAATGCAAGAAATAACAGCGGCCGCGAATGCGAACATTGACGAAGACCGACGAACTGGCCGCCTTCTGCGCCGAGGCGAAGGCCGGCCCCTATGTCACCATCGACACCGAATTCCTGCGCGAGCGGACCTATTACGCCAAGCTCTGCCTGGTGCAGCTGGCGCTGCCGGGCGACGGCGAAGCGGTGCTGGTCGATCCGCTGGCCGGCGATATCGCGCTCGATCCGCTTTACGATCTTTTCCGCGATACCAATGTGGTGAAGGTGTTCCACGCGGCCCGGCAGGATCTCGAAATCTTCTATGTCGAGGGGGGCGTCTTTCCCGAACCGCTGTTCGACACCCAGGTCGCCGCGATGGTCTGCGGCTTTGGCGAGCAGGCCGGGTACGAGACGCTGGTCAAGAAGATCGCCAAGGCGCAGCTCGACAAGACATCGCGCTTCACCGACTGGTCGCGCCGGCCGCTGACCGACGCGCAAAAGACCTATGCGCTTGCGGATGTGACACATTTGCGGGTGATCTATGAACATTTGGCCGCCGAGCTGGAGCGGACCGGTCGCAGCAAGTGGTTGCAACAGGAAATCCGCGTGCTGACCGACCCCGAAACCTATACCGTTCGCCCCTCCGAGGCATGGAAGCGCGTCAAGACGCGCACCCATAGCGGCAAGTTCCTGGCGATCGTGCGCGAGCTTGCGCGGTTCCGCGAAGGCTATGCCCAGTCACGCAATATCCCGCGCAATCGGGTATTGAAGGACGATGCGTTGATCGAACTGGCCTCGACCCGGCCGCAGAGCTTGCAGGACCTGTCGCGGTCGCGGCTCTTGCTGCGTGACGCGCGGCGCGGCGACATCGCCGAGGGTATCCTGGCCGCGGTAAAGGCCGGGCTGGAAACCAGGCCCGAAGACTATCCGGCGCCCGACAACGGCAACGACAAGCTTCAGGTCAACCCGGCGCTGGCCGATCTGCTGCGGGTGCTCTTGAAGGCCAAGGCCGAGGGCGAGGGGGTTGCGCAGAAGCTGATCGCGACCTCGGCCGAGCTGGACCAGATCGCAGCCGGCAAACGCGACCTGAACGCGTTGAAGGGCTGGCGGGCCGAGGTCTTCGGCAATGATGCCCTGCGCCTTTGCAACGGTGAGCTTGCGCTGGCCGCAAAGGGCCCGAGCGTGACCCTGGTCGAACTCTGAGCGATCAGGGCCGCAGGCTGCGCGCGTTCGTGGCGCCGCGCAGGACGATCTGCCGCACCCCGGCCAGATCCTGGTCCGACAGGAAGGTCGCTGCCGTCAATTGACGCGATTGCGGCGTTCCGGCCGGCCATGGGCGCGGTGGCGGGACAGCATGGAATTGCAGCACGAGCACCCCGTCCACCGGGTCGCCGAAGTTCTCGGCCGTCAGTTCCGCGTCCCAATGCCCCTGGCGCGGCGGCAGGCCGACGGCATGGACAATGGCGCCGCCGGGTTTGCGGTCCAGCCGCGCCGCCACGACCTCGGCCACCAGCGGCCGCGGGTCGGTGTCGGTGGGTGTGCCGGCATCGGTTGTGGCGCCGACATCGCGCGCCTCCTTTCCGCGGCCGCCGAACCAGTTGAACGGGTTCAGCGATGAATCTCCGCATCCGCTCAGCAGCAGCGGGAGACATATCAGGACAGCGACTGGTGTTTTCATGGCGGACCCTCGCAATTCCTTCTTGGGTTAGCCGAAACCGGATGGCTTGAAAACCCATCGCGCGCGTCGGGCTGGACCTTCGGCGCGCAAGCCCCTAGGTCAGGGGCGTCAGTCAGGACAGGGAACGCGATGCATGGCCAGCGAAGATTTTGAAGACATCGTCGAGACCTTCGAGTTTCTGGACGACTGGGAAGACCGCTATCGCCACGTGATCGAGATGGGCAAGGCGATGGACCCGCTCGAAGAGGCGTTGCGCGTGCCCGCCACCAAGGTCGAGGGCTGCGCCAGCCAGGTCTGGCTGATGCCCGAGATCACGGGCACCGGCCCGGACGCGGTGTTCCGGTTCCGCGGCGACAGCGATGCGATGATCGTGCGCGGACTGATCGCGATCCTCAAGGCGCTCTATTCCGGCCGGACCGTGGCGGAGGTGACGGAAATCGACGCCGCGGGCGAACTGGCGCGGCTGGGGCTGAACGATCACCTGTCGGCGCAACGCTCCAACGGGTTGCGCGCGATGATCGAGCGGATCCGGTTGCTGGCAAAGCAGGCCGCGGCAGCCTGAAGCCGCCCCGGGAACGCCGGCATCGGATCAGAGCGGCGCCCAGTGCCGACAGCCGGGCATGTCGATACGATCGCACGCAACACGCTCAATCGCCGTTGCGCTGTCGATAGTGACGCAGCACGAACAGCCGGATGGCACTGGCCAATCCGGTCTCGATCCCGCGATCCTCGTCTATTTCGGCGGCCAGGACGTTGATCGGCATGGATCTCTCGGCCGCGATTTCCCGAAACGCCTGCCAGAACTCGTCTTCCAGCGAAACGCTGGTCCGGTGCCCGCGTAATGTGAGCGAGCGCTTGACCGGCCGGCGGCTCATTCCGTTTCGCGACGATGCGCGTCGAGTGTGCTGCGCGCCTTTTGCGCGCTTGTCGCCTCCAGCTTGCGCTGCGCCTTGCTGCGGCCGAATTTCACCGCGTTGGCGTCGGCATCGGCGCGCGCCCTGGCGCGCGCGCGATTCTTCCGCTCCTGCCGCAGGTTGACGGGGGTGCTCATCGGTCCTTCGGGCCGACCATCAGTTCGGGGCGAACGACCCGATCGAAGGTCTCCGCATCCACGAATCCGAGCCTGATCGCCTCTTCCTTGAGCGTGGTGCCGTTCTTGTGTGCGGTCTTGGCGACGGTGGTGGCGTTGTCATAGCCGATCTCGGGCGCCAGCGCCGTGACCAGCATCAGCGATTCGCGCATCAGCTTGCCGATCCGCGCCTCGTCCGCCTTCAGCCCGACGACGAGGTTGTCGGTGAAGGCAGAACAGGCATCGCCCAGAAGCTGCATGGATTGCAGCACGTTATAGGCGATCATCGGCTTGTAGACATTCAGCTCGAAATGCCCCTGGCTGCCGGCAAACCCGACCGCGGCGTCATTGCCCATGACATGCGCGCAGACCTGGGTCATCGCCTCGCACTGGGTGGGGTTGACCTTGCCCGGCATGATCGAGCTTCCGGGCTCGTTCTCGGGCAGGATCAGTTCGCCCAGCCCGCAGCGCGGGCCCGAGCCGAGAAACCGGATGTCATTGGCAATCTTGAACAGGCTTGCGGCCACCGTCTTCAACGCGCCGGACATCTCGACCATGGCGTCATGCGCGGCCAGCGCCTCGAACTTGTTGGGGGCGGTGACGAAGGGCAGGCCGGTGATCTCGGCGATATTGGCCGCGACCTTTTCATCCCAGCCCCTTGTCGTGTTCAGGCCGGTTCCCACGGCGGTGCCGCCCTGCGCCAGCTCGTAGATGTGGCCCAGCGCCGACTTGACCCGCCTGATCGCCATCGCGACCTGATGGGTATAGCCGGAAAATTCCTGGCCCAGCGTCAGCGGCGTGGCGTCCTGCGTGTGGGTGCGCCCGATCTTGATGATGCCCTCGAAGGCCTGCACCTTCATCTCAAGCGCGGCGTGCAGCTTGGCAAGCCCCGGCAAAAGCACGTCATGCGCGGTCGTCGCCGTGGCGATATGCATCGCGGTCGGGAAGGTGTCGTTCGAGCTCTGGCCCATGTTGCAGTGGTCGTTGGGATGCACCGGATCCTTGCTGCCGATCCGGCCGCCCAGGATCTCGATCGCGCGGTTTGCGATCACCTCGTTGGCATTCATGTTCGACTGGGTTCCCGAGCCGGTCTGCCAGACCACCAGCGGGAAATTGTCGTCGAACCGGCCGGCGACCACCTCGCTGGCGGCCTGGATGATCGCCTCGGCGAGCTTCGCATCCAGCTTGCCCGATTCCCTGTTGGCCTGGGCGCAGGCCTTCTTGATCACGCCGAGCGCGCGGACGATCGCAACGGGCTGGCGTTCCCAGCCGATCGGAAAGTTCAGGATGGAACGCTGGGTCTGCGCGCCCCAATACTTGTCGGCGGGCACGTCGAGCGGCCCGAAACTGTCGGTCTCGGTGCGGGTCTGGGTCATCTGCACGGGCTCCCTGTCTTGGTCGCGCCTTTCTTAGCGCCTCGGCCGCAAAGTGCAATCTTCGAACGGCCCGGTCGGGCTTACCCGTCCTCGGACCCCCGGGCGTCGGGGGAATTCCCGGCGCGGCGCGCGCGCCTTCAGGTCTTGCGGAACTTGTCGAGGCTGACGATCTCGGCCTCGCCCTGTTCCGGCACGGCATCGTCCGTGCCTTCCCGGGCTATTCCATCTTCCTCCTCGTCCGCATCCTCTTCGTCGCTTTCCTGCGTCTCGAAACGCAGGCCGAATTCGACCGACGGATCCACGAAGGTGCTGATCGCGTCATAGGGAATGAACAGCGGCTCCGGGCTGTTGCCGAAATTCAGCGTCACCGAAAAGGCATCCTCGCCGACATCGAGATTGTCGAACCAGTGCTGGATGACCACGGTCATCTCTTCGGGATACCGCTCGCGCAGCCAGTCGGCGATGGCGACCTCAGGATGGGTCGTGTCGAAGGTGATGAAGAAATGATGCTCCCCCGGAAGGCCGTTCCGGGCGACGTCGGACAGCACCTGCCGGATCAGCCCACGCATCGCGTCGTGCATCAGTTTACCGTATTCGATCCCGCGGGACATGCCATATTTCCAGTTGTTCGGACGGTGGCAGCATAGGGGATTCGGACATATTTGAAAGGGGCGCCGCGCGGGAATCTTCACCCCCTTGCCATCGCGGCGCAGAACGATTGCGCCCCCGACGTCGCGGCGGCGGTCCCGGATGACATGACCGAATTGCCTTGCCGATCATCGCGCCCCTGCCCGGCCCGTCGATGCCGCCAGCGAGATGTCACCGAGGCCGGTCGCCCCCCCTTCGAATGCCGTTTCGAAGCTCACGCGGGCAGGCGAACGGTTTCGAACCAATTCTCAAGAGCCGGCAGCGTTGCATCGACTTTTCGGGCCAGGCCGCCACTGAACGCATCGAAGGATGGGCGGTTCAGCGCGTTGAGGCCGACAAGCACCGGAATGTCACGCTCCATCGCATCGGCGATCAGCGGGCGAAAGCCACGCCCCTCGGATTCGTGCTTGCCGAACTTGTTGACAATCAGCAGGTCGGCGCCGGCACCGAGGCGTTCGCCAACCAGGCCAAGGGCCCGCTCCAGCGCGGCGGGATCAAGGCGACAGCCGCGCGCGCCCGTGCCAAGGCTCTGCGAAATGCGGATGATCGGACCGTCCGGCAGAACCCTGACATCCATGTCGCATTTCCTGTCGCTGCGGGTCTCGGTGTTGAACTGCACCGTGCCGCAAAGCCGCAGCCCCCTTTTCGTCAGGGTCCGTGCGAATGACGCGAGCAGAATGTCGGTTTCTCCGCGCCCGTCGGCAATCGTGCAAGCGATACGCATGTAACGGTGTCCTTTCTTCTTTTCGCAACCCGAGGCCGGAGATCGAAGAGGCGCCCAGGGCACGAAACCCTCGCCCGGTGCGCACGCAGCAGGTCGGCCCGACGGCCCGCGCGACAAGCCTCATTGCGCTGCGTCCGGCTCGGAATGCCCGCGCGACACGGTGCAATCGAGATCACGCAACAACCCGTCCCGAAGCCCGTAGATCAGCCCGTGCAGCGATATGTCGGCCCCCCGTGCCCAGGCGCGCTGAAGGATCGGCGTCTCGGCAACGCGGCGCACCCCTTCGACCACGTTCAGTTCTGCAAGCTTGTCGCGCCGGGCCTCGATATCGTCGCAGCGGGCCAGGTCGACCGCATAGCCCCGCGCCAGGCGGCGGATCGGTTCCAGCCAGTGATCGGCCAGCCCATGCGGCAGATCCTCGGTCGCGGCCTTTATGCCGCCACAGCCATAATGACCGCAGACTATGATTTCACGGATCGCAAGCGCGTCGACGGCGAATTCAAGCGCGCTGAGAAGGTTCATGTCGGTGGAATGCACGACATTGGCCACGTTTCGGTGCACGAAGACCTCGCCGGGGTCCAGCCCGGCAACGACATTGGCCGGCACGCGGCTGTCGGAACAACCGATCCAGAAGAATTCGGGGCATTGCCGGGTCGCCAGGCGGGCGAAATATCCGGGCTCGTCGGCAATGCGGCGCGCCGACCAGTCGCGGTTGCGCGAGAGCAGCTCATCGAGCATCGGTCTGCCCTTCGGCCGGGGTCGTGGTAAAGGCGTTCATGTCATCTGCGCGCCTCATATCGCGTCAAGCTCTGCGCCGGTGATCCGCGCCTTCCCGGCAAGGTCCATGACGAAGGCGCGCGACGCGCGGGCCCATGCCAGCTTTTCCAGGGCCAGGGCGATCCGCGGCCGCACGGTCTGATAGGGAAGGACGTGACCCGCGGCCCGGGCGTTCAGCCGGATGATGTGCCAGCCATGCCGCGACAGGACCGGGGCGGAAGATATGTCGCCCTCTTCCATCCTGCGCAGCGCGGCCTCGAATTCCGGAACCGTGTCGCCCGGGCCGAGCTGGCCAAGATTGCCCCCCGCCGATTTCGAGCCGCAGTCGCTTTCCCTTGCGGCCAGCGCCGCGAACCCTTTCGGATCGCCATCGAGCCTGGAATGCAGCGCGTCGGCCCGTGCGCGCGCGGTGGCCTTTGCCGCGGCGTCGCGCGGATCGCAGGCGCACAGGATGTGCGAGACCTCCCATAACGGGGCAGAGCGGAACCGCGCGGGATCCTTCTGCCATTCGGCGCGGATTTCCTCTTCGCTGACCGATGGCACCGTCAGCGCCTGTTCCAGCAGTGCCCGGATCAGGGCCTCTTCCTCTGTCTCGAAGCGGCCCGGCGCCAGTTCCTGCACCTCGGCCTCGATCGCGCGGGCGCGGGCCTCTTGCAGCAGTAGCGCCCGGATGGCCAGCGCGCGCGCCGCCTTGCGCCAGGCGATGCCGGGTTTTCCCTTCGGCGCTTCGTGGTTCTGGGCCTCGGCGGCGATCGCCGCCTGGGGGATCTCTTCGCCGTTCACGGCGACATCGGGAAAGAGTGCTGCCTGCATGGCCATCACTCCGCCGGTCCGGTGCCGGGCGCGGTTGGCGGCGCCTGTGGCTGCACCCGCTGCGACAGCGGGCGCGAACGGCGCGAGCGCACGATCTGATAGCCCGGCCGAAGCGTCACATAGCGGATCGGCACCGACAGCATGTGGACCAGCCGCGTGAAGGGGAAAACCAGGAAGATCGTCAGGCCGATGAACAGGTGCAGCTTGAAGATCAGCGCGGCATTCGCGATGTAATCCGGCGCATTCGGGTCGAAGGTCACGATGCCCTGCGCCCAGGCCATGAATGTCGTCATTTCGTGCCCGTCGAGATGCTGCAGCGACACGAAGATCGTGCCGACCCCGATCGCGAGCTGGATCAGCAGCAGCGCGAGGATGGCGATATCGGCGAAGCTGGAGGTCTTGCGAATCCGCGGGTCCGTCCAGCGGCGGTGAAACAGCATTCCGCCGCCCACCAGCGCCATGATGCCGGCGATGCCGCCCGCGACGATGGCCAGGATCTGCTTGGCGCCATGGCTGATGCCAAGCGCATCGAACACCCAGATCGGCGTAAGCAGGCCGATCAGATGCCCGAAGAAGACGATCAGCACGCCGACATGAAACAGGATCGATCCCCAGATCAGCTGCTTGCGGCGCAAGAGCTGGCTGGACGAGGTCTTCCATGTGAACGGGTCGCGCTCGTATCGCGCGATGGAGCCGACGATCAGGACCGAAAGGGCGATATAGGGATAAATCCCGAAGAGAAAATCATGCATCTGAGCCTCCGCTACTCGGCCGCGTGTCGCTTGGACGGTGCGGGATTGATGGGGGTATCCATGCGCGAGAGCATGTCGCGAACCTGCGGGCAGCCCGCATTCGGATCGGGGCCGAAGGTCACCTCGGCTTCTTCCCAGACCGCATCGAGCGCCTCCAGGTCGTCGGGATCGTCGTCGGGTTGCTTCAGCATCTCGGCAACCGCGTCATTGTCGACAACGGCGCCCGCCAGTTGCACCAGCGCCGCGAAAACCGGCGCATAGCCGCTGTCGCGGCGGTTCAGCCGGGTCTCCAGCGTTCGAAGGATATGCCCGGCGTCTTCGAGGATATCCTTCGCCTCGGCCTGCGGGCGCGTCGCGAGAAACTCCAGCAGGACGGGCAGGTGATCGGGCAGTTCGCTGGTCACCGGGTCGAAGCCCGCGTCGCGGTAGGTTTCGAGCAGGCTGACCATCGCGCCGCCGCGATCGCGGCTTTCGCCATGGACATGCTCGAACAGGTTGAGGCTGAGCGACCGGGACCGGTCGAACAGCGTCACATAGGTTTCCTGAACGTCGCAGAGATCGCCCTGGCCAAGCCATCGGGCCAGCGCGCGCAATGCATCCCTTGTGGGCGGGGCGATGCGCGTATCGGCGGCGATGACCGCGCCGATTTCGTCCATTCCGGCCTGCAACTCGGCCGAAGGATAGCTCAGCAGAAGCGACAGCGCCTTGAGTGTCCGGTCGATCATCAGAACGTCTCCTCGGGCAGGGTGAAGTTTTTCTTCTTGCCGCCGAACAGCGATCCCTTGCTCATCGAGCCGGTCGAACATCCGTTGCCGTCGGTAAAGCCACAGCCGCCGCGGATCTCGGCGCCGTCCTCGACCTGCTCGCGATGCGCGGTGGGAATGACGAAGCGATCCTCGTAATCGGCGATGGCCATGATCTTGTACATGTCCTCGATCATCCGGCCCGACATGCCGACGCGCGCGGCGATGCCCTCATCGCGCACGCCGTCGACCGACAGGGCGCGCATGTAGAGCCGCATCGCCGACATCCGCTCCAGCGCGTGCACGATGGGCTCTTCGTCGCCGGCGGTCAGCATGTTGGCGAGGTATTTCACCGGGATCCGCAAGGACCGGACATCGGGCATCTCGTCCTGCATCGCGACCTGGCCCGCCTGCGCGGCGTTCTGGATCGGCGAAAGCGGCGGAATGTACCAAACCATCGGCAGGGTGCGGTATTCGGGGTGCAGCGGAAAGGCCACCTTCCAGTCCATCGCCATCTTCCACACCGGGCTTTGCTTCGCCGCCTCGATCCAGTCCTCGGGGATACCGTCGCGGCGGGCGGCGGCGATCACCTCCGGGTCGTTGGGGTCCAGGAACACGTCCATCTGCGCGCCGTAGAGGTCGGTCTCGCGCTCGGCGCTCGCCGCCGCCTCGATCCGGTCGGCGTCATAGAGGATCACGCCGAGATAGCGGATGCGTCCGACGCAGGTTTCCGAACAGACCGTGGGCTGACCGCTCTCGATCCGCGGATAGCAGAAGGTGCATTTCTCGGATTTTCCGGTGTCCCAGTTGTAATAGACCTTCTTGTAGGGACAGCCCGAGATGCACATCCGCCAGCCGCGGCACTTTTCCTGGTCGATCAGGACGATGCCGTCCTCTTCGCGCTTGTAGATCGCGCCCGAGGGGCACGACGCCGAACAGGTCGGGTTGAGGCAATGCTCGCACAGCCGCGGCAGATACATCATGAAGGTATTTTCATACTCTCCATAGATTTCCTTCTGCACGCCCTCGAAGTTGTAATCCTGGCTACGCTTGGAAAACTCGCCGCCCAGGATCTCTTCCCAGTTCGGCCCCTTCTCGATCTTTTCCATCGGCTCGCCGGTGATCTTCGAACGCGCGCGGGCCGTGGGAAAATGATCCATCTCGGGCGCCGATTTCAGGTGGTCGTAATCGAAATCGAACGGTTCGTAATAGTCGTCGATCTCGGGCAGGTCGGGGTTGGCGAAGATGTTGGCCAGGATCCGCCATTTGCTGCCCTGCCTTGGCTGAATCCTGCCGCGCGAATTTCGAACCCAGCCGCCGTTCCAGCGTTTCTGGTTCTCCCAGTCGGTGGGATAGCCGGTGCCCGGCTTGGTTTCCACGTTGTTGAACCAGGCGTATTCGACGCCGTCGCGACTGGTCCAGACGTTCTTGCAGGTGACCGAGCAGGTGTGGCACCCGATGCATTTGTCCAGGTTCAGGACCTTGCCGATTTGTGCGCGCACTCTCATTCTGCTGCCTCCACTTTGCCGGTTGCGGGCTGGTCCAGCCAGTCGACGTTCTTCATTTTCCGGACCACGACGAATTCGTCGCGATTGCTGCCGACGGTGCCGTAATAGTTGAAGCCATAGCTGAGCTGGGCATAGCCGCCGATCATGTGCGTGGGCTTGAGGGTGGTGCGCGTGACCGAGTTGTGGATGCCGCCGCGATGGCCGGTCTTTTCCGACCCGGGCGTGTTCACGATCTTTTCCTGCGCGTGATACATGAACAGCGTGCCCTCCTTGATCCGCTGGCTCACGACCACGCGGGCCGTCAGGGCACCGTTGATGTTGAACGCCTCGACCCAGTCGTTATCGACGAGCCCCGCCTTCTGCGCATCCACCTCGGACATCCACACGACCGGGCCGCCGCGGTTCAGCGTCAGCATCAGAAGGTTGTCGGTATAGGTCGAATGGATGCCCCATTTCTGGTGCGGCGTGATGAAGTTCAACACGACATGCGGGCGATCGGCCGCGTCGTCGTTGATGCCGGCGGTCACGGTCTTCAGATCCACCGGCGGGCGGTATCCGACGAACCCCTCGCCGAAGGCGCGCATCCACAGGTGATCCTGGTAAAGCTGCTGGCGCCCGGTGAGCGTGCGCCACGGGATCAGCTCGTGCACGTTGGTGTAGCCGGCGTTGTAGCAGACCGATTCGGACTCGATCCCCGACCAGGTGGGCGACGAGATGATCTTGCGCGGTTGCGCCGCGATGTCGCGAAAACGGATCTTGGTGTGATGCGCCCCTTCGGCCAGGTGAGCGTGGTGCCGGCCTGTCGGCTTTTCAAGCTCCTGCCACGCCTTGACGGCCACCTCGCCATTGGTCTCGGGCGCGA
The DNA here is from genome assembly GCA_016278325.1 of Actibacterium sp. Classification (GTDB taxonomy): domain Bacteria; phylum Pseudomonadota; class Alphaproteobacteria; order Rhodobacterales; family Rhodobacteraceae; genus JADQCB01. The sequence goes on from JADQCB010000016.1 coordinate 73,142, forward strand.
GCATCAGGATCATCTCGGCCGCGTCAATGGCGGTATCCAGTTTCGGCTGGCCTTTCGACGGGCCGTCCTCCAGCACCGTGCCGTTCAGATCGCGCAGGTGCTGCACCTCGGGATCCGTTTTCCAGGTGATCCCCTTGCCGCCGTTGCCAAGCTTTTCCAGCAACGGCCCGACCGAGGTGAACTTCTTGTAGAGGTTCGGATAATCCCGCTCCACCGCGACATAGTTCGGCGCGGTCTTGCCCGGGATCAGATCGCATTCGTCCTTCTTCCAGTCCTTCACCTGCGCCTGGGCCAGCTCGCCCGGCGTGTCGTGCAGCAAGGGCACCTGCACGATGTCGGTTTCCACGCCCAGCACCTCGGGCGCGACCTCGGAGAACTTCTTCGCGATCGACTTGAAGATTTCCCAGTCGGATCTGCTTTCATAGGCCGGGTCCACCGCCGCCTGAAGCGGGTGGATGAACGGGTGCATGTCGGACGTGTTCATGTCGTCCTTTTCGTACCAGCTGGCCGTGGGCAGGACGATGTCGGAATAGACCGCCGTGGTGGACATGCGAAAGTCGATGGTCACCAGCAGGTCCAGCTTGCCGCGCGGCGCCGCGTCGTGCCAGCGGGCCTCGACGGGCATCACGCCGCCTTCCCCGCCCAGATCCTTGCCCATCACGCCGTGATCGGTGCCCAGGAGGTGCTTGAGGAAGTATTCATGCCCCTTGCCCGACGAGCCCAGCAGGTTCGAGCGCCAGACGAACAGGTTGCGCGGCCAGTTCTCGGGCGCGTCCGGGTCCTGGCAAGACATTTCCAGCTCGCCGGATTTCAACTGCTCGGCGACGAAATCCCTGACCTCCTTGCCGGCCTTCTTGGCCGCTTTCGCCACCTCCAGCGGGTTGGTTTTCAGCTGCGGGGCCGAGGGCAGCCAGCCCATCCGCTCGGCGCGGATGTTGTAGTCGATGAGGGAGATGTCCCAGTCGCCCTCGGGCGCGGTGGGCGACAGGATCTCGCCGGCGCGCAGCGTCTCGTAGCGCCACTGGTCGGTATGGGCATACCAGGCGGAAGTCGAGTTCATGTGCCGCGGCGGGCGGTTCCAGTCGAGCGCGAAGGCCAGCGGCTGCCAGCCGGTCTGCGGGCGCAGTTTTTCCTGCCCGACATAATGCGACCAGCCGCCGCCCTCCTTCCCGATGCAGCCGCACATCACCAGCATGTTGATGATGCCGCGATAGTTCATGTCCATGTGGTACCAGTGGTTCAGACCGGCCCCGAGGATGACCATGGACTTGCCCTGCGTCTTTTCCGCGTTGGCGGCGAATTCACGCGCCACCGCGATGATCCTTTCGCGCGGCACGCCGGTGATCTTTTCGGCCCAGGCGGGGGTATAGGGCATGTCCGTGTCGTAAGAGGTCGTCGCCCAGTCGCCGCCGAGGCCCCGGTCAAGCCCGTAATTGGCGCAGAACAGGTCAAAGACCGTGGCAACCCGGATTTCGGACCCGTCGGCAAGCGTGATCCGCCGCGCCGGCACGTTGCGGGTCAGCACGTCGGGGTGGTCGCACTTGATGAAGTTGTCGGTCGCGGCACCGCCGAAATAGGGGAAATCGACCGCGACCACCTCGTCATGGTCCTCTTCCAGGATCTGGCTGAGACGCAGGTTCGTGTCGGCGCCCTGCGCGCGTTCCTCCAGGTTCCACTTGCCTTCCTCGCCCCAGCGGAACCCGATCGACCCGTTGGGCGCGACGACCCGGCCCGTCGCGGTATCATGGGCGACCGTTTTCCAGTCGGGGTTGTTGGTTTCGCCCAGTTGTCCGTCGAAATCCTCGGCGCGCAGCATCCGGCCGGCAACGAAATGCCCGTTCCGCTCATCCAGCCGCACCAGCATCGGCATGTCGGTGTATTTGCGCGCGTAATCCTCGAAATACTCGGCCTGCCGGTCGAGGTGGTATTCGCGCAGGATCACATGACCCATGGCCATCGACAGCGCCGCGTCGGTGCCCGCCTGCGGGTTCAGCCATATGTCGCCGAACTTGGCGGCCTCGGAATAGTCCGGGCTGACCACGGCCGACTTGGTGCCGCGATAGCGCACCTCGGTATAGAAATGCGCGTCCGGCGTGCGCGTCTGCGGCACGTTCGAGCCCCATAGCAGAAGGAAACCCGCATTGTACCAATCGGCGCTTTCGGGCACGTCGGTCTGTTCGCCCCAGGTCTGGGGGGATGCGGGGGGCAGGTCGCAATACCAGTCGTAGAAGGACATGCAGGTGCCGCCCAGCAGGCTCAGATACCGCGTGCCGGCCGCGTAAGAGACCATCGACATCGCCGGGATCGGGGAAAAGCCGAAGACGCGATCGGGGCCATAGGTCTTGGTGGTATGGGCATTGGCCGCGGCAATGATCTCGGTCGCCTCGTCCCAGGTGGCCCGCACGAAGCCGCCCTTGCCGCGGGTTTCGACATAACGCGCGCGCAGGATCGGGTCGGCCTGCAACGCCGCCCAGGCCGCGACGGGGGGCATGGTTTCGCGCATCTTGCGCCAGCCGCGCAACAGCTTGCCCCGGATCAGCGGGTTCTTCACCCGGTTGGCCGAATACAGATACCAGCTGTAGGAGGCCCCGCGCGCACAGCCGCGCGGCTCGTGATTGGGCAGCCCGGCGCGGGTGCGCGGATAATCGGTCTGCTGCGTCTCCCAGGTGACGATCCCGGATTTGACATAGATCTTCCACGAACAGGACCCGGTGCAGTTTACCCCGTGGGTCGAGCGCACGATCTTGTCATGCCGCCAGCGGTTTCGATAGGTATCCTCCCAGTCGCGGTTTTCGCGCGTCACCTGCCCGTACCCGTCGGAGAACTGTTCCAGTTCCTTGCTTTGGAAGAAATTGAGTCTGTCCAGAAGATGGCTCATCCTTGTTGTCCTTTCGGGTCAGGCGGTTTCGGCAGCGGCGAGTGGCGCGCGGCCATGTTCGATGTCATGCAGAAGGCCGCCGCGCCGGGTGTAGAAGATCCAGGTCAGCGCGACGCAGACCGCGTAGAAGACGAGGAAGGCCCAGAGCGCCAGGATCGGGCTGCCCGTCATCGCGATCGAGGTGCCGTAAGCCTTGGGGATGAAAAAGGCCCCGTAGGCGGCGATCGCCGATGTGAAGGCGATGATCGCGGCGCTTTCGCGGTCGGCCTGCCGACGCCGGGCTTCGGGGTCCAGCTCCGGCATCAGGCGCGGGATCTCGCGCGCCATGATGATCGGGATCATCTGGAAGGTAGAGGCATTGCCGACACCGGTCAGGAAGAACAGCGCCATGAAGCAGGCGAAGAACCCCCAGAAATTGCCGACCCCTCCGGTGGCGGGCAGGAAGCTGATCACCCCGAAAACCGCCACGATCATGCCCACGAAGGTCCAGAAGGTGACGCGCCCGCCGCCGAACCGGTCCGAGATCCAGCCGGTTGCGGCGCGGCTCAGCGCGCCCACCAGCGGGCCGAGAAAGACGAATTGCAGCGCGTTGACATCGGGGAATTGCAACTTGGTCAGCAGCGGGAAGCCCGCGGAATAACCAATGAAGCTGCCGAAGGTGCCGGTGTAAAGCACGCACATGATCCAGTTATGCTTGCGCGAGAAGATGATCGCCTGTTCGCTGAAACTGGCCCGCGCGTCGGCGATGTCGTTCATCCCCAGCCAGGCGGCCGCTGTCGCCGCGATGATGAACGGCACCCAGACGAAGCCGGCGTTCTGCATCCACAGCTCTCCTCCGTCCGACATGGTCTGCGGGGCGCCGCCCAGGGCGCCGAAAACGCCGGTGGTGATGGCGATTGGCACCACGAACTGCATCACCGAGACGCCGAGATTGCCCAGCCCGGCGTTCAACGCCAGCGCATTGCCCTTTTCCGCCTTGGGGAAGAAGAAGGCGATATTGGCCATCGACGAGGCGAAATTGCCACCGCCGAACCCGCACAAGAGCGCCAGGGTCAGGAAGATCAGGTAGGGCGTATCCGGGTTCTGCACGGCATAGCCGATGCCCATCGCGGGCAACAGCAACGAGGCCGTCGAGAGCGTCGTCCACAGCCGGCCGCCGAAGATCGGCACCATGAAACTGTAGAAGATGCGCAGGGTCGCCCCGGACAGCCCCGGCAGGGCCGCCAGCCAGAACAGCTGGCCGGCCGTGAAGTCGAACCCGATCGCCGGCAGGCGGGCGACGACGACCGACCACACCATCCAGACCGAGAACGCCAGCAGCAGCGCGGGGATCGAGATCCAGAGGTTGCGTTGCGCGATGCGGCGCCCCTTTTGCTGCCAGAAGGTCTGATCCTCGGGATGCCATTCTTCCAGCGTGTGCGACCCGGCCGCATGTTCGGGCCGATGGATCGACTGCATTTCGGGGAACTGCGGCAACTGATCCAGCGCCTCGCCCTGTGTCGCACGTTCCATCGCGCGGATCGACAGGTGCATCCAGCTCAGCGCCACCGCGACGATGACGAAAAGCAGCGCAAAACAGCTCGTGTAGATGCCGGTCAGGTCCAGCAGCGCGCCGAAGGCGATCGGCAGGACGAACCCGCCCAGCCCGCCGATCATCCCCACCAGCCCGCCGACCGCGCCGACATGCTGCGGGTAATAGACCGGGATGTGCTTGTAGACCGCCGCCTTGCCCAGGCTCATGAAAAAGCCCAGCACGAACAGCGTGATGACGAAAGGCCAGCGCCCCATCTGGGTGGAAAACGCGATCGGCCCGTCCTTGCCCTGGATCACGTATTCCGTCGGCGGATAGGACAGCATGAACAGCAGAACCAGCGAGAAGCCCAGGCACCAGTACATCACCGCCCGCGCGCCGAACCGGTCGGACAGGTGCCCGCCATAGGCCCGGAACAAGGATGCCGACAGGGAAAATGCCGCCGCCGACATGCCCGCGGTCCGCACGTCGAGCTTGTAGACGTCGATCAGGTAGTGCGGCATCCACAATGCCAGTGCGACAAAGGCGCCGAAGACGAAGAAATAATAGAGCGAGAAGCGCCAGACCTGAAGGTTCTTCAGCGGCGCGAACTGCTCGGCCAGGCTGGGCGCGCGGGCGCCGGACTTGCGGCGGGCGACAAGTTCGGGGTCGTCCTTGGCGAAGATGTAGAAGGCGACCGCCATCAATGCCAGCGCCGCGGCCCAGACATGCGCGACCCCGTGCCAGCCGTAGACGACCATGACGAAAGGCGCCACGAACTTGGTCACCGCCGCCCCGACATTGCCCGCCCCGAAGATCCCCAGCGCGGTGCCCTGCCGGCCGGGACCATACCACCGCGAGACATAGGCCACGCCGATGATGAACGACCCGCCGGCAAGCCCGATCCCCAGCGCGGCGATCAGGTACATCAGGTAGGTGGAGGCCCAGGTCAGCATCCATGTCGCGGCCGCGGTCAGCAGCATCTGAATGGTGAACACGTTGCGCCCGCCCCATTTCTCGGTCCAGACGCCGAGGATCAGCCGGGTGAGCGAGCCGGTCAGGATCGGGGTCGCAACCAGCAGACCGAACTCGAACTCGTTCAGCCCGAGCTCGGCCTTGATCGCCACGCCGATGATCGAAAAGATCGTCCAGACCGCGAAGCAGGCGGTGAACGCGATCGTGCTGAGAGTCAGGGCCCTGGTGCGGTCCGCATCCGAAATATGTGCGCCTTCGATCATTGTCTTGCTCCGGTTTTGGCGCGGCTCCTCCCGCGCGGCTTTCCTCGCACAAAGCCGGGTTCGGGCGACGGTGATTTGACCCAGATCAAATTGGAAGATGGCAGGCGCGGCGATCAAACCCGGTTTGAGAAGGCGCAATTCAAGCCTTGTGGAATGTCAATCTGGCACCCGGAAAATGCGATATGGTGTTTTGACCGTCGGCGCGCGATGCCTTACCAATTATCAAGGCATGTCCTGAAACAGAGGTGATTCGTGCGTGACTCCGAGCTTCCGGCGATTCGACGCCTGCCCTTGTTCCGGACAATGTCGGAAGAGAATTTCCTTTCCCTGACAAGCGCCGCCTATGTTCAGACCTTCCCGCCACAGGTTAACTTGATCGAAGAAGGCGCGCTTCCGGATTTCCTGCATATCGTGACCGAAGGCGCGGTCGAGATGTTCGCAGGCTGGAACCGGCGCGAAACCACGATGGCGATCGTGCGGCCGGTTTCGACCTTCATCCTTGCCGCCTGCATCAAGGATGCCCCCTATCTGATGTCCGCGCGCACCCTGGAAAGGTCGCGCATCATCCTCTTGCCGGTCGGCGATCTTCATTCGATCTTTCGCCGCGATCCCGATTTCGCGATGGCCACGGTTGACGAGCTTGCGGCATGTTACCGGGGCGTCGTGCGCCAGACCAAGAATCTGAAACTGCGCAGCGCGCGCGAAAGGCTTGCCGCCTATATCATGCGCAAGTCGGCCGAGGCCGGCGACGCGGCCAGCGTCGTTCTCTCGGTCGAAAAGCGCCTGCTGGCCTCGTTTCTCGGGATGACGCCCGAAAGCCTGTCCCGGGCCATGCGGTCGTTGCAGGATGACGGCGCAAAGATCGACGGGCAAAGGGTCATCATCACCGACCGCGCCGCGCTGGAGGCGCTGGCCCGGCCGTCGCGTCTGATCGACGGGCCGGACTGAGACGCGGAGAAGATCGCGCGCCACCCCGGCGTCGATCAGGGTCAGGTCCGTTTCGCCGGGGCTGATTTCACAAGCAACCGACCGTAGATCAGCGCAAAGCCGGCGAAGGCGCCGATCCAGGCGATGCCGGCAGCGGCATGCAACTGCGCCGCGGCCGCCGGCCATATTCCGGCCGCCACCCGCGACAAGACCGCCGCCACCAGCGCGACGTAGATCGCGACGGTTCCCGGCCCGGCATGCAGCGCCTGCCCGGTATGTCCAAGCGTTGCGCGGGTCATCACCGCCAGTGTCATCAGGCCGATCGCGCCTGCCATCCACAGGTGCTGAGCCGCGCCGACGCCCAGGATGCCGGGCGCGGCGATCTCGATCCCCAGCGTGACCGCGCCGAGGGGAACGAACAGGTATCCGGCATGAAGTACCGTCACCAGTGGCTCTGCCAATGTCCGGTGCCCGGCCCAGCGGGCGAGACGCACAAGGTGCAAGGCGCCGGCCAGCACCAGCATGGCGCCCGACGCCGGATGCGCAGGCAGGGCAACCCACAAGAGCAAGGCGCCCAGCAGGACAAGAAGCGCGTATTTGTCGAAACGCTGCATCGGCGGCGCGGGCAACTGCCGTGACGCGCGGCGCACCAGCCAGTTGCGGGTGAAGGATGGCACAACCCGGCCGCCGATCACCGCGATCATCATGATCGCGGCCGCAAGCCCCGTTCGCAGCCCGATGCCCTGCGCCGCCACGCCGCCGCGCGCGGCCTCCCAATGGAACGCGGCGTTCCCCAGGGCGAACAGCCCAAGCATTCCCAGCACCGGCAGGTTGCGCCAGTTCCTTCCGGCCAGGATCTCGCGCGCGATCACGCCCGCCAAGACGGCCGGCAGCGAAAGATCGGCGATCGCCACCGCCAGCGGCGGCAGATGCGCGGACAGACCCACCGCGACCCGTCCCGCGATCCAGAGCGAAAACAGCCCGCAAAGCGGCCAGCCGACGATGGGCAGCCGCCCGGTCCAGTTCGGCACCGCCGTCAACAGGAAACCCGCAATGACGGCGCCGAGATACCCGAACAGGAATTCATGGGCATGCCAGCTGACCGGGCCGAAGGCGGTGGGCAGCGCGAACGCCCCGGCCAGCATCGGCACCCACAGCACCATCGCAATCGCCGCCCAGAGCGCGGCGCCAAGAAAAAAGGGCCGGAAACCATAGCTCAGGATGGCAGGGCCGTTCCACGCCCTCATCTGCGCGGCGGTCGTGCTCATGCGCGCGCGCTTTCGTATTCGAGGCCGGCTTCGGTCAGGATGAAATCCAGCGCGATGTCATGCGGCTGCGGATATATCGAGGCGAGCCGGGCAGACCGGAACCCGATGCCGATGCTCACCGGGCGCGGCGTGAGGGCCGCAAGCGTCCGGTCGAAATACCCGCCGCCATAGCCCAGACGGTAACCGGCATCGTCCCACCCCATCAGCGGCGCGAGGACGATGTCGGGGATCAGCGCCTCGGCCTCGGGCGGGGGAACCGGAATGTTCCAGTCACCGCGCACCATGCGCGTTTCGGGGGTCCACCGGCGAAACACCAGCGGCGCGTGCTTCACCTCGACCACGGGCAGGGCGATCATCACCCCCGCCGCGTGCAACCGGCCCATCTCCCCGCGCAGGTCGGGCTCTCCCTTGATCGGCCAATAGGCCGAAAGGATGCGGTCCTGCGCTCCGCCAAGGCGGGTTTCCAGAAGCGCGGCAAGATGCCCGGCCAGGGCCGCGCCGGCGGCCTGCCGCGCATCCACGCGCATCTCCTGGCGCTCGGCGCGCAGCCGCGCCCGTTCCGCGCGTCGCCAGCGCGCCACGTCGCGCGCCTGCTCCGGGTCCACGCCCATCGGGTCGAAATAGCCCGGCGCGATGTCGCCTGCCATGCAGGGGGAAGAAGCGTATCGCCGGTCCGTGTCGTCAGTGTCGGCCATCGGGACCGCTCCTTTCGTCAGGCAAGGGAGGGCACGGCGCCGGGGCCGGCCTGCGTCTCGGCGACGGCGATGCGCAGCGACCGCGCGATCCGCTCGGCGCGCTCGATCAGATGCGCGGCCCCGGCCGGTGTGCACATCTCTTGCGCTGTCTCGCGGAACAGAGCGAGCCAGCGGTCGAAATGCGATGCCGCGATGGGCAACGGGGCATGCGCCGCCACCGGGCGCCCATGGTATCGCCCCGTCATCAGCGCCACCGAGGACCAGAAGGCCACCATCCGTTCCAGATGCGGCCCCCAGTCGGAAATGCGCGCAGCGAAGATCGGGCCCAGCAGGTCGTCGCTGCGCACCCGCGCATAGAACCGATGCACGATGTCGTGCAACAGCGCCTCGTCCAATCCGGTTTCGGCCATTATCGCCGCGGTCATCTCGGGCCGGGCCGAGACGATCCCGGGTGTCCTGTCCTGTTCCATCATGCCGGTAACTCGCATTGCTGTGCCTGGCCGCAACCTAGGCTCTGCAATGGGTATTGTAAATGCCGATTGTGGCGCGAGGTTCGATCCCGGGGGCGAACCGGAATTTCCTTGCAGCCGGGGACGTGGCGGGCAATGTCGGGGCATGACCGCCCTGTTCCCCGATTTCGACCTCGAAAGCGCCGCGCTTGGGCGCGGCGCGGGCTGTGTCGTCGGGGTCGATGAAGTCGGCCGTGGCCCGCTGGCCGGCCCTGTCACCGCTGCGGCGGTGCGGCTTGACCCGGCGAACATGCCGGCCGGGCTGGCGGATTCGAAAAGGCTGAGCCCGAAGCGCCGCGCGCAGATCTTCCTTGAGATCGTCCGCCTGGCCGATGTCTGTGTCGCCCATGCCAGCGTGGAAGAGATCGACCGGATGAACATTCTTGCCGCCTCGCACCTGGCCATGTGCCGGGCCATTGCCGGGCTTTCCCGGCCGCCCGATCACGCGTTGATCGACGGCAACCTTCTGCCGCGCGACCTGCCCTGCGCAGGACAGGCGGTGATCAAGGGTGACGCGCGCTGCCTGTCGATCGCGGCGGCCTCGATCGCCGCCAAGGTGACGCGTGACCGCCTGATGGTGGATTTGTCGCAACAGCATCCGGGCTATGGGTGGGAACGAAACGCGGGCTATGGCTCGCAGCAGCACCTGGCCGCGCTCCGAGATCTCGGTGTCACCCCACACCATAGGCGTTCCTTCAGGCCAGTGCACAATATCTTGTATCAAGATAAATCAATAAGTGACTGATTTAAAAAAGAAATTGACGGCGAATCACCTTTGACTCATCTTTCCTGACAACAAGACAGGACGCCATAACGGCGCGGGGACAGAGGCAGAGATGACGATAATGACCAAGGCGAAGGGGGCGGCCGCGCTTCCGCTCAATACGATCATGTCCGGCGATTGCGTCGAGGCGATGAACAGCCTGCCCGAAAACTCGGTCGATCTGGTCTTTGCCGATCCACCCTACAATCTGCAACTCAGGGGCGACCTGCACCGCCCCGACAACAGCCGCGTGGATGCGGTGGACGATGACTGGGACAGGTTCGACACCTTCGCGGTTTACGACCGGTTTACCAATGACTGGCTCAAGGCCGCGCGCCGCATCCTCAAGCCGAACGGCGCGATATGGGTGATCGGATCCTATCACAACATCTTTCGCGTGGGCGCGGCATTGCAGAACCAGGGCTACTGGATCCTCAACGATGTCGTGTGGCGCAAGTCGAACCCGATGCCGAATTTCCGCGGCAAGCGGCTGACCAACGCGCATGAGACGATGATCTGGGCCAGCAAGCAGGAGGCCAGCAAATACACCTTCAATTACGAGGCGTTGAAGGCGCTGAATGACGGGGTGCAGATGCGGTCGGACTGGGTGCTGCCGATCTGCACCGGGCATGAGCGCCTGAAGAACGAGAACGGCGAGAAGGCGCATCCGACGCAAAAGCCGGAATCGCTGCTGCACCGGGTTCTCGTCGCCAGCACCAATCCCGGCGATGTCGTGCTGGATCCGTTTTTCGGCACCGGAACGACGGGCGCGGTGGCCAAGATGCTCGGGCGCGAATTCATCGGGATCGAGCGCGACGCGGGCTATCGCAAGGCGGCCGAGGCACGGCTGGCCAAGGTGCGCAAATACGACCGGGAGGCGCTGGTCGTGTCCGCGTCGAAACGGGCCGAGCCGCGGATTCCCTTCGGCCAGCTGGTCGAGCGCGGGCTGTTGCGCCCCGGCGAAGTGCTGATCTCGCCGCGGGGCAAGACGGCCAAGGTCCGCGCCGATGGCACGCTGGTGGCCGAGGATGTGCGCGGCTCGATCCACCAGGTCGGCGCCGCGCTGGAAGGCGCGCCAAGCTGCAACGGCTGGACCTACTGGATGTTCCGCCGCGATGGCAAATCCGTGCCGATCGACCTGTTGCGCCAGCAGATCCGCGCAGAGATGGCCGAACGGCCGATCTGAACGGCCTGAAGTCACCCCCCTGCCCCGCCGTCATCGGCGTGGCCTTTTCCTGCCGTGCCGGCCGTGCTGGCCCGGCAGAAGAATGCCCGCGGTTCAGCCGCCGCGCGGGAGCGGGTTGCTGGCCGTGTTGTAGGGGTGCCAGTCGCCGATTTCCGGATAGAATTGCCGCCGCCAGGCCCTGACGCGGGGGTTCATGCGCCGGCGCCACAAGGGCGGGATCATCGCCAGCGTGGTCATCGCCGGGTATCCCAGCGGCAATTGCGGCGCCTCGGCCTGTTCATAGGTCTGCAACAAGGGAAAGCGGCGATCGGGCTTGTAGTGATGGTCCGAGTGCCGCTGAAGATTTATCAGCAGCCAGTTCGAGGCGCGATAGTCTGTGTTCCAGCTGTGGCGCGGCTTGACATGCTCGTATTTTCCCTCGCCCAGGTATTTTCGCGTCAGGCCGTAATGCTCGATGTAATTCACCAGTTCCAGTTGCCAGATGGCGACGATCGCCTGGAACAGGAAAAGGCCCAGCCCGACCCAGCCGCCAAGCCCCGCGGCAAGGCCCAGCATCAGCGCCTGAAGGGCCCCGTAACGCCAGAACGGGTTGCGCCGGTCCCACCATGCGCGCCCCTGCCGCGCAAGCATCGCCTTTTCCGACCGGAACGCCGAGACGGGGCATTGCCACAACACGCGCAGGAAGAAGCGGTGGAAACCCTCGTTGTAGCGTGCGCTCACCGGGTCGCGCGGCGTGCCGACCCACAGATGATGCACGCGCAGATGTTCGCTGCGGAAATGGCTGTAAAGCACGGTGGCCAGCAGCAGGTCGCCCAGCCACCGCTCGACCCGGTTCTTCTGGTGCATCAGCTCATGGCTGTAATTGATCCCGATCGTGCCCGAGATCACGCCGACCCCGAAAAACAGCAGCAGGATTTCCAGCCCCGACAGGTGATCGGTATGGGTCACCCACCAGATCAGGCCGAATTGCGTTGCGAATTGCAGCGGGAACCAGACGATGGTGATCAGGCGATACCAGAAAAGCTGATCCTCGCCGGTTTGCAGGTCGGCGTTCTCGGTGTTGAGCCCGGTCAGCGCGTCGAGCAGGGTGAAAAGCCCCCAGCTGAACAGCGGCAGCGTAACGGTCCAAAGCCCGCCATAGGCGGCACCGAGCAGCGCCAGCGGGATCATCAGCAGCGAAAGCCAGAACGGCAGCGCGCTTTGCAGCCTTGCCACCCGTGATGCTGGTATCATGCGATCCTCCGGTACGGCCCCCGCCGCGCGGGGGCGATCCTAGCGCGCAGTCAGGCCGGTTTCAAAGCCGAATGCGCCAGGTCGAACGCCTTGCGCATCACGGTTGGAAGCTCGGCCGGGCGGAATTGCCCGGGCGGCACGAATTGCCCGCCCTCCGGCACGGCATCCGGCCCGACCTCGGCCACCCTGAGCGCCAGGCGCAGGTGGAAATGCGTGAAAGTGTGGCGCACTTCGGTGCCGGGGTCGCGCCAGTTGGCGGCGATCGGCGGGGCCTCTGGGGGGGCGGAGCCGGTCCAATCGGTGCCGGGCCAGCCCAGCATCGCGCCGAGCAGGCCGGATGCTGGGCGCCGTTCCAGCAACCAGGCGCCATCGCTGCGCCGGGCGACATAGGCGATCCCGTGACGAGTCGGTTTCGCCTTTTTCGGCACCTTGCGCGGCAGATCCCCCTGGATGCCGGCCGCCCGGGCGGCGCAACCTGCGCGCAACGGGCACAGGCCGCAGGCGGGGGATTTCGGGGTGCACACCGTTGCGCCCAGATCCATCACCGCCTGGGCATGGCAGCCCGGCCTGTCGTGCGGGGTCAGGCGGGCGGCCAGCGCGGTAAGTTCCGGTTTGGCGGCGGGCAGCGGCGTTTCGACGGCGAAGAGCCGGGCCATGACCCGCTCGACATTGCCGTCCACCACGGTCGCGGGTTCGTCAAAGGCGATCGCCGCGATCGCCGCGGCGGTATAGGGGCCGATCCCCGGCAGGTCGAGAAGCCCCGCCCGCGTTTGCGGAAAGCGGCCGCCATGCGCCGCCGTCACGATCCGCGCGCATTTCAGAAGGTTTCTGGCCCGTGCGTAATATCCCAGACCGGCCCATTCGCCCATGACCTCTGCGTCCCGGGCTGCCGCCAGCGCGCGCACATCCGGCCAACGCTCCACGAAGCGCAGAAAATAATCGCGCACGGCGGCAACGGTGGTCTGCTGCAACATGACCTCGGAAAGCCAGACGTGATAGGGATCGGGCCGGCGCCCCGCGCGGCGCGCCTCCGGCCCCACGCGCCAGGGCATCGACCGTGCGTTGCGGTCATACCAGGCCAGAAGCGCGGCGCCCTTTGCCTCGTCACGCAATCTTTATGTCCCCCGTCGCCCGAATTGTCTGGTTGCCCCCTGCATGCCAAACTAGGATATCAGCTGCGAGAGGAAATGGCAGGCAGGATGCAAGCGCGAAAACCGGACAGAAAGCCCGCCCGGCGCATGCGCGGGTTCGAGCGGACGGCCAGCCTGGTGGGCGAGCGGATCCGCACGGCCGGCGAAAAGCGCGGCTTCGCCGTGACCCGGCTGCTGACCCATTGGGCGGAAATCGTGGGCGAGGATATCGCCCGCGCGGCCCGGCCGGTAAAGGTGCATTACGGGCGCCAGGGGTTCGGCGCCACCCTGACCCTGCTGACCACCGGCGCCAACGCGCCCCTGCTGGAGATGCAGAAAGAGGCGATCCGCAACAAGGTGAATGCCTGTTACGGCTATGCCGCGATCTCGCGCATCAAGCTCACCCAGACGGCGCCCACCGGCTTTGCCGAGGGACAGGTCGATTTCACACCCGCCCCGGGCCGCGGCCCGGTCATCAACCCGGCCGCGCGCAAGACCGCGGCCGAGCTGTCCGGCGATGTCGCCGACGCGGGCCTGCGCTCCGCGCTGGAGGCGCTGGGCGAAAATGTTCTATCCAGGTCGAAACCTCAAGGAGACCAAAGATGAAGAGAAGAGATGCCCTGCGCCTTGGCGTGATCGGTGGCGGCGCAATCGTGAGCGGTGGCTTCCTGCGCCCGGCCTTCGCGCAGGACAAGCCCGAGGTCAAGGAAATGGCACTGGGCGCGGCGGATGCGCCGGTCACGATGATCGAATATGCCTCTTTCACCTGTCCGCATTGTGCGAATTTCCACAAGAATGTCTTCGGCCGGCTGAAAGAGGATTATATCGACACCGGCAAGGTGCGCCTGGTCTATCGCGAGGTCTATTTCGACCGGCCGGGTCTTTGGGCCGGGATGGTCGCGCGCTGCGCCGGCGAGGAACGCTATTTCGGCGTGGTGTCTTTGCTGTACGAAAAGCAACGCGACTGGATCGGCGATGGCACACCTGCAAAGATCGCCCAGAACCTGCGCCAGATCGGCAAGACGGCGGGGCTGAGCGACGAAGAGCTGGACGCCTGCCTTTCCGATGCCGACAAGGCCCGCGCGATGCTGGATGTCTACGAGGCGAACATGAAGGAGTATGACGTGCAGGGCACGCCGTCCTTCGTCATCAATGGCGAGCTGCATTCCAACATGGCCTATGAGGAAATGAAGACGCTGATCGAGGCCGAGCTGCCCGCCAAGTGATCGCGCCGGCCCGGGATGATCCGAGATTCCCGGGCTGCCCCGGTGGCGCGCGTTCCGGCGCTGCCGGGCGGCGCCGGACGGGCAATCAGAAGTCGATCGCCAGGCCCTTCTTTTCCCAGTCGCCGAAGCGCACCGGCTCTGGTCCCTTGCGGCCGCCGAGTTCCTTCGCAAGCGCAAGTGGGGGCGCGGCCTTGCGCCGTTCCTCGGCCTCGGCCAGGGCGCGGATCGCCGCGGGCGGCAGGTCTTTCGCGTTGTCGTCGCTCATCGGGGGCTCCTTGTGGGCTTCCCGCCCTTGATATACGGCACAGGCGGACGGCGGCAAGCGGGGAACGGCGCAATGGCAGATGGCAACGAGACGGCCCGCGGCGCGGCCCTGGCGCTGGTGAATGCGGTGCTCGAGGATCATCGCCCGATCTCGGATCTGACCGGCACGGACGGACCGCTGGCCGACATGGCCCCGGCCGAACGGGCGCGGGCAACGCGCCTTGCCTTGTCGACATTGCGCCATGCCGGGCGCGCCGACGCCGTCCTGCGCCCGTTGCTGCGCAAGCACCCGCCCGCCGCGCTGCGCAACCTTCTGCGGCTGGCCATTGTCGAGATGATGCAGGATGGCGCCGCGCCGCATGGCGTGGTGAATGCCGCGGTCACGCTGATCCGCCGCGACCGCGAAATGCAGCACCTTTCCGGGCTGGCGAACGCGGTGCTGCGCAAGGCGGCCGATGTCACGCCCGAGGCATGGGCCGCGCTGCCGCCCCAGCGGATGCCCGGCTGGCTGCGCGGGCGGCTTGAAAGTTTCATGGGCCGCGCCGGGGTCGAGGCGCTGGAAGCCGCGCACGCAGCCGGCGCGCCGCTGGACCTGACGCCGAAAACCGACGGCGATGCGGTAGCCAGGGCCGTCGGTGGCGAGCTTTTGCCGACCGGCTCGGTGCGCCTGGCCGGCCCGGGCCAGGTCTCGGCGCTGCCGGGCTATGTTGCGGGCGCGTGGTGGGTCCAGGATGCCGCCGCGGCGATCCCGGCGCGATTGCTGGACGTGCGGCCGGGCGAGCGGGTTCTTGACATGTGTGCCGCGCCGGGCGGCAAAACCATGCAGATGGCCGCGGCCGGCGCCGCGGTCACCGCGCTGGACGTATCGCCGCAGCGGCTGGCGCGGCTCGAAGAGAACCTGGCGCGCACCCGCCTGACGGCAACCTGCATCGCCGCGGATGCGTTGACCTGGCGGCCCGCGGCCCGGTTCGGCGCGATCCTTCTGGATGCGCCCTGTTCGGCCACCGGGACGATCCGGCGTCACCCCGACCTGCCCTTCGTCCGTTCGGCGCGGGAAATTAAGCCGCTGGTGGCGTTGCAGGCGCGGATGATCGACGCGGCGCTGGACATGCTCGAACCCGGCGGGCGATTGGTCTATTGCACCTGTTCGCTGCTGCCCGAAGAGGGTGAGATGCAGGTGGCCGACGCCCTGGGCCGGCACGCCGGCCTGCGCCCGGAGCCGCCAGTCATGCCCTGGATCGAACAGGCCTGGCGCACGCCCGATGGCGGGCTGCGCCTGCGTCCGGATTTCTGGCCCGCGCGGGGGGGCATGGACGGGTTTCACATCGCGGTTCTGCGCAAACCCGCCTGATCGGGGGTTTTCCGGTGACAGGATGCCCCCCGGCTTGTATTGTCGCGGAAAAACGAACCAACGCCCCCGAGAGCAGCCACAGGACGAGATGACAGGCGTTTCGCATGAGGGAAACTGGACCGCCCGGCGCGGCCGGCTGATGGATCGTCTGCATGCCTGGCTCAGCACGCGGGCCCGGCCGGCCACGGCCTTCACCTCGCAGCCGGAGCCGCGCACGATCGGCTCTTTCGCGCGCGGGCGGCAGCTGATCGGCGGCAATTTCCTTTTCGCGGGTTATCTGGTGCAGGCGCCCGGGGCGGCGATCTGGGACCTGGACATGCCATCGGAGGCTTTCGCGGAAGAGCTCGAGGGCTTCGTCTGGCTGGATGACCTGGCCGCGGTCGGCGATGGCGCGGCGCGCGAAAAGGCGCAGCGCTGGACGCAGGAATGGATCGCCCGGCATGGTGGCGGGCACGGCCCGGGCTGGTCGCCCGACCTGACCGGACGGCGCCTGATCCGCTGGATCAATCACGCGATCCTTCTGCTGTCCGGGCAGGACAAATCGGCGACCGATGCCTATTTCCGGTCGCTCGGGCAGCAGACCATATTTCTTGCGCGGCGCTGGAAAAGCGCGGCCCCCGGCCTGCCGCGCTTCGAGGCTCTGACCGGGCTGATCTATGCCGGCCTTTCGCTTGAAGGGATGGAGGATCACGTGGATCCGGCGGCGCGTGCCCTGGCGCGCGAATGCCGCGAGCAGATCGGCGCCGAGGGGGGCATCCCGACCCGCAACCCCGAGGAGTTGCTGGAGGTCTTCACGCTGTTGACCTGGGCCGCGCAGGCGCTGTCCGCGGCCGGGCGGATGACGCCGAAGGACCATGTGCAGGCGATCGGCCGCATCGCGCCGACGCTGCGCGCTTTGCGCCACGCCGATGGCGGGCTTGCCCGGTTCCATGGCGGCGGACGCGGCCGCGAGGGGCGGCTTGACCATGCGCTGGCGGCCTCGGGCGTGCGGGCCAGCCCGTTGACCGGCCTGGCGATGGGATTCGCACGGCTTTCGGAAGGGCGCAGCAGCGTCATCGTCGATGCCGCGGTGCCCCCGGCGCCAGCGGTATCGGGCAATGCCCATGCCTCGGCCCTGGCGTTCGAACTGACATCGGGACGGCGCCCGGTGGTGGTCAACTGCGGCTCGGGCGACACGTTCGGGCCGGAATGGCGGCGGGCCGGCCGGGCCACGCAATCGCATTCGACGCTGGTGATCGAAGGCTATTCCTCGGCCCGGCTGGCCCCGCGGCATCGCGCCGGTGCCGGCCGCCGGGAATTGCTGATCGACGGGCCGAAACAGGTGGGCGTGCAGCAGGGCGCGGACACCGGCGGGCAGAGCCTGACCGCCTGGCATGACGGCTATGTCCGCAGCCATGGCCTGATCCATGCCCGGCGCCTGGACCTGTCCTTTGACGGGCGCAGCCTGGGCGGCGAGGATACGCTGGGCGCGTTTTCCGACAGTCAGCGCGCCACCTTCGATCGCGCGATGGACAAGGCGAAGCTTCAGGGAATCGCCTTTTCCGTCAGGTTCCACCTGCATCCCGATGTCGATGCCGAGATCGACATGGGGGGCACGGCGGTCTCTCTGGCTCTGAAAAGCGGCGAGATCTGGGTGTTTCGCCATGACGGGCACGCGCGTCTTCACCTGGAGCCCAGCGTCTATCTGGAACGCGGCCGGCTGAAACCGCGCGCGGCGCGGCAGATCGTCCTGTCGTCGCGGGTTCTGGGCTATGCCGGACAGATCAACTGGACGCTGGCCAAGGCACAGGATACACCGCAGGGCGTCCGGGACCTCGTGCAGGACGAGATCCCGATGCTGCTGGATTGACCTGAACAGAAAGTATCGCCGATGACCGACCTCGTGCCCATCCGCCGCGCGCTGATTTCCGTATCCGACAAGACCGGCCTGCTGGATTTCGCCCGGGCGCTGGATGCGCGCGGGGTGGAACTGCTGTCCACCGGCGGCACGGCCCGCGCGCTGCGCGAGGCCGGGCTCGGCGTGCGCGACGTGGCCGACGTGACCGGCTTTCCCGAGATGATGGACGGCCGGGTCAAGACGTTGCACCCGGCGGTGCATGGCGGCTTGCTGGCGCTGCGCGACGACCAGGAACACCTGACCGCGATGGAGGCGCATGGAATCTTGCCCATCGACCTGCTGGTGGTCAATCTCTACCCCTTCGAGGAAACGGTGGCGAAGGGCGCGTCGCACGATGATTGCATCGAGAATATCGACATCGGCGGCCCGGCGATGATCCGGGCCGCGGCCAAGAACCACGGCTTCGTCAATGTCGTCGTCGATGTCGCGGATTATGGCGCGCTGCTGGCCGAGCTGGACGCCAATGACGACCGCACCACGCTGGCCTTCCGCAAGCGGCTGGCCCAGATCGCCTATGCCCGCACCGCGGCCTATGACGCGGCGGTCAGCACCTGGATGGCCGATGCGATCGGAGAGGCGGCGCCGCGGCGCCGCGCCTTTGCCGGAACACTGGCCCAGACGCTGCGTTACGGCGAAAATCCGCATCAGCGTGCCGCGTTCTATACCGACGGGTCGCACCGCCCCGGCGTGGCCACTGCGCGGCAATGGCAGGGCAAGGAACTGTCCTACAACAACATCAACGACACCGACGCCGCGTTCGAGCTGGTCTCGGAATTCGACCCGGCCGACGGGCCGGCCTGCGCGATCATCAAGCATGCCAATCCCTGCGGCGTGGCGCGCGGCACGACGCTGAGAGATGCCTACAGGCGGGCGTATGACTGCGATCGCATCTCGGCGTTCGGCGGGATCGTCGCGCTGAACCGGGAACTGGACGAGGAAACCGCGAAAGAGATCGTGCAGATCTTCACCGAGGTGGTGATCGCCCCCGCGGCCACCGAGGCTGCGCGCGCGGTTTTCGCCGGCAAGAAGAACCTGCGCCTGCTGACCACCGGGGCGCTGGCCGATCCGGTGGCGCCTGTGCTGAGCTTCCGGCAGGTCTCGGGCGGGTTCCTGGTGCAGGACAAGGATACCGGCCGCGTGGCCGAGGCCGACCTGAAGGTGGTGACGAAGCGCAGGCCCGGCGAACAGGAGATGAAGGATCTGCTCTTTGCCTGGACCGTGGCCAAGCACGTCAAGTCCAACGCGATCGTCTATTCGAAGGGCGCGGCCACGGTGGGAATCGGCGCGGGGCAGATGAGCCGGGTGGACAGCACCCGCATCGCCGCGCGCAAATCGCAGGATATGGCCGATGCGCTGACCCTGTCCGCGCCGCTGACGCAAGGCTCGGTGGTGGCCTCGGATGCCTTCTTTCCCTTCCCCGACGGGCTGTTGGCAGCGGCCGAGGCCGGGGCGAGCGCGGTGATCCAGCCTGGCGGATCCATGCGCGATGACGAGGTGATCGCGGCCGCGGACGGGGCCGGTCTGGCCATGGTGTTCACCGGTATCCGCCATTTCAGGCACTGATCCGTCATGCGGTTGCTCTGGCTTTGCGCGCTGATCGTTTTCGTGATCGACCAGGTCGGAAAATATGCCGTGGTGATCGGCATGGACCTGCGCGGGCGTGGTGCGATCGACATCCTGCCACCCTATCTGAATTTCCGCATGGCCTGGAACCGGGGGGTCAATTTCGGGCTGTTCGCCCATGACGCCGAGGTGATGCGCTGGGTGCTGGTCGCGGTCGCGCTGGCGATCTCGGCCTGGGTGGTGCTGTGGATGGCGCGCGACAGGCATTCCCGGCCGGCGCTGGTCTCGGCCGGGGTGCTGGTCGGCGGCGCCCTGGGTAATGCGATCGACCGGGTGGTGTTCGGCGCGGTCGCGGATTTCCTGAACGTTTCGTGCTGCGGCATCCGCAATCCGTTTTCGTTCAACGTGGCGGATATCGCGATCTTCGCCGGCGCGATCGGCCTGATCCTGTTCACCGGACGCAAGAACACCCCGTGACGCGCCCGCAGGCTTGCGTTAAACAAAGGGAAAAGCGGGAAGGAGGCCAAGATGCGTGCAGCGCGCGTGGCAATCGCGATCTATCTGGCGGCGGGGCTGGGCCTTGCCGGGTGCGCGCGCGATTCCCGGCCGGAATTGATGAATGTCGCCGCCAGCAACAACACGCCCGACGAATTCGCGATCCTGCCCAACAAGCCCATCGCGATTCCGCAGGATCTGGCGGCCCTTCCACCGCCCACCCCCGGCGGCACGAACCGGGTGGACCCGACACCCGAGGCCGATGCCGTTGCGGCGCTTGGCGGCGATCCCGCGCGGCTGCGCGCGGGTGGCGTTCCGGCTGCCGACGCGGCGCTGGTCGCGCGGGCAACGCGCTTTGGCGTGGCCGAGGGGATCCGGCAAAGCCTGGCGGCCGAAGATCTGGAATATCGCCGCCGCAACGATGGCCGCCTGCTGGAACGCCTGTTCAACGTGAATGTCTATTTCAAGGCCTACCGCCCGATGTCGCTGGATCAGCACGCCGAGCTTGCCCGCTGGCGTCGCGCCGGGGCGCAGAATGTCGGCGCCCCGCCGGAAAAGACCGACTAGGCGCGATCACCCGCGTCATGTCCGGCGAGGACGGCGTTCTTTCATGCCAGAGAGAGAGGCCGGATCGGGGCGCGACATGCCTGTCGTGAAAGGTGCCGGCCTTTCGTTCCGGACATGATGGTTGCAAGCGCGCATGCCGGCCCGAATCGCGCGCCAATACATTTCCCGGCAGATCGCCGCGCGTCGCAGCCGCCCGGGCGCCCAAAAACCGGGCAATGGGCAAACCGGGCCAGAAATCTGCGCCGGCCACTCGACAATTCCATCCATCTGTTGCATGGTTTCTTCAAATCGGCCCGCGGGGTCAAAATGGCAATGATGCCTCGTTCGTCTTTCCGGGCGTACGAGGTTTTTTCGTTTGGAGCGGTCGATGGCCTTGAAATTGGGGCTCCTTTTTTCCACCACCGGCCCTTACGCGGCGCTGGGGGCGGCGGCGCGGGCGGGGGCCGAGCTTGCCGCGCGGGATCTTGCCGCGCGCGGCCGGCGGGTGGAGATTGTGGCCCGCGACCCGGCCGGCCAGCCCGAGAATTACGAGCGCCTTACCGAGGATCTGCTTTCCCATCAGCATGTCCGCCATGTCATCGGCGCGATCACGTCGTGGAGCCGCAAGGACATGGCCCCGGTCCTGGAACGTCATGGCGGGCTGCTGTGGTATCCCTGCCCGTATGAGGGGTTCGAATGCCATGATCACATCGTCTATCTCGGCGCGTCGCCCAATCACCATATCGTGCCGCTCGTGGACTTTCTCGCGCGGACCGGGGTCAGGCGGGTCTATCTCGTCGGCTCCAACTACGTCTGGGGCTGGGAGACGCTGCGCCTGGCGCGCGAACTTTTCACCCGTCTCGATGCCGAAATCGTGGGGGAGCGTTATATCCCGCTCGGCTCGTCCGATTGCGCCGTCGCCACCGCCGAAATCGCCGAAACCGTTCCCGACCTGGTCTTCAATTCGCTCATCGGCCCGTCCAACGCGGCATTCATGGATGCGCTCGGCGAATGCAGCGACCGGGTTCGCGTGGCAAGCTGCAACCAGACAGAGGCCGATCTCGACCGTCTCGGGGTGCGGGCGAACGGCATGTTCTCGGCCGGCAGCTTTTTCGAGGAGTCCGCCGGGCCGGCCTTTCTCGCCGCGGCGCGCAAGGCGGCGCCGAACGGTCGTTGCTCGGCCTTTTTCGCCACCGCCTACGCCGCCGTGCAGCTCGCGGCCGAGGGGGCCGAGGCCGCCGGAACCGACGCGCCCCGCGCGGTCTTCGATGCCGTTGCCGGCCGCCGCCGCGACACCGTTCTCGGCCCCGTGACGATTGATCCGACCACCCGCCACGCCAGCCTGACGCCACATCTTGCCCGCGCCGGTGGCGGCGGCTTCGAGATCGTCGAATGCGCCGCCGAACCGGTGCCTGCCGATCCTTATCTCACCCGCCTTCCGGCCACGCTGACGCGCGGCAAGAGGGCGCCAGACCTCAAGGTGGTGCGATGACCATCACGCAATCCTTCACCGGCCGCCGCGCCGTCGTGCTGCATCCCTCCTGCGACATCCGCGCCCGCGTGATGCGCCGGCTGGAGACATTGGGGCTTGAGGCCGCGGGACGCTGGCCGGATCTCGCCCCCGAAGATGCCGAGGCGCATGTGGTTCTCATCGACCTCGACCGCGCCCAGGACGAACAGTTTTGCTGGCAGCCCGGCCATGCGCCCATGCCGACGATCGGCCTGATCGGGTCGGAAACGCCGGGCCGGCTTGCCTGGGCGGTGCGCCAGAGGCTCGACGCCTTCCTGTCGATCCCGGCGCTTTCCAATCTATTCTCGGCGCTGGTGCTTGCCCATGCCGCCTTTGACCGACGGATGAGCGAGGCCGCGCGCGAGGCCGAAGTGGTTCGGCGCGCCGGGCTTCGCGCCGAACTGGTGGAGGCGGTGGTGGCGATCATGGCCGAGCGCGGCGTGGACCAGCACCTTGCCCTGAAACAGCTGCGCGCCTTCGCGATGGTCGAGCGCGTGGCGCTGGAGGATGCCGCCCTGCGCTATCTGGCCGGCGCAAGGCGGGCGGTGGACAAGGCATGACAGAGACAAGCTTTCACCCCGTGCCGCGGCGCGCGACCCGCATCCGGCGCATCACCGAGGTGCTGCGCGAGCTTGCCATGCGCCCGCGCGCGGCGTTCGGGCTCGTGGTCATCACGGTCATGGTGCTGGCGGCGATCTTCGCCCCCTGGATCATGCCGCATGACCCCTTCGCGCAGAACTTCGACGGGCTGACCATCACCGGGGCGCCCCTGCCGCCGGGGGGCGCGTATCCGCTGGGCACCGACCTTCTGGGCCGCGACCTGGCCTCGCGGCTGATCCTGGGCACGCGCACGTCGCTGATCATCGGAGTGCTCGCGAACGGGATCGCGATCATCCTGGGCGCCGGTATCGGGATCACGGCGGGGTTCTTCGGGGGCTGGATCGGCGCGATCCTGATGCGCTTCACCGACCTGATGATGGCGTTTCCGGCGCTGCTGCTGGCGATCGTTCTGGCGGCGATCTTCCAGCCCTCGCTGCTGATCGTGGCGCTGGTGATCGCGATGGTGAACTGGGTTCAGATGGCGCGCGTCATCTACACCGAGACGCGCAGCCTGGCAGAACGCGAATTCATCCAGGTACAGCGCGCCATGGGGGCCGGACCGCTGCGCATCCTGTGGCATCACCTGCTGCCGCATCTGCTGTCCTCGATCCTGGTGTTCGGCACGCTTGGCATTTCGACCACCGTCCTGCTGGAGGCGACGCTCAGCTTTCTCGGTGTCGGGGTGCAGCCGCCGACGCCCTCCTGGGGCAACATCATCTTCGAGAACCAGACCTATTTCACCACCGCCCCGTGGCTGGTGTTCCTTCCGGGTCTTGCCATCGTGCTGCTCGCCCTGGCGTTCAACCTTGTCGGGGACGCGCTGCGCGACATCCTCGATCCGACACTGAAGGGGCGGCACTGATGCGCGGCTATATCATAAGGCGGCTGCTGGAAAGCGCGCTGATCCTGCTGGGGATCACCTTCGTCACCTTCATCCTGCTCTACCTGGTGCCCGCCGATCCTGCGCGCCAGATCGCCGGGCGCAGCGCCACGGCCGAGACGGTCGCCAACATCCGTGACCAGCTCGGGCTCAACGACCCGTTCTTCGTGCAATACGGGCGCTATATCACGAATCTCTTCCAGGGCGATCTCGGGCGATCCTATCTGCAACGCGCCGAGGTCGAGGACCTGATCGCGGCGCGGCTGCCGGCGAGCCTGATGCTGATGGTCGTCGCGATCATCACCGAGCTGATCATGGGGCTGACGATCGGCGTCATCGCCGCGCTGCGCCGCAACCGGACCGAGGATCACGCGCTGATGATCTTCTCGTTCGTGTCGATCTCTGCCCCGCAATTCGTGATCGGCATCCTGTTGCTTTACGTCTTCGCGGTTCAGCTCGGATGGTTCCCGATCGGCGGCTACGGAACGCCGATGCATTTCGTGCTGCCGGCCATCACGCTCGGGTTCCTGGGCGGCGGCTGGTACAGCCGGATGATGCGATCGTCGATGATCGACGTTCTGGCGCAGGATTTCGTGCGCACTGCGCAGGCCAAGGGCCTGTCCAGGTTTCGCATCATCACCCGCCATGTGATGCCCAACGCGATCCTGCCGATCATCGCGATGATCGGCATAGATATCGGGCTTTTCATGTCGGGAATCGTCGTCGTGGAAAGCGTCTTTGGCTGGCCCGGGATCGGCCAGCTTGCATGGCAGGCGATCCAGCGCGTGGATATCCCCGTCATAATGGGGGTGACCATGGTTTCGGCCACCGCCATCGTGATGGGCAATCTTCTGGCCGATATCGTGGCGCCCTTCATCGATCCCCGCATCAAGACCAAATGATCAACAGAGGAGAAGACCAATGACCAAACGACTTCTTGCCGGAACGGCGGCCTGCGCGCTGATCGCGGGCACCGCCTTTGCCCAGGTGGATGAAAACGCCCCCCAGGGCGGCACGATGACGGTCACCTATCAGACCGACGTGGCCACGCTCGACCCGGCGATCGGCTATGACTGGCAGAACTGGTCCATGATCAAGAGCCTGTTCGACGGGCTGATAGGCTATGAGCCGGGAACGACCGACCTGCGCAACGAACTTGCCGCCAGCCACGAGATTTCCGAGGACGGCACGGTGCATACCTTCACGCTGAAGGACGGCATCACGTTCCACAACGGGCGCGAGATCGTCGCATCGGATGTGAAATATTCGCTCGAGCGCGTCACCAATCCCGAGACCCGCAGCCCCGGTGCAGGCTTCTTCGGCATGATCGCGGGCTTCGACGCATGGAATTCCGGCGAGGCGGAGGAACTGACCGGCGTCCAGGTGATCGACGACAAGACCGTCGAGATCACGCTCAGCCGCCCCGACGCAACTTTCAACCACGTCATGGCGCTCAACTTCGCATCCATCGTGCCGCGCGAAGCGGTCGAGGCATCGGGCCAGGATTTCGGGCGCGAGCCCGTCGGGTCCGGCGCGTATCGCCTTGCCGAATGGACGCCGGGCCAGCAGCTCGTCTTCGAGAGGTTCGACGATTATCACCGCGAAAACCTGCCCAAGCTGGATGAGATCACCTTCCAGATCGGGCTCGATCCGAACGTCGCGCTGCTGCGGCTTCAGGACGGTTCCGCCGACATTCTGGGCGACGGCATTCCGCCGGCGCAGTTCCTCAACGTGATGAACAGCCCCGAATGGTCCGACAACGTGATCGAAGGTGGCCAGCTGCAAACCGGCTATGTCACGATGAACACGCGGATGGAGCCGTTCGACGACGTCCAGGTGCGCAAGGCCGTCAACATGGCGATCAACAAGGATCGCATCGTGCGCGTCATCAACGGCCGCGCTGTGCCGGCAAACCAGCCGCTGCCGCCGACGATGCCCGGCTATGCCGAGGATTACGAAGGTTATCCCTATGATCCCGAGGCGGCCAAGGCGATGCTGGCCGAGGCCGGCTATCCCGACGGGTTCACGACCGAGCTTTACGTCATGAACGTGGATCCCAACCCGCGTATCGCGCAATCGATCCAGCAGGATCTCGCCGCGATCGGGATCGATGCCGAAATCCGCAGCCTCGCGCAGGCCAACGTGATCGCGGCGGGCGGCGAACCCGACCAGGCGCCGATGATCTGGTCCGGCGGCATGGCCTGGATCGCGGATTTCCCCGATCCGTCGAACTTCTACGGCCCGATCCTCGGCTGTGACGGCGCCGTGCAGGGCGGCTGGAACTGGGCCTGGTATTGCAACGAGGAAATCGACGCCCGCGCCGCGAAGGCGGATGCGATGGTCGGCCAGCCCGAGGCCCGCGAAGAGGCCTGGCGCCAGATCTATCTCGACATCATGAAGGACGCGCCCTGGGTGCCGATCTTCAACGAGCAGCGCTTCACCATGCATTCCGATCGGGTGACGGGCGATCCTTCGCTTTTCGTCGATCCGGTGCATATCCCGGTGAACTACGATTACATCCATTCGACAGAGGCCGAGTGAACGCATGTGTGACCACGCCGACTACACGATCCACGGCGCGCATCATCATTTCGGGTGGGATCGTTCGATCCCGCCCGTCCAGACGGTGGCGCCCGGCACGCGACTGCATTTCGAGTGCCTCGACAGCTCTGGCGGGCAGTTGACGCCCGACAGCAAGACGCCCGACCTGGTCAATCTCGCCTTCGAGAAGATCAACCCCGTCACCGGTCCGATCTTCGTGGAGGGGGCCGAACCCGGTGACGTTCTGAAGGTGGAGATCGAGCATTTCCATCCATCGGGCTTCGGATGGACGGCGAACATTCCCGGCTTCGGCCTGCTCGCCGACCAGTTTCCCGATCCGCATCTGCGGGTCTGGTCCTATGACAAGGACAGCCTTGCGCCGGCCGCCTTCGGCGACATGGCGCGGGTGCCGCTCAAGCCATTCGCGGGCACGATCGGGCTCGCACCGGCCGAGGCGGGGCTGCACTCGGTGGTGCCACCGCGACGGATGGGGGGCAACCTGGATATCCGCGATCTGGCCGCGGGCACCACGCTCTACCTGCCGGTCGAGGTTTCCGGCGCGCTGTTTTCCATCGGCGACACGCATGCCGCACAGGGTGACGGCGAAGTGTGCGGCACCGCGATCGAAAGCCCGATGGAGGTCGATCTGAAGCTCGACCTTATCAAGGGCGAGCCGCTCAGGTTCCCGCGTTTCACCACGCCGGGGCCGGTGACGCGGCATCTCGACGGCAAGGGCTACGAGGCCACCACCGGGATCGGACCCGACCTGATGGCCGCCACCCGCGATGCGCTCAGCGGCATGATCGACCTGATCGGGCGCCAGCATGGGCTTTCGGCCGAGGATGCGTATCTGCTTTGCTCCGTCTGCGGGGATCTGCGCATCTCCGAGGTCGTGGACCAGCCGAACTGGGTGGTCAGCTTCTACCTGCCGCGGATCGTCTTCGAATGACCGAGGCAGGCACGCCGATCCTGTCGGTGCGCGATCTGAGCGTTCAGGTCGCCACGCCCGACGGTGCGAAGACGGTGCTCGACCATCTGTCCTTCGACCTTTTTTCCGGCGAGACCCTGTGTCTCGCCGGTGAAAGCGGCTCGGGCAAATCCATGACCGCGCTTGCCATCATGGGGCTTCTTCCCAAGCCGATGGCGCGGATCGCGGGCGGGACGATCCGGCTGGGCGAGCTGGATCTCACGCAGATCTCTGAGCGCGCGCTGCGCAAGATCCGCGCGGCCCGTGTCGCCATGATCTTCCAGGAGCCGATGACCTCGCTCAACCCGCTGATGACGGTGGCGAAACAGATCGGCGAGGTGCTTCTGGAACACGGGGTCTGCACCCGCGACGAGGTTCGCGCGCGCGCGCTGACGCTGCTGCGCGACGTGCAGATGACCGAGCCGGAGCGCCGCCTCGACCAGTATCCGCACGAGCTTTCGGGCGGCATGCGCCAGCGCGTGATGATCGCGATCGCGCTGGCCTGCGAGCCCGACGTACTGATCGCCGACGAGCCGACCACCGCGCTCGATGTCACCGTCCAGGCAGAGATCCTCGACCTGATCCGGCGGCTTCAGCGCGACCATGGCACCACCGTGATGCTGATCACCCATGACATGGGCGTCGTTGCCGAGATGGCCGACCGCGTGATCGTGATGCGAGAGGGGCAGGCGATCGAGGCCGCGGCGGTGAGCGACCTGTTTTCCGCGCCGCAGACAGCCTATGCAAGGGAACTGCTCGACGCGGTGCCGCGGCTCGGCGCCGCAGCGGACCGGCCAACCCGCCCCGCCACCGCCGGGAAGGTGCTGGATGTCGAGGATCTGAGCGTTCATTTCGACATGACCGGCGGCGTCCTGAACCGCCCGGTCGCCCGGCTGCACGCGGTCGAGGGCGTGTCCTTCCATGTCGCCGCCGGCGAGACCCTGGCGCTGGTCGGTGAATCGGGCTGCGGCAAGTCCACCATCGGCAAGGCGCTTCTGGGCCTCGTGCCGTGGAGCGGCAGCATCCGCGTGCTCGGCCGGCAGACCGCGGGGATGTCGCGGCGGGCGATGAAACCCGTGCGCCGCGATATCCAGATGGTGTTCCAGGATCCCGGCGCCTCGCTCGACCGGCGGATGACGGTGGGCGACCAGGTGGCCGAGCCGCTGATCATCCACGGCCTTGCCTCGGGCAGCGAGCTGACCGACCGGGTCGGTTATCTCTTCCGTCGGGTCGGGCTGTCGCCGGACATGATGGCGCGATTCCCGCACGAATTTTCCGGTGGCCAGCGTCAGCGCGTCTGCATCGCGCGTGCGCTTGCGCTCCGGCCGAAGGTGATCGTGGCCGATGAAAGCGTCTCGGCGCTCGATGTCTCGGTGCAGGCGCGCGTGCTCGACCTGCTTGCGGAGATCCAGGAAGAGGACGGCCTGTCATTCCTGTTCATCAGCCACGACATGGCCGTGATCGACCGCGTGGCCGACCGGGTGATGGTGATGCGGCTTGGCCAGGTGGTCGAAGAGGGCAGCCGCGATGCCGTGCTGCGGGATGCGCAGCATCCCTATACGCGCCGGCTGCTTGCCGCGGTGCCGGTGCCCGACCCGAACCGCAAGCGCCCCCCGATGCCGGACGTGGAGGGCGAGATCGGCACGCCCATCCGCCCGATCGGCGAGCCGCCGAGCCGCCTGACCCTGCGCGCGGTCGGCGCGGGCCATCGCGTCGCCGTCTGAAAGGCGACGCGGCGGCCGGATCCCGATTGCCGGGGTCGCGGTCAGGCGATCATCTCGCCCAGGATCACGGCGGAAAGATCCAGGCTGGTATCCGCCGTCAATGTCAGGTCCAGGACCGAGTCATAGACCACGTTATCCGCGCCCAGCCCGGACAGATCCTGCGCCGGGTCGGGCAGCACCAGCTCGCCCGGCCCGGTCGCGTCCAGGCCCACGGCCTGTTTCAGGATTTCCAGCGCGTCGAACGAGGTGACCTTTCCGTTGCGATCCGCATCGGCGGCGATGAAGTCGAACCCGTCCGCCCCGTCGGTCAGCCCGACGGCCAGCTTCAGCGCGGCCAGCGCATCAGAGGCGTCGATGCCGTCGGTTGCCGGCGGCGGGCCGGCCAGGTCGAGCCTGCCGCTGGCGCCGTCCGCAAGGGTGAAGCCGAAGGCCCCGGTCGCGTCGCTTGTCGCCTGCGTGCTGCCACCGCCATCGAGGGCAAAGACCAGCGGCACATCGGCCAGCGGGGTGCCGTCGGGGGTGGTCAGCCTGCCCGTCAAGGCGACCTGGCCGGGGGCAGGAGGTTCGGGGGTCGAGGAGACAAGCGCGAAATTGGCCTCGGTCAGCGGCCCCATGGCGGCCGGAAAGATTTCCACCTTCGTGCCATCTGCCAGGTTAAGCCCCCAGCCGTTGGTATAGTCTCGGGTGATCGCCCCCATGACCTCGGCCAGCGTGGCAAAGCCTGAATCGACCAGTTCGACAACCTCGGTCGCAATGTCGAATTTCCGGATCTGGTCGGCGCCGTCGCCCGGCCCGATCACGAACCGGTCGCTTCCGCCCTCGCCGAAGATCTGGTCATCGCCGGCGCCGCCCACCAGCGTGTCGTCTCCGCCTGATCCCTGCAACTGGTCGTTGCCGCCCAGCCCCTCGATCCGGTCGGCCAGGATCGTGCCGAAGATCGTCTCGCCCCCGTCGGTGGCAATCGGCGGCGTGCTGCCCTTGGCGGTGAACCCGTCGGTCTGATAGCCGATATCGGCCAGCATCGCCAGGTCGAGATTGCTGGGCTCCGTGCGCGTCCCGGTGGTCGCGGTCGGGTCCATCAGCACGGTGCCACCATCGAAGCCGTCCTCGACATGGCTCACGTCGGGTTGCAACGGAACCGGGGCACCGCCATTCTCGGCCTGCGCGTTGACCCCGGTGAACATCCCATCCGGCGAGACCAGCGCATTGAAGGCCTTGGCGGTGCCGAAGCCCAGCACATGGCCGATCTCGTGCAGGGCGATGGTCAGGAAATCGTTCATCCCCGCCACCGCGCCATCCAGCGAAAAGCTCCAATCCGCGTTTTTCTCGAAACTGATGGTGCCGGCCCAGGGTTCGAAATCGGTGACAGTCTGGCCGCGGAAATTGCCCGAAATGCGCTGGCTGAACACGTCACCCTCGGCGTCAACCCCGTCGAAACCGCCGATTCCCAGAGCGCCCGACAGCGACTCGGCGCCGACGAAGATCAGCAGATCGTCGATCGGGTTGGCCAGGGTGATCTGGCGCGAAGTGCCGTCGGCCGAGGGATCGTCGATGCTGAAGGTGGTTCCGGCCCGCACATCGACGAATTCGTCACCGATCAGCCCCTCCCATATCTTGGCGGCCTTTTCCAGCGCCGCGCGCCGGTCGGCGTGGGTGTTTTCGTCGAAGAAGCCGGTGCTGTCGAACCGGTAGTCGAACTCGATATTGAATGCCATGGGCCGATCTCTCGCGCTGGTTACGGGGCTTTCGGGTCTGATGATAGACGCATGATCGGCGCGCTGTCACGCGGGTATGGCGCGTTTCCGCCGGGCGCGGGAGCGGCGCTGCGCCTGCAAAGCCACCACCACCGCGCCGAGCACTGGATCGTGGTGCAGGGCACCGCAAAGGTGACGGTGGACGGAGAGGACAGACGGGTGACGGAAAACCAGGCGGTATTCATCCCGCTGGGCGCGGTGCACCGGATGGAGAACTCCGGCAAGCTGCCCATGGTGCTGATCGAGGTGCAGACCGGCGGCTATCTGGGCGAGGACGACATCATCCGCTATGACGATGTCTATGCCCGTGGGCAGGGGGCCAGGGGCCGAGCGCGACAGATGGTCGCCGACCGTTCCCGCCCCGCGGTCGCCCGGCACAAGGCCCCGGCCGTGCATATCCGATCTCGCGGCGTCGATGGCCGATGACCCGGCATGCCCATGGCACCTCATCATCAACTGGTCACGCAGGGTCAACTCTTGGTGTGGAGAGTGCAGCCGACTGGACGCAGATCGCATCCCCCCTTCACAAGGAAAGGGAAAAATCGGGATCTTTCATGCCTCGGGACCAAACAGATGAATCGACGCTTGCGGCGGACCTTCGGTCCGGCGACGAGGCCGCGTTCTCGAAACTCTATTCGCGCCACACCCCGTCGATGATCCGCGTGGCTTCCACCATCGTGAACAGCCGTGCGACCGCCGAAGAGGTCACGCAGGACACCTGGATATCGGTCCTGAAAAACATCGGCGGCTTCGAGGGCCGGTCCTCGCTGGCCGGGTGGATCTTCACGATCCTGATCAACAAGGCGCGGAGCCGGGCGAAACGGGACGGGCGGTCGGTGTCCTTCGACGAGGGCGGAACCGAGAGCGATCTTTCCGCCGCTTTCGACGGCAAGGGGCGGTGGAAGGAAATGCCCGAACTCTGGGACGAAATCACACCCGAACGGATCGTCGCCGGGCGTCGCCTTGCCGATCACCTGGTCGCGGCCATAGAGGCGCTTCCGCCGGCACAGCGCGCGGTGATCGTGCTGCGGGTTCAGCAGGGTCTCGACCCTTCCGAGGTTTGCGCAATCCTCGGGGTGAGCGACGGCAACATGCGCGTGCTGTTGCATCGCGCGCGTCTGTCCCTGCGCGCCAGACTGGCGGAATTGGCATGACCCGCGGTGGCGCGACATTCCGCACGATCACGTTAACTTGTAGGGGCGCGCGTAACAAAGGCCTCTCGCGAAGGTCTTTCCAATGTGAGGATTTCGAAAGGACCGAACGGAAATGCTGAGTTGCAAGGAAATCGCCGAGCGGTCCAGCGCCCTGATCGACGGGGAGCTGTCTGCCTGGAACGCGCTTCAGATCCGGGTGCATCTTGCGATGTGCAACGGCTGCAGCCGGTTCATCGCGCAGATGCGGATGACGGATCAATTGACGGCGCAGGTCGCCCGGATCGACGAGCCGCTGCAGCACGAGGCCGAGGATGGCCGATTTGCCGAAATCCTTTCGATGCTTCGCAAAGACCAACCGCGCCGCTGAAGATCGGCGCAACCGAAAGGAAAGACCATGAACAAGATTGCAACCGGTGCCATCGCCGGATTCGCCGCCACTGTCGTCCTCTCTTTGCTGATGATGGCCAAGGGAATGATGGGCGTCATGCCCGGGCTCGATGTGATCGCCATGCTGAGCGCGATGATGGGTGCCCCGGCCCTCATGGGCTGGGTCGCGCATTTCGCGATCGGCACCTTGGCCTGGGGGATCGGGTTCGCCGTGCTCTACGACATGATCCCGGGCGGCTCGGCCCTTGCCAGGGGAATTGTCTTCGGCATCGCGGCCTGGCTGGGCATGATGATCGCGGTGATGCCGATGGCCGGCGCAGGGTTCTTCGGTATGGCGATGGGAATGATGGCGCCGATAATGACGCTGGTGCTGCATGTGATCTTTGGCGCCGTGCTGGGTCTGGTCTATCAGAACCTCATCGCATCCCGCCCCGCGCATGGCTGATAACCGCATGGCAGCGGGGGTGCGCCCCGCTGTCCCATTCCTGCACCGGAGACCCCGATGACCGATCCCGTCGATCACCCTGCGCGCAGGAAACCGCCCAAGCGGGTCAACCTCGCGCTGCAGGGGGGTGGCGCGCACGGGGCCTTTACCTGGGGGGTTCTCGACGCCCTTCTGCAAGATGCGCGGATCGAGATTGCCGCGATCTCGGGCACCTCTGCCGGGGCCATGAACGCGGTTGCGCTGGCGGATGGCTTTACCGCGCACGGGCCGGAGGGCGCGCGCGAAAAGCTGCACCACCTGTGGCAGTCGATCAGCGACGCCGCGCGGCATTCGCCGATCCGGCGCGACCCGCTCGACGTGATGATGGGCACCTGGAACCTCGAACGATCCTGGGGCTATCAGGCGATGGACCTGATGACGCGGCTTTTCTCGCCCTACCAGTTCAATCCCGTCGACATGAACCCGCTGCGCGATATCGTCGAGGCCTGCATCGACTTCGACCGGGTCCGGCATTGCGACAGCATCCGGTTGTTCATTTCGGCCACGAATGTGGAAACCGGCCGCGTCAAGGTTTTCGACAGCCGCCGGCTGACGGTCGACATGGTGATGGCCTCGGCCTGCCTGCCGCATCTATTCCGCGCGGTCGTGATCGACGATGTGCCCTATTGGGACGGCGGCTACATGGGCAACCCGGCGCTTTTTCCGTTTCACACGGAAAGCGACAGCGCCGATACGATCGTCGTCCAGATCAACCCGGTCGAGCGGCGCGGCATCCCGCGCTCGGCGCATGACATCCAGAACCGGTTGAGCGAGATCAGCTTCAATTCGAGCCTTCTCAAGGAATTGCGCGCCATCGATTTCGTCGCAAGGCTCATCGACGAGGGCCGGCTGGACGAGGATCATTACCGCCGGGCACGGATCCACATCATCCAGAACCAGGCCGCGCTCGCGCCGCTCGGGGCGTCATCGAAGATGAATGCCGAATGGGCCTTCCTGGTCCACCTGCGGGATCTTGGCCGGGAAACGGCGCAGGCCTGGCTTGCGCGCCATTACGACGATCTCGGCCAGCGCGGCACCGTCGATCTGCGCGCCATGTTCCAGGGCATAGGCCCGGAACATCAGGGATAGGTCACGGGAAATGCCGGCCTCGCGGTGGCGGCGGCGCGGTCAGTCGAGATAGGCGCCGATGTCGATGTCGAACAGCCAGACCGCGAACGGAACCGGAGCCACCGCGACGAGGATCGTCAGGACCGTCTGCGCCGGAAGGAACAGGCGGCTCAGCCCCGCGGTGAACAGGATGCCGCCGCCACCGCCCAGAAACGCGCTGCCCGGCAGGTTCACCAGGATCGCGAGAAGCACATAGCGATAGCGCGTGGCCGCCGGCTGAAACCATGTCGGCAATCTTGCGCGCAAGGCCTCAAGGCGCTCGGCGCGCGAAAGCGGCTCGACCGCCTCGAGCAGCAGACAGGCCCTGACCAGGCGCAGGTCCTGGAAAACCCGGTGGAGCCGGGCGTAGGGCACCCATTCCCCCGCGACGTAAGCGAGCAACAGCCCTGCAACGGTCGAGATGTAAATGAACGGCGCGATCCATGATCCCTCCATCACCATGAGCGACAGGCCGATCTCGACGCCCGGCACGAAAGGCACCGAGATCAGCAGGGCATAGGCCAGAAGGAAGACGACCAGAATCCCGATGCGCAGCCGGTCGTCCGCGAACAGCGCAAGGCCCGTGACCCAGCCCATGAGCAGATGAATGCCATAGGCGACGAGAAGAATCGCAAAAAGCCGCAGCGCCACACGGCACGCGGCACAGCAACGGGCGCGCAGGGTCCTGTGGCCGGCGTCACACCGCATGCGGCGACCGGCGGCAGCTGTCGGTCGGCAGGGGATCGACCGGGCCGGTTTCAGACGGGCGGATCGGCGCAGAGATCAAGCGTTTCATCGGCATTCCTTCAACCGGATCATCCTTCGCCGACGGGCGCCGGGTAAATCCGGAATCGCGAAAATCTCGCAGAGGTGATGGAGCCGCCACCATCACGGTCATGTGATCCTCGGCTCTGAAACGGATCCGGGCGCGGCGAGTCCTGTTGCAGTCATCAATGGGAGGACAACGCATGAAAACGATCATAACCGCTGCAATCGCGGCCCTTGCCATCACCGGCGGGCAGGCAATGGCACAGGACGGCAAAATGCCCTTCGGCAGCAAGGATGACGTCGCCTATGCCGAGCTGATCTGGGATCTGATGGAGTCCGAGCGTCTGGTGGGGCAGGATATGCTCCGGTCCACGCCCTATGAGGGGACCGACCCACATGGAATGATGCTCGAGACATTCTATTCCCAGGCAACGATCGACGGGCACACGGGCGATCTCATCGTGAAACGGAATTTCGGCCCCGCCGGCGTGACCAAGGACCAGGTGCTGGCCAGCCCGGACCAGCACCTTGCCGCGATCACCGTCATGTTCCGCCGTGAAGAAGGCTATGACCCGGAGGACAACAACTGGTTCTGGGTCAAGTATCTGCCCGACGGCTCGCTCGACAAGACGCCGAACGGCATGCAGATGGCCGGCAAGGTGGCGAAGGGCATGGATACCGGCTGTATCGCCTGCCACAAGGCGGCCGCCGGCGACATGGTCTTCACCTCGGATCACCTGATCGCAGACTGACCCCAGGGGACAGGTGATTCAACCCGCGCCGAAGTTCCGATGTTTCCCCAGGTCGTCCTGCCTGCCCTGTTGGGCGTCCTGCTTGGAGCTTCGGCGCACCGGGCCGGCCTTTGCACCGTGAAAGCGGTCGCAGAGGTCATGACCACGCGGCAGGCGCATGTCCTTTGGTCCTTTCTCAAGGCCTCTTTCTGGACGCTCGGCTTCCTGTCCGTCGCGGCGCTGGCGGGCTTCGAGGCGGCCTTGTCGCCCCGGCCGCTGCTGGTCGCGGGGCTGCTGGGTGGCATCCTTTTCGGCATCGGGGCCGGGTTCAACGGGGCCTGCAGCCTTTCCACGCTGTCGCGCCTGGCCGAAGGGCATGGCGTGATGGTGCTCACCCTCGTCGGCTGGGGTGTTGGGCTTGTCGCGATGCGGCAGATCGCGCCGGCGCCGCATGATGTCCCGCGCGTCACGATGTTTCCGGCCTGGCTGGTCCTGCCGGGGGTGGCCTGGATCGCCTGGGAAGGCGGACGCCTTGTTCGACTGGTGCGCCGACGCGGCCGGGCGATTCTGACCGACGGTTTCTGGCCGTTGTCGCTTGGCGTGTTTCTGATCGCCCTGGGCAATACCGGGCTTATGCTGATGGACCGTCCCTGGTCCTTCACCTCGACCGCGATCTGCGCCACCGGTGCGGCCCGAATTGCGCCCTGCGCGCATCCGCTGACACTCTGGCTGGTCTCGGGCACGGCGATGGTGGCGATGATCGCCTCGGCCATGTTGCGCCGCAGTTTCCGCCTGCGCCCGGTTCGATTGCAATCGGCCCTCCGGCGGCTCGGCGCGGGCAGCCTCATGGGGGCCGGGGCGGCGATGATCCCGGGCGGCAATGACGGGCTGATCCTGTTCGGGGTGCCATCGCTTTCGCCACATGCCCTGCCGTCCTGGTTCGGCATCGTCGCCGGGATCTGGATCGCGCTGAGCGTCATGCGGGCCCTCGGCCGGCAGGTACCGCCGATCCGATGCGAAAGCGACATCTGCCGCGTCGCGCCGTAACGTCTCATGCGCCCGAGAGTCCTGTTTACATCGAACAACCGAAGGCGCGGGACAGGATGGCGCAAGGGCAAGCATACGGGCTCGACGGGATGCTCGACCGCATCGGGCGACGGCTTGCCTCGAAACTCGACCGGCCCTGTTCGGGTTACACGCCCTATACCCCGTCCGATTTCCCGACCCTGTGCCGCATCCTGCGCCCCGGCGATGTCCTCCTCGTCGAAGGAGGAGAGCGCATTTCCACCGCCATCAAGTATCTCACGCAATCGACCTGGTCGCATGCGGCGATGTATGTCGGGCCCCACCTGCCGGACCCCGAGGATGGCGCCGCGCGGCACGATCTTGTCGAGGTAAATCTTGCCGAGGGCTGCGTGTCGGTGCCCCTGTCGAAATATGCAAGCTACAACACCCGGATCTGCCGGCCCGCGGGCCTGAGCGAGGAAGATCGCGCCAGGGTCACGGCCTTCATGATCGCGCGGATCGGGCTCAGATACGACCTGCGCAACATCTTCGACCTGGTGCGCTATTTCTTTCCGACACCCCCGGTTCCGGTGCGGTGGCGGCGCCGGATGCTGGCTCTGGGGTCGGGCAATCCGACGCGGGCGATCTGTTCCTCGCTGATCGCCCGGGCCTTTCAGTCGGTGCGCTATCCGATCCTGCCCGACGTGACCACGGTGAAGATCCGCAGCGGATCGCGGCATGTGCGGGCAGAGATATTGCATATCCGGCACCATTCGCTGTTCGTGCCGCGGGATTTCGACCTGTCGCCCTATTTCGAGATCGTGAAACCGCATCTGGCCGGCGGCTTCGATCATCGACGGCTGCACTGGGCCACGGCGGCGGGGGACATTTCCGCCGATCTGGCCGGGCTTCCCGCGCGTATGCCGCCGGGGCCGGTCGAGCCCGGCGAAACGGCAATGGCGGATTCGCCCGTCGATCATGGTGCGGGGTGCGGTGAAGCGGGCGGTCCGACGTGATCGCGGCCTTGACTTTCATCACGCCTGTCACCGAGGGCACGGTCGCGCGCGTCGATGCCCCGCCGTTCGATGCGGGCCGCAGCGTTCACGATATCCGGAGCGGTGTAACATGCGCGGGGCGAAACGGTATTGTTTCGAAGATGCAGATGAACGAGGCAATGCCGCGATGACCGAAAACCCGTTCTGCCCGATCGCGCGTCAGGGTTTCCTTCGCCGCCTTTTGCGCGTGCTGGCGGTTGCACCTGTCGCCCTTTTCGTCGCGGTCTCAATGGCGCCGGCCCAGTCGGAGCGGTTCGAACGCGCCTGGCCGGACACGGATTTCTCGCGCCGCGCCGTCGATCTCGGCGAGGTCATGTCGGGCGGGCCGACACGCGACGGGATTCCCGCGATCCTCGATCCATCCTTCATCCGCGCCTCGGACGAGACACGGCTCGACGACCGCGAGCCGGTGATGACCTACGTGCCGGACAACGGCCCGGCGCGTGCTTATCCGATCCGCTATCTGATGTGGCACGAGATCGTGAACGACGTGGTTGCCGGCCGCACCATCGTCGTGACCTTCTGCCCGCTGTGCAATACCGGCATGGTTTTCGACAGCCAGGTGGACGGGCGCAGCCTGACTTTCGGGGTGTCGGGCCTGCTGCGACATTCCGACATGATCATGTATGACCATCAGTCTGAGAGCTGGTGGCAGCAGGCGCTCGGCGAAGGCATCGTCGGCGAGATGACGGGGCGGACGCTGACGCAGCTTCCGGCCTGGATGGAAAGCTGGGCGGCATTTCGAACGGCGCATCCGCACGGGCTTGTCATGGACGAACCCGATTGGCGCCGGGCCTATGGCACGAACCCCTATCGCAGCTACGACACGACGCGCCCGTTTCTCTATTCGGGCGAGGATCCGCCGCATGGCATCGCGCCGCTCGAACGCGTGGTGCGGGTCGGCGACCGGGCCTGGCCGCTGACCCGTCTGCGCAAGGAGGGTCGCATCACCGAGGCCGGGCTGACGCTGACCTGGACAGAGGGGCAGGCCTCGGCGCTGGACACGGACGCGATCGGCCAGGGGCGCGAGGTGGGCAACGTGCGCGTCCGCGATGCGCAGGGGCGGGACGTAGTGCATGACATCCCCTTCGCCTTCGCGTTCCATGCCTTCCACCCCGAGGGCCGCTGGATGCTTGGGAACTGACGCCCGGTGCGGCGGTTTGCCCCCATCGTGGCGCCGGCCCTGACGGTCACGCTGGCGCGTGCCGGATTCGCGGCGGTCCTTCTGCCCTGGTTCGTGATCGGCGGGCTGACCCGTATCGCGGGCCTGAGCCTGTCGGTGGGCCCCGCGGCCGGAATCTGGCCGCTGAGCCTTGGCGCCTATTACACATTCCTGCCGGGGGTGATGGCCGGCAACGGCGTTCCCTCGACGGCGGAGCATGCCTTCGTCCTTGTGATGACGCTGGCGGAGCTGGTGCTACCGGTCATGGTGGTTGCCGGGATGGCCGGTCGTCTCTCGGCGACGCTGCTGATCCTGCATGTCTGGATCCGCGCAGCGGCCGCCGGTGAATTGTTCCGGCCCGGACGCCTTTTCGATGCCAGCCCCTTCGATCCGGGGCCGGACCAGGTGCTTCTGTGGTCGCTGGTGCTGCTTCCGGTCGCGATACAGGGCGCCGGTCCGTTTTCATTCGACGGGCTCGTCGCGTATCTGCGCAAAAGGCGCATCCCGCCCGCCTGAATCGGTCGGGATGCGCGGCCTGTCACGCCACCTTGTAAGGTGCGAACACGTCGTCCACCGGGGTGCCGGCAAGGTGGTTGACGTAGTTCGAGAAGGTCTTGCAGGCGATGCCAAGAACCACGCCCAGCACCTGCTGTTCCCCATATCCCGCGGCGAGAAACGCATCGACGGCGTCCTTGCCGGGATTGCCGCGCGAGAGGACCATTGCCTCGGTGAACTTGGCGACGGCGTCGAGTTTCGCGTCGGGCAGATCCCCCCCCTCGCGAAGCGCCGCAAGACTGTCGGCCGGCACGCCGGATTTCTTGTCGGCAATCATCGAATGCGCGGCGGTGCAATAGGTGCAGCCGTTCACCCGGCTGATGGTCAGGAAAACCGTTTCCTGCTCGGCCGGGGTGAAGCCGGTCGTTTTGCGGAACGAGTCATAGGTGCTGAGATAGCCCGAAAGAACCCCGGGCAGGTTCGCCATGTAGGTATACATGTTCGGAACGAAGCCCAGCTGGGCCTTGGCGCCGGACAGCAGGGCCTGGGCCTCGCCTTCGGCAACATCGAGGGTGGTCGGCGACATCTCGAGCAGTGGTTCGCGGGTCATTGGATACTCCCATAATTACAGAATAATCGTTCTGTATATTGCGCCATCGCACGACGCCAGCTATTTTCAGAATGTTCGGTTCAAATATGGGTGAGAACATGGAAGCCCGAAACCAGGCGCCCCGGCCGCGCGGCAGGCCAAGAGGCGTGCTGCCGCAACAGGCGCTCGACGCCGCCATGCGCATGTTCTGGGCCGAGGGGTACGACGCGGCCTCGATCGACCGGCTGTGCCGCGAAACGGGCATGCCGCGCGCCAGCCTCTATCAGGATTTTCGTGGAAAGCAGGGGCTGTTCCTGGCCGCCATCGCCCATTACGTGGAAACGCGGATCGGGCCGGTCGTCGCGGCGCTTGGCCCGCGCGGGACGCTGGAGGAAGATCTTGCCGCCTTTTTCGACGCGGTGGTGGATCTTGCGACGCGCGACCGGCGCACGCCGGGATGTCTGGTTTCCTGTGTCCTCGCGGATGTTGCAGGGGCGAATGACACCTTCCGGCAAGAGCTCGACCGCCGCTTCTCGGCGCTTGAGGACGCGATCGCGCAGCGGCTGGAACACGCGGCCAGGCCGGATTGTGCCCCCGACAATCGAGCG
Organism: Actibacterium sp.; assembly: GCA_016278325.1. Classification (GTDB taxonomy): domain Bacteria; phylum Pseudomonadota; class Alphaproteobacteria; order Rhodobacterales; family Rhodobacteraceae; genus JADQCB01. Next base: position 113,342 of record JADQCB010000016.1, read on the forward strand.
CTGGCGGGGATGCTGGCCGCCATCGCCCGCGGAATCATGTTGCGCGCGCGCGGCGGCGCGTCGGCCCAGAGCCTGCACATGATCGCCGAGATGGCCGTCCGAAGCGTCGTCGCGCTGCGCAGCCAGGGCTGAAATCGCGACAGGCTGCCGATCCCGCAACCTCCTGGATCCGGGAAAAAGGGCCCGGGGCGTTTGCGCCCCGGGCCCGATCGCGTTCAATCGCGGGTGATGGCGGCTTACCAGGCGCCGGGGCTGTGAAGGGCCCGGTCCGAGATGAGCCGCGTCCAGGCGTCCGTGGGCCGCTCGGTGATCACCGGGTTCTCTCCGCCGGACAGCAGCGTTTCGACCGTGCGTTCATAGTCGTCCGGATCGAGCGTGCCGTTTGAACCGGCCGTGAGTTTGGCGATCTCGCGCATCATGCGCTTCTGGTGCTTCTCGGTCTGGGCGCCGGTGGCGTCGTTCTCAAGCACGATCATCGCGGCCTCGTCCGGGTGTTCCTCGGCCCATTTCCAGCCTTTCATCGAAGCGCGGACAAAGCGCACCAGCTTGTCGACCTCCTCGGGGTCCTTGAGTTTGTCCTCAAGCACGTAGAGCCCGTCCTCGAGCGTGGCCACGCCCTGGTCCTCGTATTTGAAGGTGATCAGCTCCTCGGGCTTGATGCCGGCGTCGATGATCTGCCAGTATTCGTTGTAGGTCATGGTCGAGATGCAGTCGGCCTGGCCCTGAAGCAGCGGATCGACATTGAACCCCTGCTTGAGCACCTTCACACCATCCTCGCCGCCATCGGTGGGAATGCCCAGGTGGTTCATCCAGCTCAGGAACGGGAATTCATTGCCGAAGAACCAGACGCCGAGCGTGCGGCCGCGGAAATCCTCGGGGCTTTCGATTCCGGTGCTCTTCAGGCAGGTCAGCATCATGCCCGAGCTCTTGAACGGCTGTGCGATATTGACCAGCGGCAGGCCCTTTTCGCGCGCGGCAAGGGCCGCGGGCATCCATTCCACCATCACGTCGGCCCCGCCGCCGGCGATCACCTGCGTGGGGGCGATGTCGGGACCGCCGGGCTTGATGGTGACGTCGAGGTTTTCTTCGGCGTAAAACCCCTTGTCCTTGGCGACGTAATAGCCGCCGAATTGCGCTTGCGTCACCCATTTGAGTTGCAGCGTCAGCTGGTCGGCGGCCTGCGCCGTGCCGGCCCACAGGCCGGCCGCGGCCAGGCCGATGATTTTCGCGATGGTCTTCATGTCAGTCTCCCTTGTTGCCTTGTCTTTGTCGTTATGCCCGGCCCCGTTGCGACGGGTGCCAGAATGTCACCGCCTTCTCGATCGCCGTGACCCCGCCATAGAATGCGGACCCCGCGAGCGCGGCAACCACGATCTCGGCCCAGACCATGTCGATGGCAAGCTGGCCGACCGAGGTCGAGATTCGAAAGCCCATGCCCATTGTGGGCGAGCCGAAGAATTCGGCCACGATGGCACCGATCAATGCCAGCGTGGTCGCGATCTTGAGACCGTTGAAGATGAACGGCATGGCCGCGGGCAGGCGCAGCTTCAGCAGCGTCTGCGTGTAGCCGGCGGCATAGGTGCGCATCAGGTCGCGCTGCATCGCGTCGGCCGCCTTGAGCCCGGCGACGGCATTCACCAGCACCGGGAAGAATACCATCGCCACCACCACCGCCGCCTTGGACTGCCAGTCGAAGCCGAACCACATCACCATGATGGGGGCGACACCGACGATCGGCAGCGCGGCGACGAAATTGCCCACGGGCAGCAATCCGCGGGTCAGGAATGGCGACCGGTCGATGGCGATCGCGGCCAGAACCGCGGCGCCGCAGCCCATGACATAGCCGCTCAGCGCGCCCTTCACCACGGTTTGGACAAAGTCGGTCCAGAGGGTTCCGAGGCTGGTCGCGAAACGCGCGGCGATCGCCGTGGGGGCCGGCAGGATGATCGGGCTGACGTTGAGCCCGTGCACGATCAGTTCCCACATGACAAGGACGGTGGCGCCGAAAATGACCGGCACCGCGTAATGCGCCGCACGCGCGCCGCTGTTGGCAAGCCGCACATTGGCGTACCACGCCACAAGCCAGATCACGATGGCCAGGACAACAAGTGTCATTGTGCCACCCCCATGCGCCGGTCGGCGGCCCGCTGGATGGCGCCCACCACCAGGATCAGCGCGCCGGCAAGGATCGCCGCGGCAAAGAGCGCCGCCCACATGATCAGCGGCTGGCCGAACTGGCTGCCGATCAGCATCCGCGCGCCCAGCCCGTTGATGGCGCCGGTGGGCAGCTCACCCACGATCGCGCCGATCAGGCTGGCGGCGATGGCGACCTTCAGAGAGGCGAAGAAATACGGCAGCGACGCGGGCACGCGCAGTTTCCAGAACACCTGCGCACGGCTGGCGCCGTAGGTCTTGAGCAGGTCGAGCTGCATGACATTCGGCGACCGCAATCCCGAAACCATGCTGACGAGCACGGGAAAGTAGGAAAGATAGGCCGAGATGATCGCCTTGGGCACCAGCCGGTCCTCGATCCCGACGGCATTGGCCACCACCACGATCATCGGCGCCAGCGCCACGATGGGCACGGTCTGGCTGATCACCGCCCAGGGCATCACCGACATGTCCACCGCGCGGCTGTGCACGATGGCGACGGCCAGGCCGACCCCCAGCACGATGCCGAGTGCGAAGCCCCAGAGCGTTGCCTCCAGGGTGATCCAGCCATGGTAGACGAAGCTGCGCTTGGAGGTGATCGCGTGCCCGAAGACACCGTCCCAGAGCGCAACGGCCACCTGGTGCGGCGCGGCGACAACGGGGCGCTCCTGCGTCATCGTCGCGCTGACAAGTTCGGCGAATCCCACCTCTCGGTCCGCCCGCGCGGCCTGGTCCAGCACCCAGGTGGAATTCATCCAGAACGCCGCAAGATACCAGATCACGAGGATCGCGGCGACGACGGTCAGCACGGGCAGGGTTCTGCGCATCATGTTCCTCCTGCACCGGGCTGCGGGCGGGCCGCGGCGCGGATAACGATGGTTTGCTTCTCAGTCATCATAGCCATGCCCCGCGCGCAGGCCCTCGCGGACGCGATGGGCGACCTCCAGGAATTCCGGCGTGTCGCGGATGTCGAGCGGGCGCTCCCTGGGCAACGGGCTCTCGATCACGTCGGTGATCCGGCCCGGGCGCGGGCTCATCACCACGATCCGGGTGGAAAGATAGACCGCCTCGGGGATCGAGTGGGTGACAAAGCAGATCGTCTTCTCCGTGCGCGCCCACAGCCCCAAAAGCTGTTCGTTGAGGTGATCGCGCACGATCTCGTCCAACGCGCCGAAGGGCTCGTCCATCAGCAGGATATCTGCGTCGAAGGCCAGGGCCCGCGCGATCGAGGCGCGCTGCTGCATCCCGCCCGACAGCTGCCAGGGGAACTTCTTTTCGAACCCGGTCAGCTCGACAAGCTCCAGCACCTTGCGCATTCGCTCGTCCTGCTCGGACTTGTCAAAGCCCATGATCTCCAGCGGCAGGCGGACATTGCCGCCGATGGTGCGCCACGGGTAAAGCCCCGCGGCCTGAAAGACATAGCCATAGGCGCGGTTGCGACGGGCCTCTTCCGCGCTGGCCCCGTTGACGGTGATGCTGCCGTCGGTGGGATGTTCCAGATCGGCCATGCAGCGCAGAAAGGTCGTCTTGCCGCAGCCCGAGGGGCCGATGAAGCTGATGAAATCGCCCTTGGCGACATCCAGCGTCACATCCTTGAGCGCATGGATAGGCCCGTCGTTTGTCTGGAAAGTCAGCGACAGGTTCTGCGCGCTAATGACTGTGTCGGTCGTCACGTGTCGATCCCCGTTTTCCCGGGCTTCATTGCGCCCATTCCGGTTGTTCATTGTCAACGGGCCGCGCCCACCCGCAAACGGGCGCGGCCGGATTTCTCAGATCCCTGCCGGAATATTCATCGGGTCGCGCTTGATCTGCTTGGGCGCGGTCAACTCCTTCCATTTCGAAAGCGCCTTGTGCGCCGAGGGGAAGGCCGGGCGCGGCACGAACCGGCCGCGGCCGGGCTGGGGCTGGCTGTTCTGCCCCCAGGCCCAGATCACTTCGCCGCGGCTGATGGTGTAGCGGGCATTGGCCGTCACCTCGAACCCCTCGAAGACGTTGTAATCGAGGATCGAATGATGGTTGCCGGCCGAAATGGTGCGCGAGATATTCGGATCCCACACGGTGATGTCGGCATCCGCGCCTTCGACGATCGCGCCCTTCCTGGGATAGATGTTGAGGATCTTGGCGACATTGGTCGAGGTCGCGGCGACAAACTCGTTCGGCGTCAGCCGCCCGGTTTCCACCCCCCGCGTCCAGAGCACCGAAAGCCGTTCCTCCAGCCCGTTGGAACCGTTGGGGATCTTGGTGAAATCGCCCAGGCCCATGCGCTTCTGCTCGGTGCTGAATGCGGCATGGTCCGTCGCCACGACTTGCAAGGACCCGGCGGCGAGCCCGTTCCACAGCCCGTCCTGGTTTTCCCTGTCGCGGAAGGGCGGCGACATCACGCGGCGCGCGGCATGGTCCCAGTCGGTGTTGAAATACTCGCTCTCGTCCAGCGTCAGGAACTGGATCAGCGGCTCGCCGTAAACCCGCATCCCCTTCTGCCGCGCGCGCCGTATCGCCTCATGCGCCTGTTCACAGCTCACATGCACGATATAAAGCGGCACGCCGGCGGCGTCCGCAATCATGATCGCGCGGTTGGCGGCCTCGCCTTCCACCTCCGGTGGGCGCGAATAGGCATGCCCCTCCGGCCCGGTGATGCCGCGCTCCAGCATCTGCTGTTGCAGATCGGCCACGATGTCGCCGTTCTCGGCATGCACCATGGGCAGCGCACCCAGTTCCTTGCAACGCTTGAAAGAGGCGAACATCTCGTCATCCTCGATCATCAGCGCGCCCTTGTAGGCCATGAAATGCTTGAAGGAGTTGACACCCATCTCGACGGCATCCTTCATCTCGTTGAAGACGGTCTCGTTCCAGCCGGTGACCGCCATGTGATACCCGATATCCGAACAGATCTGGGGGGCCGATTTCCGGTGCCATTCGTTGATCGCGTTCTTCAGGCTGCCATCGGGCCCGGGCAGGCAGAAATCCACCAGCATCGTGGTGCCCCCGCAGGCCGCCGCCCAGGTTCCGGTCTCGAAGGTCTCGGCGGCGGTGGTCCCCATAAAGGGCATCTCCAGATGGGTATGCGGGTCGATCCCGCCGGGGATGACATAGGCGCCCTCGGCGTCGATATATTCGTCCCCCTTGAGATCCTCGCCGACCTGCTTGATCGTGTCGCCCTCGATCAGCACGTCGGCCTTCCATGTGCGATCGGCCGTGCAAACGGTGCCGTTCTTGATGACTTTGGTCATTGTACAACTCCCTTGACTTGGCCCCGGCGCCATTTCTTCTCGGCGGAAATACTCCGGGGGTTTGGGGGCTGGCCCCCAATCATTCTGCAATCTCCGCCGTTTCCACGACGGCATGCATCAACACCTCCGCCCCGGCCCTGGCCCAGCCCGGCGTGATCTCCTCGGCCTCGTTATGGCTCAACCCGTCCTTGCAGGGGCACATGACCATGGTCGTGGGATAGACCTTGTTGATCCAGCAGGCATCGTGCCCCGCCCCGGAAATCAGGTCGGTATGGCTGTATCCCAGCCTCTCGGCGGCGTCGCGCACGCGGCCCACAAGCGTCTCGTCAAAGGCCGGCGGATCGAAGAAGCCTACAAGCTCGGACTTGAAATTCACGCCGACATCGGCGCAAAGCCCCGGTGCCGTTTCATTGAGTTCGGCCACCATCGCCTCCAGCGTCTCCAGCACATGGCTGCGGAAATCGACGGTGAAGACCACCTTCTCGGGGATGATGTTGCGGCTGTTGGGATAAACGTCGATCTGGCCGATCGCGCCCACCGCGTTGGGCTGATATTGCAGCGCGATCTCGTGAACCAGTTCCGTGACCCTTGCCAGGGCGCGCCCGGCATTGCGGCGCATGTACATCGGCGTCGAGCCGGTGTGCTGGCCCTTGCCGGTCACGGTGCATTCGATCCAGCGCAGCCCCTGTCCGTGGGTGACGACACCCACGTCCTTGCCTTCGGCCTCGAGGATCGGGCCCTGCTCGATATGCAGTTCAAAGAAAGCGTGCATCTCGCGTTCGCCGACCTTCTCGGGGCCCTTCCAGCCGATCCGCTCCAGCTCGTCGCCAAACCGCTTGCCCTGTGCGTCGACGCGCCCATAGGCCCAGTCGCGATCGAGGACGCCGGCGAATACCGCCGAGGACAGCATCGCAGGCGCGAATCGCGTACCTTCCTCGTTGGTCCAGTTCGTCACCACGATGGGCCGCCTTGTGCGAATGTTCAGGTCGTTGAGCGTGCGCACGATTTCCAGCCCCGCCAGCACGCCAAGCACCCCGTCATAGCGCCCGCCGGTGGGCTGCGTGTCAAGGTGGCTTCCGACATAAACCGGCAGCGCCTGCGCATCGGTGCCTTCGCGTCGGGCGAACATGTTGCCCATCTCGTCGACGCCGACGGTCAACCCCGCCTCCTCGCACCATTTCTGAAACAACGCGCGCCCCTCGGCGTCTTCGTCGGTCAGGGTCTGACGGTTGTTGCCGCCAGCCACGCCGGGGCCGATCTCTGCCATCTCATGGATGCTTTTCCAGAGCCGTTCACCATCGATGCTGAGGTTTTCGCCGCTTCTGGGCATGGGTTTGCGTCCTTCGGTTGGGGGGGGTGATGCGATGCTCCGGCGCGATCAGTTGAGATCGGTCAGCGGACCATAGGTTTCGGGCCGGCGGTCGCGGAAGAACTGCCATGTGTTACGCACCTCGCGGACCATATCCATGTCCATGTCATGCACGATCAACTCGTCGCGGTCGCGGCTCGCTTCCTTTTCGATCTGTCCGCGCGGATTGACGAAATAGGACTGGCCGTAGAATTCGCCGATATCCCAGGGCTCTTCCCGGCCCACCCGGTTGATTGCCCCGATATAGCACCCGTTGGCCACCGCCGAGGCCGGCTGTTCGAGCTTCCACAGGTATTCCGACACTCCGGCCACCGTGGCCGAGGGGTTTACGATGTATTCGGCCCCGCCCAGTGCCAGCGCGCGCCAGCCTTCGGGAAAGTGCCGATCATAGCAGATATAGACGCCGAGCTTGCAATAGGCGGTCTGGAACACAGGCCAGTCCGACGCGCCGGGCTTGAAGAAGAACTTTTCCCAGAAGCCCGCCACCTGCGGGATGTGGGTCTTGCGATACTTGCCCAGATAGCTGCCATCGGCGTCGATCACCGCGGCGGTATTGTAGTAGATGCCGGTCTGCGCTTCCTCGTAGATCGGCACGACGATGACCATGGAATGTTTCCGGGCGTAATCCTGCATCAGCTTCACGGTCGGGCCGTCGGGAATTGCCTCGGCGGCGGCATACCATTTGGCATCCTGGCTGGGGCAGAAATAGGGCTGGGTGAAAACCTCCTGCATGCACAGCACCTGCACGCCCTGCTTTCCGGCTTTGTCGATCAGCGGCAGATGCGCCTCGATCATCTTGTCGCGGATCGCGTCGGGCGATTCCGATGTATCGCCCTTCAGGCTCATCTGGATAAGACCACCACGCAATTTCGTCATTTTTTGCTTCCCATTCTTTCGGTGCCGACGGCGCCGATCTGGTTGGCAGAATTGTTTTCTGACCGTATGGTCAAATCGAGCGCACCACAATCTGACCAACCGGTCAAGAATTTTCTCGGACTAACGGCCGCCATGACCAGACCGCCCCGATCCACAAGTCGCCAGGACCGCCGCCGCGAGAGCGAAAAGCTTATTCTTCAGGCAGCGGAAAAAGTGTTTGCCGAAGCCGGGTTCGGCGGGGCGACGATGCAGCTCATCGCGGATGTCGCGGGGCTGCCCAAGGCGAACCTGCATTACTATTTTCCGACAAAGGAGGCGCTTTACCGGCAGGTGGTCGAAAACATCTTCCAGAACTGGCTGAAGGCGGCCGACATCTTCGATGCCGCCCCCGGTCCGGTCGAGGGCATCGGCGCCTATATCGACGCCAAGATGGAAATCAGCCGCCGTCATCCGGACGGGTCCAAGGTCTGGGCGTCGGAGGTGATGCACGGCGCGCCGGTGATCCAGGATTATCTGGAAACCACGCTGGTTGACTGGACGCAGGGCCGGATGGAGGTGATCCGGCGCTGGATCGAGGAGGGCAGGATGGACCCGGTCGATCCGCGCCATCTGCTTTACATGCTCTGGGCGACAACCCAGCACTATGCCGATTTCAGCCACCAGATCGAAACATTGAACGGCGGCGACCCCCTGTCCGAGCAGCAGTGGTCGGCGGCAAAGGCCTCGGTCAAGGCGATCATCCTCAAGGGCATCGGCGCGCGCCCTTCAAACGAGGGATGAAATATCTCATGCTGCGCAAATCGCCGCGCCTGACGAGACGGAGACCAGGATGAACCGACCCGAAGGCGCCGCCAGGCGCAGCCGCATCCAGCAGCGCAACCGCAAGCGTATCCTGGAAGCCGCGCTCGACATTTTCTCGCAGTACGGGTTCCGTGGCGCGACCCTCGACCAGATTGCCGAGGCGGCGGGGCTGAGCAAACCCAACATCCTTTACTACTTTTCCGGCAAGGAAGCGATTCACGTCACGCTTCTGAACGATCTGATGGATGCCTGGCTGGCGCCGATGCGCGAGATCGACCCGGCGGGAGAACCGCTTGAAGAGATCCTGCGCTATGTCCACCGCAAGCTGGAGATGAGCCGGGAGTTTCCCCGCGAAAGCCGGCTTTTCGCCAACGAGATCCTGCAGGGCGCCCCGCGCATCGGACCGCATCTGACAAGCGTGCTCAAACCGCTGGTGGACGAGACGGCCGCGCTGATCGGGCGCTGGATCGACGCGGGTCGGCTGGCGCGCGTGGATCCCTATCACCTGATCTTCTCGATCTGGGCGACGACGCAGCATTACGCCGATTTCGACGCCCAGGTGCAGGTCTTGGCGGAGGGGCACGATGTGCATGAGGGCGCGGCGGCCTATCTCGACATGCTCTACCGGCAGCTGCTGACGCCTTAACCGGCTGTTTACCCTGACCTTGGCAGGGTGCGGACATGCAGGTCCGAACACGCGAAACCAGCCCTGATGAGTGGCTCAACCAGATGTTCGCCGCCAAGGCCGCGCAAAGGGGCGGCGTTGTGCGCAGATCCTTCTCTTGGGTCGACAGGGAAGTCGGCCGCGATATGTTCCTGTCTGCCGTCCGGGCCCGCGGATATCGGGTGATCGAAACCGCGGACCAATACGTTGTCGTCTGTCACAACGGACCGATACGCATCCTGTTCTAGGGTTCCGGAAAATTCGCGAATTTTCCGGAACGAGATTTTTCGCGAAAAATCTCGCGGGCTATTCCGCCGCGCATTTACCGGGGTTATTGGGATGCGTGGTCCAGTTCGCGTAGTCCTTTTGCACCACCTGGCCCGTGCGTTCGTCGACCGTCCCGGGGGCCAGTTTCTCCATCGTGATGCAGCCCTCGACCGGGCAGACATTGACGCAAAGATTGCAGGCCACGCATTCGGCGTCGATCACCTCGAACACGCGGTCCTCGGACATCGAGATCGCCTGGTGGCTGGTATCTTCGCAGGCGGCATAGCAGCGCCCGCACTTGATGCACAGATCCTGGTCGATGCGCGCCTTGGTGACGTAGTTGAGGTTCAGGTGCTGCCAGTCGGAAAGATTGGGCACCGCGCGCCCGACCAGGTCTGCCGTCGAGGCAAAGCCCTTTTCGTCCATGTAGTGCGACAGCCCCGAGATCATTTCCTGCACGATCTTGAAGCCATAGGTCATCGCCGCCGTGCAGACCTGCACATTGCCCGCGCCGAGCGCCATGAACTCGGCCGCGTCGCGCCAGGTCGTCACCCCGCCAATGCCCGAGATCGGGAGCCCGTGCAGCTCTGGCGTGCGGGCGATCTCGGCCACCATATTCAGCGCGATGGGCTTCACCGCCGGGCCGCAATAACCGCCATGCGCGCCCTTGCCGTCGATGGTCGGTTCGGGCGCGAAATTATCGAGATTGACCCCGGTGATCGAGTTGATCGTGTTGATCAGGCTCACCGCGTTGGCGCCGCCATCCTTGGCCGCCTGCGCGGGTTTGCGGATGTCGGCAATATTGGGCGTCAGCTTGACGATCACCGGCATGTCGGTATGCGTTTTGCACCATTCGGTGACCTGCTGCACATATTCGGGCACCTGGCCCACGGCCGAACCCATGCCGCGTTCGCTCATCCCGTGAGGACACCCGAAATTCAGCTCCACCCCGTCGGCGCCGGTTTCCGCGACCCGGTGCAGGATCGCCTTCCAGCTTTCCTCGTTGACCGGCACCATCAGGCTGACCACGATGGCGCGGTCGGGCCAGTCGCGCTTGACGCGCGCGATCTCCTCGAGGTTGGTCTCCAGCGGCCGGTCGGTGATCAGCTCGATGTTGTTGAGGCCAAGAAGCCGCCGGTCGGCGCCCCAGATGGCGCCATAGCGCGGCCCGTTCACATTGACGATCGGCGGGTCCTCGCCCAGTGTCTTCCAGACCACCCCGCCCCAGCCGGCCTCGAAGGCGCGGCGGACGTTGTATTCCTTGTCCGTGGGCGGCGCGGAGGCCAGCCAGAACGGGTTGGGGGATTTGATTCCCACGAAATTGGATGTCAGATCGGCCATCGTGCTGATCTCCCTGTTCTGTGGCTCAGCCCATCAGGCTGGCATGGATGTCCTCGGCGGCGTCGCGGCCCTGGGCCACGGCCGTCACGGTCAGGTCCTCGCCGCCGGCGGCGCAGTCGCCCCCGGCCCAGACCCCCTTGAGGCTGGTGCGCCCGGCGCCGGTGACGGCGATCTTGCGGCCGTCGAGCTTGGGCAGTTCCTCGCCCTCCAGCGTCTGGCCGATGGCCTTGAAGACCTGGTCGGCGGGCAGGCGGAAGGTCTGGCCGGTGGGGGCGAGATCGTCGTCGGTATATTCGAACTCGATCTCGCGCACCGCGCCGTTGCCGTGGATTGCGCGGGGAGTGGCATTGGTGATGATCCGCACGCCCTTGGAGGCGGCCAGATCCTGCTCAAAGCGGCTGGCATTCATGCGCTCGCGCCCGCGGCGGTAGACGAGCGTGACGTTGAGCGCGCCCAGAAGCCGCGCCTGCACGGCCGCGTCGATTGCCGTCATGCCGCCGCCGATCACCACCACGTCGCGGCCGATGGGCAGTTTTGAAAGGTCGCCGGCCTGGCGCAGCTCGGCGATGAAATCGACGGCGTCGGCGATGCCGTCCTTGTCCTCGTCCTCGAGCCCGAGCGCGTTGACCCCGCCCAGCCCGATGCCCAGAAAGACGGCGTCGAACCCTGCCCGCAGCGTGTCGAGCGACAGATCCCGGCCCAGCCGCTTGCCGGTCTCGACGGTGATTCCGCCGATCTGCAGAAGCCAGTCGACCTCGGCCTGGGCGAAATTGTCGACGGTCTTGTAGGCGGCGATGCCGTACTCGTTGAGCCCGCCGGGTTTCTGATGCGCGTCATGGAGCGTCACGTCATGGCCGCGCATGGCCAGGCGGTGCGCGCAGGCCAGCCCGGCCGGCCCGGCCCCCACCACGGCGACGCGCTTTCCGGTCGGTGCGGCGCGGGTGAAGGGGTGGCTGTTCCTGGCCATCAACCTGTCGGTGGCATAGCGCTGCAACCGGCCGATCAGAACCGGTTTTCCTTCGGCCGCCTCGCGCACGCAGGCCTGTTCGCACAGCGTCTCGGTCGGGCAGACGCGGGCGCACATGCCGCCCAGGATGTTCTGGCCGAGGATCGTCTCGGCCGCCGCCTCGGGCGTGCCGGTGGCGATCTGGCGGATGAAAAGCGGGATGTCGATCTCGGTCGGGCAGGCGGTGATGCAGGGCGCGTCGTGGCAGAAATAGCACCGGTCGGCAGCCACGAACGCCTCGTGATCGTCGAGCGGCGGATGCAGGTCGGCGAATTTGTCGGCATAGGCATCCGGGTCGAGCCGGCCGGCCACGATGCCCGGGGTCAGCGCGTTCTGGGTCAAGTTATCCTCCACTGGTTGCCGGAGCGTTGGAATCACTATGCCACAGGATTATTTTTTATCAAACGGTAAAAAATGGCGTGCGACATACAAGAGGGATTTTCCAGGACCGTTCGCGTTGTAAAACTCGTGTGAAACCTGATCCGCTATCGGGATGAACGGCACCGGACTCGGTTTTCGTTCGCGAACAGCCGGCAACCGATTGCCTGACACCTGCGCTGATTCAGGACGATCTGCGCAATCACGGGCCTGACGAAGCGATGCTGTCGCGTGGCGATACGCCCTCAGCCGGCTGGCCGAGGGCGCAGCGTCGAATGCGGATCGTGGCGCATCACGTCAGGTCAGCACCGGAGCGACGTTGTCGCATGCAGACAGGGAGGCAATTCTCGGCTCGGAGAGCACTCACAGCGGCCAGAAGAACGGGATAAGCGCCGAGGCCAGAAGCCCGACGCTGAGGTTCAACGGAATCCCGACCTTCATGAAATCGGTGAAACGATAACCGCCAGGACCGTAGACCAGGGTGTTGGTCTGGTATCCGATGGGCGTTGCAAAGCTGCACGAAGCGGCCACCATGACTGCCACCACCAGTCCGCGCGGATCAACGCCCAGCGCCTGGCCCAGCGCAATCGCAATGGGCGTGACGACCACCGCGACCGCGTTGTTCGTTACCAGTTCGGTCAGCACCGAAGTCATCAGGAAAACCGACCAGATCAGCAGGAAGGGCGGAAGGTCGGTCATCGCAGGGCTGATCGCCTCGACGATCATCCTGACCGCACCCGAATGATCCAGCCCGGCGCCCACCGCGAGCATCGAGAAGATGAGCACCAGCAGCCGCGCCTCGACGGTGGCAAAGGCTTCTTCGGAGTCGATGCTGCGGCTGAGCAACAGCACCGCGACGGCCAGGATTGCCAGCAGAAGGATGGGCGCCACGCCGAGCGCCGCAAGGATCACCAGGCCGGCAAGGGCGCCCAGTGCCAGCGGCGCGTGGTCGCGGCGATAAGCGCGGCCGGCGGGCTCGGAAATATCGATCAGTTCCATGTCGGTGGACAGGCGCCGGATATCCGCGGGCGCGCCTTCCAGCAAGAGGGTGTCGCCGACGCGCACCACCAGGTCATCCAGCTGGCGGCCGATATTCTGGTTTCGCCGATGCACCGCCAAAGGATACACGCCATAGCGTCGACGCAGTCGCAACTCGCCCAGCGACCGACCGACCATCCTGCAACCCGGCGAGATCAGAGCCTCGACCGTCTTGGTCTCGACCGAAGACAGCTTGTCCACCATCCGCAACTTCTTGCTTTGCTGGAGGCCAAGCAATTCGGACATTTCCGTGCGCAGCACGACCCGGTCACCCGCTTCCAGCGTCACATCGTCCATGCCACGGCGCAACGAGGCATCGCCGCGAAGCACGTCGATCAGGCGAACGCCATCACGCTTGAACAGGTCGACCTCGGTCACCTTCTCGCCGATCAGTTCGCTATCCTCGGGGACCGCGACCTCGGTAAAGAATTTCATCCGGCTGCGATCGGACAGAAGCTCTGCCATCGATTCCCGCCTCGGCAGAAGGTGGCGACCGATGAACCGGATATAGATCATGCCCCAGAACACCAGGATCAGCGCCAGGGGCGTGACCTCGAAGATGGTGAAGGGGGCCAGCCCCGCTTCGCGCGCCACCCCATCGACCAGCAAGTTCGTCGAGGTGCCGATCAGCGTGGTCATGCCCCCGAGAATGGCGGAATAGGACAAGGGAATCAGCAGCTTCGAAACCGACAATCCCATCTTTCGCGCCAGCTTTACCACGACCGGGATCATCATGACGACAACAGGCGTGTTGTTCATGAAGGCCGAGGCCAGAATAACGAACCCGAGCAGCCCGGCGATACCGACCATCGGCGAACGTGCGACGCTGCGCTCGGCAAGGCGGACGAATTCGTCCAGCGCACCGGTCCGCGTCAACGCCGCCATCACCACGAACATCGCCGCGATGGTCCAGGGGGCCGGGTTGGCAAAGACCTCGAGCGCGGCGTCATAAGGCAGGATTCCCAGCAGCAGCATCACCGACCCGCCGGCCAGCGCGACAACCTCGGTGGGATAGCTTTCGCGCACGAACAGGACGAACATCCCGAGCACGATCGCGATCGCGGCATAAGCCTCGGTCGTCTGTGAAAGCGCTAGATCGATCATTCGGTGCCGGCCCATGGACGTTTCCATCGCACCTTAGCGGCACGAATTGTCCGGGCAAGGACGGATTCGACGGCCTTCAGGGTGCCGCCGGTTCCAGCAGCCCGCCCTGCCGTATCATCCGCACGGCCGTGGCCTTGCCGCTCCGGTCGTCGGTTTCGACATAGAGGCCGGACAGGGTCGCCTCGCCGGTCGCGGCCGAAAAGCGGGTTCTGGACATGCCGGTGATGAAACGACGCATGGGTTCGTCCTTGTTCATCCCGATGACCGAGTCGTAATCGCCACACATCCCCGCATCGCTCTGATAGGCGGCGCCGCCCGGCAGGATCTGCGCGTCGGCAGTGGGCACATGCGTGTGGGTGCCGACCACCACGCTGGCGCGCCCGTCGCACCAATGCCCCATCGCCATCTTTTCCGACGTGGCCTCGCAGTGGATATCGACCAAGGCGGCCTGCACGCTGCTTCCCAGCGGCGCAGACCTGAGCACCTTGTCGATGGCCGAAAAGGGATCGTCGAAGGGGCGCTTCATGAACACCTGGCCCAGCACCTGCGCAACCAGTATGCGGCGCCCGCCCGGCGCGTCAAAGACCCGCGCGCCCTTGCCGGGGGCGCCCTTGGCAAAGTTCAGCGGACGCAGGACACGCGGCTCGGTCTCGATGAACTGAAGCATGTCCTTCTGGTCGAAGGCATGATCGCCCAGCGTCACGCAATCGGCCCCGGCGTCCAGAAGCGCGGAGGCATGGGCGCCGGTCAACCCTGCGCCCGATGTCGCGTTCTCGCCATTGACCACGACGAAATCGAGACCCCACTCCGCGCGCAGCCCCGGCAGCCGCTCGGTGATCGCCCGCCGGCCGGACCGGCCCACCACATCGCCCAGGAAAAGCATCTTCATGGGCCGAATGCCTAGGCCGCCTGCCGCCCTAGGGCAAGGGCCTGCTGCCGTTTCAATCCTGCGGCGGGCGGGAGTGAACGCAGCATCCGTTTACCCAGACCGCCCGCGTCGCGCGGTCGTCGCCCATCATGATCGTGGGAAACAGGGCCTGCCAAATGTCGTCGGCGCGCGCGGCACGCTGGGCGATGGCCGGGGTCGAGGCCAGGTCGAGCACCACCAGATCGGCCTCCAGCCCCGGCGCCAGATTGCCGATACGCGCATCCGCGCGCAGCGCCCGCGCCGAACCGACCGTGGCAAGCCAGTAAAGCTCTGCCGGGTGCAGCGCGCGGTGGCGCAGCTGGGCGATCTCGTAGGCCGCGGCCATGGTGCGCAGCATCGAGAAGGACGACCCGCCGCCGGTGTCGGTGGCCAGCCCGATCCGGTGGCCCTCGATCGTCAGCCCGTCCATGTCGAACAGCCCCGAGCCGATGAAGGTGTTGGAGGTGGGGCAATGGATCAGGCTCGACCCGGTTTCGCGCAGCATGGCGCGCTCGCGCTCTTCCAGGTGAATGGCATGGCCGAACAGCGCGCCGGGCCCCAGCAGGCCGTGGCGTTCGTAGGTGTCCAGGTAATCGCGCGCCTCGGGGAACAGGGCGCGAACCCAGTCGATCTCGTCGCGCTGTTCGCTCAGATGGGTCTGCATCAGGCAATCGGGATGCTCGGACCACAGCACGCCCATCGCCTCCAGCTGTTCAGGCGTCGAGGTCGGCGAAAAGCGCGGCGTGATGACATATTCCAGCCGGTCGGTCCTGTGCCATTTCTTCAGCAGCGCCTTGCTGTCGTCATAGGCCGACTGCGCGGTATCGCGCAGCGCATCGGGCGCGTTGCGGTCCATGCAGGTCTTTCCCGCGAAGGCGCGCATGCCGCGCCCGCGCGCCGCGGCAAAGAAGGCATCGACGCTTTCGGAATGGGTCGTGCAGAAAGAACAGACGGTGGTGGTGCCGTTCGACACCAGCAGGTCGAAATAGCGCGCCGCGATCGCCGCGGCATAATCCGAATCGCCGAACCGCATCTCTTCGGGAAAGGTGTAGCTGTTCAGCCAGTCGATCAGCCGCTTGCCCCAGGAGGCGATCATCGCCGTCTGCGGATAATGCGCGTGGGCATCGACGAACCCCGCGGTGATCAGTGCGTCGCCGTAATCGGTGATGCGCGCCTGCGGGAATCTTGTGCGCAGATCGTCGGCCGCGCCCAGCTCGGCAACGCGCCCGCCGGCGATCAATACCGCGCCCCGGTGCGTGTGTCGGGCCGCGCCGATGCCCTCGGCGAAAGGATTGCCTGCAAAGCCCAGCGTCTGGCCCAGAAGAAGGTGCGTTTCCGTCATGTCGTTCCCCGGCTTGGCCCTCCAGACTAGGGCGCGGTCGCGGGAAGGTAAATCATGCATCTTGCCCTGTCGCTCGGGCGCGGGTTTGGGTAACGTCGCGACGAACCGCGAAGGGGGCAGCCATGGCCGAGGACACCACCGAGACGCTGGAGCGCGACGAGGAAAGCTACGGCCTCGACATCCGTGTGATTCCGGCGCTTCGCGATGTTGTCGAGGCGGGCGATCTTGCCCGGCTGACCGAAGTGCTGGAGCCGCTGCACGCCGCCGACATCGCCGACCTGCTGGAACAGGTGGACAGCGACCTGCGCACGGCGGTGGTCGAACTTGGCGGCGGGCTGGTCGTCGATGGTGACGTTCTGTCGGAACTCGATGACAGCATCCGCGACGAAGTGATCGCGGCGCTGCCCCCCGACATTCTGACCGATGCGGTGCGCGACCTTGAATCGGACGACGTTGTCGATCTGGTCGAGGACATGGAAGAGCCGCAGCAGGCGGCGATCCTGAGCGCGCTGGAAGATGCCGACCGGGTGGCGGTGCAACAGGCCCTGAGCTATCCGGATTATTCCGCGGGCCGCCTGATGCAGCGCGAGGTGGTGATCGCGCCCGAGCACTGGACGGTCGGCGCCGCGATCGACTTCATGCGCGCCAATGCCGAGAACCTGCCCGAGCAGTTCTATCACCTGATCCTGGTCGATCCGAAGCTCAAGCCGATCGGGCAGGTCACATTGGGCCGGATCCTGTCGGCGCCGCGCGAGACCCGCCTGATCGACATCGTCGAGGATGGCTTTCGCACCATTCCGGTGATCCAGCCCGAAGCGGACGTGGCCTATGCCTTCAACCAGTATCACCTGATCTCGGCGCCGGTGGTCGATGATGACGGGCGGCTTGTCGGCGTCATCACCATCGACGACGCGATGATCGTTCTGGACGAGGAAAACGAAGAGGACATCCTTCGCCTGGCCGGCGTCGGCGAGGAAAGCCTGAGCGACCGGGTGCTGGATGTTGCCCGCGGCCGGTTCCTCTGGCTCTTCGTCAACCTGATGACGGCGATCCTGGCCTCAGTGGTGATCGCGCAATTCGAGGATTCGATCGCGCAGATCGTGGCGCTGGCGGTGCTGATGCCGATCGTCGCCTCGATGGGCGGCAATGCCGGCACCCAGAGCATGGCGGTGGCGGTGCGGGCGCTGGCGACCCGCGACCTGACCGGCTCGAACACCCGCCGCGTGATCTGGCGCGAGATGATCGCTGGGTTGTTGAACGGACTCGGTTTTGCCCTGATCATGGCGGTGGTGGCCACGCTGTGGTTCGGCCAGCCGATGATCGGCGTTGTGATCGCTATGGCAATGGTGCTGACGCTGGTCGCGGCAGCGGTCGGGGGTATCGTGATCCCGATCCTGCTGGAACGGCTGGGTATCGACCCGGCGCTGGCCTCGGGCCCGTTCGTGACCACGGTCACCGATGTCGTCGGCTTCTTCGCGTTCCTCGGGCTGGGCACGGTGATCCTGTTGTGAGTGGGCTGGGCGAAATGAAATCTGCGGCGCGCAGGGCGGCCCTTTCCCGGCGCCGGGCACTGCCCGATGACGCCCGCGCCGCTGCGGCGGCGGCGCATCTTCTGGCGGTTCTCGCGGCCCATGCCGGCAAGGTGATCGCCGGCTACATGCCGATCCGCACCGAGATCAGCCCGCTGCCCGCCATGGCCGGGATCGCCGATCGCTCACCGGTTTGCGTGCCGGTGATCCAGGGCGAGGGCCTGCCGCTGCTGTTTCGCGAATGGCATCCCGGCGCGGCGATGATCGACGGCCCGTTCGGTGCGCTGGTTCCCGCCTCGGGCGCGTTCCTGGAACCACGGGTGCTGATCGTGCCGCTGCTGGCCTTCGACCGGCGCGGTTTTCGCCTCGGCTATGGCGGCGGTTTCTATGACCGAACGCTCGCGTTGCTGCGCGGCGCCGGCCCGGTCACGGCCATCGGCCTTGCCTTTGCCGGGCAGGAGGTGCCCGAGGTTCCGACCGAATCCACCGATCAACCGCTGGACCTGATCGTGACCGAGGAGGGGTCGATCACGCCACGGCGCTGATGCCGCGTCACGGCGATGCGTCGAGCCGGAACGCATCGGGGATCGTGTCGCGCCCCTCCAGAACCAGCTCGGCCATCACCTGCGCGACCTTCGGCGCCATGCCGAAGCCGATCTTGAATCCGCCATTGGCGACGAAATGGCCCGGCCGATCCGGGTGCGGCCCAAGCAACGGCGCACGGCTTTTCGCGCGGGGGCGGACGCCGGCCCAGCGTTGCAGGATCGGGGCATCGGCAATCTGCGGCACTGCCGCCACCGCACGCGCATGCAGCGCGTCAAGCTGGTCGTCGGTTGTATCGGGCCCGGAAAACGCCCGCTCGGAGGTCGAGCCGACGGCGAGCGTGCCGTCGGCATGCGCAACGAAATGCAGCGCGTCGGCGAACAACTGCGGCCGGTCGCGCCGGTCATGCGCCAGAAGCAGGGCCTGCCCCTTGACGCCGTCACCGACCGGACGGCCCAGCGCGTGCGTCAAGGCGGCCAGCCCCTCGTGCCCCGTGGCCCAGACAACGGCGCGCCCCGGCGGCCCCATGTCTTCGGCCTCGGCCCCGGTCACGATCTCGCCGCCCAGCGCAACGATCGCGCCGGCCAGCGCGGCGCAGGCCCGGGCGGGGTGCAGCCGCGCGCTCAGCGTGTCGTGGATCAGCATTCCGGTGGGGCTGTGCGGTGCCCAGCCGGCGTGATCGGACAGCCCCACCACGCGCCACCGGGCCTTGCCCTGCCACAGCTCTTCCGCCTGGACGGCACGATCGCGGGCGATCGCCAGCGCATGCGCATCCGCGATCGGTTGCAGCCGGCCGCAGCGGGCATAGCCGCTGGACAGGCCCGACAGACGCTCGGCCTCGGCCCAGAATGCCGGCGCCATCATCAGGCTTTCGAACTGGAAGGCCTTCTTGGCGTTCCAGCGTTCGGGCGTGTGCGGCGCCAGCGCCCCGACGATCCCGCCAGAGGATCCCGCGCCGACCCGGCGCTTTTCGATCACCCGCACCGTCGCGCCACGCCGGGCGCAGGCGAATGCGACCGACAGGCCGAAGGCACCCGCGCCCATGATCGTGACATCAACCGTTGCCATTGCCTGCGCCCTTTCGCATTGTCGCGCCCGATGAACCGGCGTCCCCCGTGTAAGGTAACCCATGTCCGCAGGCCAGACCGCAGAACTCGACTGGAAAGAGGGGCATACGCCGGTGTCCCGTCGTTTCGACGACCCGTATTTCTCGGTGCAGGACGGGCTGGCCGAAACGCGGCATGTGTTTCTTGGCGGCAATGACCTGCCCGCGCGGTTCACTCCGGGGTTTCATGTCGCCGAACTGGGGTTCGGCACGGGGCTGAACATGCTGGCGGCGCTGATTGCCTGGCGCGGCGCCGGTGCGGCCGGCCCCCTGCGGTTCACCAGCTTCGAGGCATATCCGATGACGGCCGATGATATTGCCCGCGCCCTCGACGCCTTTCCCGAGGCGGCCGCCGTGGCCGGGCCTTTCGTCGAGCAATGGGCGGCCGGGCGCCGGGTGATCGAGATCCCCGGATTGCGCGCCGAAATCGTAATCGGCGATGCCCGAGAGACGCTTGCGGCCTGGCCGCACCGGGCCGATGCCTGGTTTCTCGACGGCTTCGCACCGGCCCGCAATCCCGAACTGTGGGGCCACGCGCTGATGGCACAGGTCGCCGACCATACCGCGCCCGGCGGCAGTTTCGCCACCTACACGGCCGCCGGGCATGTGCGCCGCGCGCTCGCGCAGGCCGGGTTTGCGGTCGAACGCCGCGCAGGGTATGGCCGGAAACGACACATGAGCACGGGAAGACTGACGTCATGACCGAACAGAATACCCGCCTGGGCATCCTGCTGATGGTTGTCACGACGCTGATCTTCGCATCGCAGGACGGCATCTCGCGCCACCTGGCGGGCGAATACAACGTCTTCATGGTGGTCATGATCCGCTATTGGTTCTTCGCCGCCTTCGTGATCGTCGTGGGCGCACGCAAGGCCGGCGGATTGCGGGCGGCCGCGGCCACGCGGCAGCCGGTGCTACAGGCGATCCGCGGCCTGCTGCTGGCCACCGAGGTCTGTGTCATGGTCGGCGGTTTCGTTCTGCTGGGACTGGTCGAAAGCCATGCGATCTTTGCCTCCTACCCGCTGCTGATCGCGGCCTTGTCCGGCCCGATCCTGGGCGAGCGGGTGGGCTGGCGGCGCTGGAGCGCGATCGCGGTGGGGTTCGTCGGGGTGCTGGTGATCCTGCAACCGGGCTTCCGGGTGTTTTCGCCGGCCGCCCTGGTGCCGCTGGCTGCGGCGCTGATGTTCGCGCTTTACGGCCTGTTGACCCGCTATGTGGCGCGCAAGGACAGCGCCGCGACCAGCTTTTTCTGGACCGGAACGGTGGGCGCGCTTGCGGCGACGGCCTATGGGCTGTGGTTCTGGGAACCGATGACGCCGGTCGACTGGGCCTGGATGGCCGCGCTTTGCGTTACCGGGGCGCTGGGCCATTTCACCCTGATCAAGTGCTACGAGGTGGCCGAGGCCAATGCCGTTCAGCCCTTTGCCTATCTGCAACTGGTCTTCGCGTCGGCCGTGGGGATGAGCGTGTTCGGCGAAACGCTGCGGGTCAATGTCGCGGTCGGAACCGCGATCGTCATTGGCGCCGGGCTGTTCACCCTGTGGCGCGAACGGTCGGTCAGAAAGACCTGAGAACGCTGCTCAGCCGCAGATCCTGCGCCTCGCCACTCAGCCGGGCGCGATAGACGGCCAGCGATTCGGTCACCCGCATGACATAGTTGCGCGTTTCGCGAAACGGGATCATCTCGATCCAGTCCACCACGTCCACCCCGGCGCTTCGCGGATCCCCGCGATCGGCGATCCAGGCGCGTGCGCGGCTGGGTCCGGCATTGTATGCCACGGCAACCAGAACCGGGTTCGGGCCGAACTCGTCGATCAGGCGCGCCAGATAGGCCGTGCCAAGCCTGGCATTATAGGCCGCATCGCGCAGCAGCGCATCGGCCGAGAAATCAAGTGACAGCCGGTCGGCCATCGACTGCGCGGTCGCGGGCATGAGCTGCATCAGCCCGCGCGCCCCGGCGCCGCTGGATGCGGCCGCGTTGAACTCGCTTTCGCGGCGTGCGACTGCCAGCACCAGTTCGCGCGGGACGGTCGTTCCTTCCGTTGCAATATCGGGGGCGGGAAAATAGGCGCGCGGCAGGATCGTGCCCTGCTCGGCCGCGACCTTGGCCACCCGCAACGCCAGATAGGGTTCGTCCAGGACCAGGGCGCGTGCTGCCAGCGCGGCCTGGTCTTCCGGGCCCAGCGTCTCGGCCAGGTGCGACAGGAACCACCCGGCAAGCGGGCGCTCACCGGCCTGTGCAAACAGCATCGCCGCCTGATAGACGCTGCGATCGGCAAAGACATCGCCCGGCGCCCTCGCAACGGGCTCGTCGCCGGTCAGGGCCGGGTCCATCGGCAGGCCCGCGCGTTCGGCCGCCAATTGCCCGTAGAAACTGGTCTGATGCTGCCCGCCGCGCGCATAGGCGACCTGCGCCTCGGCCGGGCGATCCAGCGCTTCCAGCGCGCGGCCCTCCCAGTATCCGGCGCGGCCCAGGCTGATCGGCGTTTCGACCGCGGCGGCAAGGCGACGGAAATGCGCCAGCGCAAGCTCCGGTTCGGCCAGTTGGCGCAAGGCGATATAACCGGCCAGCCATTCCAGATCGGCGTAATCGGCACCGCCCGTCAGGAAATGGTTGGCGGCCAGCCGATAGGCCAGTTCCGCCTGCCCGTCGCGCATCATGCGGCGGGCAAAGATCCGGCGCCAGTTGGCCCAGCGTTCGGGCCGGCCCAGGCTGTCGACGGAGATGCTGCGTTCGTCCAGCAGGGCGATGGCATCATCGCCGCGGTTCTTCTCGATCCGCCAGTTGAACCGTTCCCACGCCAGGCCGCCGTTGCCGGCCAGTTCGGCCGGAACCGCCGAGATCAGCGCGTCCACCCCGGGGTCTTGGGCGCGAAGCGCCATCCGCGCCACCGCAAGCGCGCGCCAGCCCCGCGGCACCAGGTCGAGCATCAGCCGGGCCGAGTCGGTTGCGTCCTGCCACAACAGCGCATCGAGCCGCGCCACATGATGCGGCGCCAGGATCGGGCCGTAATGGTCCAGAAGATAGGCATGATCCGGCGCGCGCAACGCCATGCTGCGCCAGGTCAGCACCGCCTGCGCCTGGGCGTCGCCGCTGCGCCCCAGCGCCCGATAGGCCCGTGTCAGGCGCACCGCGCCGGATCCGGTGGCCGGCTGTGCATCGGCGAAGAAGTCCACGATCGCCTGCGGGTCTGCATCCGGCGGTATCACGGCCTCGCCCCGCGCGCGTATCTCGTCCAGCGCCGGCCAGCCCGGATTGCGGGCCAGGAAATCGCGCACCTGCCCGAAATCCCCCTTGTCGGCCCGCAGAAAACGCCAGGTCACGATATCCTCGACGAGCTGCCCGGCGGGACGGGCCAGCGCGCGGGCATCTTCCCAATCGTCGGCGCGCACAGCGGACATTACCGCCACCAGCGCGGGGGGCGGCGGGCCTGCTTGCGCCGCTGCGGCGGGCACGGGCGCGCCGTTGCGGGTCGGCACGGCATCGGCGCGATCCTGCCCATGCGCCGCGCCCGATGTGACCAGGCAGAAGATCGCGACCAGGAAGTTTCTGTTCATCGGTGTTCTCGGGGATGTCGCGCCGGCCATGCCGGGGCCGTCGATGAATATTCTTTCATTCTGTCCTGCATTGGGGCAATTCACAAACTTGGCAACCTGCGCCCGGCCATATAGGGTCCGCCGCGTTTGCCCCGGGCTGGCGACTCACCCCGGGACGTTCGCAACCAGATAGGAGGAAGCGTGTCATGATCAAAGGGTCCATTCCAGCCCTGGTGACGCCGTTCAAGGACGGCGCCGTGGATCGGGATGCGCTGAAGGCGCTGGTCGAATGGCATGTCGCCGAGGGGAGCCACGGGCTCGTGCCGGTCGGCACCACCGGCGAAAGCCCGACCCTGACCCATGCCGAG
The DNA here is from genome assembly GCA_016278325.1 of Actibacterium sp. Taxonomy (GTDB): domain Bacteria; phylum Pseudomonadota; class Alphaproteobacteria; order Rhodobacterales; family Rhodobacteraceae; genus JADQCB01. The sequence continues at coordinate 136,898 of JADQCB010000016.1, forward strand.
CATGAAATGGTCGTCGAAGAGGTCGTCAAGGCCGCCGCCGGGCGGATCCCCGTCATCGCCGGTGCCGGGTCGAACAGCACCGCGGAAACCGTGCGCCTGATGCAGCACGCCGAAAAGGTGGGCGCCGATGCCGCGCTGGTGGTCACGCCCTATTACAACAAGCCCACCCAGGCCGGGCTGATCGCGCATTTCACCGCCGTCCACGATTGCTGCGAACTGCCGATCATCATCTACAACATCCCCGGACGTTCGGTGGTCGACATGATGCCGGACACGATGGGCGAGCTGGCAAAGCTGCCCCGCATCATCGGGGTCAAGGATGCCACCGGCGACCTGGCCCGTGTGCCGCAGCAACGGATCACATGCGGCAAGGACTTCATCCAGATCTCGGGCGAGGACGCCACCGCGCTGGGGTTCAACGCGCATGGCGGCACCGGGTGCATCTCGGTCACCGCGAATGTCGCGCCTAAGCTCTGCGCCAAGTTCCAGGAGGCGACGCTGGCCGGCGATTATGCCACGGCGCTGGACTATCAGGACCGTCTGATGCCGCTGCATATCGCGATCTTCGCCGAGCCGGGCGTGGCCGGCGCGAAATACGCCCTGTCGCGGCTGGGCCGGTGCGAGGACATTGTCCGTTCGCCCCTGACCTCGGTGACCGAACCCACCCGGGTGATGATCGACGAGGCGATGCGCCATGCCGGGCTGGTCAACTGATCGGCGCCGGATGAGCGACACGCAAAAACCGCCCCGCCCGGGCGAGGTCGTGCTGGATGTGACACCCGGCGCCGCGGCCGCCGGTCCGTCGCTGGAATTCATCGGCGAGATCCGCACCCCCTGGGGGCCCGACGATTGCCCGCGCAACCTGATACAGGCGCGCGAAACGGGCGCCGCGGCGCGGGTGATCCTGCGGCCGGAGTTCCGGCCCGGTCTGCTGGGGCTGGAACCGGGACAGCACGTGATCCTGCTCTACTGGATGGATCGCGCGCGGCGCGACCTGATCCGGCAGAACCCGCGCCACGGCGCCGGGCTGCGCGGTGCTTTCGCGCTTCGCTCCCCGATACGGCCGAACCCGGTATCGCTGGCCACGGTGCGGATCACCACGCTGGATGCGCAAACGGGCGAGCTGGGGATCGACGCGATCGACTGTTTCGACCGCACGCCGCTGCTTGATATCAAACCGTGGAAGCCCGGCATCGACATCCCGGACGGCCGGGCGCCCTGAGCCGACGGGCGAGCGCCCGCAGCGGGCTCACGCGACCAGTTGCTCGGCCTTCTTCAGATCCACCGACACAAGCTGACTGACACCCTGTTCCTGCATGGTGACGCCAAAAAGCCGGTCCATCCGGCTCATGGTGACCGCGTGGTGGGTGATGATCAGAAAGCGGGTGTCCGCCTGGCGGGTCATTTCGTCCAGCAGGTCGCAGAACCGCGTGACATTGGCGTCGTCCAGCGGCGCGTCCACCTCGTCCAGAACGCAGATCGGCGCCGGGTTTGCCAGGAACACCGCAAAGATCAGCGCCATCGCCGTCAGCGTCTGCTCGCCGCCCGACAGCAGGCTGAGGGTCGACAGCTTCTTGCCCGGGGGCTGGCACATGATCTCGAGCCCGGCTTCCAGCGGATCGTCCGATTCCACCAGCACCAGCTTGGCCTCGCCACCGCCGAACAGATGCGTGAACAGCATGGCGAAATTGTCGTTCACCTGCTCGAATGCCGTCAGCAGCCGTTCGCGGCCCTCGCGGTTCAGGCTGGCGATGCCGCCGCGCAGGGCCTTGATCGCCTGTTCCAGGTCCTGCTTTTCGCTGACCAGCGTGTCATGCTCTTCCTGCACCTCGCGGGCGTCTTCCTCGGCGCGCAGGTTGACCGCGCCCAGCGCGTCACGCTGACGTTTGAGCCGGTTGACGTCATCCTCGATCGTTTCGGCGGCGGGCATGGCGTCGGGATCGGCATCCAGCGTTTCCAGCAATTCCCCGGGCGTGACCTCCTGCTCTTCCTCGATCCGGTCGGCGGCCCGGGCCAGCATCTCGCGGGCGGCGTCGGCCCGCGCCTCTGCACGCGCGCGGGCCTCGCGCGCCTCCGAGGCCGCACGCTCGGCGTCGCGCTCGGCATGTTCGGCGGCGCGCAGCGCGGCCTCGGCCGTGGCCAGCGCATCGGCGGCGGCGCGGCGCCGGGTTTCGGCATCGGCGATGGCATCGTCGAGATCGGCACGCCTGGCGGCGATTTCACCCGGCGCGGCGGCGGCCTCTTCCAGGTCCGCCTCCGAAGCGTCCTTGCGCGCGGCCAGCTCGCCGATCCGTTTCTCGGCCGTCTCCAGCCGGTACCGCCATCCGCTGATTTCCTTGACGATTTCCTGCCGGCGCCGGGTCCGCGCCTCGCCCTCGCGCTTCAGCTCGTCATGGGCCGAGCGTTTCGTCATCATCGTCATCCGTGCGGCCTCGACCGTCATCCGGACATCCTCGATCTCGGCGCGGGCGGCGTCGAGATCCTCCAGCGCGTCCACCCCGGCCTGCGCTTCCCGCAGGCGGGTGCGCGCCTCCATCGCCTCTTGCTCGTGACGGGTCACGGCAAGCTGCGCACTTTCCAGCTTGGTTTCGGCGATCGAGCGGTCGGCCTCGGCCCGTGACAGGGCGCGCCCGGATTCGGCCACCATGCGGTCGGCATCGCGCCGGGCCTGGCGTGCCAGCCGGTCGGCTTCGGTCAGGTCGGCCAGACGTCGTTTCAGCACCTCATGCGCGCGGGCGGCGCCGGCCGCGCGGGCGTCGGCGTCTTCCAGATCGCGCTTGAGTTCGACGAGGCGATTGAGCTGTTGCAGCCGCAGCGCCGCGGCCGAGGGCGCATCTTCGGCACTGGCGCGAAACCCGTCCCAGCGCCACAGGTCGCCCGCGCGGCTGACCAGGCGCTGCCCCGGTCGCAGCTGCGCCTGAAGGCGGGGGCCGTCGGCGGGATCCACCAGGCCGATCTGCCTCAGCCGGCGGGCCATCGCCGCCGGGCCGCTGACATGATTCGACAGCGCGGCCACGCCCGCGGGCAGCGCCTGTATCTCGTGATATCCGGGCAGCGTTGCCCAGCCCGAACCGACATCGCCGGCCACCTCGGGGCTGTGCAGATCTTCGCCCAGCGCCGCGCCCAGCGCCTTTTCATAGCCCGGCGCGACATGCAGCTGGTCCATGATCTGACCGCCCTCGGCGGCATCGCGATCGACCAGCCGGGCCAGCGCGGCGACCTCGGCGCGCAGGGCGTTGGCCTCGCCCTCGGCCTGCGAATGCTCGGCGCGGGCCTCGGCCTCGCGGCCCTGCGCGTCGGCGCGGGCGTCGTCGGCGGCGACCAGCGCGGCCTCGGCCTCTTCGGCGACCGCCACCGCCCTGGCCTGGGCCTGTCCGGCGGTTTCGGCCTCTTGCGTCGCCTGGGCCAGCGCGGTCTCCGCCCCGGTCACCGCGTCGCGGGCGCGGCTTGCCTCGGCCTCGTTGCGATCCCGGGTCTTGCGCGTGTCTTCCAGCAGGCGATGTGCCGATTGGTGCCGCGCGGCCAGCCGGGCCACATCCTCGGTCAGTTCCGACAGATTGCCTTCGCGGGCCTGCAACACCTCGGCGGCATCGCGCGCGGCCTGGGCGGCGGCCGCCAGCGCCGCGTCATGACCTTCGCCGGCCTTCAGCAGTTGTGCCTGTTCCCATTCCAGCCGTTCGATGGTCTCGCCCGCGTCGCGGTTCAGCCCGGTCTCGCGCGCGATGTCGTGGGTCAGCTGCTCGACCCGGGCCGTCAGGGTCTCGACGGTCTGCCTGGCGCGGGCTTCCTGATCGCCCAGCGCGTCACGCTGAACCTGAAGCCGTTGCAGCACCGCGGCGGCGATGGCCTCTTCCTCGCGCAGGGGGGGCAGTTTCGCATCGGCCGCTTCGCGGGCGGCGGCCGCCTGCCTGGCGGCGGTTTCGGCCCGTGCGGCGGCGCGGGTGCTTTCCGTCAGCTCGGCGGTGGCGGTGGCGGCTGCCGCGTCGGCCTCTTTCCAGCGCCGATAGAGCAACAGCCCCTCGGCGCGTCGCAATTCCTTGCCGATCTCGCGATATCGCGCCGCCTGGCGTGCCTGGCGGGCCAGCGCCGTGAGCTGACCGGCCAGTTGCTCGACCACGTCATCCACCCGGGCCAGGTTGGTTTCGGCGCCCCTGAGTTTCAACTCGGCCTCGTGCCGGCGCTGGTAGAGGCCGGAGATCCCGGCCGCCTCCTCCAGGATGCGCCGGCGCGATTTGGGCTTGGCATTGATCAGCTCGGCGATCTGCCCCTGCCGCACCAGCGCGGGGGAATGCGCCCCGGTCGATGCGTCGGCGAACAGCATCTGCACGTCGCGGGCGCGCGCGTCCTTGCCGTTGGTCTTGTAGGCCGAGCCGGCATCGCGGGTGATTCGGCGCACGATTTCGAGCATGTCCTGGTCATTGAACCCCGAGGGCGCCAGCCGCTCGGTATTGTCCAGGGTCAGGCTGACCTCGGCGAAGTTGCGGGCCGGCCGGGTCGAGGCGCCGGCGAAAATCACGTCCTCCATCCCGCCGCCCCGCATCGCGGTCGGGCGGTTCTCGCCCATGACCCAGCGCAGCGCCTCCAGCAGGTTCGACTTGCCGCAACCGTTCGGACCGACGACGCCGGTCAGCCCGTCCGCGATCACCAGATCGGTCGGATCGACGAAGCTCTTGAAGCCGTTCAGTCTGAGACGGGTAAATCGCAATTCCGACCCTGCCTTGATTCCGGATGGTCCGGAAGTCTTTGGCCTGCGCAGGCGCGAGTCAAGCGCGCACCCCACGATATGGCCTAAAATAGGCAGTTATCCACAATATATCGACAGATCGGCCTTGATCATGGGGGCGTGTCGGGCGCGCGCGTCCGATTTGGCGTTGACGCCTGGCGTGACGCTCATGGATAACGCTTGCGCATCGAACCGACCGGCACGGGGCAAAGGGACGAGATGAGCATTGAAGTTCGCGCCGAGTCGCCCACCGATCCCGATGGCCAAGCGCTCATCGACGCCAGCCGGCGGGCGCTGCGCGCGATCTATCCCCCCAAGCAGGATTTCGGCCTGGAGGCCAGCGACATGGCAACCCCGGACACGCGCTTCCTGGTGGCGCGTCTCGACGGCAGGGCGCAGGGCTGCGTGGCACTGGTGGACAAGGGCGGCTACGGGGAAGTCAAGGGCCTGTTCGTCAGGCCCGAGGCGCGCGGGAAGGGCGTCGGACGGGCGCTGATGGCAGCGCTCGAGGCGGCGGCGCGCGATCTCGGCCTGACATGCCTGCGGCTTGAAACCGGTCGTGAACTCGGCGCGGCAACCCGGCTTTACCGCGCCCTGGGGTTCCATGACCGCGACGCTTTCGGCACATACCCGGCCGAGGCATCGTCGCTGTTCATGGAAAAGCCGATCGATGCCGCGGCGCCGCGGGCGTGATCTTCACGGCCCGGCGCAGCGGCAATTCCGCCCGCGACTCCGGGCCCGGGCCCTCGGCGCGGTCGCCCGGTTGTTTGATCGAGGTGCAAATCGGGTGACACGGCGCATCGGCGCCGCGTCTGCAGTGCCGGGGATCGATCATTCGTTGCCGGATGTTCCCGCAGCACGCCACCGCGCGCGCCGTTTCAGAATGCCAGGGCAAAGCCCGTTTCGCCGAACGACCGCGGGGAAAACCGCTTGACCTTCCTTGCGGCGTTCTGTTGAACCACCCTCACCCGTTTCCAAGGATGATTGGCGGCCCCATGGACGATCAGAACAAGAATCTCATTCTCGCCTCGGCGCTCAGCTTTCTGGTGATTCTCGCCTGGTTCGTCCTGTTCCCGCCCGAAAAGCAGACCCCCAAACCCGAGCCAGAGACGATCGCCCGCAGCGACCAGGCCGCGCCGCCCGCCAATGTTGGCCAGGCGCCGCCAACGGCAGGCGCGCCGGACCCCGCCACAACCGCCAGCAATTCCGCCGACAAGGTGGCCGCCGCCCCGCGCCTGAAGATCGAAACCCCCAGCCTTGCCGGGTCCATCTCGCTTCTCGGGGGGCGGATCGACACGCTTTCACTGACGAATTACGACCAGACGCTTGCCCCGAACTCGCCCAATGTGGAGCTGCTGGCGCCGGCCGGCGCAGAGCGGCCCTATTACGCGCTCTATGGCTGGGCGCCGGCGGGCGATGTGACCAATGCGCAGGTGCCGGGCCCGGAAACCCTCTGGACGCTGACGGCGGGCGACACGCTGAGCCCGGGCAACCCTGTGACCCTGACATGGGACAATGGCGCGGGGCTGGTGTTCCATCGCGACATCGCGGTTGACGAGCAGTTCATGTTCACCGTCACCCAGCGCGTCGAGAACAACAGCGGCGCGCCGGTCCGGATGCTGCCCTATGGCATCGTCGCGCGCCAGGGCAAACCCGACGGCACGAATTTCTTCATCCTGCATGAAGGCGTCGTGCGCCAGAACGACAACGAATTGCAGGAAATCGCCTATGGCGACATGCCCGACATGGAGGTCGTCCCGCGCGAAGGCAGCCCGGCCGATATTGCCGCGATCGAGCAGAACGGCTGGATCGGGTTCACCGACAAATACTGGATGACCACGCTTATTCCCAAGCCGGGCCAGCCTTTTACCTCGGTCGCGAAATACGTGCCGCGCAACGACATCTACCAGGTCGAAACGCGGCAACCGGTGATGACCGTCCCGGCAGGGGAAACCGGCCAGGTCGAAACGATGCTATTTGCCGGCGCCAAGCAATGGGAAGCGATCCGCCATTACCAGAACGACCTGGGAATTCACCGCTTTGTCGACTCGATCGACTGGGGCTGGTTCTTTTTCCTGACCAAGCCGATCTTCCGCGTGCTGCACTTCCTCAATGCGTTGATCGGCAACATGGGCTGGTCGATCATCGCCCTGACCTTCTTCCTGAAGGCGCTGCTGTTCCCGCTGGCCTACAAGTCATATGTCTCGATGGCGAAGATGAAGGAACTCCAGCCGGAAATGGAGAAGATCAAGGAGCGCGCCGGCGACGACCGCCAGAAGCTCCAGCAAGAGATGATGCAGCTCTACAAGAAGGAAAAGGTGAACCCGGCCTCGGGCTGCCTGCCGATCCTGCTGCAAATCCCGATCTTCTTTTCGCTTTACAAGGTGATCTTCGTCACGATCGAGCTGCGCCATGCCCCCTGGATCGGCTGGATCCGCGACCTGTCGGCGCCCGACCCCTCGTCCATCCTGAACCTGTTCGGGTTGCTGCCCTTTGCGCCGCCGGGGCCTGATTCGATGCTGGCGATCCTGTCGCTGGGCGTGCTTCCGATCCTGCTGGGCATCTCGATGTGGCTGCAACAGAAGCTGAACCCGGCGCCGACCGACCCGGCACAGAAGATGATTTTCGCCTGGATGCCCTGGGTCTTCATGTTCATGCTGGGCCGGTTCGCCAGCGGGCTGGTGCTGTACTGGATCACCAACAACACCATCACCTTCACCCAGCAATACCTGATCATGCGGCTTCAGGGCTACAAGCCGGACGTGTTCGGCAACATCATGTCGACCTTCCGCAAAACCCCGAAATCGGGCAAGAGCAAGTGACCGGCCATATCGCGGGGCTGTGGCGGCATCCGATCAAGTCGCATGGTCGGGAAACGCTGGACAGCGTCGTGCTGACCGCCGGGCAGACGATGCCATGGGACAGGGTCTGGGCCGTCGCGCATGAACGTTCCAGTGCGGACGGGCACGCCTGGGCCCCTTGCGCGAACTTTTCGATCGGGGCAAAGGCCCCCGGGCTCATGGCGATCGACGCCCGGCTGGACCAGACGACGCGCACGGTTCACCTGACCCATCCCGACCGCCCGCCGCTGAGCGTGCGGCCGGACGATGCGCCCGACGAGCTGATCGCCTGGGCGGCGCCGCTGATGCCCGCGGATCGGCTGGCCTCGGCCCGGGTCGTGCGGGTGCCCGGCCGCGGCATGACCGATACCGCCTATGCGTCGGTTTCGATCGGCAACCTGGCCAGCCACCGCGCTGTCGAGGCGCGGATCGGCGGGCCGTTGTCGGCCTGCCGTTGGCGGCTGAATATCTGGCTCGACGGGCTGGATCCCTGGGCGGAATTCGACTGGATCGGGCGGCATCTGCGGCTCGGCGGGGCGCGTCTTGAGGTGGTCGAGCGTATCCGGCGCTGCCGCGCGACCGAGGCGAACCCCGATACCGGCCAGCGCGACGCCCCGACCCTGGAGGTGCTGGACCAGGGCTGGGGACACCGCGATTTCGGCATCTATGCCCGCGTGACCGACGGTGGCCCCGTCGGCCTTGGCGATGCGATCGAGGTGATCGGATGAGCCTTCGATTCCCGCTGGCCGAGCTTCCCGACCCCGCCGCGGCCGAAATGGGCCGCAAACTGTTTGCCGGGCCCACCGATTTCCTCAAGGGCGTGGTCGCCATGGATGGCTTGCCGCCGGCCGACCGCCCCGAGGTCTGTTTCGCCGGGCGGTCCAATGTCGGGAAATCGACCCTTATCAACGCGCTGACAGGGCGCAAGGGGCTGGCCCGGGCCTCGAACACGCCGGGCCGCACCCAGGAAATCAACTATTTCACGCTCGGCGAAAGCCGCTATCTGGTGGATCTTCCCGGCTATGGCTATGCCGAGGCACCGTTGCCGGTCGTGCGCAAATGGCAGCGTCTGCTCAAGGCCTATCTGTCGGGGCGCCAGACGCTGCGCCGTGCCTTCGTGCTGATAGATGCGCGCCATGGGATCAAAAAGGTGGATGAAGAGATCCTGAGCCTGCTGGACCAGGCCGCCGTCACCTTCCAGGTGGTGCTGACCAAGGCCGACAAGCTGAAGACCCGGGACCGCGACGCGGTGCTGGCCCAGGTGCGCGCCGCGCTTTGCGACCATCCCGCCGCCTTTCCCGAAATCGTCGAAACCAGCGCCGAAACGGGCGACGGAATCGTGACCCTGCGGGCGATCATCGCGGCGCTCGAATGATCCGCGGGCTTGTCGCCGGGCGCGGTCCGGTCTACCACCATGCCTGAATATCCGGGGCCGCAATGATGAAGAAGCAGACCGCCATGACCCGCGACTGGATCGCGACAGCCCGCACCCTGTCCGAAGCGCTGCCCTATCTTCAGCGCTATGACGAGGCGACCGTCGTCATAAAGATCGGCGGCCACGCCATGGGCGATGACGAGGAAATGGCCACCTTCGCGCGCGACGTGGTCTTGATGCGGCAGGTCGGCGTCAACCCGGTGGTCGTTCACGGCGGCGGCCCGATGATCAACGAGATGCTTTCCCGCCTGGGGGTCAGATCGGACTTCGTGAACGGCAAGCGCGTCACCGACGCCGAGACCGTGAAGGTCGTCGAGATGGTCCTGTCGGGCTTCGTGAACAAGCGGATCGTGCAGGCCATAAACGCCCAGGGCGGCAAGGCCGTCGGCCTGTCGGGCAAGGATGCGAACCTGATGTTCTGCGAGCAGACCAACCCGGATCTGGGGTTCGTGGGCACCCCGTCCGAGATGAACCCGGCGGTGCTGCATCAGCTTTTCGCGTCCGAGATCATTCCCGTCGTGGCGCCGCTGGGCGCGGGCCGCAGCGGCGAGACGTTCAACGTCAACGGCGATACCGCAGCGGGCGCGATTGCCGCCGCGTTGAAGGCCGATCGCCTGCTGTTGCTGACCGACGTGGCCGGGGTGAAGGATTCCAGCGGCGAAGTCGTGACCGAGCTGACCCCCGATCAGATCGTCAGCATGACCGCCGAAGGCATCATTGCCGGCGGCATGATCCCCAAGACCGAAACCGCGCTTGCCGCGATCGAGGGGGGTGTCCGCGCCGTGGTGATCCTTGACGGGCGGGCGCCGAACGCCTGTTTGCTGGAACTCTATACCGAACACGGGGCGGGATCGCTCATTCGCCAGCCGCGTTAGGGATCGAACGTCAAGTTGCCCTGCCCCGGGCGGTGAACGCGCGATCGTGACTGCACCGGCGGCGCGGGCCACCCTTTCGGGCCGCCCGCGCCGTTTCAGACCGGGCCCGGGCGCATGCGCTCAGAGCCCGGGATAGATCGGGAAGCGCGCGCAGAGCTGGGCGACCTCGGCGCGGACCGCGGCCTCGACCTCGGCATTTCCATCTTCGCCATTGACGGCCAGGCCATCGACGACGCGGGTGATCCAGTCGGCAACCTGGCGGAATTCGTTCTCGCCGAAGCCGCGCGTGGTGCCGGCCGGGGTGCCCAGGCGCACCCCCGAGGTGACTGTCGGCTTTTCCGGGTCGAAGGGGATGCCGTTCTTGTTGCAGGTGATATGCGCGCGCCCCAGCGCCTTTTCGGTGGCATTGCCCTTGACGCCCTTGGGCCGCAGGTCGACCAGCAGCACATGGGTGTCGGTGCCGCCGGTGACGATGTCCAGCCCGCCCTTCATCAACTGGTCGGCCAGGGCCTGGGCGTTGCGGATGACCTGGATCGCGTAATCCTTGAACTCAGGGCGCTGCGCTTCGCCGAAGGCGACGGCCTTGGCCGCGATGACATGCATCAGCGGGCCGCCCTGAATGCCGGGGAAGATGGCCGAGTTCACCTTCTTTGCGATCGTCTCGTCATCGGTCAGGATCATCCCGCCACGCGGGCCGCGCAACGTCTTGTGCGTGGTCGTGGTGGCGACATGCGCATGCGGGAAGGGCGAGGGATGCTGCCCCCCGGCCACCAGCCCGGCGAAATGCGCCATGTCCACCAGAAGATACGCGCCGACGCTGTCGGCGATTTCGCGCATTCTTGTGAAATCCACCTGGCGCGGAATGGCCGACCCGCCGGCGATGATCATTTTCGGGCTGTGTTCGCTGGCCAGCGCCTGCACCTGGTCATAGTCGATGCGGCTGTCCTGCCTGCGCACACCATATTGCACGGCGTTGAACCATTTGCCCGACTGGTTGGGTTTTGCCCCATGCGTCAGGTGACCGCCGGCATCCAGGCTCATACCCAGGATGGTATCGCCCGGCTGCAACAGCGCGGTGAAAACCCCCTGGTTGGCCTGGCTGCCCGAGTTCGGCTGGACATTGGCAAAGCCGCAGCCGAAAAGCGCTTTCGCCCGGTCGATCGCCAGGGTCTCGGCGATGTCGACGAACTGGCACCCGCCGTAATACCGCCGCCCGGGATAGCCTTCGGCGTATTTGTTGGTCATCACCGATCCCTGCGCTTCCATCACGGCGCGGGACACGATGTTTTCCGATGCGATAAGCTCGATCTCGTCGCGCTGTCGGCCAAGCTCGAGCTCGATGGCCTTGGCAATTTCCGGGTCGCGCGACCCGAGGGTTTCGGTGAAAAAGCCGGAATCACGATGCGGTGCGTTCATTGAGCGTCTCCTGAATGCAGCGGAATTGCCGGGTGTTTAGCCTGAAAAGCCGAGACAAAAAAGGGGCGTTCGCGACTTGCCGGATCGCGGGCGCGAAACCGGCGCGAAAACCGCGTGGACCTGCGCGATTCAAGGGCCGCAATTCGGCGCTTGAGTTTCGCGTTGCGCGCGGCGAACAATGCGCCCGAGGAAGGATCGCGACCATGCCCGACACGCAAATCGCCTTCATGGCGAGCGATACCGAGATTGCGCAGGCGGCACGGCGCCACCTGTCGATGGAATATGGCGACGCGCCGCTGGAAAAGGCCGACGTGATCGTGGCACTGGGTGGCGACGGCTTCATGCTTCAGACGCTGCATGGCACGCAGCACCTGGATACCCCGGTCTATGGCATGAATTGCGGGACGGTCGGGTTCCTGATGAACGAATACCATGAGCCCGGCCTGATCGACCGCCTGGCCGCCGCCGAGGAAGAGGTGATCCACCCGCTGAGAATGCGCGCCATCGGGGCCAACGGATCGGTGCACGAGGCGCTTGCGATCAACGAGGTGTCGCTGCTGCGCGCCGGGCCACAGGCGGCCAAGCTGCGGATCTCGATCGACGGCAAGCTGCGGCTGGAAGAGCTGGTCTGCGACGGGGCGCTGGTGGCGACGCCGGCCGGCTCGACCGCATACAACTATTCGGCGCATGGGCCGATTCTGCCGATCGGTTCCGACGTCCTGGCGCTGACGGCGATGTCGGCATTCCGGCCCCGGCGCTGGCGCGGGGCTTTGCTGCCCAGCGAGGCGAAAGTCCGGATCGACGTGGTGAACCCGTCGAAGCGACCGGTGATGGCCGATGCCGACAGCCGCTCGGCCGGGATCGTCGTGTCAGTCGAGATCGAGACCGCGCGCGACGTGAGCCACCGCATCCTGTTCGATCCGGGCCACGGGCTGGAAGAGCGTCTGATCCGCGAGCAATTCGTCTAGGCGCGATTCTTGCGGTCTTTCGCCCATGCCTCACGCTTGCGATAAAGCGTCGAGGGCGAGACGTTCAATTCGCGGGCGGCTTGGGGCACAGAACCATCGTGACGGTCGATCGCCGTCTCGATCACCAGCCGCTCGATCTCGGCCAGGGTCTTGCCGGCCAACCCGTCGAGCGCCCCCCCCGGACCGGAGGTTTCGGCCGATGCGCAGCGGGCATCGGCGGGCCTGGTACGGCCCGTGCGCTCCAGGTCGGGTGGCAGCATGTCCAGGGTCAATATCGGACCCTCGTTCAGCACGACCGCATGCCGCACGGCGTTCAGCAGTTCGCGCACGTTGCCGGGCCAGTCCAACTGGCGAAACAGCGCTTTCACATCGTCCGAAATCGCGGTGAAGCTGTGCCCCTCTTCGGCGGCGAAACGGGCCAGCGCGTCCTCGGCGATCATGATCGCATCTTCGCCGCGCGCGCGCAGCGGCGGCAGGTGAATCGGCACGACATGCAGGCGGTAATACAGATCCTCGCGAAACCGGCCGCGGCGGATCTCTTCCATCGGGTCGCGGTTGGTGGCGCAGATGATGCGCACGTCGACCTTGTGCGGGCGGGTCGCGCCGACCGGCTGGATCGTCGATGTCTGAAGGAATCGCAGCAGCTTGGTCTGCAGATTCATGTCCATCTCGCAGATCTCGTCCAGGAACAGGGTTCCGCCATCGGCCACCGCCGCCGCGCCGGGCTTGTCGGCAATGGCGCCCGTGAACGACCCCTTGAGATGGCCGAAAACCTCTGATTCCAGCAAATCGGTCGGAATCGCGCCGCAGTTGAGCGGCACGAACGGCCCCGATGCCCGGTGCGAGCCGTCATGGATCGCCTGGGCGCAAAGCTCTTTTCCGGTGCCGCTCTCGCCGGTGATGAACACCGTGGCCATAGACCGCCCGACCGAGCGGATGCGCGTGAAGACCGCCTCCATCGCAGGCGAGTTGCCGGTGAAGACGCTGAACATGGCCCGCCCCCGGCCTGCCGGGTCCGGGGGCGCGTCCTGCTTTCGGCCCGCGTCGGCAAGCGCGCTTTCGACAGCGTTCAGGAACCGCTGTTCATTGAATGGCTTGAGCAGGAAATCGTGCGCGCCCAGGCGCATCGCCTCGACCGCGCGATTGATCGAGCCGTTCGCGGTGATGACGATCACGCATGTATCGGGGCGCTCTTCCATCATCTCGCGCATCAGATCCAGCCCCGAGCGGTCGGGCAGCACCAGGTCCAGCAGGACAACCTGCGGCGCGTGCTTGCGCAAGGCGCCCAGCCCGTCCCGGGCGGTTCCTGCCGAGACCACGCTGTAACCGGCGCCCTGCAGGATCGATTCGTACACCAGTTGCAACGAGGGCGTATCCTCGATCAACAGCAGCGGCGTCATGCGGCACCTGCCTTCAGCCGCTCGGCATATTCGGATTCGATCAGCTCCAGCACAGATCCGATCTGACGCACCACCTGCCGACCGGTTTCCGCGGCGCGGCCGCTGTCGCGATCATGCGCCGCACGGTTGAGCGTTTCGGCCATCGACTGAAGCTGATCGGCGCCGATCGCCCCGGCCAGCGAAATCAGAACATGGGTGCGTGCGCGCAACAGCGCGAAATCCGGTTCGCTGAGCCCCGCCTGGACCCCGGTGCGAACCGTGCGGAAATCCTGCGTCAGCCGGCTCAGAAGTTCGGCCCCGTTCTCGTCGCCGGCCAGGGCAAGCAACCGGTCCAGGTGCAACGTGCTGAAAGCCGGGGCATTGCCGGTCTCGGGGCCGCTCTCGGCGTGATCGCGTCCTTTCAGCACGGCACCGATCGCCTCGCCGAAGGACTCGATGCTCATGATCGGTTTCGCGAGAATGCCGTCCGCCCCGGCATCATATATCTCGACCCGGTTGGCATTCAGGACATAGGCGGTGATCGCCAGGATTGGCAGCGGCGCCGCGCGCCGCATCCGGGTCTCGTGCCGCCGCACGCCGCGGATCACGTCCAGCCCGGACAGGCGCGGCATCTCGATGTCGATCAGCGCCAGGTCGAAATCCGCGCTCTCCAGCAGGGCCTGCGCGGCTTGCCCGTCCTCTGCGAGGCGCGGTGCGGCGCCCAGGGTTTCGAGCATCTGGCGAAGAAGCAGCTGATTGGTCTGATTGTCCTCGGCCACCAGAACGTCGAACCCTGTCAGGTCCGGCAGGGCGGCCGGACCGCGGACGGTGACACCGGGCGCCCAGGCGGCGCGCGGCAGGCGCAGCGCCACCTCGGCCCCGCCGCCGGCCCGGTTGGCCACGTCCATCCGCGCGCCGATCTTCCGGGCCAGGTCGCGAACGATATGCAGCCCCAGACCGCTGCCCGGCGTGTCGCTTTGCGGGGCGCGTCCGCCGGCCTCGAACAGCTGCGCCATTGCGGCATCGCTTATCCCCGGACCTGTATCGCGCACCGTCAGTGTCAGCGTTTCGCGCCGCTGCATCCCCACGCTCAGCGTGACTTCACCGGAAACGGTATGCTTCATCGCATTGCCGATCAGGTTGGCAAGGATCCGCTCCAGCGCCGTGCGGTCAATGCCGATCACCGCCGGCAGGTCCGCCGCCCGCTCGACCGTGAAGCGCAGGCCGCGGCCGCGGGCATGCGGGGCCCAACGCGCCTCGATGTCATCCAGGAACGCGGGCAGGCGGGACCCGCCCCCGGCCCGGCCCGTCGGGGCATCCCCCGCGATCAGCGCCAGAACCTCGTCGCTGAGCCGGGCCAGTTGCTCGCCGGCGCTGCGCACGCGCTGGAGTTGTTGGCGCGATGGCGCGTCCAGCGGCGCGAGATCGGCCAGCGCCAGGCCGCCCAGGATGTCGCTGACCGCATTCCCGATGTCGTGGCCCAGCAACGCGGCGCGCTTGCGGAATTCGGCACCGTCATCCGAAGATTCGGAATTCTGCGTCTTGCCGTGCTTCAATGTGGTAAGCCCTTACAGGTAACCGACGCCTGCCGGGCGACATGCCCGCCAGGGTTGCACTTGAACTCATACCTCAAGGGCATCCCTGCCCCAACCTGTCGATATCGACAGGCGCGGCGACAGTCAGGCCCTATCGCCCGACAGGGTAACCCAATTCTTTCAGCGCGTCTGCGATTTCATCGAGGATCGCCGGGTCGTCGATCGTGGCGGGCATCTTGAAATCCTCGCCATTGGCGATCCTGACCATCGTGGCGCGCAAGATCTTGCCCGAGCGGGTCTTGGGCAGACGATCGACCACGCAGGCCAGCTTGAACGCGGCAACGGGGCCGATCTGGTCGCGGATCATCGCGACGCATTCACGGGTGATTTCCTCATGCGGGCGGTTCACGCCCTTGGTCAGGCATATGAAACCCAGCGGAAGATTGCCCTTCAACTCATCCGCGACACCGATCACGGCGCATTCGGCCACGTCGGGATGGTTGGCCAGCACCTCTTCCATGCCGCCGGTCGACAGGCGGTGCCCGGCCACGTTGATCACGTCGTCGGTGCGCGCCATGATGTAGAGATAGCCGTCTTCGTCGATATGGCCTGCATCGCCGGTTTCATAATAGCCGGGGAAATGGTCCAGATAGGATTTTCGAAACCGGTCCTCGGCGTTCCACAGCGTGGGCAGCGTGCCCGGCGGCAGCGGCAGCTTCACCGCCACCGCACCCAGCGTGTCCGGCCCGACCGGCTTGCCCGAGTCATCGAGGATCTGCACATCGTATCCCGGCATCGGCACGCCGGACGAGCCGATCTTGACCGGCATCCGTTCCAGCCCCATCGGGATCGCGGTGATCGGCCATCCCGTTTCGGTCTGCCACCAGTGATCGATCACCGGCACCTTGAACTGATCCTGCGCCCAGTGGATCGTGTCGGGATCGGCCCGTTCGCCCGCAAGATAGAGCACGCGCAGACAGCTGAGGTCGTATTTCTTCACGAACTCGCCCTTGGGATCCTCGCGCTTGATCGCGCGAAAGGCCGTGGGGGCGGTGAAAAAGCTGCGCACATTGTGGTCCCGGATCACCCGCCAGAAGGTGCCGGCATCGGGGGTGCCCACCGGCTTGCCCTCGAACACGACGCTGGTGTTGCCGTGGATCAGCGGGGCATAGGCGATGTAACTGTGACCGACCACCCAGCCCACGTCGGAGGCGGCCCAGAAAACCTCGCCCGGATCCACGTTGAAGATGTTCTTCATCGTCCAGTTGAGCGCCACCAGATGCCCGCCCGTGGGGCGGACCACACCCTTGGGCTGGCCGGTGGTGCCGGATGTGTAAAGGATATAGACGGGGTGGTTGCCCTCGACCGGGACGCATTCGGCCGGCGCCACACCGTATTGGAAGCCGTGCCAGTCGTAATCGCGGCCGTCTTCCAGTTGGGCGACCTCCTGCTCGCGCTGGAAGATCACGCAGAAATCCGGCTGATGGCTGGATTGTGCCAGCGCGCCGTCGAGCAGCGGCTTGTAATGCACGACCCGGCCCGGCTCGATCCCGCAGGAGGCCGCGATGATCGCCTTGGGCCGGGCATCGTCGATGCGCACCGCCAGTTCATGGGCGGCAAAACCGCCGAACACGACGGAATGGATCGCGCCCAGCCGGGCGCAGGCCAGCATCGCTTCGATCGCTTCGGGCACCATGGGCATGTAGATGATGACGCGATCGCCCTTTTCGACACCCTTGGCCCTGAGCGCCCCGGCCAGGCTGGCCACGCGATCGCGCAGTTCGGCAAAGGTGATTTCATGTGTGCTGTGGGTCACCGGGCTGTCATGGATCAGCGCCACCTGGTCGCCACGGCCATTTTCCACATGGCGATCCACCGCATTCCAGCAGGTGTTCACCAGCCCGTCGTTGAACCATTCGTAAAGCGGCGCGTTTTCATCGAACAGGGCCCGGGACGGAAAGCGATGCCATTCGATCGCCCGGGCTGCCTGCATCCAGAATCCCTCGGGGTCGGCCTTCCAGGCTTGATACATGTCAGCGTAGCTCATGATGTCCCTCCTCCGGAATGTGCCCGTTCTTAGGCAGTCGCCGGGTTTCAGGCAACGATGTTACCGATCACAAGCTTCGTGCCGAAGCAATTATTTGCAGATATTTGCGCTCCGGCACAGCAAAGTTTTGCAAACCATGTGAATAATCTGCGTGAGCCGTGAAAATCGGGGATGATTTGCAAATTCCGGCGCGCCCTCCTGGATGGCGCGGCGGATGACGCGTTTACGACCTGCGCCTGGTCGAAAATCTGCGCGAAATCCTACCCGGCCCGTGTCATCGTATCATCCAGGAGGCGGCATTTCGCCCTTCCACCAAGAGGATTGCGTTGCCATGGTCGACAAGAAACAGAAACCCGAGAAACCGGGCGCAAAGACGATCAAGAAGTAATATCCGTTCCACCGGTGCCGCCACTCTCCCCGTGTGGCGGCACCGTTCTTGTCAGCCGTATTGCGTCACCGGCATCCCTGCCAGCGCCGAGATGTTCAGCAGGCCCCGCGCGGTGATCGAGGGCGTGACGATATGCGCCCTGTTGCCCATTCCCATCAGGATCGGCCCGACCTCCAGCCCGCCTGCGCGCATCTTCAGGATATTGCGCACGCCCGAGGCCGCATCCGTATCGGCGAAGACCAGAACATTCGCGGCCCCTTGCAGGCGGGCGCCCGGAAAGATCCGTTCGCGCAGCACCGGATCCAGCGCCGCGTCGACATGCATCTCGCCCTCATAGGCAAAATCGGGATCGCATGCCTTGAGCAGTTCCATCGCCGCCCGCATCCGCCGGCCCGAGTCGATGTCGAGATTGCCGAACTGCGAATGCGAGCAGAGCGCGATATTGGGGTCCAGCCCGAAGCGGCGCACATGACGTGCCGCGCCGATGACGGTTTGCGCGATCTGCTCGGGCGTCGGCATCGGGTGAACCTGCGTGTCGGCGACGAACAGGGGGCCGTCTTCGAGGATCATCAGCGATAGCGCCCCCACCGGGTGCAGCCCGTCCCGGCCAAGCACCTGTTCGATATATTTCAGATGCCACAGGTATTGCCCGAACGTGCCGCAGATCAGGCTGTCGGCCTCGCCGCGGTGGACCATCACCGCGCCGATCGCGGTCGAGTTGGTGCGCATGATGGCCTTGGCCAGATCGGGGGTCACGCCCCGCCGGGCCATCAATTCGTGATAGGTGCCCCAGTAATCGCGATAGCGGGGGTCGTTTTCGGGGTTCACGATCTGGAAATGCTCGTCGGGGCGAATCGTCAGGCCGGCCCTCTGGCTGCGCGCCTCGATCACCTCGGGGCGGCCGATCAGGATCGGCCGGTCGGTCATCTCCTCGACCATGGCCTGCGCGGTGCGCAGGATGCGCTCGTCCTCGCCCTCGGCAAACACGATGTTGCGCGCGGCCTGCCGGGCAGCGGCGAAAACCGGGCGCATGATAAGCGCCGAACGGAAGACCGATCCGTCCAGCCGCTCCTTGTAGGCTTTCATGTCCTCGATCGGGCGGGTGGCCACGCCCGAGGACATCGCGGCCCTTGCGACCGATGTCGCGACGACGCCCATGAGCCGCGGATCGAACGGTTTCGGAATCAGGTAATCGCGTCCGAAGGTCAGCTTTTCCTCGCTATAGGCGGCGGCGGCTTCGGCGCTTGTGGTCGCGCGCGCCAGCGCGGCGATCCCCTCGATGCAGGCGATCTGCATGGCGTCGTTGATCTCGGTCGCCCCCACGTCAAGCGCGCCGCGGAAGATGAACGGGAAACACAACACGTTGTTGACCTGGTTCGGATAATCCGAGCGGCCGGTGGCGATGATCGCCTCGGGCGCGACTTCGCGCACCGCATCGGGCATGATCTCGGGCGTCGGATTGGCCAGCGCGAAGATGATCGGGCGCGGCGCCATCTTCTCGACCATCCCGGGGCTCAGAACGTCCGGCCCCGAAAGCCCCAGGAACAGGTCGGCGCCGCCGATCACGTCATCCAGGGTTCGCAGTTCCGAGGCTTGCGCGAAGGCCGCCTTTTGCGGATTCATGTCCACCTGCCGGCCCGCGTGAACCAGCCCGTGAATATCGCAAAGCCAGACATTTTCGCGCTTCACGCCGAGTTTCAGCAACATGTTTAGGCAGGCGATGCCGGCCGCACCGCCGCCGGTCGAAACGATCTTGATGTCCTCGAACCGCTTGCCCGCCACGCGCAGCGCGTTGGTGGCGGCCGCGCCGACCACGATCGCGGTGCCGTGCTGGTCGTCGTGGAAGACGGGGATATTCATCCGCTCGCGGCAGATACGTTCGACGATGAAACAATCGGGGGCCTTGATGTCCTCCAGGTTGATCGCGCCAAAGGTGGGCTCCAGCGCGCAGACGATATCGGCCAGCCGTTCGGGATCGGATTCGTCGAGTTCGATGTCGAAGCAATCGATATCGGCGAATTTCTTGAACAGGACGGCCTTGCCCTCCATCACCGGCTTGCTGGCCAGCGCGCCGATATTGCCAAGACCCAGCACCGCGCTTCCATTGGTGACCACGGCAACCAGGTTGCCGCGCGTGGTGTAATCGGCTGCGGTTTTCGGGTCGTTGCGGATCTCGATACAGGCCTCGGCCACGCCCGGGGAATAGGCGCGCGCAAGATCGCGGCCATTGGCAAGCGGTTTGGTCGCGCGGATTTCCAGTTTTCCGGGCTTGGGGTGCGCGTGATAGTCCAGCGCCGCTTCGCGGGCGGATCGGTTCGTGGTGTCGGTCATGGCCCCTCCCGGAATATGGTTTAGTGTTAAACCAAAAGCCGTTTCCGTGATACGGTCCGGCAGGTTCCCGTGCAAGGCGAAGTTTCCCGGCGACGGCCCCGGCCGCCATCCCGCGGGGCGGCGTTTCGCGGGGCGGTAACGGCAGGCACCGGGCGGGCAGGCTTGCATCGGCCTGCCCCCGGCCGCACAGTGCTGCAAGGGAGGTTGCGACATGAGGCTTCTGGATGCCGCGCTGTCGGTGCGCGAAAACGCCCATGCGCCCTATTCGGGCTTCAAGGTCGGCGCGGCGGTCCGCGGTGCCGCGGGCGGGATCTTTTCCGGCTGCAATGTCGAGAACATTTCCTATCCCGAAGGCACTTGCGCCGAGGCGGGCGCGATCGCCGCGATGTGCGCCGCGGGCGAATACCGGATCGTCGAGGTGGCGATCGTTGCCGACAGCCCGGTGCCGGTGTCGCCCTGCGGCGGGTGCCGCCAGAGACTGGCGGAATTCGCCGCGCCGGACGTTCCGGTCACCATGTCCACGCTCGGGGCGGAGCAAAAGACGATGAGCGTGGGCGAGCTTCTTCCCGGGGCCTTCGGCCCGGATCACCTGGAGGCCTGACAGGAATGGACGCGCGCGTCATCATCGCGAAATTGCGGGACGAACAGCCGTTGACCGGCGATGAAATCGAATGGTTCGCCAAGGGGCTGGCCGATGGTGGGGTCAGTGACGCACAGGCCGGGGCCTTTGCGATGGCGGTGCTGCTGAACGGCCTGGAAAAACCCGAAAGGGTAGCCCTGACCCGCGCCATGCGCGACAGCGGCCTGGTGATGGAATGGGACCTGCCGGGGCCGGTGCTGGACAAGCATTCGACCGGCGGAATCGGCGATTGCGTATCCTTGCTGCTGGCCCCGGCGCTGGCGGTCTGCGGCGCCTATGTGCCGATGATCTCGGGGCGGGGGCTGGGCCATACCGGCGGGACGCTCGACAAGCTCGAGGCGATTCCGGGCTATCAGGCCGAAGTCGGGATAGAGCGTCTGCGCCAGGTCACGGCCAGCATCGGTTGCGCCATCGTCGGCGCCTCGGCCGAGATCGCGCCGGCGGACAAGCGGCTCTATGCGATCCGCGACGTGTCCGGCACGGTCGAAAGCATCGACCTGATCACCGCCTCGATCCTGTCCAAGAAACTGGCCGCGGGGCTGGAGGGGCTGGTGCTGGACGTCAAGGTCGGTTCGGGCGCGTTCATGAAACACATGGACGAGGCCGAGGACCTGGCCGAGGCCCTGGTCGAGACGGCACAGGGCGCGGGCTGCATGACCACCGCGCTGATCACCGACATGAGCCAGCCGCTGGTTGCCGCGGCCGGCAACGCGCTGGAAGTGATCGAGGTGATGGAGACGCTGACAGGCTCTGGCGTCACCCCGGCGCTGTGGGATCTGACCTGCGCGCTGGGTGGCGAGCTGCTGGCGCTGGGCGGGTTGGCCGCCGATGCCGCGGACGGGGCCGGGCGCATCGCCGATGCGATGGACAGCGGCGCCGCCGCCGAACGCTTTGGCGAGATGGTGGCCGAACTTGGCGGGCCGGTGGATTTCGTGGAACGCTGGCCCGACCGGCTGCCCTCGGCGCCGGTGGTGCGCGAGGTCACGGCGGGCGCGGCCGGGTTCGTCACCGAGATCGACTGCCATGCGCTGGGAATGGCGGTGGTGGGGCTGGGCGGCGGGCGCAAGCGCGGCGGTGAACGGATCAACCCCTCGGTCGGCCTGTCCGAACTGGCACCGCTTGGCGAACAGATGACGGCCGATCTGCCACTGGCGCTGATTCATGCGGCCGATCCGGACGCCGCCGACCGGGCCGAGGCCGAGGTGCGCGCGGCCTATCGGATCGGCCCGGTGGCGCCGGCGGTTCCGCCGCTGGTGCACCGGCGGTTGCGCTGATGCCACGCGCCTTTCTGGTGGTGATGGATTCCGTCGGCTGCGGTGGTGCGCCCGATGCCGGTGCGTTCGACAATGCGGGCATTCCCGACAGCGGCGCCAACACGCTTGCGCATATCGCCCAGGCCTGCGCCGACGGCCGGGCCGAGGACGGGCGCAGCGGCCCGCTCAGCCTGCCGAATCTGGACCGGCTGGGCCTTGGCGCGGCGATCACGCTTGCCTCGGGCGCCGTTGCGCCCGGCCTGTGGACGATACCACGGGGCCTGTGGGGCGCGGCCACCGAGGTTTCCGCGGGCAAGGACACGCCTTCGGGGCATTGGGAGCTGGCCGGGGTTCCGGTGCCGTGGAAATGGCATTATTTTCCGCGCCGGATCCCGGCCTTTCCCGACGACGTTGTGGCCGCGGTCTGCCGCCTGGCGGGCAGCGATGGCATCCTGGGAAATTGCCACGCCTCGGGCACCGCCATCGTGCAGGAGCTGGGCGCCGAACATATGCGCAGCGGCAAGCCGATCTGCTATACCTCGGCCGACAGCGTGTTCCAGATTGCCGCGCATGAGCGGACCTTCGGGCTGCAACGGCTTCTCGACCTTTGCGCGGCGCTTGCGCCCATGCTGCACGCGATGAAGGTGGGCCGGGTGATCGCCCGTCCCTTCACCGGCGATCCGGACAGGGGGTTCGTCCGGACCGCGAACCGCCGCGACTTTGCCATCGCCCCGCCAGGCCCCACGCTGTGCGACTGGGCCCGGGCCGCGGGGCGCCGGGTGCATGCGGTGGGAAAGATCGGCGACATCTTCTCGATGCAGGGCATCGACGATCTGCGCAAGGGACCGGATGCAAGGTTGATGCAGCATATGGCCGATCTGCTGGACGATGCCGAAACGGGCAGCCTGACATTCGCCAATTTCGTGGAATTCGACAGCCTGTACGGGCATCGCCGCGACGTTGCCGGCTATGCCCGCGCGCTGGAATGGTTCGATGCGCAATTGCCCGCGCTTTTCGACCGCGCGCGCAAGGATGACCTGATCCTGTTCACGGCCGATCACGGCAATGACCCGACCTGGCCCGGCACCGACCACACCCGCGAACGGGTTCCCGTTCTGGCGCATGGCCCGGGCGCGGGCGGGCTGGGCCTGATCGACCTTGCCGGGGTGGCCGATATCGTTGCCGCGCATCTGGACCTCGGCAGGCACGCGCGATGAGCCGGCGACAATCGACAAGGGTCGCGCTTCGCCTGACCCGCGCCGTGCCGGAACGCGGCGCGACGGTTGCGGTCTCGACCGGCCCTTTGGCATTCTGTCGCGCGACGCCGCACCGCGAATGCGATCGCCTGGCGCGGGCCATCGGCTGGCATGATACGGGATTTCGCCCGTTCAACAGGATTGCCGCCGCCGCCGCGTTCTG
Organism: Actibacterium sp.; assembly: GCA_016278325.1. Taxonomy (GTDB): domain Bacteria; phylum Pseudomonadota; class Alphaproteobacteria; order Rhodobacterales; family Rhodobacteraceae; genus JADQCB01. The sequence continues at coordinate 160,147 of JADQCB010000016.1, forward strand.
TGATGAAACCACCCGGAAGACCCTGACCACCCGCCTGGAGCAAAACGATGCCTGATCACCTGACTGTCGTTCGACACCCGCTCGTGCAGCACAAGCTGACCCTGATGCGCGACAAGGATACGGCCAGCGCCGGCTTTCGCCGGCTGTTGCGCGAAATCTCGCACCTGCTGGCCTATGAGGTGACCAGGGATCTGAAGCTGACCAACACCAGTATCGAGACACCGCTGCAAGAAATGGAATCGCCGATACTGGCGGGCAAGAAGCTGGCGCTGATCTCGATCCTGCGGGCCGGCAACGGGTTGCTGGACGGCATCCTGGACCTTATCCCATCGGCGCGCGTGGGCTTTGTCGGCCTTTATCGCGATGAAAAGACGCTTCAGCCGGTGCAATATTACTTCAAGGTGCCCGAGGGGCTGAACGACCGCGTGGTGATCGTCGTCGATCCGATGCTGGCAACCGGAAATTCCTCGGCCGCGGCGGTCGACCTGCTGAAACAGGCCGGCGCCACCAATATCCGCTTCGTCTGCCTTCTGGCCGCACCCGAAGGTGTCGAGCGGATGCACCAGGCACATCCGGACGTGCCGGTCGTCACAGCATCTGTGGATGAAAAGCTGAACGACCATGGATATATTGTCCCAGGCCTAGGGGATGCGGGTGATCGGATGTTCGGCACGAAATAAGGTAGATTTCGCTTTACTGATTGTGGATGATTCGGCATCATTCCCCAAGATTTTGTGGGGATTGAAATGCGAGCGTATAAACTGTTGTCGGTTATGACCCTCGCGGTCGCCCTTCAGGCAGGCATCACACAAGCTCGGACCCTGAGCAGCGACGACGGCCCGGCGGAAACGCCGCCACCCGGCTACAGCGACCGTCAGTATATCGACAGCCGCGGATGCGTTTATGTGCGCGCGGGGTTTGGCGGCCAGGTGCAGTGGATTCCGCGCCTGTCGCGTGATCGCAAGGTGCTGTGCGGTTTCAAGCCGACATTCGCGGCCGCGCCGACGCCGCCGCCTGCACCCAGTCCGGTCGCGGTGGCGAAACCGGCGCCCCCGGCCGATCCCACCGCCGCACCGTCCCCTGTGGCAGAACGCAAACCCGCAGCGCAACCCGTGACAGGCATGGCGCAGCCCCGGGCCCGCGCCACGCCGCGGCAACGGACGGCAATCGCCGAAGCCAGGGCGCAGGATGCCTGCGGTGCCGCCGAGATCCGCTCGGCCCGCTATGTCCGCGATGGCGCCGCGGTGGCGGTTCGCTGCGGCGAGATCCCGCCCCCCGAAACCGCGTCCGCGCCGGCGCCCGCGCGCAGGCCCGCCGAGCCCCGGCAGAGTGACCCCTGGTATACGGCCGCCGCGGAAAACCTTTGCGGCGGCGGGGCCATTCTGTCGGCCCGCCATATGGATATCGGCAAAGCGATCGAGGTCAGCTGCGGCCCGAAGCCGGAGCCGGCCGATGCAGAACCGTCGCCCAGGCCCTTGTCGCTGACCGTCAACCGCCCCGCGCCGCCGGCGCCGGTAAAGGTGGCGATACCGCATGGCTATGAGCCCGCCTGGAAGGATGGGCGGCTGAACCCGCGGCGTGCGCAGGGCACGCCGGACGGCGAGGCGGCGATGCGCCGGATCTGGACCGATACGGTTCCGCGCCGTCTGGTGGCGGCCTATGTGAAACGCCAGCCGCGGCCGGCGCCGTCGGTGCGGCCAGACCAGGTCATGTCCACCAAGGCGATGCCGGTGGAAAGTCGCGTTGCGAGTGGCCGTTTCATCCAGGTCGGCGTCTTCGGCGAGGCCGCCAATACCCGCCGCGCGCTTGCACGGCTGCGCGACGCGGGTCTGCCGGTGGATGTTACCCCGGTCGTATCCGGGGGGCGGTCGCTGCAACGGGTGCAGGTCGGGCCGCTCGGGTCCGGCGAAGAGATTCAGGCCGCGCTCGCGGCCGCAAGAGTGGCGGGCTACCGGGACGCATTCCTGCGCAGATAGGAAACCGGGCAGTGCGCAACGCCCCGTCGATACTTTGGCGGGGCGTTGTCGTGTCTGCCGGTCAACCGCCGCAAATGCCCTGCAGCCGCACCCAATCGGCGTCTGACAGCCCCGGCGAAACATCACCGTCGCCGAGCGGATCGGCGACGATCAGCCCCGACCGGGTTTCGCCCGACGGGTCCAGCGCCCTTGCATAGGGGGCCGTCGGCACGCCGGCCGCGGCGAAATGATCAAGCAGCGCCTTTTGCGGCACCGGCGCGGGCCGTTGCGTCAGGATCGTCCGGGCATAGTCGTCGAGTGTCTTGTCCGACATCATGCCGGTGGTCAGCAGCCGGAAGGTGGCGATCGGCCCGGTCGCGCGCAGCATCTGCAACAGTGGATCGTTCAGCTCGGCGCGGGCCCTTTCGGCCAGGATGAAACCGGCGGTCACGGCAATATCCTGATGATCCTCGATCACGCTGCGATTCAACAGCACGGTTCCGCCGGGAAGATGCGTCGCCATGACTGCGCCGCCGGGCAGGACAACCGGCGGCGGAACGTCTGCGGGCAGCAGCCAGGCGCCCATCCTGGCAAGCGCCCGGTCTCCGGCGCTGTTGTGACATGGCGGGCCGGCAATGCGGCCGATACGGGCCAGCAATTGCCGACCGATCTCGTCGCGGACCGTGGGCGGCACGACCTCGGCCGTGTGGCGACGCAGGGCGCCGGGCATCCAGAACACGAGCAACCCGATCACCAGCGCCAGCGCCGAGCCCAGCACGATCTGGCGCAGCCGCCCCGGCCGGGGGCGGGCGCGCTCGATCGCCGCGATGACCGTGCCGATCGCGGCAATCATCGTCTCGTCCTCGATCTCAAGCTCTTCGCCGCTTTCGGGGCCGGGAACGAGACGGGCCGGCAGGCTTCCGGGATTGCATCGCTCGACGGCGGCCAGCGACCAATGCGCCAGCGCCGCGTCGTTATGATCGCTGATCACCAGCGAGGCATCGCCGAAGGAAACGATGACGTCGCGGCGCTGTGCGCCGGGCGCCTCGCGCCAGAGGCCGGGGCATTCGAGCCTTTGATATCGTGAAAGCGCCGTCATCGCGGCCGTGTTCCTGCCGTCTGATCTGTTCGAACCACATCATGCTATCGTCTTGCAGGAAAGACCACAATGTTGTGGCCGCGTCGCGTCAATCCGTCAGGCCCTGCGCGATCCGCCGCAGTTCGAATTTCTGGATCTTGCCGGTGGACGTCTTTGGCAATTCGGCAAAGACGATCCGCTTGGGCGTCTTGAACCCGGCCAGATGCGCGCGGCAGAAAGCGATCAGCGCCTCTTCCGACACGGTTTCCCCCGCGCGCAGTTCGACAAAGCCGCAGGGCACCTCGCCCCAGGTCTCGTCCGGCTTGGCGACCACCGCGCACAGCTCGACGGCGGGGTGGTGCATCAACACGCCTTCGACCTCGACCGAGCTGACATTCTCGCCACCCGAAATGATGATGTCCTTGGCGCGATCGGTGATCTTGATATAGCCGTCGGGATGGCGGAAGGCCACGTCGCCCGAGTGGAAATAGCCGCCCTGGAAACTTGCACGGGTCGCCTCGGCGTTCTTGTAATAGCCCTTCATGACGATATTCCCGCGCATCATGATCTCGCCGCTGGTTTCGCCGTCGCGCGGCACCGGGGCCATGTCCTGATCCAGAACGGTGGCTTCTTCCAGCATCGGCATGGCAACCCCGGTGCGGGCCTTGATCGCGGCGCGGTCCGCCTGCGCCAGTGCCCCCCACCGATCTTCCTGCCAGGTGCATTCGGTGGCGGGCCCATAGGTTTCGGTCAGCCCGTAGACCTGCGTGACGTTGAAGCCCAATGGCTCGATCCGTGCCAGGGTCGCGGCCGCTGGCGGCGCGCCGGCGGTGAAGACCTCGACCACATGATTGAACGGCATCCGGTCCGATTCCTTGGCATTGACGATGGCGTTCAGGACGATCGGTGCGCCGCCGAAATGCGTCGCCCCATCGACAGAGATCGCGTGATAGATGTTTTTCGCGGTGATGTCTCGGCAACAGATGGTCGTGCCGCCAAGCGCCGGCATCATCCAGGGGTGGCACCAGCTGTTGCAATGAAACAGCGGCACGATGGTCAGAAGCCGCGGGTGCATGACCATCCGCCAGGAAATGATCTGACCCATGGTCGAAAGATAGGCGCCGCGGTGGTGATAGACCACGCCCTTGGGCTGCCCGGTGGTGCCGGACGTGTAGTTGAGCGCGATACTCTCCCACTCGTCTTCGGGCATCACCCAGCGAAAGCCCGGGTCGCCACCGGCCAGGAGATCCTCGTATTCGGTGTATTTCCCCCCTGGAAAATTCCCGGCCTGGTGGTCGGCGACCTCGATTATCTCTGGCGCGGAATCCGCGCCCACGCGCGATACGGCATCCTCGGCCAGGGGCAGAAGCGTGCTGTCGCACAGCAGCACCCTGGCCCCGCCATGCGACAGGATGTAGGTCACGGTTTCGGCCTCGAGCCGCGTGTTGATCGTATTCAGAACCGCGCCACAGGCGGGCACGCCGAAATGCGCCTCGACCTGGGCGGCAATGTTGGGAAGCAGGGTGGCAACGACATCCCCCGGCGCGACGCCGTGATCGGCGAGCGCGGCGGCCAGGCGTGTCACCCGTTCATGCATCTGAGCATAGGTGAAGCTGTGCCCGCGATCCACCAGCGCCTGTACCTGTGGAAAGACATCGGCCGCACGGTTCAGATGCGACAGCGGAGTCAGCGGAACATGGTTCGCCGCGCATTTCTCCAGCCCGGTTTCGTCGGCAAGCCAGCCCATGCTTTCCTCCCTGTCCAGTGCCGGGATATTGGCGATGCCGGAGACGGATGAAAAGAGGCAAACGCATCTTGGCGTTCGTGGCACGCCCGCGGTAGGCTGGCACCATGATCATTTCGCGCGGGCGTCGCTTCATCTTCGTTCACATCCCCAAGACCGGCGGCACCGCGCTTGCGCAGGCATTGGAGGCGCATGCGCTGGCAGATGACCTTCTGATCGGCGACACGCCCAAGGCGCGGCGCCGCAAGCGGCGCCTTGCCGGCGTGCAGACGCGCGGGCGGCTTTGGAAACATTCGCGGCTTGGCGATATCGACGGCCTGGTGACGCCGACAGAGATCACCGGCTTTTTCAACTTCACACTGGTGCGCAACCCGTGGGATCGCGTGGTCAGCTATTATCACTGGCTGCAATGCCAGAGCTTCGCGCACCCCGCCGTCGAGCTGGCAAGGTCGCATGATTTCAGCGATTTTCTGAACGCGCCGCACACGCAGGCCACGCTCGGGGCCGACAGTTACGGCCACTACATGCGCGACGCGACCGGGGTCGAGCGGTGCAGCGCCTTCGTGCGGCTGGAACATCTCGACAGGGATCTCGCCCCGGTGCGCGCGCATCTGGGCCTGCGGCTGGATGACATTCCGCGCCGGAATGCCTCGCCCCGGCGCCGCGATTACCGAAGCTATTACAGCACGGCCGATGCCGAACGGGTCGCGATCCTTGCCGCCGAGGATATCGCCCGGTTCGGCTATCGCTTCGAGTGATCCTTCGGATTGTTGTCAAATCCGGGGCAATCCGTACGCCGTCGGGCAGTTCTCGGGCCGGGGGTCACCAATGCCACAATATATGTCGCATGATGCCGAAATTCTGGCCATCTGGCAGGGTCTTCTGCACCGGCGCGCCAGGCAGAAGCCGGGGCGTGCCACCACGACCAGAACGAGGCAGGTTGATGCGGGTGCCATGGAAGCCGCCTTTCGGCGGGTCGAAAAGTCCGGACCGGGTTGCGCCGCGATCTGGCGGCCTGACGCAGGCAGCCGTGGTGGCGACGCCAGAGGGGTGGTGCCCGGTCGAACGGCTGGTCGCGGGGACGCTGGTGCTGACCTTCGACGCCGGGCTGAAACCCTTGCGTGGGGTGCAACGGCGGCAGATGTGGGCGCAAAAGGGCCCGAGCCCCGAACTGACCTGGCCGCTGGATGTGCCGCGCGGCGTGCTGGGCAACCGCTCGCCGGTGCTTTTGCCGCCCGATCTGAACCTCCTGGTCGAATCCGACCTTGCGGAACAGCTTTACGGCGACCCCTTTGTCCTGATCCCGATCAAGGCGCTTGACGGCATGCTGGGGATCGAACGGAAGCGCCCGGATGGCCCGCTGGAGGTGGTGAACCCGATCTTCGATACCGATCAGGTGGTCTTTGCAAACGGCGCGACTCTGGTGCATTGCCCGGCGGTGCCGGGCCAGACCGACGCGGCGTATAACCTGCTCCGGGGCAAGGCCGCGCGCGACGTGGCGCAGGATTTCGCCGCCAACGGTGCGGCCTCTTGTGACTCGTCTGTCCTGTCCGGTCAGGCCGCGCGCGCCGAAGGGGCAAAGCGGTCATAGATGGGCAAGCGGCGGCTGCGGCCCCCGCAGTGTCAGCTTGACGGGGGAAATCCAGGGCAGGAGTTTGTCGATGCGGCCTTGCCGATGGCCGGCGGTGATCGTTGCGCCAGAGGCGTGTTTCCAGCACGCCGCCATCGCGGTCGACCACCTCCTTCAACTTGCGCCGGGCATGGGCCCGGGACCTAGTTCAACTGGAAATGCAGCGGATAGTGGCCGTCCTCGAAATCCCCGAAAAGGTCGGGCAGATCGGGGTGGTCCACCGGCTCGCCTGTATCGTCCGGTAGCAGGTTCTGCTCGGACACATAGGCGACATAGTAGCTTTGGTCGTTTTCGGCCAGGAGGTGATAAAAGGGCTGGTTCTTCGACGGGCGGCTATCCTCGGGGATGGCCGCATACCATTCTTCCGAATTGGAAAACGTCGGATCCACATCAAAGACAACGCCCCGGAACGGATGCTTCCGATGCCGGACCACCTGGCCAATATGATATTTCGCGTGCGTCTTCAGCATGTCATTGCAACCCCCGGGTCCCGTTAGTAATGCGTTCCGGTGGCAAATGTCCATCCACGGCCCGGAAAAACAGGGAAACACTGTGTGATCATAGCCCTGACAGTGCTGGAAATCGTCGCGCCCGTGTTCATCCTGGCCGCGATCGGTTTCGCCTGGGTAAAACTCGGGTTCGAATACCGGGTGGAATTCGTCACTCGGCTGGCGATGACGCTTTCGGTGCCCTGCCTGATCTTCACCGCGCTGATGCAGACCGAGGTCGACCCCGTCGCGCTGACGACGCTGTCGCTGGCCGCCCTGGTCTCTTACGGGGTCCTTACCCTGGCGTTCCTGGCGGTGATCACCGTGGCGCGGCTGGACCGGCGCAGCTATCTGGCGCCGCTGATCTTCGGCAATACCGGGAACATGGGCCTGCCGCTGGCGCTGTTCGCGTTCGGGGATGAAGGGCTGGGATATGCCGTCGTCGTTTTCGCGGTCATGGCGATATATTCCTTCACCTTCGGGATCTGGCTGGTCTCCGGCGGCGGTTCTCCGCTGAAGGTGCTCAAAGAGCCGATGGTCGCCGGCACCCTGCTGGGCGGGGTGTTTCTGTGGCAAGGCTGGCAAACGCCGGTCTTCCTGACCAACACGCTGGAGCTGATCGGGCAAATGGCAATCCCGGTGATGCTGATCACCCTGGGCGTGGCCGTGGCGCGATTGCACCCCGGCCGGCTGGGGCGTGCGGCCTGGTTGTCGCTGCTCAAGGCGGCGATCTGCATCCTGGTGGGCTGGGCGGTCGGCCGGTGGTTCGCGCTGCCCCCGGTGGCCTTTGCGGTGCTGGTGCTGCAACTTGTCACGCCGGTCGCGGTCACATCCTACCTGCTGGCGGAAAAATACGGCGCGGATGGCGATGCCGTTGCCGGCCTGGTGGTGGTCTCGACGCTGCTTTCGGTGGTGGTGATTCCGCTGACCCTCGGATTTTTGATCTGACCGCGCCGGTCATCGTTTGATCGAAACGGCGCTTTCTCGTATCCTTCGGGAAAACACAAGAATGCGAGAGGCAGATGAGCAGACTTCTTCGCGTGGCGATATTCGTTGTGCTGGCCGGGTGCGGCGGTGGTGACATGCGCCCGCCGCGCAACCTGGACAATGCCTGCAGCATTCTGGACCAGCGTCCGCAATACAAGCGTGCCTTCCGTGCGACCGAGCGGCGCTGGGACGTGCCGATTCACGTCCAGATGGCGACGATCTATCAGGAAAGCCGGTTCGACGGGGATGCGCGCACGCCGCTGCGATTCGCCCTGGGCGTGATCCCGATGGGGCGCCAGAGCTCTGCCTACGGATATTCGCAGGCACTGGATGGCACTTGGGACGATTACCGGAACTCCACCGGAAACCGCTTTGCCCGGCGTGACCGGATCGAGGATGCGACGGATTTCATGGGCTGGTACATGAACGAGACACGGCGCCGCAACGGCGTGGGGCTGAACGACGCCCGCAACCAGTATCTCGCCTATCACGAGGGGCACGCCGGGTTCGACGACCGCAGCTATAACCGGAAAGGCTGGCTGCTGCGCGTTGCCGATGAGGTCGCCGCCCGCGCGGAAACATATCGCGCGCAACTGGCCCGCTGCCGCTGAGGCGCGCGAGGCTTACTGACGCATGCGTTCTTGCGTTTCCAGAACGATATTGAACAGGCTGGAGCGCAGATCCACCCCGGTCGTCATGTCGCCCAGGATCACGGTGGTTTCACCCCCGGCATTGTCGGTGATCACCCATTGACGCAACTGCACCGGGTCGTCGGTAAAGACCAGGCGGATATTGCCGTATTCGGGATGTTCGGGATCCTGCGCCACGACCGAGGTTGTCGTGCCGTCGCTGCTGTGCGCGACGACCATCCGTTCGTTCGACAGCGCGACATTGCGCGCCAGGATGATGTTCAGCGGGGTCCGGGAAAGCGGATATTGCTCGGGCGGCTGGTTCGACTTGGGATCGTAGATCGCCACCTGGCTGCCGCCGGCGATCACCAGCGCATCGTTGGGCGGGGCATATTCGAACCGCGCCCGGCCCGGCCGCTTGATGAACAGGGTTCCGGTGGAAATCGTGCCGTCGCCATTGACCTGGGTGAACTCCGCCTTCGCGGTGACGAAGCTGTTCAGATAGGCCGAGATCCGGGCAAGCGGAATCTTCGCCTCGGCCGAGGCGGAACCGGCGCAGAGCGCGGCGGCAAGGGCAAGAACCAGGGTGCGAATCATGATCATGAGATCAATCTAGGCACCGGCCGCGCGAATTTCACCTGCCCGATACTCACGAAAAGGCGACGACGGCATCATTGCTGCTCGGGCACCAGGATATCGCGCTTGCCGACATGGTTGGCCCGGCTGACCACGCCCTGTTCTTCCATCTGTTCGACCAGGCGCGCGGCCTTGTTATAGCCGATCGCCAGCTTGCGCTGGATATAGGATGTCGAGCATTTGCGGTCCTTCAGGACGATCGCAACGGCCGTGTCGTAAAGCGCATCCTCCATGTCCGTGTTGCCGCCCGAGGACAGGCCCAGCACCAGATCGATATCGCTCTCCTTGTCCTCGTCCGGCCCGTCGAGCACGCCACCCACATAATCGGGCGGGCCATAGGCCTTGAGGAAATTGACGATCTCCTCGACCTCCTCGTCCGAGACGAAGGGGCCATGAACGCGGGTGATGCGTGCCCCGCCGGCCATGTAGAGCATGTCGCCCATGCCCAGCAACTGTTCGGCGCCCTGCTCGCCCAGGATGGTGCGGCTGTCGATCTTCGATGTGACCTGGAAACTGATCCGGGTCGGGAAATTCGCCTTGATGGTGCCGGTGATGACATCGACCGAGGGGCGCTGCGTGGCCATGATCAGGTGAATGCCGGATGCCCGCGCCATCTGGGCCAGGCGCTGGATGCAGGCCTCGATCTCCTTGCCGGCCACCATCATCAGGTCGGCCATCTCGTCGACGATCACCACGATATAGGGGATCGTTTCGGGTGCGAATTCCTCGGTCTCGAACACCGGTTCGCCGGTTTCGTCGTCAAAACCGGTCTGGACGGTGCGGCTGAACATTTCGCCGCGCTCCAGCGCGTCATGCACCCGGCCGTTATACCCCTCGATGTTGCGCACGCCCATCTTGGACATCTTGCGATAGCGTTCCTCCATCTCGCCGACCACCCATTTCAGGGCGACGACCGCCTTCTTGGGGTCGGTGACAACGGGTGACAGAAGATGCGGGATGCCGTCATAGACCGAAAGTTCCAGCATCTTCGGATCGATCATGATCAGCCGGCATTCATCCGGCGTCAGCTTGTAGAGAAGCGACAGGATCATGGTGTTGATCGCCACCGACTTGCCCGAGCCGGTGGTGCCCGCGATCAGCAGATGCGGCATCTTGGCCAGGTTCGCCACCACCGGATCGCCGCCGATATCCTTGCCCAGCGCAAGCGGCAGCTTCATGTTGCTGTCGCCGAAATCGCGGGCCGACAGGATTTCGCGCAGGACCACCTTTTCACGGCTCGCATTGGGCAGTTCGATGCCGATCACGCTGCGCCCCGGCACGGTCGAGACGCGCGCCGACAGCGCCGACATCGAGCGCGCGATATCGTCGGCCAGCCCGATCACCCGGCTGGCCTTGAGGCCCGGCGCCGGTTCCAGTTCGTACATCGTGACCACGGGGCCGGGGCGAACGCTGACGATCTCGCCCTTCACACCGTAGTCGTCCAGCACATTCTCCAGCATCCGCGCATTCTCTTCCAGCGCCTCGTCGGAAAGATGCAGCCGCTGGATATTGACCGGATTGGTCAGCAGGTTCAGCGGCGGATGCTCGAACGCGGTGGCCCGATCGTCGAATTGCAGATCCGGCTGCGCCTCCTGCCGGGCCTGGCGCGAGGGCTGGAACGTCTTCCTGGGTGCGTGCTGAACCACCTTGCGCGGCTCGCTCACCGGCGGTGAAAAGGCGGTTTCCGGCGGGGTCGTCAGGTTGTCGATGGTTTCCTCGCGATCCAGCACAAGCGGCGCATCTTCCTCGCGCGTCAGCTCTGGCCGCGGCGGGACGGCGGACGGCCCCGGCCGGGCAGCTTGCGGGGCGCCCTGCGCGATCAGCGGTTTGGGCGCGTTGCGCCGTGCCACGGCTTGCGCCGCGACACCCGAATCGCCGGTCAGCCGCGGCTCGGCCCGCCAGGATTGCAGCGGCGGTTCGGGGCGGATCGCGGCGGTCGCCGGCGCACCCTGCCGCGCCCGGTTCCGGATCACGTCGGCGATACGCGCCTTGATGCGGTCCTCGGATACCGGGCGAATGTCGTCTGCCGAGGAGTGCAATTCAGGCTCGACCAGTTCGGGCTGCGGATCGGGGACACGCCGGATCAGGCCGGGAAGCCGTGCCAGCAGCCCGGCACGGGCGGGGGCCGGATCATCGCTCGTGTCTTGCGATGCGACGTCCGTGGTCGGCGGGCGATGGACCACGGGGCCGTCTGACGGCTCTGACATATGCGGATCGGCGCGCCGATGCCGGCGCCGCTCGTTCAATGCCACGGCCCCGCTTGCCGCGCGCCGCGCCCCATGCCCCAACAGCCGCATCAGCGCGTCGAAGGCCAGAAGCAACCCGAACAGCAGGAACCGGCCCAGCCAGGCCAGCTCGGGCCGGTCGAAACCGAGAACGAACAGGGCCATGCCCAGCATCGCGAAAAAGACCAGCCCGGCGACGACCCGCAGCCCCAGCGCAGGGTCGAGCGGCAAGCCGCTGAGAACCGCGCCAAGCACCGTGTCGCCGAACAGCCCGCCCATGCCGAATTCATGTTCCCAGCCGAAGGTCGGGGTCAGTGTCGCGGCATAGACCGAGGCCAGCGCGATCGCGATCGGGGCAAAGATCGCCCGCCCCGGGGCGCGCTCTTCGCCCCGGTGCAGGACGAAGCGCAGCCCCCAGACGCCAAAGACCACCGGAAAGCCCCACGCCCCCATCCCGGCGATCACATGCAGCGGCGAGGCGATGGAGGCCCCCACCCGGCCCAGCAGGTTCGCCGCCGGTTCGTCGGTGGCCGACAACCAGCTCGGATCCTCGGGAACATAAGAGCCGATCAGCATCGCCGAGAGCACGGCCAGAACCAGAAGGCCAAGGCCCAGAACTTCCTTGCCGCGCCGCTCGATCGCGGCCTGCATGTTGGTGTCGAAAAGCGGATCACGCTGCTTCATCTGGTATGACGCCATGCCCCTCGTCCTTAATTGTAGAGACTGTCACGGATCTGCGTCAGCCCGTGTCTTGTTTCGTCGTCCGGGGCCACCATCGCGACCCTGACATAGCCCTTGCCCGGGTTCGACCCGCCGACATCGCGGGCCAGAAAGGCCCCGGGCAACACCCGAACGCCGGTTTCCGTCCACAGCTTCAGCGCGGCGGCCTCGCCATCGGGGACCGGCAGCCACAGAAAAAACCCGCCCGCCGGACCACGATAGCCCGGCACACCGGCAAAGATCTCGTCCGCCAGCGCGTATTTCTTCTGATAGAGCGCGCGGCTGGCATCGACATGCGCCTCGTCCGACCACAGCGCCGCCGAAGCCGCCTGGATCGGCAGCGGCAACGGCGCACCCGAATAGGCCCGAAGCTGCCTGATCCGCCCGACGCCTTGCGGGCCGCCGGCCACGAATCCCGAGCGCAGGCCCGGCATGTTCGACCGTTTCGAGAGCGAATGAAAGATCACCACCCGTTCCGGGTCGGCCCCGATTTCCTCCGCCACCTGCAATGCGCTTGCCGGCGCGGCATCGCGCCAGATCTCGGAATAACATTCATCGGCGAAGATGCGGAAATCGTGCTTCTCGGCCAGCCCGATCAGTTCGGCCCAGTAATCGCGCGACGCGACGGCCCCCTGGGGGTTCGACGGCGAACACAGATAGGCAATCGCCACGCGATCCAGAAGCGCGGCATCCAGACTGGCGTAATCCGGCAGAAAGCCGGTCTCGGAGCGCGCGGGCACGAAGACCGGCTCGGCACCGGCGGCAAGCGCGGCGACGGCATAGACCTGGTAGAACGGGTTCGGCATCAGAACAGCCGGCCGCGCCCCGCGCACGGTTTCCGGGCACAGCGCCAGCGCGGCGTTGAACAACCCCTCGCGCGATCCGTTCAGCGCCATGACCTGGCGGTCGGGGTCCGCACTGATGCCGAACCTGCGCTTCAGCCAGGAACCGATCGCGTCCAGCAACGCCCCGGTGCCGTCATTCGGCGGGTATTTTCCGAACCCGGCGACATTCTCGGCAATGATCCCCGCCATCCAGTCGGGAAACGGGTGACGTGGCTCGCCGATGGTCATGTGCACGACATCACCGCCCGGCGCATATGCGTCGAGAAGCCGCCGCAGCCGCGGAAATGCGTATTCTGGCAGGTTCGAAAACCGCTCGGGAAAGGTCATGGGACCCGCTGTTCTGCCTCGTCAATCGGGATCGTTATCGCCCCGTTCGCGCCGAGCATAGCCACATCCCCCCGCCCGGTCCACAAAAAGCCCCGGAATTCCGCCGCTTGCGAACAAGAGTTGTGGCATTTAGGCCAGTGCCGCCTCGGCCGCCGCCCCCAGGCGCAGCAGGCGCTCTTCCCCCCAGGGGTGGCCCAGGAACATGATCCCGGTGGAAGGCACGCCGGTGGGAAGGGTCAGCGATGCGCCGCCCATCAGGTTGCCGATACGCGTGTTGCGCAGCGTCAGCAGGTTTTCGGTGACGTAATAGCCCTCGTCGCGCATCAACCGTCCGGCATCCGGCGGCATGTTGGGGGTGGTCGGCAGGATCGCCGCATCATACCCGGCCATCCGCTCGGCCCAGAGGGCGCGCAACGCCTCCAGCTTCTGCCACGCCGCGACGAAATCGACCGCCCCATGCCGCGCCCCGCTGCGAAACCGCTCCAGAACCTGCGCGAACATCTTTTCCGGCGCCGCCTCGATCGTGTCTTTCCATGTGGCATAGGCCTCGGACGCGTACAGAACCGGGGTCAGGGCCATCGCCTCTTCCACCTCGGGGGCGGTGCCCGGCTCGACCATGGCGCCGGCCCGTTGCAGCCGCTCGACCGACCGGTCGAACCCGGCCATCGGCCTTTCGGCGACATCCTCCAGCGCCGCGGTCTGCAACAGCAGGAACCGCGCCCCCTTCAGATCGGCGCCGCGCAGGTCCGCCGCGCGCCGTCCCTCCAGCGCCGCCAGCATCAACGCCGCGTCCTCGACATTGCGCGCCAGCGGCCCCACCGTGTCGAACCGCGCGGCCAGGGGAACGACCCCGGCCAAGGACAGCCGCCCCGCGGAGGTCTTCAGCCCGACCAGATCGTTCCAGGCCGCCGGCACCCGAACCGACCCCCCGGTATCCGATCCGATGGCGATCGGCGCCAGGCCGAAACCGACCGAGGTCGCCGCCCCCGAGGACGAACCGCCGGCAACCGAATCGGCGAAATTGACGCAGGGCGGGGTGGCGGTTACCGGGTTCAGCCCCAGCCCGGAAAATGCGAGTTCGGACATGTGCGTCTTGCCAAGGCAGACCGTCCCGGCCGCCGTCGAATTGCGCAACACCTCGGCATCGCGGCCGGGCACGCGCCCTGCCAGAAGTGCCGATCCCGCCTCGGTCGCCACGCCCGCGGTGTCGAACAGATCCTTCCAGCTGACCGGCACGCCGTCGAGCGGCCCCAGCCGCTGGCCGGCCCGCGCGCGGCCCTCGGCGGCCGCGGCTTCGGCCATCGCGCGTTCGGGTGTCAGCCGCGCATAGATGCGCTTGCCCAGCGGATGCGCCTCGATCGCATCCAGGAAATGCCGGCTCAGCGCCACCGGGCCGATCTCGCCCGCCCCGATCGCACGGCCCAGTGCCGCCGCGCCCATCTTCAACCACTCATCGCTCATGTCCGCCTCCCGCATGGTTGCCGGAACGGTAGCGGTCCGACGCCGCATGGACAATCCCGGCCACAGGCGCATATTGCGGGGCATGACACAGGATTACGATGTGCTGATCGTGGGCGGCGGGCTGAATGGCCCGGCGCTGTCGCTGGCCCTGGCCCGGAACGGGCTGTCGGTCGCGGTGATCGACGCGCTACCGCTCGCCGAGCGGCAGGAAACCCGGTTCGACGGCCGCGCCTATGCGTTGGCAATCAGTTCGCAGCGCCTGCTGTGGGCGATCGGCCTCTGGCCCGATATCGCCGACAAGGCCCAGCCGATCCGCGAGATAAAGATCAGCGACGGCCATGCCGGGGCGGGGGCCGCGCCCTTCGTGCTCGGTTTCGATCACGCCGAGATCGAGGAAGGCCCGATGGGCTTCATGATCGAGGATCGTTTCCTGCGCCGCCCACTTCTCGACGCGATGGCCCAAGAGCCCCGAATCCGGCACCTGTCGGGCGAAACCGTCGTCGCGCAGGATGTCCAGGCGTACCGCACAACGATCACGCTCGGTTCGGGCAAGACGCTCTGCGGGCGGGTTCTTGCCGGCTGCGACGGGCGCCAGAGCGGCACGGCACAACGCGCCGGCATCCGGCGCACCGGCCGGGATTATGGCCAGACGGCACTTGTCTGCGCCGTCGCCCATGAAAACCCGCATCGCGCGATCGCGCATCAGTTCTTCATGCCGCCGGGCCCGCTGGCCATCCTTCCGCTTCCGGGCAACAGATCCTCGATCGTCTGGACCGAAAGCCACGAGACCGCCGCGCATATCCATGCGCTCGACGATGCCGGCTATATCGCCGCGCTGCGCCCGCGCTTCGGCGACTTCCTCGGACCGATCGAACTTGCCGGCGCACGCTTCACCTATCCGCTGACGCTTACCCTGGCCAATGCGCTCGTGAAGGATCGTCTGGCGCTGGTCGGCGACGCGGCGCACGGTATCCACCCGATTGCCGGACAGGGACTGAACCTCGGCCTTCGTGACATCGCCGCGCTGGCCGAGGTGCTGGTCCATGCGAACCGCCGCGGCGAAGATATCGGGACGATCGGCGTGCTGGAACGCTATCAGCGCTGGCGCCGTTGGGACACGGCCACGCTGGCGCTTGCCACGGACGGGTTCAACCGGCTGTTCTCGAATGACAACCCGGTGCTGCGTGGCGCGCGCGATCTGGGCCTCGGCCTGGTCAACGCCGTTCCCGGCCTGCGCCGCACCTTCATCCGCGAGGCCGCCGGGCTGAACGGCGACCTGCCCCGGCTGATGACCGGGCAGCCGCTCTGACACCATGTCTTCCCCTCGGGGAAAATACTCCGGGGGTGCCAGAGGGGGCAGCGCCCCCTCATACTGCCCGTAGGGCAAGATATCTTGCGCCGCAGGCGCGCATCCGGGTCAAACCGGGCGCCCGGCGCAAACGAAACGGGGGGCCGAAGCCCCCCGTTCCCGCTGTTCAGTGAACGACCACGTCCTCGGGGGGATCCCGGCGGGTCGCGCCCACCCGGTCCCCGATGATCAGGCCGTCGCCGCCGGCCCGAACCGGGATCGTGTCGCCATCGGCAATGTCGCCGGCCAGCAGGCGTTCGGCCAGCGGATCCTGCAAGCGATGCTGGATCACCCGCTTCAGCGGGCGTGCGCCATAGACCGGATCATAGCCCGCGTCGGCCAGCCATTTCCGGGCGCTGGCATCCACGTCAAGCGTGATCTTCCGGCCGGCAAGCCGCTTCTGAAGCAGGTTCAGCTGGATATCGACGATGCCATTCATGTCTTCGCGGCTCAGCCGGTCGAAGATGATCGTCTCGTCGAGGCGGTTCAGGAACTCCGGGCGGAAATGCGCCCGCACGGCCTCCATCACGTCGCGCTTGGCCTGTGCCGAATCGGCGCCGTCGGGCAGCTGGCTCAACGCCTGGCTGCCCAGGTTCGACGTCAGCACGATCAGAGTCTGCTTGAAATCGACATGCCGGCCCTGCCCGTCGGTCAGAACGCCGTCATCGAGCACCTGGAGCAGCACGTTGAAAACGTCCGGATGCGCCTTTTCGACCTCGTCGAACAGGATCACCTGGTACGGACGGCGCCGCACCGCTTCGGTCAGCGCGCCGCCCTCGTCATAGCCGACATAGCCCGGGGGTGCCCCGATCAGCCGGGCGACCGCATGCTTTTCCATGTACTCGCTCATGTCGATCCGGACCATCGCCTGGTCGTCGTCGAACAGGTATTCGGCCACCGCCTTTGTCAGTTCGGTCTTGCCGACGCCGGTGGGCCCGAGGAACAGGAACGAGCCCAGCGGCCGGTTCTCGTCCGACAGCCCGGCGCGCGACCGGCGCACCGCGTTGGCGACGGCGGTCAGCGCCTCGCGCTGGCCGATGACCCGGCGGCCGAGTTCCTCTTCCATCTTCAGCAGCTTCTCGCGCTCGCCCTCCAGCATCTTCGAGGTCGGGATCCCGGTCCAGCGTTCGACGACCTGCGCGATCTGCTCGGGGCGCACGGCCTCTTCGACCATGAAATCGTCGTCCTGCGCTTCGGCCTCGGCAAGTTTGCGCTCAAGCTCGGGGATCACGCCATAGGACAGTTCGCCGGCGCGGGTCAGGTTCCCCTCGCGCTTGGCGTGGTCCAGTTCCGCGCGGGCCCGGTCCAGCTGTTCCTTCAACTCGCGTGCACCTTCCAGCTTGTCGCGCTCGGCCTGCCACTTGGCCGTCATCTCGGCCGAGGTTTCCTGAAGCCCGGAAAGTTCCTTTTCCAGTTTCTCCAGCCGGTCGCGACTTGCGGCGTCATCCTCCTTCTTCAGCGCTTCCGCCTCGATCTGAAGCTGCAGGATCTGCCGGTCGAGCTGGTCCAGCTCCTCGGGCTTGCTGTCCACTTCCATCCGCAGGCGGCTGGCCGCCTCGTCCATCAGGTCGATAGCCTTGTCGGGCAGAAAGCGGTCGGTGATATAGCGGTGCGACAGGGTCGCCGCCGCCACCAGCGCGGAATCGCTGATCCGCACGCCGTGGTGCAGCTCGTATTTTTCCTTGATGCCGCGCAGGATGCTGATCGTGTCCTCGACCGTCGGCTCATCCACCATCACCGGCTGGAACCGGCGTGCCAGGGCCGCGTCCTTTTCGACATGCTTGCGATACTCGTCAAGCGTGGTGGCGCCGATGCAGTGCAGCTCGCCCCGTGCAAGCGCGGGCTTGATCAGGTTGGCCGCATCCATCGCGCCTTCGGACTTGCCGGCGCCGACCAGGGTGTGCATCTCGTCGATGAACAGGATGATTTCACCTGCGGCGGCGGTGATTTCGGACAGGATCGCCTTCAGGCGCTCCTCGAACTCGCCGCGATATTTCGCCCCGGCCACCAAGGCGCCCATGTCGAGGGCCATCAGCCGCTTGTTGCGCAGGCTCTCGGGCACGTCACCATCGATGATGCGCAGCGCCAGGCCTTCGGCGATCGCGGTCTTGCCGACGCCCGGTTCACCGATCAGCACGGGGTTGTTCTTGGTGCGGCGGCTGAGAACCTGCATGGCGCGGCGGATTTCCTCGTCGCGGCCGATGATCGGGTCGATCTTGCCCTGTTCGGCGGCCTCGGTCAGGTCGCGCGCATATTTCTTGAGCGCCTCATAGCCTTCCTCGGCCGACGCGCTGTCGGCCGTGCGGCCCTTGCGCAGGTCGTTGATCGCGCTGTTGAGGTTCTGCGCGGTGACGGCCCCGGCATCCAGCGCGTCCTTGGCGCCCGAGCGGACAATCGTCAGCGCGGTCAGGATCCGTTCGACGGGAACGAAACTGTCACCCGCCTTTTTCGCGATCTTTTCCGCCTCGTCCAGCACCTTGCCGGTCTGCTGGTCAAGATAGGTCTGCCCCGCATCGCCGGTGACCTTGGGCATTTTCGACAATGCCAGATCCAGCGCTTCGCGCACCCGCTCGGGCGATCCGCCCGCGCGCTTGATCAGGTTGGACGCCAGCCCCTGATCGTCGTCCATCAGCGCTTTCAGAAGGTGTTCGGGCGCCAGCCTCTGGTGGCTCTCGCGCATGGCAATGGTCTGTGCGGCCTGAATGAAACCACGCGACCGTTCCGTGAACTTCTCAAGGTCCATCGGTCATCTCTCCTTTTCGTTAAGCCCCCGGTCCCTCGGCCGCCCGCATCGCGGCACGCCCCTGCCCGGGTCTTCGACAAATGAGGTGGCGACGGAGATATGCGTTTTCAAGCATCCGTGATCGGAAAAACGGGTCACTGCCGGATCTTGACCCGGCCCGGCCGGATCGCCAATAGGGGCGGCGAACAGGAGACCCCGATGCCCGATGACCGCCTGATTGTCGCCCTCGACGTTCCCAACGCCCATGTCGGGCTGGAGCTTGCCACCCGGATCGGCGATGCCGCATCCTTCTACAAGATCGGCCTGGGAATGCTGAGCGGGGGCGGCCTGGCGCTGGCGCGCGAGCTGAAGGACGAGCAGGGCAAGCGCATCTTCCTGGACATGAAACTGTTCGACATCGGCGCCACCGTCGAGGCGGCGGTCAGGGGCCTGGCGCAGTTCGACCTGGATTTCCTGACCGTGCATGGCGATCCGCATGTCGTGCGTGCCGCCGCCACCGGCAAGGGGGGATCGGCGATGAAGATCCTAGCGGTGACGGTGCTGACCTCGCTGGACCGGGCCGATCTGGACGCCAGCCTGATCAAGCCCGGCGACATCAGCCAGATCGTGCAGGAGCGCGCCGCCCGCGCCCTGTCGGCCGGCGCCGACGGGGTGATCGCCTCGCCGCGGGAGGCCGCGCTGATCCGCGCCCTGCCCGAGGCCGAGGGCAAGCTGATCGTCACCCCCGGCGTGCGCCCTGCCGGCAGCGCCATGGGCGACCAGAAACGCGTGGCCACCCCGGCGCAGGCGATTGCCGACGGGGCCGACCACATCGTCGTGGGCCGCCCCGTCTGGCAGGCCGACGACCCGCGCGCCGCGGCGCAATCCATCGCGGCAGAGCTGGCGCGTCCCTGACCCCGGCCACGCGCGGTCGGAAATTTCGCTACACCTGCGGGCCGCCACGCGGTATCACCCGGGCAGGCCGCAACGGACGCATCGCCATGCCCGCCCTCTGCCGCGACTGCCTGGAAAGCTTCGATGACGCGCGCCGCTGCCCCGCCTGCGCCAGCCCGCGGATCGTTGCCCATCGCGAACTGCTCACGCTTTCCATCGCACATATGGATTGCGACGCCTTCTATGCCTCGGTGGAAAAGCGCGACAATCCCGCGCTTGCCGACAAGCCGGTGATCATTGGCGGCGGCCGGCGGGGCGTCGTGTCGACCGCCTGTTACATCGCGCGCATAAAGGGCGTCCGCTCGGCGATGCCGATGTTCCAGGCGCTCAAGCTCTGCCCCGAGGCAGTGGTGATCAAGCCCCGCGGCGCGGCCTATGCCGCCGCCTCGCGCGAGATCCGCGCGATGATGGAGGAATTGACCCCGGCGATCGAGCCGCTGTCGCTGGACGAGGCCTTTCTCGACCTGTCCGGCACCGAAAGGCTGCACGGCCATCCGCCGGCCGTCATGCTGGCGCGGCTGATCCGGCGGATGGAGCGCGAGTTGCGCCTTTCGGGCTCGATCGGGCTTTCGCACAACAAGTTCCTGGCCAAGATCGCCTCGGATCTCGACAAGCCGCGCGGATTCGCGGTGATCGGGCGGGCCGAGACGATGGATTTCCTGGAAAACCGCCCGGTCCGGATGATCTGGGGCGTGGGCGCGGCCGGCCAGGCGGCGCTGGAGCGCGCGGGAATCCGCAGCTTCGCCGATCTGCGCCGCTGGTCCAGGCGCGACCTTAACGCCCGGTTCGGCAATTTCGGAGAGCGCCTTTTCCATCTCGCCCGGGGCGAGGACCGGCGCCGGGTCACCGCAAATGCCCCGGTCAAGAGCATCTCGAACGAAACCACCTTCTTCGAGGATACTTCTGACCCCGAGATCCTGGACGGGCACCTCTGGCGGCTGGCCGAAAAGGTCGCCGACCGGGCCAAGGCCAAGGGACTGGCCGGCCGGGTGGTGACGCTGAAGCTGAAGCACGCGAACCACAGCCTGATCACCCGGCGCATCGCCCTGCGCGAGTCGACGCAGATGGCCCACCGCCTCTATCGCGCGGCACGCGACCTGCTCGATCAGGTCGGCGCGGAACATCCATTCCGGCTGATCGGGGTGGGCCTGTCGGAGCTGAGCAACGCCAGCGATGCGGACCGCACCGACGACCTGCTGGACGCGGATGCCCCCAGGCGCAGCAAGGCCGAACGCGCGACCGACGCGATCCGTCAGCGTTTCGGCCCCGATGCCATTCGCAGGGGCCGGGGCTTGCGATAGGCCGCGCCCGGCACGCGCGATCGCGCGTGCCCGAAAACAACACATTGCCCCTTGCCGATGCGCTTGCCCCCGCTGACGGCTTTCAATAGCAACCTGCACAACATATGGTGTGAAACAACAAGACGCGGACAATGTCTGATCCGCGCTGGGGAACGGAACATGGCGCATATCATCGTTGTCGGGAACGAAAAGGGCGGCGCGGGCAAATCCACCGTCACAATGCATGTGGCCACCGCGCTGGCCCGGATGGGCCACAAGGTGGGCGCGCTGGACCTGGATCTGCGCCAGCGCAGCTTTGGCCGCTACATGGACAACCGGCGCGCTTTCTGCGCGCGCGAAGGGCTGGAGCTGCCCACGCCGGAATTCCGCGACCTGCCCGAGATCGAGAACGCCCAGCTTGACCCCGGCGAAAACATCCATGACCGGCGGCTGTCGGCCGCCGTCGCCGGGATGGAACAGGAGGTCGATTTCATCCTCATCGACTGCCCCGGCTCGCACACCCGGCTCAGCCAGGTGGCGCATTCGCTGGCCGACACCCTGATCACGCCGCTGAACGACAGCTTCATCGATTTCGACCTGCTGGCACGATACGATCCCAAGGATGGCAAGATCATCGGCCCGTCGATCTATTCGGAGATGGTCTGGAGCGCGCGACAGTTGCGCGCGCAGGCGGGCCTTCCCGCGATCGACTGGATCGTGCTGCGCAACCGGCTGGGCGCGCAGCAGATGCACAACAAGCGCAAGATGGGCGAGGCGCTGAAGAACCTGTCGCGCCGCATCGGCTTTCGCGTCGCGCCCGGCTTCAACGAGCGGGTGATCTTCCGCGAGCTGTTTCCCAACGGGCTGACGCTGCTGGATCTCAAGGATATCGGCGTTCAGGGGCTGAACATTTCCAACATCGCCGCGCGGCAGGAATTGCGCGACCTGATGACCGGCCTGAACCTGCCGGGGGTGCGTGTCGATTTCTGAGCGGCCGGCGCGCCCTGTCAGTCTTTCAGCGGCTCGATCAGCGTCGGCCCGGATGCGCGGTTGGAGTTCACCGCCATCCCGACCCGGTGCATCGCAAGGGTATCCTCGGCCGGCGGATCCATCAACGCGGCGGCGCCCTTTCCGGCCTCGCCCAGCCAGAGCGGCCAGTCCGGTTGCGCGATACTGACCGGCATCCGGTGGTGGATCGACGCCATCGCCCGGTTGGCCCGGGTGGTGACGATGGCGACCGTGGTCAGCCGCGCGTCGCCGCCGTCCCAGTCCTGCCAAATCCCGGCCATGGCGATCGGCGCCCCGTCCGCGCGATGGATATACCAGGGCAGGCGCCGGCCGTCCTCGCCCTTGCTCCATTCAAAGAAACCGTCGGCCGGAACCAGGCAGCGCCGCGCCCGCGCCGCCGCCCGGAAGGCGGGCTTTTCGGCCAGGGTCTCGGCCCGTGCGTTGATCAGCAAGGGCCCGTCCGAGGGCGTGTCATACCAGTGCGGAATGAACCCCCAGCGCATCGGGCGAAGCCGTCTTGACGCGCCCTCCGAGGTCACCACCGCCACCGGGTTCGTGGGGCAGACATTGTAATTCGGCACCGGCGGCAGGTCGTTCGAGGGCACCGCCGCGAACAGCCGCGCCATTGCCGCGTCAGGTTGGGTGATCACGAATCGGCCGCACATGCACACAAGCCTATCCGCAGCGCCGCGCCCGGTCAGCCCTGCGCACACTGCGCGTTTGGCGGGCATGACGCGGGCCGAACGGCCTTCCCCGCGCCCCATGCCCGATTCGGCATGTCGGCATCCGGCACCGCCGGCCCCGGCGCCGCGCGGCAGGATTGACCACGGCACCGGAAACCGGCATTTGGGGTGCCATGCTGGTCTTCAAGATCTTCCTTCGCCCCGAATGGGATGCCTTCCGCGCCGCCGGTTTCACCGCAGGCGCGCCGATCGACCGGGCCGACGGCTTCATCCATTTCTCCACCGCCGAGCAGGTGACCGAAACCGCCGCGAAACATTTCGCGGACCAGAGCGACCTGGTGCTGGTCGCCTTCGAAGCCGAGCGTATGGGCGACGCCCTGAAATGGGAAGCCTCGCGCGGGGGCGCGCTGTTCCCGCATCTCTACCGGGATCTGCTCCTGGAAGAAGTGGTCTGGGACAAGTCGCTGCCGCTGGGTGCCACCGGCCACATATTCCCCGAGGGCCTGGTGTGACCGGTCTTGAGCGGCTCGGCCTTTGGGCCCTGCACCGGATCGACCCCGAACACGCGCATGCGCTCTCGCTCGCGGCATTGCGCCTGGGGCTGGTGCCGTTGCCCGGCGTGGTCTCGACCCCGCGGCTGGAAACAAGGCTGGCCGGGCTGACCCTGCCCAACCCGGTGGGGCTGGCGGCTGGCTTCGACAAGAACGCGGTGGCCCTCCGGGCGCTGGCGCGGGCCGGGTTCGGCTTTGCCGAGGTGGGGGCCGTCACGCCCCTGCCGCAACCCGGCAACCCGAAACCGCGGCTGTTTCGCCTGTCGCCCGATCGGGCCGTCATCAACCGCTTCGGTTTCAACAATGACGGAATGGCGGCGATCGGCGCCCGGCTGGCGGCGCGCCCGCCGGGTTTCGTGCTGGGCCTGAACCTCGGCGCGAACAAGCAAAGCGCGGACCGTGCGGGGGATTTCGCGCGGGTGCTGGCGCATTGCGGCCCGTCCGTGGATTTCGCCACCGTCAACGTGTCCTCGCCCAATACCGAGAAGCTGCGCGATCTTCAGGGCAAGGCCGCGTTGTCGGAGCTGCTTGCCGGGGTGATGGAAACCCGCGACGGGCTGGCCCGCCCGATCCCGGTCTTCCTGAAGATCGCGCCCGATCTGGAGCCGGCTGCGCTGGCCGACATCGCGCAGGTTGCACTGCTGCGCGGCGTGGACGGGATCATCGCCACCAATACCACGCTGAAGCGGACCGGGCTGAGCGACAGCCAGCGCGGGCAGGCCGGCGGCTTGTCGGGCGCGCCGCTGTTCGAGAAGTCGACCCGCGTCCTGGCGCAACTGTCGCAACTGACCGATGGCGCGCTGCCGTTGATCGGGGTCGGCGGAGTGGGCTCTGCCGAACAGGCCTATGCCAAGATCCGCGCCGGGGCTTCGGCGGTGCAGCTTTATTCGGCGCTGGTCTACCAGGGGCTTTCGCTGGTGCCCCGGATCGTTCGCGGCCTCGATGCGCTGCTTGCCCGGGACGGGTTTTCGAACGTGGCCGAGGCGGTCGGCACCGGGCGAAAGGAATGGCTGTCGCCGGGGCTCTGATCCGGCACGATCCGCGCGGCTCGGGACGCGGCGATCACTCAGACCTCTGCGGCGGTCTCCAGCGCCGGATAGCGCAGCGCCAGGGTCACGCCGCGTGCGGCGAAAGAGATCAGAAAGGCCAGCCACAACCCGTGATTGCCGAGTGCCGGCACCAGCACCAGCGCGGCCGCCACATAGATGAGAAAGGACAGCGCCATCATGTTGCGCATGTCCGCGGTGCGGGTGGCGCCGATGAAGATTCCGTCGAACATCCAGGCCGCCAGCCCCAGCAATGGCGCGAACACCATGTAGATCAGGTAGGCGCGCGCCGCCTCGCGAACCGCGGGGGCGGTGGTCATCAGGTCGATGATTCCGCCCCCGAACAGCGCGAAACCCGCTGCCAACGCGGTGACGCAGATCAGCCCCCAGAACGTGGTCATCAGCGCGGCCCGGCGCAACGCGCTGCGCGCCCCGGCGCCCAGGGCATAGCCCACCAGCGCCTCGGCGGCGAAGGCGAACCCGTCCAGCGCATAGGCCGTCACGTTCAGGAATTGCAGCAGGATCTGGTTTGCCGCCAGCGTGACGTCCCCGAACCGGGCCCCGACGAACAGGAACGAGATGAACACCGCCTGCAACAGCAGCGACCGGATAAGGATATCCGAATTGACCTGGGCCATCCGCTTGAGCCGGGACCGGTCGAACACCCGCGGCCAATCCTTCCAGGCGGTGCCGCCAAAGGCGTCGCGGCACAGCCACAACCCCAGCGCCAGGCCCGACCATTCGGCCAGGAAAGTGGCCACGGCCACGCCTTCGACGCCCCAGCCCAGCCCGGTGACGAACCACAGGTCGAGCACGATATTGAGCCCGTTCATCCAGACCTGGATCGCCAGCACGGCGCGGGTGCGTTCGAGCGCGATCAACCAGCCATTGACCCCGTAAAGCGCGATCATCGCCGGGGCAGACCAGACGCGGATGCCGATATAGTCACGCGCCAGCCCCTCGACCTCGTCGCTTGCAGGCGCGACCAGGAAAGCGGCGTGGAACAGCGGCCATTGCATCACGATCAGTGTCGCCCCCGCCGAAAGGCCGATCATCAGCACCCGGGTCAGCAGCGCATCGACCTCGGCCCCGTTGGCGCCGCCCCGTGCCTGGCTGGTCAGGCCGGTGGTGCCCATCCGCAGGAAGCCGAAGATCCAGTAAATGCCGGTGATGATGATCGCGCCGATCCCCACCGCACCGATCGGCGCCGCCTGGCCCAGTTGCCCGACGACACCGGTATCCACCGCCCCCAGGATCGGCACCGTCGCATTCGACAGCACGATCGGCAGGGCGATGTGAAGAACGCGCCGATGGCTCAGGCGCGGGGGCGCGTCAGCCATCGCGCGGCGGCATCAGGAAATGCCCGGTGGCCTGGGCGAAGATGCGGGCGCGATTGTCCTGCCAGCCTTCGACATGGACGCTGGCATAGCGCCGCCCCGAGCGGTTGACCCGCGCCCGCGCATAGGCGTCGCGCGGCAGGCCCGACCGCAGGTAATCCACGGTGAAATCGATGGTCTTGGGCATCCGCGGCAGATGCTGCGGGTCGAGCGTCATCGGGTCCAGCGCGCCGCTTTCCATCTGCTCCCACAGGATCGACCAGCTCATCCCGACGATCGCCGTCACCTCCAGGAAGGCCGAGGTGACCCCGCCATGCAGCGCGGGCAGCATGGGATTGCCGATCAGGTCGTCGCGATAAGGCAGGATCGCCGTCAACTCGTCACCGCGACGGTCGAATTCGATACCCAGATAGCGGATATAGGGCACCCCGTGAATAAGCGCGTTCAGCGCCGCATCGCGGCGCTGCTTGATCACCTGAACCGGTTCGGGCGGCCTTCGTTTCATGTCTCGGTCTCCGCCGGCCGTTCCACCATGAAAGCCCCGGCCGCCGATGCGACCGGCCTGTGGCGATCCTCATCCGTCGCCGTGGCGCGAACGAAGGCCACGGTGCGCGTGACGTGATAGCATTCGGCGCGCGCGGTGATCCTTTGCCCTGGCGTGGCGGCGCGCATGTAGTCGATCCTCAGGTCAAGCGTCGCGGTGCCTGCCGGCGCGTCCGGATGGCACATCACCGCGGCACCGCCGCAGGTATCCATCAGCGACGAAACCGCGCCGCCGTGAATCACGCCGGTCTGCGGATCACCCACGAAGCGTGGATCATAGGGCATCGAAATCTCGGCCACCCCGTCGCCGAGGTGATCGAGACGCATCGACATTGCCGCGGCATGTGGAATTGCCGCGATGAACTGTCGCGTTATTTCCGCTTTCTTCTCGTCCATTGGCGGCGCTCCTTTCCATCGTTATTGGCGCTCGGCATTCGCTCTTCAAGCGCAAATTGCCGTCCCAAGCGCGATCGTGGCGACGCGCGTCAATGCCATTGACCTCGTCAATGACCGGTTTGCCCCGTGATCGGGAAGCGGTTAACCTTGCGTCACCCGACAATCGCGGATGGCGAGCGTGACCGAGCGGACCCTGACATTCAAGGACATGTGCGAAAGGTTCGGCGTAACCCCCCGCACCCTGCGATATTACGAATACATCGAGCTTCTGTCCCCGCTGAAAGAGGGACGCAGGCGCATTTACACCCCGCGCGAGGTCGCCCGCATGACCCTTGTCATGCGAGGCCGGCGCTTCGGTTTCGGGTTGGAAGAAATCCGTCAATGGCTGGAAATATATCACGACCGTGGCACCGAAGCGCAGATGCAAGCCTGGGTCGAACGTGCCGATCGTCAGCTCGTCGTGCTTCGTGCGCAATATGACGAGCTGGCGGAAGCGATCGGCGACCTGCAGAAATTGCGCGACGACGTGGCCGCCCGCAACGACTGAACGGCAAAGGGCGCGTCCGGCGCAGGCGGCGCGATGCAGGACCCCGCAGCCTGGGGATGACGCGACGTCTTGCTTACGTTAACGTCAACGGCACTTGCATCATGTAGCCGTTGCCCGCAGATTCGCGGCAATTCAACGACAAGAGGGTGCGCCCCGATGACCGACGAGTTACTACCCATTCGCAAGATGTGCGACGCCTTCGACGTCACCCCGCGCACCTTGCGCTTCTACGAAGCGAAAGAATTGCTGTTCCCGGTGCGTGATGGCCAGAAGCGGCTTTTCACCCGCCGTGACCGCGCCCGGCTGAAGCTGATCCTGCGCGGCAAGCGCTTCGGCTTCAGCCTGGAGGAAATTCGCGAGCTTCTGGATCTTTACGATATCGGCGACCGCCAGGAAACGCAGTTGCGCCGCGCGCATGAGGCCGCCACGATCCATCTGGCCGACCTGGAGCGGCAGCGCGCCGAGCTGGACGAGGCAATCGCCGAGCTCAAGGCACAGATGGCCTGGGCCGAGACCCGGCTGTATGGTGCCCGCAGCGATCAAGCGGCCGAATAGGGAGACTCCGATGCCGGTCTATTCCGCCCCCGTCAAGGACATCCAGTTCGTGCTTCACGACCTCCTCAAGGCCGGCGAAAGCGATATCCCGGGCTATCAGGAGCTGTCGCGCGAATTCACCGCGGCGGTTCTGGCCGAGGCCGGCAAGCTGGCAAGCGATGTGCTGGCACCGCTCAACGCCGTGGGCGACCAGCAAGGCTGCCGTCTGGAAAACGGCACCGTGCACACCCCGGAAGGATTTGCCGATGCCTTTGCACGGATTCGCGAAGGCGGCTGGAACGGCCTGGACCTGCCCGAGGAATTCGGCGGCCAGGGCCTGCCCTATCTGCTGGGCACCGCCGTGGGCGAGATCATGGTCTCGGCCAACATGGCGCTCAACATGTATCAGGGCCTCACGCACGGCGCGATCAATGCCCTGCTGGCGCATGGCACCGAGGATCAGAAAGCCACCTATCTGCCGAAGATGGTCAGCCTGGAATGGACCGGCACGATGAACCTGACCGAACCGCATTGCGGCACCGATCTGGGCCTGATCCGAACGAAGGCCACGCCGCGCGACGACGGGTCATATGCCATCACCGGGCAGAAGATCTTCATCTCGGCGGGCGATCACGACCTGGCGCGGAACGTGATCCACCTGGTGCTGGCAAAGGCCCCTGGCGGCGGCGAAGGAACCAGGGGCATATCGTTGTTCCTGGTTCCGAAATTCATCATCGATGCCGACGGTGAACCGGGCGTGCGCAACGCCGTCAGCGTCGGCAAGATCGAGAAGAAGATGGGAATCCACGGCAACGCCACCTGCGTGATGGATTACGATGGCGCCACCGGATACCTGGTCGGCGAATTGCACCACGGCATGCGCGCCATGTTCACCATGATGAACGAGGCGCGCATCGGCGTGGGTTTGCAGGGCTATGCGCAGGCCGAGGCGGCCTTGCAGAATGCCCGGGCCTATGCGCATGAACGCCTTCAGGGGCGCGCCACCTCCGGGGCCAGAAACCCCGACGGCCCGGCCGACCCGATCATCGTGCACCCCGATGTGCGACGCATGCTGCTGGACCAGAAGAGCTTTGTCGAAGGCGCGCGCGCCTTCACCCTATGGGGCGCCCAGCTGATCGACCGCGCCCGTTGCAATGACGATGCCGCGGCAGAAGGCATGATTTCCCTGCTGACACCGGTCATCAAGGGGGTCCTCACCGACAGGGGCTTCGACAGCACGATACTTGCCCAGCAGGTTTTCGGCGGTCACGGCTATATCGAGGAATGGGGCATGTCCCAACTCGCCCGCGACGCCCGCATCGCCATGATCTACGAGGGCGCGAACGGCATCCAGGCACTCGATCTGGTGGGCCGGAAGCTCGCCCGGGACGGCGGCAAGCATGTGATGGCATTCTTCGAACTGGTACGGAATTTCATAGACGAAAATGCGGCCGACGCGGCGCTCAAGGCAGATTTCCTGGATCCGCTTGCGAAAGCGTCGAAAGATCTGCAGGCCGCAGGAAGGTATTTCATGGAGACCGGCATGAAGGATCCCGATGCCGCACTCTCGGGATCTTACGACTTCATGCACCTGTTCGGCCATGTCTGCCTCGGCTTGATGTGGGCCCGCATGGCCAGGGTTGCCAAGGCGGCACTCGAAGACGGCGCCGCCGACAGGAATTTCTACCAGGCCAAACTTGCCACCGGACGCTATTACATGACACGCCAGTTGCCGGCCACATCGCTGCACCTGGCGCGGATCCAGAGTGGTGGCGCGCCGGTAATGTCACTGGAGGCACAGGATTTCTGAGCCAGGCAAAGGAACCCGATAACGATGCCGAAACGCTTTCGACTGACCCGCCGTTTTCCCGTGGCGATGACCGAAGACGGTTATCGCCGACTGAAGCGTTTCGCAACCGAGTCCGGGTTGGATGAAGGCGAGGCGCTGTCATTCCTGTTCGAGAATTTCGACAGCGTGACCGATACGGACAATCTCGGCCACCGCCTGCGCCTGTTCAATTCCGAACTGGAGGCGAGAAAGCGATGACCCGATGCCTGAGGCAGATACGAGACCGCCTCCGGCGGGAGTATTTGGATCCGAGAAGAAACAGCAGGTCCACCCCGCCATCCGGCGCGATCCGGCGACCGGCGGGACGGCGGGGCTTCTCCTCGGGCGGTCATCGGCTCTCCAGCCTGTACCGCAGGTCGCAGGCTGACCCATTATCCTTAACAGCCCGTTACCAGCGCCTTGCCCGGGCTTCTTCTCGGTAAAAATACTCAAATTCACGGCCTGACGGCCATTGCGAGGGAAAGGAAGATGCGCATGACGATCAAGCTCTACTGTTTCGGCGAAAGCGGCAATGCCTACAAGGCGGCGCTGACCATGGAAATTGCCGACGTCGAGTGGGAGCCGGTCTTCGTCGATTTTTTCAACGGTGAAACGCGCAGCCCGGAATTTCGCAAGCTCAACCCGATGGGTGAAACCCCGGTCATGGTCGACGGAGATGTGGTCCTGTCGCAATCCGGGGTGATCCAGGACTATATCAGTTCCAAGACCGGAAAGTTCGGCGGGCGCAGCGCCGATGCGCGGCGCGAGATCTTGCGCTGGGTGTTCTGGGACAATCACAAGATGTCCAGCCAGGCCGGGACCTTGCGGTTCATGATGAATTTCCTGCCCGAGGAAAAGCGCCCGCAGGAGGTCATCAAATGGCTGACCGGGCGTCTGAAATCCGCATTCAAGGTCCTGGATGCTGCGCTCGAGGGACGCGAGTGGCTGGTCGGCGATCAGCCGACCATCGCCGATCTGGCCTGCTGCGGATATCTTTTCTATCCTGAACCCTTCGGCTTCGACCGCGCGGATTATCCGAATATCGACAAATGGCTCGACCGTATCGCCGCCCTGCCCGGCTGGAAGCATCCCTATGACCTGATGCCCGGCAACCCTTCCGACCGGGCATGAACTGAAAGAGAGGCCACGATGACCGACGCCTATATCTATGATGCCGTGCGCACCCCGCGGGGGAAAGGCCGCAAGGACGGCGCCCTGCACGAGGTCACGTCGGTGCGGCTGTCCGCGCTGGTGCTCAACGCGCTCAAGGAACGCGCGCAGCTCGACACGGCGGCGATCGAGGACGTGATCTGGGGCAATGCCACGCAGGTGGGTGAACAGGGCGGCTGTCTTGCGCGCACGGCTGTCCTGGCGTCCGATTTTGCCGAAAGCGTGCCGGGGCTGTCGATCAACCGGTTTTGCGCCAGCGGGCTGGAGGCGGTGAACCTTGCCGCGCACCAGATTACCGCGGGCGCGGGGGCTGCCTATATCGCGGGCGGGGTCGAGATGATGGGCCGGGTTCCGATGGGCTCGGACGGCGCCGCTGTTGCCGTCGATCCGAGCGTCGCGATGCGCAGTTATTTCGTCCCGCAGGGGATTGCGGCCGACATCATCGCGACCGAGTTCGGCTTTTCCCGCGACGACGCCGATGCGCTGGCCGTCGAATCGCAAAGACGCGCCGCGCGGGCCTGGACGGAGGGGCGCTTTTCCAGGTCGGTCATCACGGTGCGCGACATCAACGGGCTGCCGATCCTCGATCGTGATGAGCACATGCGCCCCGACACCGACATGCAGTCGCTGGGCGCGCTGAAGCCTGCCTTCAAGGAACAGGGCGAGGTCATGCCCGGCTTCGACAAGCTGGCGATCATGAAATACCCGCAGCTGGAGCGGATCGAGCATATCCATCACGCGGGAAACTCCTCGGGGATCGTCGATGGCGCGGCGGGTTTGCTGGTGGGCAGCCGTGAATTCGGCAAGGCGCACGGGCTGACGCCACGCGCGCGTATCCGGTCGGCGGTCAAGGTGGGCACCGATCCGACGATCATGCTGACCGGTCCGGTCCCGGCCACCGAAAAGGTGCTGAAGGCGGCGGGCATGGAAATTTCCGACATTGATCTGTTCGAGGTCAACGAGGCGTTCTCGGCCGTGGTGTTGCGTTTTCTGCAGGCCTTCGGTGCGGACCCCGACCGGGTGAACGTCAATGGCGGCGCCATCGCCATGGGCCACCCGCTTGGCGCCAGCGGGGCGATCATCCTGGGCACGCTGCTCGACGAGATGGAGCGCAGCGGCAAGGGCACCGGCCTGGCCACGCTCTGCGTGGCCTCGGGCATGGGGGCCGCCACGATCATCGAAAGGGTGTGAGATGGCTGTGATCGACATGCAGAACGTCCCGGTGAAAACCGGCTCGATCTATCCCGAGCCTTTTGCCGCGCAGATGGCCGGGCGACGTTCGCTTCGCCTGGGCGCGGCCGGGGGGCTGACGCAGTTCGGCGCCAACCTGGTGATCCTGGAGCCCGGCGCGCGATCGTCACTGCGCCACTGGCATCGAAACGAGGATGAATTCGTGATGGTGGTCCAGGGCGAATGCACGCTGATGCAGGATGCTGGCGCGACCGTGCTGCGCCCCGGCGACTGCGCCGCCTTTCCGGCCGGCGATGCCGACGGGCATTGCCTTGTCAACGACACCGGCGCCGAAGCGCGCTTTCTGGTGATCGGCACCAAGGCCCGAGAGGAGGTCGTGACCTATTGCGACGTGGACCTGCGGCTTGAGCGAGTGCAGGGCGCGGTCACTTTCACCCGCAGGGATGGCAGCGCCCTGGACATCCCGGATTGACCGGCCGGGTCATTTTCAACCCCCGAGACGGAAGTGCAGACATGACCGAATTCCATTATGCCACCGACGACCAGGGCATCGCCACCCTTACCTGGGATGTCCCGGGCAAGAGCATGAATGTGCTGTCATTCGACGCGCTGGACGAGCTTGAGGCCGGCATCGACGCCGCGCTTGCCGATGCGGCGGTGAAAGGCATCGTCATCACCTCTGCCAAGGCGGACTTCGCCGGCGGGATGGACCTGAACCTGTTGGGGCGGATGCGCGACAGCGCGGGCGACGACCCGGCAAAAGGCATCTTCGACGGCATCATGCGGATGCATGGCATCCTGCGAAAGATTGAGCGCGCGGGGATGGACGACCGCAACAGGGGCGGCAAACCGGTCGCCGCTGCGCTGCCCGGCACGGCGGTGGGGATCGGGCTGGAGCTTCCGCTGGCCTGTCACCGCATCTTCGCCGCGGACAATCCCAGGGCCAGGATCGGCCTGCCCGAGATCATGGTCGGCATTTTCCCCGGCGCGGGCGGCACCACGCGGCTGGTGCGCAAGCTGGGGGCGATGGCCGCCGCGCCCTTCCTGCTGGAGGGCAAGCTGAACGCGCCGCAAAAGGCGAAATCCGCCGGATTGATCGACGAGGTGGTCGATGACCCGGTCGCGGCCGCGCGGGCCTGGGTGCTGGCCGCCGGCGACGCGGATATCGTCAAGCCATGGGATCGCAAAGGCTACAAGATGCCCGGCGGGACGCCTTATCACCCCGAGGGCTTCATGACCTTCGTCGGCGCCTCGGCCATGGTGATGGGCCGGACGCAGGGCGTCTACCCGGCAGCCAGGGCCTTGCTTTCAGCGGTTTACGAGGGCGCGCTGGTGCCCTTCGACACGGCCCTGAAGATCGAGGCGCGGTGGTTCACGAATATCATGATGAACCCGTCCTCCGGCGCGATGATCCGCTCGCTCTTCATCAACAAGGAGGCGCTGGAGAAAGGCGCGAACCGCCCCGACCAGCCCGATCAGAAGGTCGCCAGGCTGGGCGTTCTGGGCGCCGGCATGATGGGGGCGGGGATCGCGCTGGTCGCGGCGCAGACCGGGATCGAGGTGGTACTGATCGACGCGAAACAGCAGGCCGCGGACCGTGGTCGCGCCCATGCCGAGGATTACCTCGACAAGGGCATCAAGCGCGGCAGGACGACCCCGGCGCAGAAGGACGCGGTGCTGGGCCGGATCACGGCGACGACGGATTATGCCAGGCTCGCGGGCTGCGACCTGATCGTCGAGGCGGTGTTCGAGGATCCGCAAATCAAGGCCGAGGTGACGAAGTCCGCCGAGGCGGCGGCGGGCCCGGAGGTAATATTCGCCACCAACACCTCGACCCTGCCGATCACCGATCTGGCGAAGGCCAGCCAGCGCCCCGAACAGTTCATCGGCATCCATTTCTTCTCGCCGGTCGAAAAGATGAACCTGATCGAGATCATCAAGGGCAAGGAAACGGGCGAAAGGGCGGTGGCCAAGGCGCTGGATTTCGTGCGCCAGATCCGCAAGACGCCGATCGTGGTCAATGACGCACGCTTCTTCTATGCCAACCGCTGCATCATCCCCTATCTCAACGAGGGCATCCGCATGGTGGCCGAGGGCGTCGCCCCGCCACTGATCGAGAATGCCGCCAGGCTGGTGGGCATGCCGCTTGGGCCGCTGCAACTGGTGGACGAAACCTCGATCGACCTTGGCGTGAAGATCGCGAAGGCGACGAGGGCGGCACTGAGCGATGCCTATCCCGACGACGCCGTGGACGCGGTTCTGTTCCGGATGGCCGATGAGGGGCGGCTGGGCCGCAAGGCCGGGGCGGGTTTCTATGCCTATGACGAGACGGGCAAGCGAATCGGGCTGTGGGACGGGCTCGCCGCGCGATATCCGCTGGCCGAAGACCAGCCCGAGCTGACCGAGGTCCAGCACCGCCTGCTTTTCGCGCAGGTGCTGGAGGCAGTGCGCGCCTTCGAGGATGGCGTGCTGTCCGATATTCGCGAAGGCGATGTCGGCGCGATCCTGGGCTGGGGCTTCGCGCCCTGGTCCGGCGGGCCGTTTTCATGGCTCGACATGATCGGCGCCGCCCGCGCGGTGGAACTTTGCGACGGTCTGCGTGCACGGCACGGCGAACGCTTTGCCGCGCCGGCGCTGCTGCGTAAAATGGCCGAGCGCGGCGAAAGCTTTTACGAAAACGGTGGCTGAACCACAGATTGCGCCCCCCGGCCTGGCCTGCGAGGTGATCGCCACCTCATGATGCGGCATGCGTTACGCAATGGAGGCTCGGACTGCGTTTCTCGGATCGCCCGGCGTCGAGGTCTTCATACCGGCCGCGAAACGCCTGACTCGGGGGGCTTTCAGGCCCCTTTGATCCGTGATTCCCTGCGGGAAAACGGATCATGAGGCAGGGATGGGATGCGCACTGGAGATCAGGAACGACCTGACGGCAGCGAAACTGGGGGTTTGCGCGACGCGGGAGAAGAGAAACCGAGCGGCGCGGCGGATGCTGGCGATCGCGAACGCTCTGGATGGCATGAGCCGGGTGGCCGGGATGGACCGGCAGGCGTGCAGGATCAGCGCCACCAATGGGCACATCTCTTCGGCGCCACCCCATTCGCCACAGCTGAACCCGCAATCATGGGGTCTGTTGGGGCGCTGATCGCCCAGAGTGGAAAAACCGGTTCGCTGAAAAACTGCGTGTCATGCTCTGAAAACGCGAGACACGCCGTAAGACCGTATGTCCTTTTGGGACGCTCGAGTGACGGGTGGTTCGCCCTACAC
>JADQCB010000044.1 GCA_016278325.1 Actibacterium sp.
GTCCGGCTTCTCCGCGGGCGGCTCGGCGATGGAGGCGAGCACTTTCATCGCGTCGTCGGATTACCAGGAGGTGCGCTGCAACGGGTGCCGCTTCCGCCTCGGCCCGATCCAGGCGCAGGTCGTCCGCGCCCTGCACGAGGCCGCGCAGCGGGGCGAGCCCTGGCAAAGCGGCAAGGCCATCCTGTCCTCGGCGGGCTCGAAGAGCCTGCGCATGGCCGACGTGTTCAAGTCGCAGAAGGAGTGGCGGCAGCTGATCCGCTCGGACCGCCGCGGCGGCTATCGTCTGAACATCGACTGAGTCGCCTGAGATCCCCCGGAGCGTCGTCTTGGATCGCGCCCGGTGTGGGATCGGCTGGGGGATGGAGGGGGATGACGATCCCCCGGCGCGCTGTCCCATCCTGTCCTGCAAGGCCATAACGATCCCCCTCTGCATCCCCCTGCGATCCTGACGACATCCCGTAGCGGGATTTCGCAATCTCTCTCCGAAGCACACGCAAACGGAGAGAGCCGATGCAGCAGAAGCATTGCCTGAACCAGAAGGAACTCGCCCGGCGCTGGACGATCTCGCATCGCACGCTGGAGCGCTGGCGGTGGGCGGGGGAAGGCCCGGCCTACATGAAGATCGGCGGACGGGTCGTCTACCGCCTCGAGGACATCGTCGCCTTCGAGCGCGACCAGCTCCAGCACACCATGGACACCCAGCCGCGCGCGGGAGCGGCCTGATGGGACGCCTGTCGCCCATCACCGAGGCCGAGGTCGTGCCGCTGCACGGCGCGAACGGGCCGGGGCTCGACGAGATCGGGCTCGCCGCATGGATCGCGCAGGCCGAGCCCGGCGAGGCTCTAGTCTATCACCGCGGCTTCCTCGCCGTCGATGCCACGTCGGTCATTTCGAAGCTGCCGGCAGACCGGCAACGCACACTGCAGCTGGTGGCGGCCGCCGCACGGCGTGCGGCCGAGCAGAACCTCGTCCACCTCGTGCAGTCCCGGCTTGGCCCCGACGCTTTCGCCTACATCGCCGTCGCCCGCCCCAAACCCGGCCCACCCGGCGCGGCGCTCTCGATGCGCCTGCTCGAGGCCGCCTGATCCCCATCCCCCATTCCGGAGACACCAATGCCCTTTCCCGAGAACACCCCCACGCCCGATGACCTGCCGGGCCTCAGCCCGCAGGAGATCGCCGCGCTGCCCGTCGAACTGCTGGCCATCCTGCAGCGCGAGATCGACGAGCGCCTGAAACGCGACAAGGCCGCGAAGACCCGGCTCGATGCTGCGCTGACCGTCCGCTACGCCAGCCGCGCCGCCGAGGAGCGGCAGGCGGAGGCCAAGGATACCGGCACGGTCCGGTTCGACGACGGCGATTTCACGGTGGTCGCCGATCTGCCGAAGCGAGTCGAGTGGGACCAGTCCCGGCTGGCAGCCATGGTCGAGCGGATCCGCGCCGCCGGGGATGACCCGGCCGAATATGTCGACATCGCCTTCAAGGTGCCCGAGCGCAAATACGCGGCCTGGCCCGATGCGATCCGCCAGGGCTTCGAACCCGCGCGGACCGTGAAGACCGGCGCGCTGAAGGTCGAGATCCGGCCGCAGGGAGGCGATGCATGAGCCTCCCGATCATCAGCGCCGACCAGCGTTTGGCCGAGGAGCGCGGCGTGAAGGCTGCCGTCTTCGGCCCAAGCGGGGTCGGCAAGACCACGCTTTTGCGCACGCTCCGGTCCTCGACCACGCTGTTCTTCGACCTCGAGGCCGGCGACCTCGCCATCGAGGGGTTGGCCGTCGACACGATCCGACCCCGCACCTGGCGGGAATGCCGTGACTTCGCGGTGTTCATCGGCGGCCCGAACCCGGCGCTGCGCAAGGACCAGCCCTACAGCGAGGACCACTACCAGGCGATCTGCCAGAAGTACGGCGATCCGAAGGTGCTGGAGAAGTACGACACGGTCTTCATCGACTCGATCACCGTGGCGGGGCGGCTCTGCTTCCAATGGTGCAAGGGCCAGCCCGAGGCGCATTCGGACAAGACCGGCAAGCCGGACGTGCGCGGCGCCTACGGGCTGCACGGGCGCGAGATGATCGCCTGGCTCACCCACCTCCAGCACACGCGGGCGAAGAACGTGATCTTCGTTGGGATCCTCGACGAGAAGGTCGACGACTTCAATCGCAAGGTCTTCGTCCCTCAGATCGACGGATCCAAGACCGGGCTCGAGCTGCCCGGCATCGTCGACGAGGTGCTGACGCTCACCTCACTGCCCGACGACAACGGCGTCCCGCAGCGGGTCTTCGTCTGCCACACGCAGAATAGCTGGGGCTATCCCGCCAAGGACCGCTCCGGCCGCCTCGACCTGCTGGAGCCGCCGCATCTCGGCCGGCTCATCGAGAAGATCCGCCAGCCCCTGCCGATCGATGCGCGCCCGCTTGTCACCGACGCGCCGCGCATGCCGGCGCCTACCGCGACCCCTCAATCCGATCCCACCAACTGAAAGGACCCCACGCCATGACCGGTCTCTGGAACGATTTCAACGACGCGCAGTCCAACACGAACCTCATCCCCAAGGGCACTCTGGCCAAGGTGCGCCTGACCATCCGCCCCGGCGGCTTCGACGATCCATCGCAGGGCTGGACCGGGGGCTATGCCACCCGCGGCTCCACCGGTGCCGTGTATCTCAACGGCGAGTTCACAGTGACCGAGGGCCCCTACGCCCGGCGCAAGATCTTCACGCTGATCGGGCTGCACAGCCCCAAGGGCCCGGACTGGGCCAACATGGGCCGCAGCCTCGTCCGGGGCATGCTGAACTCGGCGCGCGGGATTTCCGACAAGGACACCTCGCCCGAGGCGCAGGCCGCACGTCGGATCAACGGCTTCGCCGACCTCGACGGGCTGGAGTTCGTCGCGCGCATCGACATCGGCACCGATGCGATGGGCGAGGACAAGAACGAGATCCGCGCCGCCGTCACGCCCGACCATCGCGACTATGCGCAAGTCATGGGTACGGCCGGGCACGGCTACCAGCCGCCATCGCAGCCCGCACCGCAACCGGCGGCGACACCGCAGCCGACCGCTCCGGCAGTGCCGGGCCGTCCGGCCTGGGCACAGTGAGGGGCGTCCGATGCGGCTTCGTCCCCGCCAGAAAGTCTTCGTGGAGCGCAGCCTCGCTGCGCTCTCGAAGCACGGCAACACGCTCGGCGTCGCGCCCACGGGCGCGGGCAAGACCATCATGCTGTCCGCGGTCACTGGCAAGCTGGTGGAGGAGACGGAGGCCAAGGCCTGCGTTCTTGCCCATCGGGACGAGCTGACTGGCCAGAACCGCGCGAAGTTCGCCCGGGTCAATGCGGAGGTGACCACCTCCGTGGTGGATGCCGGCTCGAAGTCATGGGCCGGCCAGGTCACCTTCGCCATGGCGCCGACGCTGTCGCGCTCGGCGAGCCTGAAGGTGATGCCGAGGCTCGATCTTCTGGTGATCGACGAGGCGCATCACGCGGTGGCCGACAGCTATCGTCGGATCATCGAACGGGTGCGCGACGCCAATCCCGACGCGCGGATCTTCGGTGTCACGGCGACGCCCAACCGCGGCGACCGGAAGGGGCTGCGCGAGGTCTTCGACAATGTCGGCGACCAGGTCACGCTGGCCGAGCTGATCGCCTCGGGCCACCTCGTCCCGCCGCGCACCTTCGTGATCGATGTGGGCGTGCAGGAAAAGCTGCGTGCCGTCCGAAAGACCGCGTCGGACTACGACATGGGCGCGGTTGCGGAGATCATGAACCGTGCCCCGATCACGGCCG
>JADQCB010000005.1:0-43305 GCA_016278325.1 Actibacterium sp.
GGCCGTGTACGACGCCGACCGGTCCCGAAAACGATCAAAAATCGAGGTGCCCATATGTTGACGAATTATGATTTTGCACGAATCGGAATGTGATTCAACCTGAAAGAATGTTGGCCTAGTGCGCGTTTCGTCAACATATCGGAGAATCGCGCGAAGCCCGATCCCTTGTGAATGAAAAACGCGCCCCGGTCGGGGGCGCGTTTCGTTGCGGATCGGTGGTTGGCGGCGGGCCCGGAATCAGCCCATGTCGGTGGGGTCGGCGTCATCGCCCTGTTCGGCGATCCAGGCGACCGAGACGACTTCTTCCCCCGGGCCGGTGTCAAAGACCTTGACCCCGCCGGCGCTGCGCGAGCGGAAGCTGATGCCTTCGACCGGGCAGCGGATCGACTGGCCCCTCGATGTGGCCAGCATGATCTGGTCGTCCATCTCCACCGGGAAGGCCGCAACAAGCCGCCCGCCCCGCATGGTGCGATCCATCGCGGCGACGCCCTGACCGCCCCGGCCCCGGACGGGATAATCGTGGCTGGAGGACAGCTTGCCGGTCCCCTTGGCAGTGATCGTCAGGATCAGATCCTCGGCGGCCGACATTTCCGCGTAACGGTCGGTGGAAAGCTGCCCGGCCTCGATCGGGCCGTCATCCTCTTCCGTGTCGGTCTCTTCGAGCGGTGTTTCATCGGCGGAGCCCGCCACCAGGCGGCGCTGCTTGAGATAGGCGGCGCGTTCCTCGGCCGTCGCCTCGAAATGGCGAATCATGGCCATCGACACGACCTCGTCGCCGGCGGCCAGGCGGATGCCGCGCACGCCGGTCGAATCACGGCCCTTGAAAACGCGCACCTCGGTGGTCGGGAAGCGGATCGCGCGCCCCATGGCGGTGACCAGCATCACGTCGTCATCGCTGGTGCAGATGCGCGCGTTGACCAGGCTGACCCCTTCGGGCAGCCGCATGGCGATCTTGCCGTTGCGCATGACATTGGTGAAATCCGACAATGCGTTGCGCCGCACGTCACCGGCCGATGTGGCGAAAAAGATCTGCAGATCCGACCATTCTTCCTCGGGGCGATCGACCGGCATGATCGCCGCGATCGAGACGCCCGTCGGAATCGGCAGGATGTTGACGATCGCCTTGCCCTTGGCCGTGCGTCCGCCCTGGGGCAGGCGCCATGTCTTCAGCTTGTAGACCATCCCGTCGGTGGTGAAGAACAGCAGCTGGGTATGGGTATTGGCCACGAACAGGTTGGTGACGACGTCCTCTTCCTTGGTGGCCATGCCCGACAGGCCCTTGCCACCGCGCCGCTGCGCGCGGAAATCGGCCAGCGGCGTGCGCTTGATATAGCCGCCCGAGGTGACGGTGACGACCATGTCCTCGCGCTCGATCAGGTCCTCTATATCCGTGTCGCCGGCCCAGTCCACGATCTCGGTGCGGCGGGGAACGGCGAACTGCTCCTTCACGTCGCGCAGCTCGGCGGTGATGATCTCCATGATCCGCTCGCGCGAGCGCAGGATCGCCAGGTATTCGCGGATCTTGCCAGCAAGCTCCTGCAACTCGTCGGTGACTTCCTTCACGCCCATCGCGGTCAGGCGCTGAAGCCGCAGATCCAGGATCGCGCGGGCCTGGGTTTCCGACAGGTTATAGGTGCCGTCGTCGTTCATGGTGTGGGTCGGATCGTCGATCAGGCGGATATATTCGGCGATGTCATGCGCCGGCCAGCGCCGGGTCATCAGCTTTTCGCGCGCCTCGGCCGGATCGGCCGATCCACGGATCGTCGCCACCACCTCGTCCACGTTCGACACCGCGACGGCAAGGCCGCACAGCACATGGCTGCGTTCGCGCGCCTTGCGCAGGTCGAAGGCGGTGCGCCGCGCGACGACCTCTTCGCGGAAATCGATGAATGCGGTCAGGAAACGGCGCAGGGTCAGTTGCTCGGGCCGGCCGCCATTCAGCGCCAGCATGTTGGCGGCGAACGAGGTCTGCATCGGGGTGAACCGGAACAGCTGGTTCAGCACCACCTCGGGCGTGGCGTCGCGCTTGAGCTCGATCACCACGCGCACGCCCACCCGGTCGGATTCGTCCTGAATATGGGCGATCCCTTCAAGCTTCTTGTCGCGGACCAGCTCGGCGATCTTCTCGATCATGGTCGCCTTGTTCACCTGATAGGGGATCTCGTCGAGCACGATGGCGAAGCGGTCCTTGCGCAGTTCCTCGATCCGGGTCTTCGCGCGAATGACGATCGACCCGCGCCCTTCCAGATAGGCCTTGCGCGCCCCCGAGCGGCCGAGAATGATTCCCCCGGTCGGAAAATCGGGCGCCGGAACATAATCCATCAACTGGTGCGAATCGAGATCCGGATCGTCGATCAGCGCCAGCGTCGCGTCGATCACCTCGCCCAGGTTGTGCGGCGGAATCCGGGTGGCCATGCCCACCGCGATGCCCTCGGCCCCGTTGACCAGCATGTTGGGAAAGCGCGCCGGCAGGACGGTGGGTTCGTTGCGCTCATTGGCGTAGTTGGGGATGAAATCGACGGTTTCCTTGTCGATATCGCTCAGCAACTGTTCGGCCACCTTGGCCAGCCGCGCCTCGGTATAACGATAGGCGGCCGCCGGGTCGCCGTCCATCGAGCCGAAATTGCCCTGGCCGTCGATCAGCGGCACCGACATAGAGAAATCCTGCGCCATCCGGACCAGGGATTCATAGACCGCCGAATCGCCATGCGGGTGATAACGCCCCATCACGTCACCGACGGCGGTGGCGCATTTGCGATAGGGCTTGGCCTGGGTCTGGCCGTTCTCCCACAGGGTGTAGAGGATGCGCCGGTGAACCGGCTTCAGCCCGTCGCGCAGATCGGGAATCGCGCGGCTGACGATCACGCTCATGGCGTAATCCATGAACGAGGTCTGCATTTCCTCTTCGATGGAAATCGACGGGCCGTCGTGCCTGGGCGGTTCCGGCGTCAATTTTT
Organism: Actibacterium sp.; assembly: GCA_016278325.1. Classification (GTDB taxonomy): domain Bacteria; phylum Pseudomonadota; class Alphaproteobacteria; order Rhodobacterales; family Rhodobacteraceae; genus JADQCB01. The sequence goes on from JADQCB010000005.1 coordinate 2,958, forward strand.
CATCATCATCAGGGGGTTGTGGCGTATCGTTCACGTTCGTCCCTGCCTGTATCGGAGCGCACTATATCTTGTTGAGGCGACTATATCGTATCCCGGATATGGGGTGCAATGGCTGCCGTTTGGTTCTGCAAGCAGCCTCGGGTGGTGAGTGATAACATACTGTTTTCATTGAAAAGTAATTCGGATCGGGCATCATTGAAAAACCGACTTGAGAAAGGGCGCAGGCAAATGAGCATGTCCGAAACCGAAATGATGCTTAAGGGCTATGGCCTGACCACGGCCGAGTTCTTCTATCACATGCCCGATTACGCGCATGTTCTGAACACGTTCGTCTGGCAGGATTACGATCTGGCGCCGGATCACCCGCGGCTGTTCCGGTTCATCGAGTTCTGGCAGGAAGAGGTCGAGGGGCCGCTGCATTCGGTCCGATTCACCCATCGCAAGATGATTGCGCCGGGCGAATGGCGCAATGTCACCGGCGAATTCACCCTGCACTGAGCTCAGAACTTGAGCTTCGGCTCGGGCCCGGCGCGCAGGGCCGCGATCCAGACCATCGCCAGCAGGAGCGAGGCGATGGCGTTCCAGCTGGCCATGCTCAGGCCCCACATCTGCCAGGCCACCTGGTCGCACATCACCACGTTGGGCGCGGCCTCGGTGCTGAGCAATTGCTCGCCCGTCAGGCCGGACATCCCGGACCCGGAACCGGTGCAAGATGTCGGGCCCTGCCACCAGGCGCGTTCCACCCCGGTGTGGTACAGCCCCAGCGCCGCGGTGGTAAGTGCCGCCAGGGCGCCGAGCCGCGGCACGATCGACCAGCCGACCAGCAGCCCGATACCGCCCAGCACGACCGCCACGCCATGCGGCCAGCGCTGCCACAGGCACAGTTTGCACGGGGCCAGACCGCCAATATATTGAAAGCCGAAGGCGCCGAGAAGCAGCAGCAACGACCCAAGCGCGGCGATACGGATCAGCGATTTTCGTGTCATAGATATTTCACCAGGTAGAAGCCCCCGAACAGGATCACGACGAAGAGGGTAAACATCAACCCCAGTCGTCGCTCGATGACGTCGCGAATCGGGGCGCCGAATTTCCACAGCAACGCGGCGATGACGAAGAAGCGCAGCCCGCGCGCGACGATGGAGGACAGGAGGAAGACGGGCAACGACAGCCCCGTGACCCCCGATGTGATCGTGATGACCTTGAACGGAAAGGGGGTGACTCCCGCGATCAGGACGGCCCAGGCGCCATATGTATTGAAGCGCTCCGCAAACAGGGTCATCGCCTCGGTCTTGCCATAGAAGGCCAGCACCGGCTGTCCGATGCTTTCGAACAGGGCCGCGCCGATCAGATATCCCAAAAGGCCGCCCAGGACAGAGGCCACCAGCGCCACGCCGGCGATCGCCCAGGCGCGTGACGGCCGAGCCAGGATCATCGGGATCATCAGCACATCCGGCGGGATCGGAAAGACGGAACTTTCGATGAAGGCAACGAAGGCAAGCGCCCAGATCGCATGACGGCTTTCGGCAAGCGAAATGGTCCAGTCATATATGCTGCGGATCATCCGGCCTGCCTTGTCTGCACTTGTCACGGGGCTTGCCCGATGCCGGCCACCGGGTCAAGTGATCGGCGATTGACCGGCGGGACGCCGCCGGATAAACGGGCCGTGGTGGCCCGAGTGGCGGAACGGTAGACGCAGGGGATTCAAAATCCCCCGACCGCAAGGTCGTGAGAGTTCGAATCTCTCCTCGGGCACCAGGATCCTGACGCAAGACCGCCATTTTTCGGCTTTCGGCCGTGGCCGGAACGCGACGGGCGGGCTGGTGGCGGTGCCCGCCGCGGGTTCCGGTGCGATCGAGTCACGTGCCGATCTTTTCGATCTCGTAGGGCGTGGATTGGTAGATCTCGTTTATCCAGTTGCCATAAAGAAGATGCGCATGGCTGCGCCAGCGGTTGATCGGCGGTTTCGACGGGTCGTCGTCCGGGTAATAGTTCACCGGTACGTTGATCGGGGTCCCCGCGGCCACGTCGCGATCATATTCCTGTTTCAGCGTGTCACTGTCATACTCGAAATGATTGAAGATATAGAGCGCGCGATGGGTGGCATCCTCGACCAGGCAGGGGCCGACCGCGTCGCTGGCCAGCAGCGTGACCAGCCCGGGCACGGCGTCGATCTCGGCCTGGCGCATCTCGGTCCAGCGGCTGACCGGAACCACGCAATCGTCGGAAAACCCGCGCAGATAAGGCGATGTCGGGGACAGGTTGTCATGGCGGAAACAGCCGAACGCCTTCTTTACCAGCATGTGCTTTCTGACGCCGTGGAAATGGTTGATCATCGCCATCCCGCCCCAGCACACGCCGAAGGTGGAATGCACATTGGTCTGGGTCCACTCGAAGACCCGGTGCAATTCGTCCCAATAGGTCACCTCGTCGAATTCCAGATGCTCGATCGGGGCGCCGGTGATGATCAGGCCGTCATATTTTTCGCCGCTTTCGGCAACCTCGGCGAAGGGGCGATAGAACGCCTCCATATGCTCGGCGGCCGTGTTGCGGGCGGTATGCGTGCTCATGCGGATCAGGCTCAGCTCGATCTGAAGCGGTGTGGCCCCGATCAGCCGGGCGAACTGGTTTTCGGTCTGGATCTTCTTCGGCATCAGGTTCAGCAGGCCGATGCGCAGCGGGCGGATATCCTGGTTCGCGGCGCGGCCTTCACCCATGACCATCACGCCCTCGCGCGTCAGCACGTCGAAGGCGGGCAGGTCGGAAGGCAGTCTTATCGGCATCGCGCAATCCTGTATCGGAACAGGTCAAGAGATAGGACGTTTCTCAGGGCCCCTCAATAGCCCGGGCGATCAGCGCGTCGAGCTCGGCCGGCGAACGCACCTTTGCCACCTCATGCGCCGAAACCCGGATGCCCCATTTCGCGGCCATCGCGGCATAGCGCGGCTGGCGATGCGCCAGCGCCCGCGCATAGGCCCAGCGGACGAAGGCATCGGGATCAACTTCATCTTCCTGCAGCTTGTTTTCACGAAGATATTCGCTCCAGCCAGCGCGCAGGAATTCAGGCTGGTAATACATCGGCTTGGGCGCCCGGTCGAAGCGCCGGATCAATTCTGCTGTATGTGCTTCGGTGCCCGCGATCCAGACCAGCAAAAGGTTTTCGGACAGCGTGTTCAATACCCGGTCGGCCGGATCGTCCGGGTCCACGACTTCGCAGATGGAGCCGCCGCTGTCGCAGACGAAATTGCCATAGCCGTAGATATCGCGCGCCCGTTCGATGAAACGCGGCGTGTCGAGCAATGCGCAGATCTCGGCCTCGCGGTGCTGTTCCTGCCGGCGCATGTATTCGTCGAAGGGCAGGCCGCCCTTTTCCGGATCGCCCGGTTTGCCCAGATAGGTCGAAAGCGGCGCCAGGTTGTCGAAGGTGATGTTCGAGGCGATATAGACACTGTCGGTCAGCAGAAGTTCGCGCAGCAACGGCACCTTCATCGCCTCGCGCTTGAAGTTGTCGGATATGTATTCGCCCATATAGCGGGTGCCGATGCGGTAATCGACGGAATAGTGGAACCATCCGCCCGCGTCGCGCAGAAGGTTCGACAGGTGGGTCTTGCCAAGCCCGGACATGCCGAACAGAAGCACCCGCTTTTCGCGGGCCGCGCGCCACGTTTCGGCCGTCTGATAGAGCATCGTCCCCCCCGTTTACCATCGCCGCTTGGTAGCCAGCAGGCCCGGGCCGGTCAATGCCGATGCGTCAGGGCAAGCCGGGGCCGCCCCCGTCGCGTGGCGGTCAGAACGTGTAGGCCATCCTGAGCCCGAGGGCGACGGCGCTGTTGCCGGTGAAGTTGGCAAATGTCGCGCCGGGCGTGGTCGGGGATTCGGTCCTGGCATCGCCCAGCCAGATATAGCGGGCGGCGCCGGTGATCTCGACATCGCCCGCGGTATAGGTGGCCGCGAGCCCCACCGAGGTGAAGCCGTCGGTCGGCCCGAGATTGCCCGCGAACCCGCCGACCGAAGGCTCGTGCCCCAATGTGACGGCGCCCGACCAGCTGTCGCTGAACCGATGCCCGAGCCCCAGCGAATAGGTGATCGTGTCGTCGTGATACGAAACCAGCGGGCTGCCGACGCCGCGGACATAGCCGGCCGGAGATATGTCGAAGGCCGTCCAGTCCACCCACCGGACCGAGCCGAAGAGCAGCGTGTTCTCTGCAATGCCGGTCTGGGCCTCAAGATTCACCGATTGCGGTATCGTCGTGGTGAAGGGCAGGGATGGCGCCCCGTTCTCGGTGACCGCGAAGTCATGCTCGATCGCCGAGTTGTAGCTGAGTGATACACGCGCCGCGATCTCGGGCTTTTCCCATGCAATCCCGATGACATAGCCGAAATCGGTTTCGGAGGAAGTGCCCAGCGTGTATCCGCCGGGGATATAGGGCAGGTCGGCCCGGCCTTCGGTTCTCTGGGCCCGGACCCCGCCGATCAGGCTCAGGTCCGAGGGCAGCCGGTAGCGCAGCAGGGCCGTCACCGCGTTCGATTCCAGCGTCGCTGTCGCCCCCGCCGCCGGATAGGCGGTTCCGGCGGGATAATTCACGTCGGCCCCGACCGGCTGATCGATCACCAGGGCGATATCCAGCTTCTCGCCCAGCGTGGTCTTGAAGCCAAGGCTGGCCGTGGTGAAATCCTCGGTCATGCCGCCCGACGCGACAGGGGGGGCCGGCGGCGCCAGGGTGCCGCTTGTTTCCGGGCTTACATGCGCGAAACGCAGTTCGGCATAGGTGCCGTTTTCGAACAGGATGGATGTTGACCGGGCGGCGCGCTCAACGCCCCCGGCAAGTGCGCTGCCTGCGCATAACGTGGCCAGCGCCAGCCCTCCGGCAAGATGCTGCATTCGTCCCTCTCTCCCCCCGGATTCCTGGTGAAAAGGTTAGTTAACCGATCGGAATTGCGTCAATTGCTGACGTGGCGTCAGGGTCCGGGCTGCGCCGGTTTCGCCAGCCGTGCGGCGCGGGCCAATCGGCGTTCGGCCCCCAGGTTGATCATGTTCGCGGCGAAGATCAGCGCGGCGCCGGCAAACACGATCATCTCCAGCGGCTCGCCGTAAAGCAGCATCCCGACAATGGCGATCACCGGCAGCCGCGCGAAATCCATCGGCATCACGATCACCGCCGGCGCGACCGACAGCGCCCGGGTCAGGCAGTAATGCGCCGACAGCCCGGCACAGCCGATCAGCACGAGCCAGGGCCAGGTCACGGCCGAGGGCAGGCGGATCTGCCCGTCCGCCCCGGCACAGACCAACCCGAAGACAGCCTGCATCAGGGTCAGCCAGAACAGGATGCAGATGATGGTTTCCGAGCGCGTCAGGCGCTTGGTGAACAGCGCCGAGCCGGCAAAACCCACCGCCGCCCCGGCCGCGGCGAGGACGCCCGGTTCGAGGTTGGCGAAATCGGGCCGGGCCACGATCAGGATCCCGACAAAGCCCAGCCCCGCCGCCACCGCGCGCACCCGCGTCAGCCGTTCGCCCAGGATCAGCGGTGCCAGCAGCGTCACCCAGAGCGGCGAGGTGAACTCCACCGCGAAGACCTGCGCCAGCGGGATCAGGCTGATCGCGAGGAACCACAGGTTCTGGCCGGTGAAATGGCTGATGTTGCGGATCAGATGCAGGCCCATCTGCCGCGTCGTGATCTGCCCCAGCGTGCCGGTCATGCGCCCGGCCAGAACGACGATCGCCACCCCTATGATCGAGCGGTAGAGCATCAGCTCGAACGTATCGAGTTCGAGCGTCACCGCGCGCCCGGCCACGGCCATCGAGGAGAATGACAGGATCGCGCCCAGCATCCAGAGCGCCGCCTTGCCCGGTTGCGGATCGGTTGAAACCATGCGCGCGCGTCCCCTGTTCGCTCATCCCCCCGTCTTACCCGGCCCGGGGGGCATGTCCAGCCCCGGGCGGGTAAAAATCCGGCTGCGGGCGGTAACCGGGAATGGTGCGCATTTCGATTTTCTTGCCTCCGGCGGGAGTATTTCCGCCGAGAAGAAGCCTGCACGCGCGCATTCCCGGGCCAGGTCCGGCGGGGCGGTCAGGCGTGATGCGCGCGGCTCATTCCCATTCGATGGTGCCGGGCGGCTTGGAGGTCACGTCATAGGTCACGCGGTTGATTCCCTTGACCTCGTTGATGATCCGGGTCGCGGTCTCGCCCAGGAATTCGTGGCTGAAAGGATAGTAATCCGCTGTCATCCCGTCGACCGAGGTGACGGCGCGCAATGCGCAGGCATGGTCATAGGTGCGCCCGTCGCCCATCACGCCGACGGTGCGCACCGGCAGGATCGCAACGAAGGCCTGCCAGATCTCGTCATACAGATCGTGACGGCGGATCTGGTCGATGAAGACGGCGTCGGCCTTGCGCAGGATTTCCAGCTTTTCGCGGGTGATTTCCCCGGGACAGCGGATCGCCAGGCCGGGGCCGGGGAAGGGGTGGCGTCCGATGAAGCTGGCGGGCAGGCCCAGTTCGTGACCGAGCGCGCGAACCTCGTCCTTGAACAGCTCGCGCAGCGGTTCGACCAGTTTCAGCCCCATCTTCTCGGGCAGGCCGCCGACATTGTGGTGGCTCTTGATCGTCACCGACGGGCCGCCGCTGAAGGACACGGATTCGATCACGTCGGGATAAAGCGTGCCCTGGGCCAGGAATTCCGCGCCGTCGATCCCGTCGGCGTATTTCTGGAACACGTCGATGAACAGCCGCCCGATGGTCTTGCGCTTCTGCTCGGGGTCGGCGACCCCTTCGAGCGCACCGAGAAACCGCTCGGATTCATCGGCGTGAATCAGTGGAATGTTGTAGTGGTCGCGGAACATGGTCACGACCTCTTCGGCCTCGTTGAGTCGCAACAGGCCGTGATCGACGAAGACGCAGGTCAACTGGTCGCCGATCGCCTCGTGGATCAGCACCGCGGCCACCGAGGAATCGACGCCGCCCGACAGCCCGCAGATCACCTTTGCCTGGCCCACCTGTTCGCGGATCTGGCGGATCGCCTCGTCCTTGTAGGCATCCATCGTCCAGTCGCCGGTAAAGCCCGCGTCGCGCACGAAGTTCTCGTAGAGTGTCTTGCCGTTCGGGGTATGGTGCACCTCGGGGTGAAACTGCACCGCGTAGAAGCGCCGGTCCAGGTCGGCGGTGATCGCGAAGGGGGCGCCGGGCGAGGTTCCGTAAACGGCGAAACCCGGCGCGATTTCCGCGACATGATCGCCGTGGCTCATCCAGACCTGTTCGCGCCCGTCAAGGAACCAGCCGTTCAGCAGGTCGATCCGTTGCGCGGTCGGGGAGACATAGGCGCGGCCGAATTCGGCGGTCCCGTCGCCACGTTCCACCCGGCCGCCCAGCATCTGCATCATCACCTGCTGGCCATAGCAGATGCCCAGCACCGGCACGCCCAGTTCGAAAACGCTTGCCGGCGGGCGCGGCGCATCGGCGTCGATCACGCTGGCCGGGCCGCCCGACAGGATCACCGCCCTGGGCGCGAAATCCCGGACGAAGGCGTCGGTCACGTTCTGGAACGGATGGATTTCGCAATAGACGTTCAATTCGCGCAGGCGACGTGCAATCAGCTGCGTCACCTGGCTGCCGAAATCGACGATCAGAAGGCGGTCATGGGCTGCGGATGTCATGGCAAGGCTGATAGGGCCGGGGCGGGCAAAGCGCAAGGGGCTGTGCAAGGCGTCGCGCGATGTCGCTGTTGGCCGGTCAAACGGCGCAAAAACGCCGCACGCCGCGCATGAATCTGGATAGAAACCGGGAAAACGGGCGGCCATGGCGGCGCGCCCCGACGGGCTTCGGGAGCTTTGGGATGGCCGAGACGCAAGAGGTTGCACGGGCAGGGCGGCGGGGCCGCGGCGGTGGCGGCGCGGCGCGCCGTGCCGAACGCGGCGCGGTGCAGATCGAGACCGCGCGCTATATCACGCGCAACATCCCCGATCTTGAAATCCTGAACGACGAGGCATTGTCGATCATCGAACACAATGCCGAGACGGTGCTGGAAGAGATCGGCGTGGCGTTCATCGAGAATCCCGAGGCGCTGCGGCGCTGGAAAGAGGCCGGCGCCGATGTCAGCGGCGAGCGCGTGCGCATCCCGCGCGGCCTGGCGCGCAAGCTGTGCGCAACCGCGCCGGCGCAGTTCACCCAGGTTGCCCGCAACCCCGACAAGTCGGTGGTGATCGGCGGGCGCAACCTGGTGCTGGCGCCGGTCTATGGGCCGCCCTTCGTGCGCGATGCCGTGGGCGGGCGCCGCTATGCCACGATCGACGATTTTCGCAAGTTCGTGAAGCTTGGCCAGATGTCCAAATGGCTGCACCATTCGGGCGGCACCGTGTGCGAGCCGACGGACCTGCCGGTGAACAAGCGCCACCTGGACATGCTTTATGCGCATATGACGCTGTCGGACAAGCCGTTCATGGGGTCGGTGACCGAACCCGAGCGGGCGCAGGATTCGGTGGACATGTGCAAGATCCTGTTCGGCAAGGACTTCGTGCAGGAAAACACGGTGTTGACCTCGCTGATCAACGTCAACTCGCCGCTGAGTTTCGATGCCACGATGATGGGCGCGCTGGAGGTTTATGCGGCGAACAACCAGGCCTGCATCGTCTCGCCCTTCATCGTCGGCGGCGCGATGGCCCCGGTATCGGTGGCCGGAACCCTGACGCAGGTTCTGGCCGAGGTAATGGCCGGGATCGCCTATTCGCAGATCATCCGCCCCGGTGCCCCGGCGATCTTCGGGGCGTTCGTCGCCTCGATCGACATGAATTCGGGCGCGCCCACCTTCGGCACGCCGGAAGCGTCGAAGATCCTGTATGGTGCGGGCCAGCTGGCGCGCCGCATGGGCCTGCCGTTCCGCTCGGGCGGGGGGTTGTGCGGGTCCAAGCTGCCCGATGCGCAGGCGGCCTATGAATCGGCCAACACGCTGAACGCGGCCCTGTTGGGCGGGGTCAACTTCATGCTGCATGCCTGCGGCTGGCTCGAAGGCGGGCTGGTGGCCAGTTTCGAGAAATTCGTCATGGATGCCGATCAGCTGGGCGCATTGCATTCGCTGGCCGCCGGGGTCGATATGGATGAACAGGCGCAGGCGATGGATGCGATCCGCGAGGTCGGGCCGGGCGGCCACTATCTGGGCTGCGCCCATACCCAGGCGCATTTCAAGACTGCGTTCTGGCGCACCGGCCTGTTCGATTACAAGCCGTTCGAGACCTGGGACGAAGAAGGCGCACGGGACACGCAGATGCTGGCTACCGCGCGTGTGGCCAGGCTGCTGAACGATTACCAGCAGCCGGCGCTGGATCCCGAGATCGACTCGGCGCTGCGTGCCTTCATCGAGGAACGCAAGACAGCCCAGCCCGACGCCTTTCTCTGAGCGGTCCGCTCAGGGCCGCGTATCGGACGGCGCAGCAAGCACAAGCCGCGCCTCGGCCATTATCGCGATAAGCAGTTCGACATGGCGGGCCACGGAATAGGCCCCCGCGCCGGTGCAGCGGGTGGTTTCCATGCGCTGTTCCCGTTCGATGAGGGCGGCCAGGGCGGTCTCGGTCGTCATCGGCGCGGCCTCGCCGACCAGGCGGCGCAAATCCCGTTCGCGCCGATAGTCGGCCAGCCCGAAGCGGGCGGCGCGGATCAGCAACCGGGGCCGGCGCAGCGATTTCAAAACGGTCAGCGGGTTGGTCATCACGCGATCTCCTTGAACAGTCGATCCAGCGATTGAATCACAACCAGAGAGGGTGTTGCCGAATCCGCGATTCTCCGCGCGGCGAGTTCAGAATTGTTTGGGATTTGGAAACGAATATCGTGATCGGCCTTTTTTCGGTTAACGAGTTGGTAATTTTTACAATTTTAACGTGTGATCTGTCCGGAAGACCCAGACCGGAACCGGTGATCACGAGTGAGGGGAAGCGGTGGCAGGGCAAGGACCGGAGCAGGGCGGGCGGGCAGCCATCCGGCAGGACTGGGTGCCCGAACCCGTGCGCTGGTATCTCGCCCATACCGTTTGTGGATGTTCGATTCGCGCGCTTGCGCGGGACGCTGGCCGCAACCCCTCGACCATCCTGCGCCACGTCCGGCACCAGGAAGGCCGCCGCGACGACCCGTTGGTCGATCGTGGGTTGGAGGCATTGGCGCATTCTGCCGCGTTTCACTTCCAGACGAAGGAATCTTCCGCGATGACAGCACCGATACGCGAAACCCCAGATGCCGTGGACGGCACCGTGATCGACCAGGAGGCACGGCGCATCCTGCGCCGACTGAGCGAATCCGGCGCCTTCCTGGCCATTGCGCCCGACATGGAGCGGGCCGTGGTTCTCAAGCAGACAGACGGGGGCGAAACGCTGCGCATCGCGGTCGTATCCCGCCCGGTGGCCGAGGCCTTCGCGCTGAACGACTGGATCGCGCGGGCGCATTCGGGGCGCGTGGTCACATACCGGATCACATCGGTCGGCCGTGCCGCGCTGAAACGAATGCTGGCCGATCAGGCCCGGCCGGAGACGGGCGGCGGGTTTTGCGAGGCGCCGCAGCCCTTTGCCGATCAGCATCGCGACTGGGGAACGCGCAACGTGACGGGCGAGGGCGCCGGAACATCGCCAAGGCTGCGCGCGAACATGGCGGAATCACCGGTGAACTTGCTGGCACGCCGCAAGGACCGCGGCGGCCGGCCCTTCCTGGCGCCGGACCTCGTGGCCGCGGCCGAACGGCTGCGCGAGGATTTCGAACTGGCGCAGATGGGGCCGCGCGTCACCCAGAACTGGGACCGGTTCCTGACCGCTGGCGCGCGCGGCACGCTTGCCGGCGGCGGTCCGGCCGAAGGCCCGCGCGCGGCCCGCGACCGGGTCGCAGCGGCGCTGCGCGATCTGGGCCCGGGGCTGGGCGATGTGGCGTTGCGCTGTTGCTGTTACCTTGAAGGGCTGGAAAGCGCGGAACGGCGCATGGGGTGGTCGGCGCGCTCGGGCAAGATCGTGCTGCGCATCGCGCTGCAACGACTGGCCCGGCATTACGCGGAAAATGCCGGGCCCGATACCGACCTGATCGGATAAGTTCAGCCGCCGCCACCGACCAGCATTCCCACCAGAAACGCGACGACGGCGCAGACGCTGCCAACCAGCACCGTCTCGCCGATCGCGCGCAATCCGCCTTCGGCGGTCGCGCTCCAGCGCAGCGCGCCCAGAAGAACCAGTGCGATCAGCGTGGCGGCAACGGAAAAGGCCAGGGCGCGGTCGGTGGCGGCCATGACGAAATAGGGAAACAGCGGGATGATCCCGAACGCGACGAAGGCAAGGAAGGTCATGAGACCGTTCAGCGCCGGGTTGTTGCCATCGGGCGGGCGAAGATCCTCGTCGTAATGCAGCAGGATATCGGACAGAAGGCCCGGTTTGCGCGCCAGCAGGCTGCTGGCCTTGCGCGCGTCTTCGGCATCCAGGCCGCGCTCGTGCAACAAGCGGCCGAGATGGCCTTGCGCCGCCTCCGGGTCGGCCAGAACGTTGCGTCGAAGCGCGTCGCATTGATGCCGGTAGAGGTCGCGCTGCGAGCGGCCGGACAGGAATTCCCCCAGCCCCATCGACACGGCGTCGGCCATGAGATTGGCCAGGCCGAAAACCAGGACCGCGATGGCGCCGATCTGGCCCACGCCCTCGGCCTGGGCGCCGGCGAATCCCGCGACGATCGCGAAGGTCGTGACGATCCCGTCATTGCCGCCAAAGACGATCTGCTTGAGATATTCCTGCGTATGTCCCACCTTGCCCCCGGCTGCGATACACGACAGCGTGCAACGGCAGGATAGTTGATCGGCGATGGCCGGCAAGCCCAATGCGATCACGCCAAGGGCGGTGCCGCGCGCTTGATGGCCGCACCCGCGCATGGCGCCGGCCGGTAAACGAAGCCGGCCTTGGACAATCCGCGCGAAAAGGCTTACATCGCCCCTGACGGAGCAACGAAAGGACGGCTCATGGCCCCGCGCGATCTGAAAATCCCCGGCCAGCGCCACCCCGAAAAGGCGCATCGCCCGGACAATGCCCAGCCCAGGAAACCCGCCTGGATCCGCGTCAAGGCGCCAGGTGGCAAGGGTTATGCCGAGACGCAGCGAATCATGCGCGCGCACAACCTGTCCACCGTCTGCGAAGAGGCCGGCTGTCCGAATGTCGGCGAATGCTGGAGCGCGGGCCACGCCACGATGATGATCATGGGCGAGATCTGCACCCGCGGCTGCACCTTCTGCAACGTGGCCACCGGCCGGCCCGAGGCGCTGGACGTGTTCGAGCCGGGGCGGGTGGCCGATGCGGTGAAGAAGCTCGGCCTCAACCACGTGGTGATCACCTCGGTGGACCGCGACGACGTCGAGGATGGCGGGGCCGAGCATTTCGCCCAGACCATCCGCGCGATCCGGCGGCAGGCGCCGGGCACCACGATCGAGATCCTGACGCCGGATTTCCTCAAATGCGCGCCCGAGGTGCTGGAGGTCGTGGTCGCCGCCAAGCCGGACGTGTTCAACCACAACCTGGAAACGGTGCCGGGGCTTTACCCCTCGGTTCGGCCCGGAGCGCGCTATTTCCATTCGCTGCGGCTGTTGCAGCGGGTCAAGGAGATCGACCCGGCGATGTTCACGAAGTCCGGCATCATGGTCGGGCTGGGCGAAAGTGCCGAACAGGTCCGCCAGGTGATGGACGACATGCGCGCGGCCGACGTGGATTTCCTGACCATCGGTCAATATCTGCAACCCACGCCCAAGCATCACAGGGTCGATCGCTTCGTCACGCCCGAGGAATTCGCCGCCTATGAAAAGGCCGCCTATGGCAAGGGCTTTCTCATGGTCTCGGCGACGCCGCTGACGCGGTCCTCGTATCACGCGGGCGAGGATTTCGCGCGGTTGCGCGCCGCCCGGCTGGAGCGTCTGGGCCGGGCCTGATCGTCGGGCCCGCCCGGGCACCCTGCGCGGCTGCATCCGCGCGGTCGTTCAAACCTCGCGAAACCGCTTTTCCTGCCGCGCGGTCCAGCGCACCCGCAGGCGATAGCCATTCTCGCCCTGTTCCTCACTTTCCACCACGCCCTGCTCGTGCAGCCAGGCGCGGCGCTTGCCGGCCTCGAATGGCAGCGTGATTTCGCGCGTCATGTGCTCTTCCTCCAGCGCGTCCGACACGGCCTGCAACAGCGGGTCCACGCCATCGCCGGTCAATGCGGAAAGGGTGAAGATGCGCGGCGCGCGCGCGGCCTGGACCTGAAGCGCCTCGCGTGCGGCGGGGGCCAGCAGGTCGATCTTGTTCCACAATTCGAATTGCGGCGTGGTTTCGGCAACGCCCAGATCGTGCAGGATGCCCTGAACATCCTCGGCCTGCTCGGCGCTTTCGGGATGGGCGATGTCGCGGACATGCAGGATCAGGTCCGCCTCCAGCACCTCTTCCAGCGTGGCGCGGAAGGCGGCGACCAGCTGTGTCGGCAGGTCCGAGATGAAACCCACCGTGTCCGACAGGATCACCTTCTTGCCCGAGGGCAGTTCCACCCCGCGCATCGTCGGATCGAGGGTGGCGAACAGCATGTCCTCGGCCATCACATGCGCCCCGGTCAGCCGGTTGAAAAGCGTCGATTTCCCGGCATTGGTATAGCCAACCAGCGCAACCACCGGGAACGGCACCTTCTTGCGCGCGGCGCGGTGCAGGTCACGCGTCCGGGCGACCTTGGCCAATTGCCGTTTCAGCCGGGTGATCTGCTCGTCGATGGCGCGGCGGTCGGCCTCGATCTGGGTCTCGCCGGGGCCGCCGACGAATCCCAGGCCGCCACGCTGGCGTTCCAGGTGGGTCCAGGCGCGCACCAGCCGCGTGCGCTGATAGCTCAGCGCGGCCAGATCGACCTGCAAGACACCTTCGCGCGTGCGCGCGCGATCGGCGAAAATCTCGAGGATCAGGCCGGTGCGATCGAGAAGCTTGACCTTCCAGGCGCGTTCAAGGTTGCGCTGCTGCACCGGGGTCACGGGGCCGTCGACCAGCACCAGGTCCACCTCGGCGGCTTTCAGCTTTTCACCGATCTCCTCGATCTTGCCACTGCCGAACAGATGCCCCGCGCGCAGCCTGGGCAGGGGCACCACCTCGGCGCCGACGATCTCCATCCCCGGCAAGGCATCGGCCAGGGCCACGGCCTCTTCCAGCGCGGGCCCGGCGGGCCGGCGCTGCCGGTCAGAGGTGATGTCGGGGTGCAGCACCCAGGCCCGTGTCTGCCGGGGGCTATGATCAGCGCGATCCGTGATTATTCCTCACCGTCATAAAGGTTGATCGGCTGGGCCGGCATGATCGTGGAAATCGCATGCTTGTAGACAAGCTGCGATTGCCCGTCGCGCCGCAGCAGCACGCAGAAATTGTCGAACCAGGTGATCACGCCCTGCAACTTGACCCCGTTGATCAGAAAGATCGTGACCGGCACCTTGGTCTTGCGAACATGGTTGAGAAATGTGTCCTGGAGGCTCTGTTTGTCGGCAGCCATTTTATTCTAGCCTTTTATCAATCCGTGCCCGTTCGCGGGCATCTGTTTGCGCTTGCGAGCCGAGTATGAAGGGCCATCGGAGAAGATTCCACCCAAAATCACAAACGCTTATCGCCACGGCGCGCGCGGTTGTCCTATTGCCGCCAGAATGCCGGGTTCAGCAAGGCGACGATGACCAGCATTTCCAGCCTGCCCAGCACCATCGCGCCGCAAAGAATCCATTTCGCGCTGGTGCCGATTTCGGCCAGGGCGATCGGCGCCTCGCCCGCCACGGCGGCCAATGGCCCGGTCGTGGACAGCGCCGAGACCGTCAGAATCATGGCCGGTTCGAACCCCAGGCCGGTCAGCGCCAGCGCGATCATGACCACGGCCATCGACACCGTGTAGAGCATGAAGAACACCGAGGCGACAAACGCCCCCTGGCGCCGGATATGGCGTGCCACCGCGCCGGCGCCGCCCACGGACGAGGGGTTCACCAGGCGCTCGACCTCGCGCATGCCATGCTTGTAAAGCGCATGGACCCGAAGCAGTTTCACGCCGCCCGCCGTGGTCGCCACCCCGCCCCCGATCAGGGCCAGCCCCATCAGCACCACCCCGGATGCGGGCATTCCCGACCATGCCTGCGCCGCGGTCCAGTCCTCGGCCACGAAGCCGGTCGTCGTGAGAAACGACAGAACCGTGAAGATGCTGCCCCAGAGCGCGCGCAGGGCGACGAAGATGTCCGCGTCGGCCTTGCCTTCATAGACGCCGACCCAGTGGCGCAGGAACAGCAAGGCCGGAACCACCGCAAGGCATGAAAGCCCCAGCCTGAATTCGGGATCGCGCCACAGCCGCCGAAACCCGCCCGCGCCGGATTCATGCGTGAAGGTATGGCGCGACAGGGCAAAGCCCATGAAAAGCAGCACGAACATCTCGCCCGGAATGCCGGACACGGTGCCTTCCATTCCCCCCACGGGCGAGA
This sequence comes from Actibacterium sp., assembly GCA_016278325.1. Taxonomy (GTDB): domain Bacteria; phylum Pseudomonadota; class Alphaproteobacteria; order Rhodobacterales; family Rhodobacteraceae; genus JADQCB01. The sequence continues at coordinate 18,399 of JADQCB010000005.1, forward strand.
TTCCGCTGGTGGAAAGCGTCGACAGCGCGTGGCAGAACGCGACGAAAGGATCGGCCCGCAGCACGACCAGCACGATCCACAGCACCAGGGTAAGGCCGGCATAGACGGGCGCGAACTGCCGGGCATAGCGCGCAAGCAGATCGCGCGGATCGACGCTGTAGATGCCGGTTTCGGACTGGCGCATGCCCGCGGTCGCGGAAACCTCGAACCCGCCCAGGTTCATCGGCGCCAGGATCGCGATGGCCGCCACCCAGAGAAAGAACCCGCCCAGCCAGCCGACCAGTGCGCGCCACAGGTGCAGCGAGGGTGCCAGCGCCGCGGGATCGTCGAACAGCGTTGCGCCGGTGGTGGTCAGGCTAGACACCATTTCGAAATAGGCATCCAGGAACGTGACCTCGCCGCCCGTCGCCTCGTAGAACGGCACCGCCATCATCGCGGGCAGCACCGCGAAGAACAGCGTCAGCGCCAGAAGGTGGCTGCGCGTCACGTTGCGCGGCCGCCGGGTGTCATAGGTGCTGATGCTCAGAAGAAAGGTCAGGAACAGGAAGATCGTGCCGGAATAGAAGAAGCTGCGCGCGCTCAGCCAGTCGCGCAGCGCAAGCGCGTGCATCACCGGAACGAACATCGCCAGCGCGCCGGCTCCCATCAGGATCACGATCAGCGGGATGTTCACAAGCCGGCGCATCGCGGGGCTTTCAGAAAAAGTCGACGGAGACCTGCAACAGGCGCTCCACCTCGGGGACATCGGCCGACAGGCTGAACAGGGCGATCACGTCGCCCTCTTCGATGCGGGTTCCGCCCGTCGGCTTGACGATCCGATCGCCCTTGCGAACCGCGCCAAGCAGCACGCCTTCGGGAAAGTCGATATCGCGCACCATCCGCCCGGAAATGGGCGAGGTCGACAACACCTGCGCCTCGATCACCTCGGCCTCGGCATCGCCGATGGAATAGACGCCGCGCACCCGCCCGTGCCGGATATGGCGCAGGATCGAGCTGACGGTGGTGGCACGCGGATTGATATAGGCGTCGATATCCAGCGGCCCCATCAGCGGCACCAGCGAGGGGTCGTTGACCAGGCAGATCGCCATCTCGCAGCCCACGGCCTTGGCGCGGACCGAGGCCAGAAGATTGGTCTTGTCGTCATCCGTCACCGCCAGAACGGCATCGGCGCGTTCGATCCCGGCCTCGTTTAGCAGGTCGATATCCATCCCGTCGCCATGCAGCACGATGGTGCGTTCCAGCGCGTCGGCGGCATGCTCGGCGCGGGCGCGGTCACGCTCGATCACCTTGGCGCGCACCCGGCGCGCGCGCCCTTCGAGCTGCCGGGCGACACCCAGCCCGACATTGCCGCCGCCGATGATGACGATGCGGTCCTGCTTTTTCGTGGACTTGCCGAAGATCTCCAGCGTGCGGTCGACATCCTCGACATGGGCGAAGACATAGATCTGGTCGTCGGCGAACAGCTGATCGGCGGGTTCGGGGGCGAACAGGCTACCCTCGCGGCGCACACCGACCACCAGCGCGCGCAGCGTCGAGAACAGGTCGGTCAACTGGCGCAGCGGCGTGTTCAGCACCGGGCAATCGGCGCCGAGATGCAGGCCCAGCAGCTGCAATTTCCCGTCCATGAAACTTTCGGTGTCGAAGGTTGCCGGCGCGGCGAGGCGCTGAAGCGCGGCCTCGGCGACCTCGCGCTCGGGGCTGATGATCACGTCGATCGGCAGATGTTCGCGGCGGTAAAGGTCGGAATAGATCGGGCTCATGTAGTTCTGAGCGCGAAGCCGTGCGATCTTGCGGGTTATGCCGAAGATCGAATGGGCCACCTGACAGGTGACCATGTTGACCTCGTCCGAGTGGGTGGCCGCGATGATCATGTCGGTATCGCGCGCGCCGGCCCGGTCCAGGACATCGGGATAGGAAGCGAACCCCGCCACGCCCAGCACGTCCAGCGTGTCGGTCGCCCGGCGCACCAGTTCGACATTGTTGTCGACGATGGTCACATCGTTCTTCTCGTTCGCAAGATGGCGGGCGATCTGCCAGCCGACCTGACCCGCACCACAGATGATGACCTTCATTCAGGAGCCCCGGCTGCCATTCGGTTCCTACCCTTCGCAGATGCCCCGCGGGGGGTCAATCACGCCTCGCCGTCATCGGCGAAATGGGCGATCCGCGACCCCGCCTTGCTTGAGGTCACGACGCCCAGCGACTTCAGCTTGCGATGCAGCGCCGAGCGCTCCATCCCGACGAAACTGGCGGTGCGGCTGATATTGCCGCCGAAGCGGTTGATCTGCGTCAGCAGATATTCGCGCTCGAACAATTCGCGCGCCTCGCGCAGGGGCAGGGTGGCCAGCGCGCCCGACAGGACGACCCGCCCGCCGTCGTGCTGGGGCGCATCGCCCGGCGCCGGCAGTTCGCGCGCCTCGATCGGGCCGGTCCCGTCGCCCAGGATCAGCACCCGTTCGATCACGTTCTTCAGCTGGCGCACATTGCCCGGCCACAGCATGGTCTGCATCAGCGCGATCGCCTCGTCGCTCAGCTCGCGCCGGGGCAGGCCCTGGCTGCGGTTGAACTCGTCAATGAAATGCGCGGCAAGCTCGGGGATGTCCTCGCGCCGTTCTTCGAGCGAGGGCACGCTTATCGGGACCACGTTCAGCCGGTGATACAGTTCCTGGCGGAAATTCCCGGCGTCGATCTCGGCCTGGAGGTTCCGGTTGGTGCTGGATATCACGCGGATATCGACGCGCACCTTGTCCGACCCGCCGACGCGGACAAAGGACTGCTCGACCAGCACGCGCAGGATCTTGGACTGGGTGCCGGGCGGCATGTCGGCCACCTCGTCGAAATAGAGGATGCCGCCATGCGCCTGTTCCAGAAGCCCGGGTTCCACCCCGCGGTCGGGATCCTCGCGACCGAAAAGGACTTCTTCCATCCGGTCCGGCGCGATCGAGGCGGAATTGACCGTGACGAAGGGCCCCGAGGCGCGTTCCGAGTTCATGTGGATATAGCGCGCAGCAACCTCCTTGCCGCTGCCGGCGGCGCCCGTCAGCATCACCCGGCCGTTCGACCTGGTAATCTTGTCGAGCTGCGTTTTCAACCCCCTGAAGGCAGAGCTTGATCCGATCAGCTTGGCCGAGGTCACGTCGCGTCGCCGCAACGCCTGGTTCTCGCGGCGCAGGCGCGAGGCCTCCATCGCGCGGCGGATCACGACCAGAAGCTGGTCGATGTTGAAGGGCTTTTCGATGAAATCGTAAGCCCCCTGCTTGATCGCGGCCACCGCGATCTCGATATTGCCATGCCCCGAGATGATCACGATCGGAATGTCGGGATTGTCCCGCTTGACCCTGGTCAGGATGTCGATCCCGTCCATCCGGCTGTCCTTGAGCCAGATGTCCAGGATCATCAGGGCCGGCGGCTCGTCATTGATGGCCTTCATGCATTCATCGGAATTGGCCGCAAGCCGCGTAGCAAAGCCCTCGTCGCGCAGGATATCGCCGACCAGTTCGCGGATGTCACGTTCGTCATCGATGATAAGTATGTCACTCATTTAACTGTTATCCCTCAATCATTCCGCTACAGACCGATGCGGGGCAGGGGCCGCTTCAAGCAACAGCGGCAGCGTCACCTCGGCCATCGCGCCGGCATGGTCGTTTCCTTCGAATACCGGCGCATCCCCAAGGGTCAGGGTGCCACCATGTTCCTCGATGATCTTCCGGACGATGGGCAGGCCCAGGCCGGTTCCCTTTTCGCGGGTCGTCACATAGGGTTCGAACAGGCGGGCGCGGTCTTCGGGCAGGCCGATGCCATTATCCATGATCCGCAGCACGGCCTTGCCATCCGCCTCGGCGAGACTGATCCGGATTTCCGGGACGAATCCGGGCTCGACACCTTTTGCCTGTTTTGATTCAATGGCTTCGCCCGCATTCTTTATCAGGTTCGTCAGGGCCTGGGAAATCATCGTCATGTCCAGTTCGGCCATCAGCGGCCGCGCCGGCAGATCGGTGACGAAACGCACCTCGGGCTGACCGCTTTCCTGCAACAGCACGGCGTCGCGGGCCACCGCGACCAGGTCGGTCATGTGCCGGTCGGGTTCCGGCATCCTGGCGAATTTCGAGAACTCGTCGACGATCCGCCGCAGGTCGTTGGTCTGGCGCACGATCACGTCGGTATACTGGTCCAGCGCAGCGACATCGTCGCCGGCCATCGCACGGAATTTCCGCTTGATCCGCTCCGCCGAAAGCTGGATCGGTGTCAGCGGGTTCTTGATCTCATGCGCAATGCGCCGGGCCACGTCGCCCCAGGCGGCCATCCGTTGCGCGGTGACCAGATCGGTGACATCGTCGAAGGCCACCACATACCCTTCGAGCCGCCCGTTCACGTTGCGCCGCGTGGCCATGCGCACCAGAAGGCTTTCCAGCTTGCCGCGGCGCGGCAGTTTCAGCTCTTCCTGCGCTACCTCGGCCTGCTTGTCGCGCAGGCGGTCGAACAGCGGCACGAATTCGGGCACCGCGGCCGACAGCGGCAGCGCATCGTCGCGCGCCTCGTCGATGTCCAGCAGGCGCAATGCCGACCGGTTGGCGAACTCGATCCGACCGTCCGCGTCCAGCCCGATCACCCCGCCGGTGACCGAGCTCAGAACCGAATCGAACAGCCGCCGGCGCCGGTCGATCTGGCGGTTGGTCTGCATCAGCGCATCGCGCTGGCCTTTCAGCTGACGGGTCATCTGGTTGAAGATGCGCCCCAGCATCGCGATCTCGTCATCGCCCTGTTCTTCCATCACCCGCACGTCCAGGTCGCCTGCGCCGACGCGCTGTGCCGCGCCTGCCAGCCGGCCGACCGGGCGCGACAGTCGTTCGGCGAACCACAGGCCCAGCCAGATCGCCGCCAGAATCAGGATCAGTGCGAATCCCAGGTAGAGCAGCCCGAACTCGAACAGCAGGCGGCCGCGTTCCGCTTCGAGCTGCTGATAGAACCGCGCGGTTTCCTTGGTGTCGTCCAGCAGGGTCAGGATAGAGCCATCGACCCGGCGCGAGATGAACAGGTAACGGTTCACGAAGCCGCGCAGCTTCAGCAGGGCGCGATACTCGTTATTGTCCCAGTCCTCGATGATCACCGTCTCGCCGGCCGCGGCACGGGCAAATTGCTGGGTGGTGGGCTGTTCATAGTCGAACAGGTAGGACCGGTCGCCACGGGCGCGGATTTCACCGTTGGCGTCGATCACATAGGCCTCTTTCAGGCCGCGCTGGACCTGGCCCTGTGCCTGTGCCAGCAACTGCCGCACCTCGCCGTCGGAAAGGAAGGAACTTGCTTCCCGCGTCCGGTTCAGGAAATCCGCAATGGCATGGGCGTCTTCGGCCAGGTCGTCGCGATGTTCCTGCGAATAGGCTTCGGCGGCGGCCAGCGACGTGCCCACGACCGAGCGGACCCTGTCGGAAAACCATCCCTCAAGCCCGGTATTCACGCTGAGCCCGGCAAAGACCGCAACCAGGACCGTGGGGATCAGCGCGATCAGCGCGAACACGCCCGAAAGCCGCAGATGCAGCCGCGAGCCCGCCGATTGCCGGCGCCGTGCCGCGATCAACTGCGCGACGCGCTGCATCACCAGCGCCGCGACCACCAGAACGTAAACCAGATCGGCCAGCACCGCCAGGCGAAGCCAGACCGTGCTGGCGCCCTGATCCAGCGGCCCGAGCATCAGAAGGGTGAAGACCGCCAGAAGCGGCCCGAGGATAACCAGGCCCAGCGTCGCGAAATTCTGCATGCGACGCTGGCGGCGCAGATGCTGTAGCCGCTTCCAGGTTGCGCTCCGCGCCGGGCTTCGCACGACCAGCCTCATCATGTTGCGCCGATAGCGACGGCAAACCGCAAGATACCGTGCTCGCCTGTCCGGAGTGAGACCGCGGGAACACGCCCCTGTTGCGCTTTTACATCAACTTGCGGCGGCGTGTCACGCGAATATCGAGATCCGTGATCTTCTTGCGCAGCGTATTGCGGTTTATTCCGAGCAGGTCGGCGCATTTGGCCTGGTTGCCGCCGGTGGCGTCGAGCGCGATCTCGATCAGCGGCGCCTCCATCTCGCGCAGGATCCGGGCATAGAGCCCCGGTGGCGGCAGCGCCCCGCCATGCAGGTCGAAATAGCGGCGCAGATGCTTGCCGACCGAGGCCGACAGCTTTTCGCCCTCGCCACCGCCGACCAGCGGTTCGACCGCCGGTTGCGAGCCCAGCACCGTCGCGACCTCGTCGCGGGTGACAAGCTCTTCGGACGCGGTGACGGCCAGCCGGCGGACCATGTTTTCCAGCTGGCGCACATTGCCGGGCCAGCTATAGGCGCGGATCAGCTCCATCGCGTCGTCGGTGAACCGGCGCGGGGCCAGGCCGTCACGTTCGGCGCGGGCCAGGAAATGTTCGGCCAGCAACGGGATGTCATCGACCCGTTCGCGCAGGGTGGGAACCTTCACCGTCACCCCGCCGAGGCGATAGAAAAGATCCTGGCGGAAGGCGCCGGCCTCCATCCTTGCCGTCAGGTCGCCCTGGGAGGTCGCCATCACGCGCGGCGCATTGTCGCCGAACCCGTCCAGCAATCGCACGATGCGGCCCTGCGCGGCGTCGTCCAGGTCGGCCACCTCATCGAACAGGATCGTCCCGCCGCGGGCCCTGGAAACGATCTCGGACGGTCCGTCCATCCCGGCCAGATCGCTTGTCGCGGCGGTGACGAAAGGCAGCATGCGCCGGTCCGAAAAGTCGTGGATCGCGCGCGCGATCAGCGATTTCCCGGTTCCGCTTTCCCCGGTGATCAGGACCGGGATCTCGGTGTTCATCACCCGTGCCACCAACCGGTACAACGCCTGCATCTGCGGCGTACGCCCCACCAGCGGCAGATCCTCCTGTGCCTCGGGCAGCGGCTCGGGGCTGCGCGGGGCGGAGGCCCGGCGCCGGGTTTCCAGCGCGCGCGCGGCGCGTTTCATCAGGTCGGGCAGATCGAACGGCTTGGGCAGGTAATCGAAGGCTTCCGCCTCGGCCGCCTGGATCGCGGTCATGATCGTGTTCTGTGCCGAAATCACGATGACCGGCAGGCCCGGCCGCTGCTGCGCGATCCGGGGCAGCATTTCCAGCCCGTTGCCATCGGGCATCATCACGTCCGAGATCACCAGGTCGCCCTTGCCCTCGTCCACCCAGCGCATCAGCGTCGTCAGCGAGCTTGTCGCATGCACCTTGCACCCGGCCCGGGTCAGCGCCTGGGTCAGAACCGTGCGGATCGTGCGGTCGTCATCGGCGACCAGAACCGTGCCGTCCATCAATCGTCCTCCGTCTGCTTCGGGGCCAGGGGCAGCGAGATGCGGAACGTCGTGCGCCCGGGCGCCGATTCGACCGCGATCAGGCCGTCATGTTCGGAAATGATCTTCGAGACCAGCGCCAGCCCCAGCCCGGTGCCGTTTTCGCGGCCAGAGACGAAGGGCTCGAAAATGTCGCCGGCGATCTCGGCGGGCAGGCCGGGGCCGTCATCGGTGATTTCCACCTGCAACGGCACGGGCAGACCGGTCCCGTCCGCGCGGCGGCGCCGGATCGACTGGTCATAGAATGTGCGCAGGCGAATGGTGCCGCCCCGTTGCGCGCGGTCGCAGGCTTCGGCGGCGTTCTTCAGCAGGTTGAGGAAAACCTGCACCAGCTGGTCGCCATCGGCATAGGTCGGCGGCAACGAGGGGTCGTAATCCTCGACGATGTGCAATTTCGCGGCAAAGCCGACGCTTGCGGATCTGCGGGCGCGCTCCAGCAGGTCGTGCAGGTTAACCGCGCGGCGTTCGGGGGCACGCAGATTGCCGAACTGTTCGACCTGTTCCAGCAGCTTCACGATGCGGCGGCTTTCGGCGACGATCAGGTCGGTAAGCTCCAGATCGCCCCCCTCCAGCCCCATGGACAGAAGCTGCGCCGCGCCGGTGATGCCGGCCAGCGGGTTCTTGATCTCGTGGGCGAGCATCTCGGCCATGCCGATCGCCGCCTTGGCGGCGGATTTCGACGATTGCGCCCGGCCCAGCCGATCGGCGATCTCGCGCGGGGAAATCAGAAGCAGCAGGGTGCCTTCGGCTTCCTTCAGCGGCGCGATCTGGATGTTGCACTGGATCGGCGGGCGGCGCGGGGCCGAGACATCGACATCGTTGATCACGATCTCGGCGTGGTTGGCGCGCACATGGGCGAATGCGTCGGGCAAGAGCGCGTCGATCGCCAGCCTTTCCCAGACCTGCGCGCCCTTGAGCGTCCGGATCGAGGTGTTCACGAACTGCTCGGCGGCCGGGTTGATCTCGACGATCCGGTTCTCGGCATCCAGGATGAAGGCGGGCAGGGGCAGGGCCGACCAGATGATGTCCTCTCGCGCGGTCATGCCGCCCGTCTTTCGTGCGCGCCAAGCGCGTCGGGCAGCAGCGCCAGCACCCGCGCTGTCGACTCTTCGGTCAGGACGGCCCGCCGCAGGTCGGATGGCGTGCCCTGCCGGTCCATGTACCAGCCGAGATGCTTGCGTGCGACGCGGCGGCCCAGCTCCTTGCCGTAAAACCGCAACATCGCCTCGTAATGGCCGGATACCATGTCCGAAAATCCGTTTCCCTGCGGAACCTTCGGCGCCGGCCGGCCGAACAAGGCCGCCCCGATCTGCGCCAGTGCCCAGGGCCGTCCCTGCACGCCGCGGCCCACCATCACGCCATCCGCGCCCGACAGCCGCATGGCCGTTTCGGCGCTGGCCGCGTCCGTGATGTCGCCATTGGCGATCACCGGGATCGAAACGGCCTGCTTGACGGCGCGGATCGCGGCCCAGTCCGCCGCGCCCTTGTAGAATTGGCAGCGGGTGCGCCCGTGAATCGTGATCATCCGGATTCCCGCCGCTTCCGCCCGGCGGGCCAGCTCGGGCGCGTTCAGCCGGGTTTCATCCCAGCCCAGCCGCGTCTTCAGCGTCACCGGCACCGTCACCGCGCCGACCACCGCCTCGATCAGCGACAGCGCGTGGTCGAGGTCCTTCATCAGCGCCGAACCGCTGGCGCCGGTGCCGCTGGCGCTTGTCACCTTCTTCGCGGGACAGCCCATGTTGATGTCGATCAGGCGCGCGCCCTTCGCCTCGACCATCCGGGCAGCCTCGGCCATCCAGTGCGCCTCGCGCCCGGCAAGCTGAACCGCGGTGTTTTCCAGGCCAAGGCCAAGCTCGGCGCGTTCGCGCATTCCGGGCCTGGCCTGGACCATTTCCTGGCTCGCCACCATTTCGCTGACCACCAGACCGGCGCCGAAGGCAGACACGAGGTCGCGAAACGGCAAGTCGGTGATCCCCGCGAGCGGCGCGAGGAAAACCGGCGGGCCGAGCGTCTTGTCTGCCACCTGAACGGTCAAGTGCTTAATCCTTGTGCAAGCAGATCATCAGTTAGTGTGCCAAACCCCGGAACGCAAATGCCCGATCGGGCCGGACGCGCCCGAAAACGGCAAATGCATAAAAATGCGGCGTTCACGGCGGGCCAAACAGCGCCATTGCCCTGAGCTTCGGCAACGCATAGACGAAAACAGGGCCGGAACGGAACAGCGACATGAAGACAGCTGCCATTATCGTTGCCGCAGGGCGCGGAATGCGCGCGGGCGCTGGAACGCCCAAGCAATACCGGACGCTGGCCGGCCTTCCCGTGCTGCGCCGCTCGGTTTCCGCTTTTGCCACGCATGACGCGATCGGCCAGATCGTCGTGGTGATTCATCCCGACGACCGGGGTCTGCTGGCCGACGCGCTCGGATCGCTGGCGGATCGGGTCACGATTGTGACGGGCGGCGCGACGCGCGCGGAATCGGTTCGGGCCGGACTGGCCGCGGTGACCGATACCGATGCGGTGCTGATCCACGACGCCGCGCGCCCGCTGGTCCGGGCGACGCTGATCACGCGGGTGGTCGCCGCGCTGGACGACAGCCCCGGCGCCGCCCCGGCCGTGCCCGTCAGCGATGCGCTGTGGCGCGGTTCGAATGGAAAGGTGAGCGGGGCGCTGCCGCGTGCCGGCCTGTTCCGCGCCCAGACGCCGCAGGGCTTTCACCTCGGTGCCATCCGCTTCGCGCATGCCGGCGCCCCCGAGGACGCCGCCGACGATGTCGAGGTCGCCCTGGCGGCCGGTCTTGACGTGGCCATCGTCGAGGGGGATGAGGACAACATGAAGATCACCGGCCCGGGCGATTTCACCCGCGCCGCGCGCCTGTTGAAGGATTCTGACATGGATATCCGCACCGGCAACGGTTTCGATGTGCATCGCTTCGGCCCCGGCGCGTCGGTCACCTTGTGCGGCGTGACGATCCCGCATGAGGCGGGGCTCGTGGGGCATTCCGACGCGGATGTCGGGATCCATGCGCTTTGCGATGCGATCTATGGCGCGCTTGCAATGGGCGATATCGGGCGGCATTTCCCACCGGGCGATCCGCAATGGAAGGACGCCGCCAGCCATGTCTTCCTGGCCCATGCCGCCGGGCTGGCGCGTGCCAGCGGCTTCAACCTGACGCATATGGATGTCACGCTGATCTGCGAGGCCCCGAAAATCGGCCCGCATGCGGCGGCGATGTCCGCGGAACTGGCGCGCATTGCCGGGCTGAGCGTCGAGCGCGTCAGCGTCAAGGCAACCACCTCGGAACGCCTGGGCTTTACCGGGCGGGGCGAAGGGATCGCGGCAATGGCAACAGCAACATTGGTGAAGACATGACGCGTGCGATTTCGATCCTGTTCGGCATCGGCCTGCTCAGACCGGCACCAGGAACCTGGGGCTCGGCCGTGGCCGTGGCGCTGGCCATCGTGATTCACGGGCTGGGCAGCTTTCCGCTCCTGCTCGTCGCCACGGTGCTTGTCACGGTGATCGGCTGGTGGGCCGTTGCGCAAGAGATCGGGACCAATGCCGACCGGGACCCCCCGGAAATCGTGATCGACGAGGTGGCCGGGCAATGGCTCGCCATGCTTGCGCCCTCGCTCGGGTTCTGGGCGGCCGGGCTGGACAGCTGGACATTTCCCTGGCCGGGCTGGCTGGGCGCCTTTGTCATGTTCCGCCTGTTCGATATCTGGAAGCCCTGGATCATCGGCCGGGCAGAGCGGCGCGCCGGAGCAGGCGGCGTGATGCTCGACGACCTTCTGGCCGGGCTCTTCGCCGGGGTCGTGGTAATGGTCGCCGCCGGCGTCGCGCATGGCCTGCTGCTATGACCGATGCCGCGCAACTGCTGGATCTGGCCCGCGCGCGGGGGGTGATGATCGCCACCGCCGAATCCTGCACCGGCGGGATGATCGCCGCGGCGATCACCGATGTGCCCGGCTCCTCGGACGTGTTCGAGCGCGGCTTCGTCACCTATTCCAACGCCGCCAAGCGCGAAATGCTGGGGGTCCGTGCCGACAGCCTGTCCGGCCACGGCGCGGTGTCAACACTCGTCGCTCGGGAAATGGCCGAAGGCGCGCTGGCCCGGTCGGCCGCACAGCTGGCGCTTTCGGTTACCGGAATCGCCGGGCCCGGCGGCTCGGGGCTCAAGCCCGAGGGGCGCGTCTGCTTCGGCCTTGCCCAGACCGGCCGCAAGCCACGGGTCGAAACGGTCGATTTCGGCCCCCTGGGCCGCGCCGGGGTGCGGCAGGCGACGGTCGCCCATGCGCTCAACCTGCTGGCCGGGGCCCTCCTCGACGAAGGGCAATGACCCGCCCGGGCGCATCCATCCGCGCGCTCAGCCCTCCAGCGCCGCCGCCAGGCCCGGCAGGTCGGGGCCTTCCCCGGCCGCGGTGACGGCCCACAGCGCCGCCGCGCCGGGCGCCCCCAGCAGGCTTTCGGCCTTGGCCCGCAGCTTTTCCGCGCGCCTTTCGAGTGTCATCGGCGCGTCCAGGTCATGCGCCCCGCGGCGCGTGCCGCCATCGCCGCGCGTCACCACCACACGGGCCGCGGTTTCTGGCATTTCCGCGTCGGTCTGAACGTCCACCTTGTCGCGCAGGGCGACAAGCGCCGGATCGACGCAGGCGGCCTGCGAAAAACTGGACAACGCCCCGGTGTCCCACCCCGCCAGCGCCATCGCGGCGGTCAGCCGATAGCTGAACTTCGCTTCCAGCCCGGTGCGCGGCGCGGCGATATTGCACACGCGCAGCCAGCGCGGATGCGTGACGATCGTCACCGCGGCCACGTCTTCGGGCGAAAGGTCCAATGCGCGCAGCGCCTCGATCGCTGCATGGGTGCCGTGACAACAGGCGTGGAACTTGTGGCTGACCGTCTCGAACATCCAGGCCCGGCCGAGATCGTTCAGCGCCGCCGCGTCGGCCATGCCGTGATGCGTGGGGCCAAAGCCCTGCTCGCCGTCGAGCGCGCTCGGGTTGGACACGAAACCGCGCGCCGCCAGCAACGCCGCCTCGACCCCGTTGGCGGCCGCGATCCCGGCATTGAGCGGTTTGCCCATCGTGCCGAATTGCGATTTCAACCCCGAAGCGCGGGTCGAAACCAACCCCAGCGCGTGCCGCATCTGCGACGCATCGCACCCCAGCAGGCGCGCCGCCGCCACCGTCGCCCCGAAGGCGCCCGCCGTGGCGGTCTGGTGAAACCCGGCCTGGTAATGGTCGCGACCCAGCCATACCCCGATACGGATCGACGCCTCGGCGCCCAGCAACGCGGCCTCGAGCAGCGCGGCACCGGTCGCCCCCGTGCCTTGCGCCACCGCCAGCGCGGCCGGAATCACCGCGACCGACGGGTGGCCGATATGGGCGAAATGCGTGTCGTCATAATCCAGCGCATGGCTCGTCGCGCCATTCACCCAGGCCGCCGCGCGCGCCGGCAGGCGGACCGGCCCGCCGATCACGCTGGCCTCGGGCGTGCCGCCATCTTCCGTCGCCAACCCGCGCAGCATGCCCGCCACCGGTTCGTCCCGCCCGGCAATGCCGCATGCCGCCCAGTCCATGAGCGACAGGCGCATCATCGCCAACGCCGCGGCGCTCGGCCGCGCCGTCAGGGCGAAATCTGCGATCGCGTCCGAAAATTCCGCCTGTCCCATCATCTCTCCCTTTCGCCGCTTCCGGTGTCCCGCAATACCCACGCCCGAGCCCATCCCGCAAGCGTCGGGAGTCCGCTACGGCTTCTTCTCGGCACAAATACTCCCGCCGGAGGCCCGAAAACGATCATGCGCCCGGCGTCGCATAGAGCGCCCTCGCGCGGGCCTCGAACGCCTTCACCACGCGCTGCATCGCCTCGGTGAACACCGCGCCGATCACCCGTTGCAGCATCCGGTTCCTGAATTCGAAATCCACGAAGAAATCGACCGCGCAGCCGCCCTCGGCCAGGTCGCGGAAGGCCCAGGTCGAATGCATGTGGCGGAACGGGCCGTCCAGGTATTCGGTGTCGATCTTCATCGCGTCGGGATGCAGCGTGACCCGGCTGCCGAATCGTTCCCGAAACACCTTGAACGAGATGACCAGATCGGCCTCGAGCACCTCGGCGCCGTCGGGCCGGGCCGTGCGCGAGCGGATCCGCGCCGCGGCGGTCCAGGGCAGGAATTCCGGATAGGCCGCCACATCGGCGACCAGGTCATACATCTGCGCCGCCGTGTAGGGCAGTTTTCGGGTTTCGGAATGCGTCGGCATGGGCCATCAATGCTGTTATCACTGGGCCATGTGTTTCGACCAACCCGCCAGCAAGTTCAAGGGATACCGATGAGCCAGCCACCCTATGTCATCGACGAGTTGATCTCGGCCAAGACCATCGCCGCGCGGATCGAGGCATTGGCGAGCGAGATCAAGGCGCGCTTCGCCGATACCGACAAGCTGGTCGTGGTCGGCTTGCTGCGCGGGTCTTTCGTGTTCATCGCCGATCTCGTGCGTGAACTCGACCTGCCGGTGGAGGTCGATTTCCTCGAGGTTTCGTCCTATGGCGACGGGATGGAAAGCACGCGCGAGGTGCGGATCCTCAAGGATCTGCGCGGCGACATCGCCGGCCGCGACGTCCTGGTGGTCGAGGATATCATCGACACCGGCCATACCCTGGCCAGCGTGGTGAAGTTCCTGCAGGCCCGGGGACCCCGGCGGCTGGAAACCATCGCCCTGCTGGACAAGCCGTCGCGCCGCGAGGTCGCGGCCCCGGCAAGCTGGATCGGGTTCGAGATTCCCGACGAGTTCGTTGTGGGCTATGGCATCGACTATGCCCAGCGAAACCGGAACCTGCCCTACATCGGGTCGGTGCGATTCACCGGATGAATTATCACTGGCTTCTCCGGGCGTCGCGCTGGGCGCGCAACCCTCCGGGTGAGAAGCGGGTCAAGCTGGTGCTCGCGGTGATCGCGCTGTGCCTGGTCCTGGTGGCCATCGAACGCTGGATCGGCTGGCCCGCCTGGCTGACCACGCAGACCACGCCGCGCGGACATATCCTGCGTTGAACGTCTGCCGCGATTTCGGGCGCGCAACAGGCTAAGGTCGCCCGCGCAGGGCCGTCGCCTGGCTTGAAAGAACCTCGGACAACAGCTGTCGCACGGCCGCGATCCGGGGCACGTCGGCCAGGTCGGCATGGCTGGCCACCCAGAGATCGACCGCGATCGGCGGCATGACGTTTTCCAGCCGCGTCAACCGCGCGTCGGTGTCGCCCAGCACGCAGGGCAGCACCGCGCGGCCCAGCCCGCCGGCCGCCAGTTCACGCAGGACGAGAAAGCTGTCGGCCGCGGCGGCGACATCCTCACCGGTCTGATCGGACAACCATCGCCCGGCCCGGGTGCGCGCCGGGGCGCCGGCCAGGCCGAGCCAGCGGTCGGGAACCGATGGCACGGCATAGGCGGCAAAACCCAGCTGCGCCACGACGCTGCCCACCAGACCGTCGGGCAGGCGTTCGGAGGGGCGCAGGGCGATATCGGCATGAAGCCGCGACAGGTCCAGGTGATCGTTCGAACACAGCAGCGACAGGCAAAGCTCGGGCGCGCGGGCCTGGAACGGAGCCATAAGCGGCGGCAACACGATATGACAGAACGTGTCGGTCGAGGTGATGCGCACGTCGCCGCGGATCGGCGCCTGGGCGCCCTTGGTCAGGCGCTCGACCGAGAAGACCGCGCTTTCGACCTCGCGCGCGGCCTCGATCACCTGCATGCGGTCGGGGCGCACGACATAGCCTTGCCCGGTCCGCTCGAAGATCCGGGTGCCCTGCCGGGTCTCGAAGCTGGCGACCCGGCGCAGGACGGTGGCATGGTTAACACCAAGCCGTCGTGCCGCCGCGCTGACCGATCCGGTATCGGCCACCGCCAGCACGAAACGCAGGTCGTCCCAGTTGTCCCTGTGCATTATTTAACGAGCAGCCTGCAATATTGGCGAATGGTCATCACTATGCTCACAGTTACAGTAATTGAACAAATTTCAACAAGGAGGATTCCATGTCGATGTCGAGCAAGATCATGGCCGGCGCCCTGGGCCTGTCGGTTTTCGCCGGGGCCGCAATCGGCGCGTCCCACGGCGCCCCGAGCGACGACCAGATCAAGTCCGCGATCAAGGGTCGCCAGGCGATCATGCAGCTTTATGCCTATAACATCGGAACGCTTGCCGCGATGGCCAAGGGCGAACGGGAATACGACGCCGCCGCGGCGAAGGCCGCCGCCGATAACCTGGCCGCGGTGAACGGGCTGAAGATGGACGGCGTCTGGCTGCCCGGATCGGGCACCGCATCGGCCAAGAATACGCGCGCCCTGCCTGCGATCTGGGAAAGCGGCTCGGATATCGGCAAGAGGGCCGCGGCCCTGACCGAGGCGATTGCCGGGCTTCAGGCGGCGGCCGGGACCGACCTTGCCGCGTTGCGTGGCGCGATCGGGCCGGTCGGCAAGGCCTGCGGCGCCTGCCACGAGGATTTCCGCCAATCGGATGACTGAGACCGATCCGGGCCGGCGGCATCCGCCCGCCGACCCGAAGCCGTCACGCCGGGGGACGCCCATCATGCGCCGCTTCCTTTACGCGCTACTGGCGCTGATCCTGGTCGGGGGTGTCGGGATCTGGGCCGTGACCCGGCCCTCACCCCTGCCGGCCGATGCGCTGGCCGGGCTGAACGGCGATCCCGGGCGCGGCGCGCGCGTGTTCTGGGCCGGCGGCTGTGCCTCATGCCATGCCGCGCCCGAGGCCGTGGGCGACGAGCGGCTGAAACTGGGCGGCGGCCTGCGCCTGTCCAGCCCGTTCGGCACTTTCGTTGCGCCGAACATCTCGCCCGACCCGGAAAACGGCATCGGCGGGTGGAGCGCGCTGGACCTGGCCAATGCGATGCAGCGTGGCCTGTCGCCGGATGGACGGCATTACTATCCCGCCTTTCCCTATACCGCCTACGCGAACGCGTCCTTGCAGGATATCGTCGACCTGAAGGCGTTCCTGGACACGCTGCCGCCGGTGGCGACCCCCAGCCAATCGCACGAGATCGGCTTTCCCTTCAATATCCGCCGCCTGATCGGGGGCTGGAAAGTCCTGAATGCCGACAAGGGGTTCGTCTTGTCCACGCCGGCCGACGTGCAGATCGCGCGGGGGCGCTACCTGGCCGAGGCATTGGGCCATTGCGGCGAATGCCACACCCCGCGTGGCCCGCTCGGCGGGCTCCGGCGCGACGCATGGCTGGCCGGTGCGCCGCTGCCCACCGGCAAGGGCAGGACGCCTAACATCACCCCGGGCGGGCTGGACTGGTCGGCAACCGACATCGCCTATTACCTGGAAACCGGATTCACGCCGCAATTCGACAGCGCCGGGGGCGAAATGGCCTCGGTCGTGGCGAACATGGCGCATCTTCCGGCCGAGGATCGCGCGGCGATCGCCGCCTATCTCAAGGCCGTGCCGGCGATCGAGTGAACCGCGCAACCGGGCAGGATGCACGGGCCGGCCCGGATCCGGAGGATCTCATGCCCTGTTCGCCACGTCGTTCAGCGTGCCGGCCAGATCGCCATAGCCGGTAAGGCGCCGCTCATAGGCCAGGCCCAGGCGCGCCGCGTATTGGGCTGCCCTGGCATCCAGCGCGGGGTCGTCGGTCTGGGCCTGATAGACCAGTTTCTCGTAATTTCCGAAATACATTTCCAGAAGCTCCGGATGCCGGTCGAGGCCGAGCGGCTTCCACACGAAGGCATCGAACTGACGCACCAGGAAATCGGTCAGGTAAAAGGCGGTCGCCTCGTCGCGGTCGGCGAACCGGGCGTTGCCCTCGAAGAAGGAATAGCAATGCGGGCCTTCCATCATCTTCACGCCAAGCTGCGCGCAGCTGTCCTGCAACAGCCCGCCGGTGCCGCAATCGGCATAGACCACGAAGATCTCGTCATAATCGGCACGGTGCCGCTTCACCAGGGTCTCGACCGCGGGGGTGATGCGGCCCGGATGGTTATGCAGGATCGCGGGCAGGCAGGTCAGGTCGACATGATCCCAGCCATTGGCCTTTTTCAGTGCAATGATCTCATGCGCCAGCGCGCCGCAGGCGATCAGCAGGATCCGCCCGCCGGGGGCGGGCAGGTCCAGCCCACTGTCGGTCAGCTCCGCGTCGTCGGGACCCATCTCATTTCCTCCGCTGGCCCGAGATCCGCCAGATCAGCGTCACGGCCAGCACCACCGGCAGCGCGAACCAGCCGGCCGCGTCGGCCAGCTGCGCGCCAACAAGGACGCTCAGCGCCGCGGCCAGCAGCACGACACCCAGGATGATCGCAAGTCGCTTGGCAGGCATGGCACCCTCCGTTCGTGCTGATCTGGGGGCGCCGGTCAGGAAAGGGAAGGGGGCGCGACTACATCTCAGCCAGAGGCAAGCTGATTGTGCTTGCGGGTCATGTAATCCTTGGCGGTCTCGACCGCCACCGCCGCATCGCGGCAATAGGCATCGGCGCCGATGGCGCGGCCGAACTCTTCGTTCAGGGGGGCGCCGCCGACCAGCACGATATAATCGTCGCGCTTGCCCTGTTCCTTCAGCGTGTCGATCACGACCTTCATGTAGGGCATGGTGGTGGTCAGCAGGGCGGACATGCCAAGGATGTCGGGCTTTTCGGTTTCCAGCGCTTCCAGATACGCCTCGACAGCGTTGTTGATGCCCAGATCGACGACCTCGAAGCCGGCGCCCTCCATCATCATGCTGACCAGGTTCTTGCCGATGTCGTGGATGTCGCCCTTGACGGTGCCGATCACCATCTTGCCCATCCGCGGCGCGCCGGTTTCGGCCAGCAGCGGCTTGAGGATGAACATCCCGGCCTTCATCGCGTTGGCGGCCAGAAGCACCTCGGGGACGAACAGGATGCCGTCGCGGAAATCGCGCCCGACGATGGTCATGCCGGCGACCAGCGCCTCGGTGAGCACGGCATAGGGCTGCCATCCGCGTTCCAGCAGGATGTTGACACTCTCCTCGATCTCGTCCTTGAGGCCATCATAGAGATCGTCATGCATCTGCAGCACGAGCTCTTCGTCGGACAGGTCGGCAAGGATGATGTCGTCTTCGTCGGCCATTGGTCGGTTTCTCCCGGATCTGGGCGGTAACGCGCAAGTTGGCTGGCGTGATACCGCATTGCGGGCCAACGACATGGCGATTTGCGACATGGCCGGGACCGCAACCGACGCAGGTCGCGCAATTGCCGCGATGCGTGTCGAATTCAGCGCCGGGCGCTGCCGCGGGGCTGGTATCGCGCAGGCGCATGTTCTATGTTTGTTCCATGATGGACCCGCAATCAGATCATGTCGCCGCCGCGCGGCGCAAGGGCCGGGGCGCGGCCAGCAACCGGGCAGGGCGGTTCGAACCCTATCAACGCGTTGCCGTCGACGATGGCTGGGCGCCGGACGAAGAGCGCCCGGCGCTGCGCACCGAGCTGAGCATCGAACGCCCGCGCAGCGTGATAACCCGCAATGCCTCGCCAGACGTGCCGTTCGACCGGTCGATCAATCCCTATCGCGGCTGTGAGCATGGCTGCATCTATTGCTTCGCGCGGCCCAGCCACGCCTGGCTGGGCCTGTCGCCCGGGCTGGATTTCGAAACGCGGCTGGTGGCCCGGCCAGAGGCGCCGGCCGTCCTGGCTCGGGAACTGGCGAAACGGAGCTACACGCCGCGCACCATCGCCATCGGCACCAACACCGATCCCTATCAGCCGATCGAGAAAGAACAGCGGATCATGCGCGGCCTGCTGGAGGTTCTGTGGGCGCATCGCCACCCGGTCGGGATCGTGACCAAGGGCACGCTGATCGAGCGCGACATCGACATCCTGTCCGCGATGGCGCGGCACCGGCTGGTCCGGGTGGGCATTTCGGTGACGACCCTGGATCGCGATCTCAGCCGTCGGATGGAACCGCGCGCCCCCGCGCCCGAGCGGCGTCTGGCAACGATCCGGCGGCTGGCCGAGGCCGGGATCGAGACGCGCATCATGGCCGCGCCGATGATCCCGGCGCTGACCGATCACGAGATCGAGGCGATCCTGAGCGCCGGAAAGGAGGCCGGCGCGATCGCGGCAAGCTGGGTGATGCTGCGCCTGCCGCGCGAGGTTTCCGCCCTGTTCCGGGACTGGCTGGCCGCGCATTTCCCGGACCGCGCGGGGCGGGTGATGGCGCGTCTGCGCGAAATGCACGGCGGCCGGGAGTACGATCCCGAATGGGGCCGGCGGATGCGCGGCACCGGGCCATACGCGCAGATGATGGCGGCACGGTTCGATCGCGCAACACGGGCGCTGGGACTGAATGAAAAGCGCCCCGCGCTGGACGTTGCGCAATTTCGCGTCCCGCCGCGTCCCGGCGAGCAGTTGTCGCTGTTCTGAGCGGTCAGCCCCGGCGCCGGCGGCGCGATCGCACCGGGATGTCGTCGGCCCCGGTGCCATCGGCGGCCGAAGAGAACGGCCCGAGCGCATCGGTGATCTGGTCCAGGGTCGGGCGGGGACCGCGCGGCTGCGCCTCGAGCGCCGCGCGCATCTCGCGCAGATGCTCGGGCGTGGTCCCGCAGCAGCCGCCGATGATCGTCGCACCGCAATCGCGCGCCAGCACCGCGTAATTGGCCATCAGCGCCGGGGTTCCGTCATAATGGATATGCCCGTCCACATACTTGGGGATGCCCGCATTGCCCTTGGCGATGATCGGCAATTCGCTGCCAGCGGCGGCAAAGCCCAGCACCGTGCGCAGCAGATCCGACGCGCCGACACCGCAATTGGCCCCGAAGGCCAGAGGCGGGTAGGTCAGTTTTCCCACCATCTCGGCCATGTCCGACGAGGTCAGCCCCATCATCGTGCGCCCGGCGGTATCGAAGCTCATGGTGCCGCACCACGGCATTCCGGCCAGGCGCGCGGCCTCGGCCGCGGCCTTGTATTCATCCGCGGCGCTGATCGTTTCGACCCAAAGCACATCCGCGCCGCCATCCTTCAGCCCCTCGGCCTGCTCGTGAAAGATCTCGACGGCCAGCGCATAGGAAAGTGCGCCCATCGGCTCCATGATCTCGCCGGTCGGGCCCATGGAGCCGGCGACGATCACGGCGCGCCCGGCGGTGTCGGCGATCTCGCGCCCCAGCTCGGCCGCGACGCGGTTCAGCTCGGCCACCCGGTGCTGCGCCTGGTGCAGCTTCAGCCGCGCGGCGTTGGCCCCGAAACTGTTGGTCAGGAACAGGTCGGACCCGGCCTCGACCGCGCCGCGGTAAAGCGCAATGATCCTGTCGGGCCGATCGACATTCCAGATCTCGGGCGCATCGCCGGATTGCAGACCCATGTTGAACAGGTTGGTGCCGGTGGCGCCATCGGCAAGCAGCCAGTCACGTTCGGCAAGAAGGCGGGAAAGGCGATCGCTCATGCTGTCGGACCTCCGGCATCGGTCAGGGGCAGGGACGACGCGGCGCCGGCCTTGCCTTCATCACCTTGGTTCCATGCCCGCGCGCGGCGCGCATATCAAAAACCGCCGCGATCTGGCGCAGGCGCGTCACGCCGCGGCAGACGGCGCCGGGCTCAGACCTCGCGCATGAGCTGGGCCTTCGCCTCGGCGGCGAGCCTGGCCATCATGCTGCGGATCGTCGCGGCATCGGCCTTGTCGCCCAGGTCGTTCGAGAGTTTGCGGAAAACGTCTTCCGAACCGGCCTCCTCGAAATCGGCCTTGACCACCTCTGCGGCATAGGCGATCGCCGCGTCGCCGGTCTTGCCCAGCAATTCGGCGGCCCACAATCCCAGCAACTTGTTGGCGCGGGCCTGGGCGCGGAACCGCATTTCCTCGTCATGGGCGAATTTGTTCTCGAACGCGCTTTCGCGGTCATCGAAGGTCGTCATCGGCCTTGTCCTCCAGAATCTCGTTGCCGGCGCTTTTACGGGATTGCGGCGCCGATGCCTAGGGGTCGCGCGGCCGGTACGCCGGGATCGCGCCATGACTTGCCCTGTCCCCTGCCATCGCATAAGACAGGCGCCAAGAAACGGGCGCGGCACATGGCCACCGCCCGAGTTTGGAGATTCCATGGCACGGCGCAAGAAAATCTACGAGGGCAAGGCGAAAATCCTGTATGAAGGGCCCGAGCCCGGCACCCTGGTGCAATATTTCAAGGATGACGCCACAGCCTTCAATGCCGAGAAGCGGGCAACCGTCGAAGGCAAGGGGGTTCTCAACAACCGGCTGAGCGAATTCTTCATGACCGGGCTGGCGCAGATCGGGGTGCCAACCCATTTCATCAAGCGCATCAACATGCGCGAACAGCTGATCCGCGCGGTCGAGATCATCCCGCTGGAGGTGATCGTGCGCAATTATGCCGCCGGGTCGATGGCCAAGCGGCTGGGCCTGGAGGAAGGCGCGCCGCTGCCGCGCCCGATCGTCGAGTTCAGTTACAAGCAGGATTCGCTGGGCGATCCGCTGGTGCCGGAGGAATACATCATCGCCTTCGGCTGGGCCGCGCAGCAGGATCTGGACGACATGATCGCGCTGGCGCTGCGGGTCAACGATTTCATGTCCGGCGTGATGTATGGCGCGGGGATCAAGCTGGTCGATTTCAAGATCGAGATCGGCCGGATCTACGAGGGCGATTTCATGCGCCTCGTGGTGGCCGACGAGATCAGCCCCGACAGCTGCCGCCTGTGGGACATCAAGACCGGGCAGAAGCTGGACAAGGACGTGTTCCGGCGCGATCTCGGCAACCTGACCGACGCCTATACGGAAGTGGCGCGACGGTTGGGAGTGCTGCCGACCAACGTGACCCATGCCACCAAGCCGACGCTCATCAACTGAACGTCGCGCGATGAGTATTTTTGCCGAGAAGAAGAGGAAGGGGCCGCGATGAAAGCCCGCGTTCATGTGATGCTGAAAGCCGGTGTGCTGGACCCGCAGGGCGAGGCCGTGCGCCATGCCCTGGGAACGCTCGGGTTTTCGGGCGTGGACGGCGTGCGGCAGGGCAAGGTGATCGACCTGGAGCTGGCGGAAACCGATGCGCAGAAGGCGCGGGCGGCGGTCGAGGAGATGTGCGAGAAGCTGCTCGCCAACACTGTGATCGAACGCTACGACATCGAGATCGGCTGAGATGCGCGCGGCGGTTTTGACAGGCTGGCGCGCGCCGCTGGAGATCGCGCAACTGGCCGAGCCGGCCTGCCCCCCGGACGGGGTGGTGCTGCGGGTTCTGGCCTGTGGCGTGTGCCGGTCGGACTGGCATGTCTGGACCGGCGGCGATCCGGTCGCGCTGCCGCATGTGCCGGGCCACGAATATTGCGGCGTGGTCGAAGAGGTCGGCGCCGATGTCACCCGGTGGCGCGCGGGCGACCGGGTGATCGCCCCGTTCATCCTGGCCTGCGGGCGCTGTTCCGATTGTGCCGCGGGGCATCAGACGATCTGTGCCGATCAGGCGCTTCCGGGATTCACCCGCGCCGGCGCCTTTGCCGAGCGGATCGCGGTGCCCTTTGCCGATGCCAATCTCACGGCCCTGCCGGTCGGGATGGACCCGGCCCTGGCCGCGGCCCTGGGCTGTCGCGTGACCACGGCCTGGCATGGGTTGACCGGGCGGGCGGCGCTGGCGCCGGGCGAATGGCTGGCCGTGTTCGGCGGTGGCGGTATCGGGCTGTCGGCGCTGTTGCTGGGCCGTGCACTTGGGGCGCGGGTGGCGGTCGTGGACGTGGTTGACGAGAAACTGGAATACGCCCGGCACCTGGGGGCCGATGCGGTGGTGAACGCCCGCCGCACCGATGCGGCCGGGGCGGTGCGGGATATCACCGGTGGCGGGGCCGATGTGGCGATAGACGCGCTTGGTGTGCCCGATACGGTGGTTCCGGCGCTCAAGTCCCTGCGCAAGCTGGGCCGCATGGTGCAGGTGGGGATGCCTGCCGGCGACCACGTTACCATGGCGTTGCCGATGGACACGATCTATTCCGGGCAACTGGCCCTCTATGGCACGCGCGGGATGCCGGCCTGGCGCTATCGCGGGTTGCTGACCCTGATCGATGGTGGCCAGGTGGACCTGACCCCGCTGATCGCCCGGCGCGTCGGCCTGTCGGAGGTGGGCGCCGAGCTGGCGGCTTTCGACGGGCCGGCCCCGCCCGGGGTCGCGGTGATCACCGATTTTTCCAGCTGAAAGGACGCAGCGAGATGAAAAGCGCCGTCATCCAGTTTCCCGGATCGAACTGCGATCGCGACTTGGCCATGGCGTTGAACCGGGTCGGGGGCGCGGGGCCGGCGCAGATCGTCTGGCACAAGGAAACCAGCCTGCCCGCGGGGCTGGATCTGGTGGCCATTCCCGGCGGGTTTTCCTTCGGCGACTATCTGCGCTGCGGCGCGATCGCCGCGCGATCGCCGATCACCCGGGCGATCGTGGCATTTGCCAAGCGGGGGGGGCATGTGCTGGGCGTGTGCAACGGCTTTCAGGTTTTGACCGAAGCCGGGTTGCTGCCCGGGGCGCTGATGCGCAATGCAAACCTGAAATATATCTGCCGCACCGTGGGGCTGCGGGTGGACACCACCGACAGCGCCTTCACCGCCGGGTATGCCCCGGGCCAGGAGATCGCCTTGCCGATCGCGCATCACGACGGCAACTATACCGCCGATGCCGACACGCTGGCCCGGCTCGAGGACGCGGGCCGGGTGGCGTTTCGCTATACCGACAATCCAAACGGGTCGGCCGGCGACATTGCCGGGATCCTCAGCGCCAACCGCCGTGTGCTGGGCATGATGCCGCATCCCGAACGGGCCAGCGAAACGGCGCATGGCAATACCGACGGGGCGGTGCTTTTCCGCTCATTGGCCGACGCGATGGCCCCGGCGTGATACTGCGCGCTTGAGCGGGGGGGGCGCAGCGCCTACATTCGCGCAATGTCGAGACCCGGAACACCCGACGATGCGGCGCCGCTGAGGGGCGGCGTGGGCTGGCGCGCGCGCGCGGTGCTGGCCGGCCTTTTCCTTGCCGCGGCGGGGGTGGTCTGGGTGACCAACGACCTGCTGACCGAAAGATTCACCGCGACGACCCGCAACCGGGCGGAAGTGCGCCTGGCGCTTTATGCCGGCAACCTGATGAGCGAACTTCAGCGCGCCTCGGTGGTGCCCTTGCTGTTGTCGCGCGATCCGACGCTGATCAGCGCGCTGAATTCCGGCGATTTCTCGCAGACCTCGCGGCGGTTGATTTCCTATATCGACGAGATCGGCGCGGCCTCGATCACGCTGCTGGACGCGGACGGGCGCGTCGTCGCAGCCACGGATCGCAGCCGGATCGGCGCCAACCGGGCGCAGCAGCCCTATTTCGTCAAGGCGCAACGCACCAACGATACGGTCTTCGTCAGCACGCCGACCGAGGCCGGGGCCTATGCATTCACCTATGCCCGCAGGCTGACGAGCGAACGCAAGGTAATCGGCGTGATCGCCGTCGGGGTCGACCTGGCCAAGTTCGAGCAGAGCTGGGCCGGGATCTCGGATGCGGTCATGGTCACCAACAGCGAAGGCGAGATCCTGCTGGCGACCGAACCGCGCTGGCGCGGTCTGAACACCACCGAGGCGCTGGCTGCGCGCTCGGCGCCAAGCGCGATCCAG
>JADQCB010000005.1:43405-185992 GCA_016278325.1 Actibacterium sp.
GCGCGATCCAGGCCACGGCCGACTGGGCGGCCCTGCCGCCGGATGCCTATCTTCTGGGCGAGGCCGTGATGCGCAACGAGGCGCGGATCCCGTTCCGCGGCTGGCAGCTGATAAGCTTTACCACCTATTCCTCGATCCGAGAGCGCGTGAACGGGGTGCTGGCGCTGGAAATCATGGGCTTTGCCATCATCCTTGCGCTGAGCTTCTATGTCATCTCTCGCCGGGCGCAATCGCGGTCGATGGATTTCCAGCGCGAGACCACCGAGCTGCGCGCGCTCAACATCCGCTTGCAGCGCGAGATCGCCGAGCGCAAGAAGGTGGAAAAGAACCTTCAGGTCGCCGAGCAGACCCTGGCGCAAAGTTCCAAGCTGGCCGCGCTCGGGGAAATGTCGGCGGCGGTCAGCCACGAGCTGAACCAGCCGCTGGCGGCCATGAAGACCTATCTGGCCGGCGCGCGGCTTTTGCTTCAGCGCAAGCGTCCCGATGAGGCGATGGCCTCGTTCCTTCGGATCGACGACCTGATCGAACGGATGGGCGCCATCACGCGGCAGCTGAAAAGCTATGCGCGGAAGGGGGGCGAGGCCTTCGAACCGATAGATTTCAAGCAATCGGTCTCATCCGCGTTGTCGATGATGGAACCGCAACTCAAGCGGCGCAAAGTGACGATCACGCGGACATTGCCGCCCGACCCGGTGATGGTGATGGCCGATCGCATCCGGCTGGAGCAGGTGATCATCAACCTGTTGCGCAACGCGCTGGACGCGACCAAGCAGTGCCGGGTGCCGCAGATCGACCTGATCCTTACCGCCGGCGAGACGGCGACATTGCGCGTGCGCGACAACGGGCATGGTATCGAGGATCTGGATGCCCTGTTCGAGCCGTTCTATACCACCAAGCTGGCCGGCGAAGGGGTCGGGCTGGGGCTTGCCATCTCGTCGGGGATCGTGAACGACCATGGTGGCCGGCTGACGGCCTATAACGGGCGTGGCGGCGGCGCGGTATTCGAGGTTCAATTGCCGTTGCAGGAAGAAAACGCCGCAGCGGCAGAGTAATGTCATTGAAGGAGGGGCCGATGGCTCGGGGCATCAAGGTTGCCATCGTCGACGACGAAAAGGACATGCGTCAATCGATCGGCCAGTGGCTGGCACTGAGCGGTTTCGACACGAGCACATACGCCTCGGCAGAGGA
Source organism: Actibacterium sp. (assembly GCA_016278325.1). Classification (GTDB taxonomy): domain Bacteria; phylum Pseudomonadota; class Alphaproteobacteria; order Rhodobacterales; family Rhodobacteraceae; genus JADQCB01. Next base: position 44,594 of record JADQCB010000005.1, read on the forward strand.
GGCGCTGAAAGAGATCGGGGCGGATTTCCCCGGCGTCGTGATCACCGACATCCGGATGCCGGGGATGGACGGGATGGCCTTTCTCAAGCGCCTGATGGGGCTCGACAGCACGCTGCCGGTGATCATCATCACCGGCCATGGCGACGTGCCGATGGCCGTCGAGGCGATGCGCCTGGGCGCCTATGATTTCCTGGAAAAACCGTTCAATCCCGACCGGATGACGGAATTGACCAAGCGCGCGGCCCAGACCCGCCGGCTGACGCTGGACAACCGGACCCTGCGGCGCGAACTGTCCGACGGCACGGTGCTGATGAAAAAGCTGATCGGCACCTCTGCCGCGATGGAGCGGCTGCGCGAGGACATTCTCGACCTGGGGCAGGCCGACGGCCATGCACTGATCGAGGGGGAGACCGGCACCGGCAAGACGATGGTGGCCCATGCGCTGCATGCCGTCGGGCCGCGCGCCGGGCGCAAGTTCGTCGTCGTGTCCTGTGCCGCCTATGGCGAAGAGGAACTGGCCGCGCGCCTGTTCGGGCCGGTGCGCGCCGAGAACGCGCTGCCGCTGGTCGAGGAGGCCCGCGGCGGAACCCTGTGCCTGGAGGATATCGAAGCCTTGCCGCCGGCGCTCCAGGCGCGGCTGCTGAGCTTCATCAATGCGCAGGGCGCACCGGCCGAAACACGCATCATCGCGGTCAGCAACCTGCAAGAGCAGGGCAAGACCTGCGAGGACATGCTGCGCCCCGATCTCTATTACCGGCTGGCGGCGATGAAGATCACCCTGCCGCCGCTGCGCACCCGGGGCGAGGATATCCTGACATTGTTCACCCGTCTGAGCGAACAGTTCGCCGAGGAATACGGCTGCGACGCCCCCGAGGTCAGCGCGCAGGAGGCCGCCCAGCTGTTGCAGGCCCCCTGGCCGGGCAATGTGCGCCAGCTGATCAACGTGGCCGAACGCGCGGTGCTTCAGAACCGCCGCGGCAGCGGCAGTATCGCCAGCCTGCTGATGTCGGATGCCGACCAGGCATTGCCGGTCATGACGACCGAAGGCAAGCCGCTGAAGGAATATGTCGAAGCGTTCGAGCGGATGTTGATCGACAACACGATGCGCCGGCACAAGGGCTCGATCGTCAACGTGATGGAAGAGCTCAGCCTGCCGCGCCGGACGCTGAACGAGAAGATGGCGAAATACGGGCTCAGCCGGTCGGAATACCTCTGAACCCGGTGCCGCGCCGTGACCGGAAGGCCGGGGCCTGCGCGCCGGCAATCGTTTTGCCCTTGCGCGGCGGGATCGAAGATCGCCCCCTGCCAGGGGATGTCCTGTCTTGCCGGCCCGCCCGGGGGGGGCAACGTGATGCGGGTCGGGCAAAAAACATCATTGTCTTCGACCACAAAGTGCCGATATGGTCGCGGGACGGGGGTGTTGCCGGTAATCCGCGATGCCGCCCTGACCAGATTCGCTTTATTCCGTGTCGCCCCGGTGCGCTTGCCCGGCCCGGCACGGAACAGACCGATCGGCCCCCCGAGGGTCACAAGATTGCCCTTACCCCGCATGGGACGGGCCGCATAATTGGATGCCGGAAACGGCGTCGGAGACAAAACCGCGATGGAACGCGTGCACGCAGACAGGCAGGAACCGGGCAGGCATTGCTCCGCCCGCGCTGCCGCTTTCGCACGATCCTGCGCCCCAATCAGACACCACCCGCATCGCGCCGGTCCGACAGGGCCGGGGCGTGTGCAGCGGTGCAATGGAACACAATGGTCAAGAAAATGCTTATCGATGCCACCCACGCGGAAGAATGCCGCGTCGTGGTGGTCGACGGAAACAAGGTTGACGAGTTCGATTTCGAAAGCGTCAACAAGCGGCAACTCGCCGGAAACATCTATCTTGCAAAGGTAACCCGGGTCGAACCGTCGCTTCAGGCGGCGTTCGTGGATTACGGCGGCAACCGGCACGGTTTTCTCGCCTTTTCCGAGATCCATCCGGATTATTACCAGATCCCCGTGGCCGACCGCGAGGCGCTGCTGGAGGAAGAGCGCGCCTATGCCGAAGCGATCGCCGCCGAGGAAGAGGAAAAGCCGGCAAAGTCCAAGCGCAGCTCACGCGCGCGCAGCCGGTCCAAACCGGCCGAGACCGGTGGAAAGGACGCGCGCGACAGCCGCGAGATGTCCGACATATCCGACGAGATCCCCGGAATGGGTGTCGTCGATCTGGAAGATGAATCCGACATCGCGGCCGATCCGCTGAGCGATCTGCCCGTTGACGGGGACGGGGCCGACATGCCCGCGGCCCGGACGAAGGACGATCCGGCGGATGACACGGGCGACGCGTTTACCGGCCCCGACGATGACGACGCCGCATCGCGCGATTCGGAAATCGAGTCGGTGGCCGACGAGGATGTCACCGACGAGATCCGCGCGCAGCGCAAGCCGCGGCCGCGGCGCTACAAGATCCAGGAGGTCATCAAGGTTCGCCAGATCCTTCTGGTGCAGGTCGTCAAGGAGGAACGCGGCAACAAGGGCGCGGCGCTGACCACCTATCTTTCGCTGGCCGGGCGCTATTGCGTCCTGATGCCCAACACCGCCCGCGGCGGCGGCATCAGCCGCAAGATCACCAACGCCGCCGACCGCAAGAAGCTCAAGGAAATCGCGTCCGAGATCGAGGTTCCCAAGGGCGCGGGGCTGATCATCCGCACCGCCGGCGCCAAGCGCACCAAATCCGAGATCAAGCGCGATTATGAATATCTGCTGCGCCTGTGGGAACAGATCCGCGACCTGACGCTGAAATCCATCGCCCCGGCGCCGATCTATGAAGAAGGCAACCTGATAAAACGCTCGATCCGCGACCTTTACAACCGCGAGATCGACGAGGTGCTGGTCGAGGGCGAGGCGGGCTATCGCGTGGCCAAGGACTTCATGAAGATGATCATGCCGTCCCATGCCAAGAACGTGAAACATTACCAGGATCAATTGCCGCTGTTCGCGCGGTTTCAGGTGGAAAGCTACCTGTCGTCGATGTTCAACCCGACGGTGCAGCTGAAATCGGGCGGCTATATCGTGATCGGCGTGACGGAGGCGCTGGTGGCGATCGACGTCAACTCGGGCCGGGCCACCAAGGAAGGCTCGATCGAGGACACCGCGACCAAGACCAACCTGGAAGCGGCCGAAGAAGTGGCCCGCCAGCTGCGCCTGCGCGACCTGGCCGGGCTGATCGTGATCGATTTCATCGACATGGAAGATCGGCGCAACAACGCCGCGGTCGAGAAGAAGCTGAAGGACAAGCTCAAGACCGACCGCGCCCGCATCCAGGTCGGCCGCATTTCCGGCTTCGGCCTGCTCGAGATGAGCCGTCAGCGCCTGCGCCCGGGGATGCTCGAAGCCACGACGCAGCCCTGTCCGGCCTGCCACGGCACCGGGTTGATCCGGTCCGACGACAATCTCGCGCTGGCAATCCTGCGCCAGCTCGAGGAAGAGGGCGTGCGCGGCCGCTCGCGCGAAGTGCTGCTCAAGGCGCCGGTGGGCATCGTGAATTTCCTGATGAACCAGAAGCGCGAGCATATCGCCCAGATCGAGGCGCGCTATGGAATCTCGGTGCGGGTCGAGGCCGATCCGTTCCTGGTTTCGCCCGATTTCACGATGGAACGCTACAAGACGGCCACGCGCGCCGTGCCCGAACCGGCCGCCCCGGTGGTCTCGGTCGACACCTCCGACATGCCGGATTTGCCCGAACCTGAAGAAGAAAAGACCCCCGCCGAGGCGGCGCCGGACACGTCCGAGGAAAAGCCCAAGAAACGCCGCCGGCGCCGCCGGAGCAAGAAGAAGGGTGGAAACGGGGCCGAGGGCTCCCAGGCGCAGAACGACGAGGGCAAGACCGAGACCCCGGTCGCGGCCGAAGCCCGGCCCGACGCGGCAGCGGCCGAAACAACGCCCGAAACGGCGCCCGCCCCGGCCGAGGATGCAGGGGCGCCCGAAGCGACCGAGACGAAACCGAAGGCCAAGCCGAAATCGACTCGCAGCCGCAGCAGGTCCAGAAAGCCCGCGCCGGAAGCGGCGACCGAGACGCCCGCGCCCGAAGCGGCGACCGAGACGCCCGCGGCCGAAACGTCCGCAGGGGACACCGGGGCGCCGTCCGGCCCCGCGGCCGCTCCCGAAGCCAGCACGGCGCCCGAAACCGAAAAGCCGGAAAAGGCACCCGAAAGCCCCGCCACGTCAGAGCCGGATCGGCAACCGGAAATGGCCAATGGCGGCGACACACAAGGGCAAGAGGCCAAGGCCCAGCCCAAGAAACGGGGCTGGTGGGCCATTCGCAACTGATCGGACGGAACGCCGGGCCATGCGCCCGGCGTTTGCGAATTCGACCCGCTGTTGAAGACCTCGCTGCTGCGGGGCGATTTCCCCTCGCTTCGGGGGAAGGCCTGGGGCAAGGCAGTTCATGCCATTGGATCATGGCCATCCCACGGGAATGTGAGCGATGGGCGCGTGACCTTGCCCCGCGCTTTCGCTATCGGAGCTGGGAGGGGGACGGACATGTTCGGAATCGAGATCCTCGATGCGGGGTTGATCCCCGCCATGATCGTGGCACTTGCCGCCGGGTTGCTGAGTTTTCTCAGCCCCTGCGTGCTGCCCATCGTTCCGCCCTACCTGGCCTACATGAGTGGCATTACCGTGAACGAACTGACGGAATCGAGCCGCGCCGCGCGCCGTCAGGCCATCGGTTCGGCGGCGTTCTTCGTGCTCGGTCTGTCCACGGTCTTCTTGTTCCTGGGCTTCACGGCCTCGGCCTTCGGCGCGTTCTTCCTGCAGAACCAGACCTATTTCAATGTCTTCGCCGGCATCGTCGTGATGATCTTCGGCGCGCATTTCGTCGGCGTCTATCGCATCCCGTTCCTGGACCGCGAGGCGCGGCTGGATGCGGGCGACCGCGGCGGTTCGGCCTTCGGGGCCTATCTGCTTGGCCTGGCCTTCGCCTTTGGCTGGACGCCCTGTATCGGCCCGCAACTGGGGGCGATCCTGTCGATGGCGGCATCGGAGGCGAATGTCGCGCGCGGCACCTTCCTGCTGGCGGTCTATGCCGCGGGCCTGGGCATTCCGTTCCTGCTGGTGGCCGCCTTCTTCCCGCGGATGACCGGGTTGATGACCTGGATGAAGCGGCACATGGAACGGATCGAGCGGATCATGGGCTTGTTGCTGTGGACCATCGGGTTGCTGATGCTGACCGGGGGCTTTTCGCAATTCTCCTATTGGCTGCTCGAGACCTTCCCGGCACTGGCCCTGCTTGGGTAAATTCGTCGAGCGAATTCCTGCGCGACGGTTGCGGTCTGAACACGCGGCGTCGTGCAAATCCGTTGCCTGGCGACCGGGTGCGCGCAGTCGAAACCGTCCGCGCGGTTCTTACTTTCGCCCAGATCGCCCGCTATGCTGCGCCAGAGACTGGCAGGCAACGGGCGCGCGAATGGGGCAGCGACAACACGGGCAGGTGCGACGGCGCAGGGTGTTCTACATCCCCGGTTACGACCCGATTCACCCGCGCCGCTATCGTGAACTTTACCGCAAGGAGGGCGCGGCGCAGGCCGCGATTTCCGGATATGTGCTGTCGCAAACGGCCAAGACCGGCGCCGGCCCCTATGGCTGGCATGTGGCCGCACGAATCGAAGGCGCAGAGGTCGCCGCCGATATCGAGGTTCTGGTCTGGTCCGACATCGTGCGCAGCTCGATGAAACAGGGGATCGTGGCCACCTATCTGCAACTTCTGCGCACCGCCTGGGCCTATATCGGCAGTGGCGCGTTGTGGCGGTTGATGCGGTTGCGCAAGGGGCCCATCATCGCGGCGCTCTATCCGGTGCTGATGCTGACGGGGCAACTGGCGCTGGCCCTGGCGCTGGCACGCGGGGCAGGGGCTCTTCTGGCCCAGAGCACCGTGCCGCTGGCCGGGTGGCTGGGGCTGGCAATCGTCTGGCCGGTCCTGGCCTGGTTTCGCAGCAAGGACAACCGGCTTTTCGCCTATTACCTGATGCACGATTATGCCTTCGCCGCGCAGGCCGGCGGGGCCAACCCGCCCGAGCTTGAGGACCGCATGCGCGTCTTCCAGTCCGCCATCGCCGATGCGCTGGAGGACGATGTCGACGAGGTGCTGATCGTCGGCCATTCCTCCGGGGCGCATCTGGCCGTTTCGATCCTGGCCGACCTGATACGCGCCGACGCGCTGCCAAAGGACGGCCCGGCGCTGTCGTTCCTGTCGCTCGGGCAGGTGGTGCCCATGGTCAGTTTCCTGCCCGGCGCGACACGGCTGCGCGCCGACCTGCATTTTCTATCCGCCCGTCCCGAGATTACCTGGCTGGACGTCACCGCGCCGGGGGATGGTTGCGCCTTCGCGCTGTGCGACCCGGTGGCGGTCACCGGCGTCGCCCCGGCCGATCAACGCTGGCCGCTGGTGATCTCGGCCGCCTTCACGCAAACGCTCAGCCCCGCGCGCTGGCGGGCCTTGCGCTGGCGCTTCTTCCGCCTTCATTTCCAGTATCTTTGCGCCTTCGACCGCCCCGGCGATTACGATTATTTCCGCATCACCGCCGGGCCGCTGACCCTGGCCAAGCGGTTCGCCGGCCGCAATCCCTCGCGCAGCCTGATCGCATCGCCGGCATCGCGCTACACCTCGATGGCGGCATGACGCGCCCGCCCAAACCCGCCGACCGCCCGGAAAAGGTCTCGCTCTGGCGCTATGCGCGGCTGTTCCGGGCCGATATCCTCTCGGCCCAGCCGGGCAAGCTCTATCGCGCGAAAATGGCCGAGTTCCGCACCCCGTTTTTCCGCTCCTACCTCATCAACCAGCCCGACCTCATCGACATCGTTCTCAAGCAGCGGCCGATGGATTTTCCGAAATCCGCCCGCATATCCGAAGGGCTGCGCCCCCTGCTGGGCGAGTCGGTATTCCTGACCAACGGCGCGCAATGGCAGCGTCAGCGCCGGATCATCGACCCGGCCTTCGATGGCGGGCGCCTGCGCGATACCTTCCCCGCGATGCTGGCCGCGGGTCGGGCCGCCAGCGGCAGGCTGTCCGAAGGCGTGATCGAGATCGAACCGCAGACATCGCATGCCGCCGCGGACGTGATTTTCCGTACCCTGTTCTCGATCCCCATCGAACACGAGATCGCGGCGCGGGTGTTTTCCCAGTTCCGTGCCTATCAACGCACGCAGCCGATCCTGAACCTGGCCGCTTTCGTGCCGCTGCCGCGATGGATGCCGCGGTTTCACCGCGCCCGCACCCGCGCCGCGGCGCGGTCGATCCGGCACCTCATCACGCGGCTGACCGAGACGCGCCTGGCCGAGATCGCGGCGGGCAACGCGCCCGACGACCTGGCCACCAAGATCATGACCACGACCGATCCCGAAACCGGCGCGCGTTTCGATACGGCCGAGATGGTCGACCAGGTCGCGATCTTCTTCCTCGCCGGGCACGAGACATCGGCCTCGGCCCTGGCCTGGGCGCTCTACCTGCTGGCGCTTTACCCCACGGCGCAGGACCGTGTCGCGGCCGAGGCACGCGCCCTGGGCGACGATCCTGACTTCTCATCGCTGTCGCGGCTGAAATTCACGCGCGACGTGTTCCGAGAGACGCTTCGCCTCTACCCGCCGGTGCCGATGATGGTGCGCGAGGCGACCCGGCCCGAGCGTTTTCGCAATCGCGACCTCGCGCCGGGCAGCCAGATCGTGCTCTCGCCCTGGCATCTGCATCGGCATCGGCTGTTCTGGGACCGGCCGGACGATTTCGACCCCGACCGCTACGTGACCGGAAACGGCAAGCAATGCCTGCGCACGGCCTATATGCCGTTCTCTGCCGGGCCACGGGTCTGCACCGGGGCCGGGTTCGCGATGGTCGAGGGGCCGCTTCTGCTGGCGCTCCTGCTGCGCGACTGGCGCTTCGAGACGGTGCCGGGCGATGCGCCGGTGCCGGTGGCACATCTGACCGTGCGCGCGCGCGACGGCATCCGGCTGCGCCTCTCCCGCCGGTAAGCCCCGCCTTCTTCTCGGCCCAAATACTCCCGCCGGAGGCACGCCGCGGTCATCATCCGCCGTCTGGTGGGATCAGCCGGGTCACCCCCACCGCGCCGGCCCGCGCCAGCGCGGGATCCAGTGACATCGGGATGTATTCGCCGCGCCGCCACAATGCGCCCAGGTCGTCGTAATGACGGCTCAGCGGATGGCCCGACTGCCCGGTCGAGATGATGAAAACGGAACTGTCCGGATCGGCGAAATCGTAGACCCCGCGATACCCCGCGCCATGTATGTTCGTGAAGGGCCTGGGGGCGGTGCCGCTGGTCAGGCCGCGCAGCAGGGTATTGTCGCCGCCGCTGGTCGATTGGTGAATGTTCACCAGCCATCGCAGCACGGGAACCTCGCCCAGCACCGGGTGATCGTGCAGGGCCACATGCGCATCGCCCCAGCGCAGGCTTTCGAGCGAGGCGCTGTATTGCTCGTCGATCCAGATCAGCGCGTCGTCCAGCGCGGTGCGCGCAATATCGGTGCAGCTTTCGGTGGCGGTGGATTGCACCACGTCGCACCAGGCCGCGGCGCCGTCGGCATTGCGGAACACGCGTTCCAGGAACAGCGGATCGACATGGCGGAAGGATTCGGCCAGCGGCCCCAGGTCATCGCGGATCAACCGATCCTGAAGGTGGCGCAGCCAGGCCGCGAAAATCAGCGGCTCGGGCATGTGCTCGTTCATCTCGCCGTTCCATTCGGCCAGCATCGCCAGCGCCCTTTGGCGTTTGCGCGCCATCGTCCCGGCGGGGGCGGCATCGCCGGTGAACCACAGGTTGCGGGCGATCAGCGGCAGGACCGAGCGCGCGGTGAAGCTGACCGTGTCGAGTTGCGCCTCGATGAAGCTTTCGCGGGTATGCACCTCGCGGTTCTGCATCAGCCGCCGCCAGCGCCGGATACGTTGCGTGTCGCCCCAGTTGTAACTGACATGCAACGGGAAGGGCCGGTCGACGATCTTGTTGTTGGTGTTGCCCAGGATGCCGCCGGCGGGGTCCACGAAACGCGGGTTGGCAGTATAGGGGAACATGCCCTGCCAGCGGTTGGTGAGGATCCAGCCGGGGCTGGGAATCCGCCCGCGGGTCTGATGGCGCGCATCGCGGCGCGGCATCTGCCCGATCAGTTGCAGCGCGATCGAATCCTTGTCGATCAGCGTCAGGTTCTGTGCCGGGGCACCCCAGTCGGCGCCGGCGGCGATGCCCGCCTCGACCGAATGGGCGCGCATCAGCTTGAGCGCGGCCGTGGCTGTCCTGTCGCGGTCGCTCAGGGCGGTCCACGCGACCGCGGCGACACGGCCGCGCGGCGTGACCGCGTCCAGGTTTCGATGGCTTCCCGGGATCACGGGCCCGTTCTCGGTCGCGCGCAGGGTGATGGTCACCGGCCTGGCGCCATTCACCTTTATGATCGACCGGCGGGTTTCGAAATTCTTCCAGCCCTCCGGGGTTCGGTATTGCCCGGGGTTCTCGGGGTTCAGCTGTTCGATGAAAATGTCGAGGTCGTCCAGATAGGCCGATGTCAGGCCCCAGGCCAGGCGTTCGGATCGTCCGACCAGGACAAAGGGAGCCCCCGGGATGGTGCCGCCGATCACCCCGCCGGTGGAAAGCTGCAATTCGGCCAGGTACCAGATCGAGGGCGCCGAAAAACCCAGATGCGGATCGTTCGCCAGCAGCGTGCCGCCCGCCGCCGAGCGTTCGGGCGCCGCGGCCCAGGCGTTCGAGGCGCCCGCGAATCCGGGCGCGGGAAACGGCGACAGCGGATCGCGGCCGGCGGTCGCGGTGCCGGCATACCGGCGCGCTTTCAGGTCGGGAAACAGCGCGGCATAGTCGGGCAGGGCGGCAATGCCCGGCCCCGGCACATCGGGCAGGATGTCGCGCACGCGGTCCTCGGGCAGGACGAGCGAGGCGCGCGCGCGCAGAACCTCTTGCGAAAGGTTGGCCGACATCTGCACCGCCATCAGCTTGCCCAGCGCGATGGAATCTGCCGGCTGCCAGAAGGCGATCTCGTTCGAGAACAGGAAGAACTCGGGCGCGCCGCGGCCCAGCGACCGTTCGTTGACCTGCCGGATCCAGGCGTTGACGCCATCGGCATAGGCTTGCAGCGCGGCAATGGTGTCGGGATCCTGCGCCGCCACTGACCGGGTCGCGGCGCCATAGAGGTCGAAGCGGCGCATCAGCTCATCGGTTTTCAGGGTGCGGGTTCCGAACATCTCGCTCAGCCGGCCCTGCACTGTGCGCCGCATCACCACCATCTGCCAAAGCCGGTCCTGCGCGTGGGCAAAGCCCAGGGCGAAGAACACGTCGGCATCGGTCTGCCCGGTGATATGCGGCACCGCGTTGTTGTCGCGCACGATCTCGACCGGGCCGGAGACCCCGTCGATGCGATAGGTCGCATCGTAATCCGGCAGCGACCGCGCGGCGAGATAGTATGTCACGATTGCGGCAAGGGCGCTCAGCGCGACCGCGCCGGCGAAGAGGCGAATAAGCCAGCGGAAAAGAGTGGCCATGAGCTTCCCGTTGTTGACGGCCCAGCCCGAGCCGTTAGTTAGGGGGGACCTTAAGGCAACCGGCAGCGGGGGAAAAGACATGGCAAAGGTAAGTTTTCTGGGACTGGGCGTGATGGGATTCCCGATGGCCGGGCACCTGGCGGCCAAGGGCCACGCGGTGACCGTCTATAACCGGACCGCGTCCAAGGCCGACGCCTGGGTGGAACAGCATGGCGGCAGATCGGCCCCCACCCCGCGCGACGCGGCAGAGGGGGCCGAGTTCGTGATGGCCTGTGTCGGCAATGACGACGATCTGCGCGCCGTCTGCTCGGGGCCCGAGGGCGCCTTTGCCGGGATGAGCGCGGGCAGCGTGTTCGTCGATCACACCACGGTTTCGGCCAAGGTCACGCGCGAGATGTATGCCGAGGCCGCCGCCCGGGACCTGGCCTTCGTCGACGCGCCGATTTCCGGTGGCCAGGCAGGGGCCGAGAACGGCGCGTTGTCGGTCATGTGCGGCGGCGATGCCGGTGCCTTCGACCGGGCCGCGCCGATCATCGACGCCTATGCCAAGATCTGCCGCCGGATCGGCGAAAGCGGCGCCGGGCAGATGACCAAGATGTGCAACCAGATCGCCATTGCCGGGCTGGTCCAGGGCCTGTCCGAGGCGCTGCATTTCGCCGAGAAATCCGGACTGGACGGGCGCGCTGTGGTCGAGGTGATCAGCCAGGGCGCCGCCGGAAGCTGGCAGATGAACAACCGCTACGAGACGATGCTGGATGACAAGTTCGACTTCGGCTTCGCGGTGGACTGGATGCGCAAGGACCTGGGCATTTGCCTGGACACCGCCGACGAGAACGGCGCCAGCCTGCCGGTGACGGCGCTGGTCGACCAGTTCTACAAGGATGTCCAGAAACTGGGCGGCGGCCGGTGGGACACTTCGAGCCTGATCCGACGGCTGCGCGCGATCGGCTGAGGGCAGGGGCCTCACGCAGCGGTGAGCTGACGTGGCGTGAGGGGTCCGGCCAGCACGGAGATTCACACGACTGCGTGAAAAGCTACTGAAAACATTCAAAGATCCGGAATGCCTCTTATGTGGGGGGATGAGCCGGGACGGCGCCCGCGGCGTTGTCCCAGACATTCCGGCGGGCCATGCCGGCCCGCGCAAAACGCAAAGGAGGATCATATGAAACGCGCAATTCTTGCCGCTTCGCTTGCCCTTCCACTTGGCGCCACCGGGGCGTTCGCCGCCTCTGACCAGATGCTTGACAAGGTTGATACCATCCTTGACGACAACGGCTTCACCGAGGTGGCGCCCGCGACGCTGAGCGACGATCAACTGTCCTATATCTATCTCCAAGCGACCACGGACGAGGATTCCGCCCGCCTGGAACAGAAGATCAAGGAGGCAATCTCGCCCGACATGGCCGACGTGACGCTGTTGCCGGCGTCGGTGTTGACCGATGATACCGCCGAGTTGATCATCTCCTTCACCTATCCGAAGGATGTCCGCCAGGCGGTGCAGGATATCCTGGATCAGAACGGCTACGACTCGGTCGATGCCGGTGATCTGAGCGGGCCGCAGGTGGCCGAGATCTATCTTGCCGGAACCGGTGGCAGCGATACCGAGGTGGACCGCGCGATCAAGAGCGCCCTGCAAAGCTGAGCCGGTTTTCACCCCCATGTTGCGGGCGGGGCGGTGCGTGATGCGCCGCCCCCTTGCATGCTTGCCCCGGTCAGGGCTGACAAGCGCCGCGCGACTTGATAGTGTTGTCCGGCCAGTCGGGGCAGGGGGGCCGAATGACCACGGGGCGCAGGATCATGATCGCCGCGCTATGCGCGATACCGCTTGCGGCGCCGGCCATTGCCGGGTCCGTGGTCAGCTCCAAGGCCCGCGCGATGCTGTTCGAATCGCAGACCCGCCTGCTGGACCGCCGCGCGGCCACGCAATACGAGGATTCGGCACGCCTGAAACCGGAATCGGCCTTCGCTCCCGCGCGCTTCAACAGCCCGGCCTATGACGGGACATATCGCGGAGAATTCCTCGACATGGCCAGGGCGGCCGCCCGGCGCCACGGGGTGCCGACGGACCTGTTCCTGCGGCTGGTGCAGCAGGAAAGCGGTTGGAACCCCGCGGCGAAAAGCGCCAAGGGCGCGCTCGGGCTGGCGCAGCTCATGCCGTCGACGGCGCGCAGGCTGGGCGTGGATCCCCGCGATCCGGGCCAGAACCTGGATGGCGGCGCCCGCTATCTGCGCCAGCAATACGAAAAGTTCCGCTCCTGGCGGCTGGCGCTGGCGGCCTATAACGCCGGCCCCCAGGCGGTGGAAAACCATGGCGGCGTGCCGCCCTATCGCGAGACGAAGAACTACGTTCAGGCGATCTGGGGCAGCTAGGCGCGGGCCGGGCCGCGAAAGGGCTTGTCAATGGCATGCGTTTGCCATAGACGAGCGCTCACTTCACAGGCGGGGCCGGGCCGCGCGGGGAGACATCCCGCGCATGTCCACCGGTTGGGGGCGTTGCGACGCCACCCTGATGCCCCGTCCAGGCGCAAACCGGAAAGGAAATGGACATGGCGCTTCCCGATTTCTCCATGCGTCAGCTGCTTGAAGCTGGCGTTCACTTTGGCCACCAGACCCAACGCTGGAACCCGCGCATGGGGCCGTTCATCTATGGTGAACGCAACGGCATTCACATCATCGACCTGACCCAGACGGTTCCGATGCTGGACGCCGCGCTGAACGTGGTGCGCGAAACCGTCGCCAAGGGCGGAAGCATCCTGTTCGTCGGCACCAAGCGGCAGGCGTCGCGCCCGGTCGCCGAGGCCGCCGAACGCTGCGCGCAATATTACATGAACCACCGCTGGCTGGGGGGCACCCTGACCAACTGGAAGACCGTCAGCCAGTCGATCAACCGGCTGAAGGCGATTGACGAGCAGCTGGAGACCGGCGCCGAAGGTCTGACCAAGAAGGAACGCCTCGGGATGGAGCGCGAGCAGGCGAAACTGCAAGCCTCGCTCGGCGGGATCAGGGAAATGGGCGGCCTGCCCGATCTTCTGTTCGTCATCGACGTGAAGAAAGAGGATCTGGCGATCCTCGAGGCGAAGAAGCTGGGCATCCCGGTTGTCGCCGTGGTCGATACGAACTGCTCGCCCGATGGCATCGATTACATCGTGCCCGGCAATGACGACGCGGCCCGCGCGATCGCGCTGTATTGCGATCTGGTCAGCCGCGCCGCCCTGGACGGGGTGAATGCGCAGATGGGCGCCGCCGGCGTCGATCTCGGCGCGCTGGAAGAGGCCCCGCAGGAAGAGGCCGCCGAGGCCGAAAAGGCCGAGAGCTGAGCCCGGGGCCGCTGTCACGGAATTGACACCGGGCGCGATCGGTCCGATCCGCGCCCGGAAAACCCGAAGACTTCTATCGAGGAGAGCCGACATGGCAATCACCGCCGCATTGGTGAAGGAACTGCGCGACAAGACCGGCGCAGGGATGATGGATGCAAAGAAGGCGCTGACCGAAACCGAGGGCGACATGGATGCCGCCGTCGACTGGCTGCGCACCAAGGGCCTGTCGAAGGCCGCCAAGAAATCCGGCCGCACCGCCGCCGAAGGGCTGGTGGCCGTCAAGGTATCCGGCGGAAAGGGCGTCGCCGTGGAGGTGAACGCAGAGACCGATTTCGTCGCCAAGAACGCCGATTTCCAGGACATGGTCGGAAAGATCGCCGATGCCGCGTTGTCGGTCGACGATATCGAGGCCCTGAAATCCGCGGATCTGGACGGCAAGTCGGTGACCGATACCCTGACCGACAAAATTGCCACCATCGGCGAGAACATGACCCTTCGCCGCATGGCCAGCGTCACCGGCGAGACGGTCGTGTCCTATGTCCATAATGCCGTGGCCGATGGCATGGGCAAGATCGGCGTCCTGGTCGCGATGAATGGCGGCGACGAAGCCTTCGGCCGCCAGGTCGCGATGCATGTGGCCGCCGCCAATCCCGCCTCGCTTTCCGAGGCCGATCTCGACCCTTCGGTGGTCGAGAAGGAAAAGCAGGTCCAGATCGAGATTGCACGCGAATCGGGCAAGCCCGAAGCGGTGATCGAGAAGATGATCGAAGGCCGGATGAAGAAATTCCTGGCCGAGGTCACGCTGCTGGGGCAGGGCTTTGTCATCAATCCCGACCTGACCGTGGCCAAGGCCGCGGAAGAGGCCGGCGCCACCATCGTCGGTTTTGTCCGACTGGAAGTCGGAGAAGGCATCGAGAAAGAGGCCGAGGATTTCGCCGCAGAGGTCGCCAAGGCCGCTCAGGGCTGATTCCTGCAAAAAAAAGATGGTGCAGCCCCCGCGGCCGCACCATCGCCGAACGCTGCGTTGCATCTTGGGGATCAGAACGCGCGTTTCATGAACACGGGCCTGCCGGTGGACTATACACCGTCAGACCCGACCCCGGTATGACCCGGCTGCAAGGTCTGGCGCCGAAATTCCGGGCCGCGCCCTACAGAATGGTTCCATGGCCAAAGCCACCACTCACGGAACATCCCCAGCATGCACATTAACCTTGGGTAAAGGTAGTGAGGTATTCCTTACCGCCCGGCGCCATTACCCGTTTGCAGGTTGAATATCTGGTTATGGAATGATGCCTTGAGCACGGCCTGCGCCGTCGTTTCGACGCCCAGAACATCGCGCGCCAGCCGCAAATGCTTTTCCACCGTGGTCGGCGTCAATCCCATGATTGTCGCAATGTCCTGGGCGGTCTTGCCATCGCCAACCCATTCCAGAACCTCGCGCTGCCGTGTGGTGAGCCTGCGTGCGGTGCCGGCATAGGGCAGGCCGGTCATCTTGAGATGGGCCACGTTGGCAACGATCAGGATCTCGCGCCCATGTTCGCGCCACAGCGCATCGACATCGTCCTGGGTCAATCCGCGCCGCGCAGTCAATCCCAACGCACCCTTGGACCGGATCGAAACATTCGGGAAACTGATCGTATAACCGGCGGTTATGCCATGGGCCCGGTTGAAAGCGACAACCGCTTGTTCCTCGGGCGTCAGATGGCCGTTGGCCGCCTTGTCATGGATCCAGCGCCACGAACAGGCGCCGGTGTTTTCCGAGGCCCATCGCACCATGGGGCCGTGAAAATACAGGCCATCCTGCATGAAGGGGGTCAGAAACGCCCGGTCATGGTTCGACAGCAACAACATGTCCGCCGGGTCGCCAAAGGAATTCGCCGTGCGAAACCGGGTATACCCGTAAATGAGCCGGTCGAACCCGAACCGCTCCATATAGGCAAGCAGGCCGTTCCAGACATGCTCGATATCCGGCGCAAGGGCCAGGCGCTCAAGTGTCGCAAGCATGAAACACCCCCGTGGACGAGCAACGCCGCGCGACATCGCCCGAGACATCATATCCTAACGCCGGATGTGGTATTGTCGAGTGTCCGGGACTCGTCACATATGCGGGGTCGCGTTCCGGGCCGCTGCGTCGGTTGGGCGGGTAACGGAAACGACTTGAAGATCGTGGTGTTAAATATTGTTCATGTTAATTTTTCTGCAAAGGCAGACCGGCGCGGATCGCTTGAGTGCCAGCCGGAAAATGCACCGGGGCCAATGCAATCGGACGATCCGGCCCAGGAAAAGCGAACTTCGGAGTGAGCCCGCCGCGTGGCCGGATCGATAAATAATTTACATAATACAGATTATCGGCATTAGCCCAGAGCGTAGCCGGCGCCGCGCACGGTGCGCAGCGGATCCGCCCCGCCATGCTGGCGCAACGCCTTGCGCAGGCGCCCGATATGCACATCCACGGTGCGCGTGTCGACATAGATATCGCGCCCCCAGACGCGATCCAGCAATTGCTCGCGGTTCCAGACCCGGCCCGGCTTTTCCATGAAGGTCGACAACAGGCGAAACTCGGTCGGTCCCAGCTTCAACGGTTTGCCGTCGCGGGTGACGCGATGGGTTTCGCCGTCCAGCACGATATCCTCGAATGTCAGTTGTCCGCCGATGGCGGCCGGCCGGGTGCGGCGCAACTGGGCGCGGATGCGGGCCATCAGCTCGGCGACGGAGTATGGCTTGACGACGTAATCGTCGGCCCCGGTTTCCAGCCCCCTCACCCGGTCGACCTCTTCGGACCGGGCGCTGAGCATGATCACCGGCAGATCGCGCGTCTCGGCGCGCGTCTTGATCTGGCGGCAGACCTCGATGCCCGAGACATTGGGCAGCATCCAGTCCAGGACGATGATGTCCGGCGGATTTTCGCGGATCTGCAACAAGGCCTCTTCACCATTGCCGGCGCGGGAAACGGCAAAGCCCTCGGCCTCAAGGTTATAGGCCAGGACTTCGCGTTGCGCGGGCTCATCCTCGACAACCAGAACATGTGGCTGCTCGACGGCCGACATCACTCATCGACCTCGATATTCTCGAACGGCGTCCGGTCCCCCTTGGGACGGTCGTCCTCGGGCATCACGCCGGTGCTGAGATAGATCACCTGCTCGGCGATCGAGGTCACATGATCGCCCATCCGCTCGATATTCTTGGCGATGAAATGCAGATGCATGCAGGCGGTGATGTTGCGCGGATCCTCCATCATGAAGGTCAGGAATTCACGGAACAGCGCATTATACATCTGATCGACCTCATGGTCGCGCATCCGCACGTCCTGGGCCAGTTCCGCGTCGCGCTGGATATAGGCGTCCAGCGCGTCCTTGAGCATCCCCTCGACGGTCTTGGCCATGCGCCGGATGGCCCCCGACGCGCCCTCGACCGGCTGCATCTGCACCAGCACCGAGGTGCGCTTGGCCAGGTTCTTGGCATAGTCCCCGACCCGTTCCAGGTTGCCCGAGATCTTCATCACCGTCAGCACGGTGCGCAAATCCGATGCCGTGGGCGAGCGTAGCGCGATCACCCGTGCGCATTCCTCGTTCACCTTCTCTTCCAGGTTGTCGATCGCCTTGTCGCCACGGCGCACGCTTTCGGCCAGTTCCTCGTCGCGCCGCTCCAGCGACGTGGCGGCATCGAGGATCGCCGCCTCGACGAGCCCGCCCATCTTCATGATCATTGCCTGGATCGCCTCCAGATCGCGGTCATAGGAGGCGACGATATGGTGTCCGTGATCCGACATCCTTCTTTTTCCTTTCTCAGCCAATCCGACCGCCAATACAATTTTCCGACGACCGATCGCGCAGGTTGGTGAAAATCTGACCGGTCTCGCCATATTCCACAAGACGCCGCCACGGTCACGTCGGAAAACCGCTCCGCCGCCCGTCCGGGCGACCATGGGCTTCGTTCTAGGCGTGGCGCGTTATGGTTCTGTTACAGCAATATAACAGTTTCATGACATGTCGGCGATCCGGATGCGGGAAATGGCGTCACGGCGGACCGCTCACGCCACGGGCAGCATCACGGAAAAACGGCTTCCCTGCCCCGGCTGGCTCTCGATCCGAAAGCGGCCGCGATGGCGGTTCACGATATGCTTGACGATCGCCAGGCCCAGGCCGGTGCCGCCGACTTCGCGGCTTCGGTGATTGTCCACGCGATAGAACCGTTCGGTGAGTCGCGGGATATGCACCGGGTCGAACCCTTCGCCGCGGTCGGTGACGCTGATCGTCAGGCCCGGGCCGCGGAACGCCAGTTCACGCGCGGTGCAGGATATTTTCACCGTCACGACGCCGCCCGATCCGCCGTATTTGATGGCGTTCTCGATCAGATTGGTGAAAACCTGGGTCAGCTGATCCGCGTCACCCGCCACCATGACCGGCGCCTCATGCCCGGTGACACTCAGCTTGACGCCAGCCGCCCGCGCCATGGGCCGCAGCGTGTGAACGCAGGAATTGACCAGCGCGACGGCGTCGATCCGGGCAGCCGGACGCACACGCTCTTCGCTTTCGACGCGCGACAGCGACAGCAGGTCGGATACCAGCCGGTTCATCCGCTCTGCCTCGCGCGCCATGATTTCCAGAAACCGCGCGCGTGCGGCGGGATCGTCGCGCGCGGGGCCGCGCAGCGTCTCGATGAAGCCCAGAAGCGCGGTCAGCGGGGTCTTCAGCTCATGGCTGACATTGGCCACGAAATCGCGGCGGATCTGCCCGGCCTGCTCGCGCTCGGTGACATCCTCGAAGCAGACAAGCACGCCGCTTCCGTAAAGCCCTTCGACCGGCGATGCGGTGACGTCGTAAGCCGCTTCGCGCCCCATGTCGGTGGTCAGATATCGGATCCGGCGCTGCTGACGCAGGCGCAGCGCCTCTTCCACGCAATCGAGCAGCGCGGGCTGGCGCAGGACGGTGATATAGTGGCGCCCCACGCCGCCGGCGCCCAGCAGCGCCTGGGCGCGATCGTTCATCGCGCCCACCCGGTCGTCATGCGACACGAACAGCGTCGGCAAGGGTATCGCCGCCAACAGGGCCTGGGGAAAATCGGAACGCATTCACGGCCCCTGGAATCCATCTTGCAATCTGAGCCTTGCCCCAGGGGGCGCGCATTGTAAATGCCCCGATCACAAGGGGCTTGCCCGGCGTGACGAATGCAGCTTAAGCTTCCAGCCATGACACGATGCGCAGCCTCCTGCGCAGGGACCGTTCCGCCCGCGCTGCCCGAGCGTCGAGAAACCGGCATTCGCCGATGAGTTTCTCGGGCCCCCATCTTTCGTTGAACACGGCGCTTACAAGCAACCGGCGCGTTCTGGTCGTCGGGTTGCATCCCGACGATCTGCCGCAATGGCCGGGGCAAACCCTGTCGGCGACTCTGTGCTTTCTTCCGTTTTCCCGGCTGCGCCTGACGCTGGCCGGCGCGGCGAGTATCGATTGCGTGGTCAGCCCGCTGGTCGCGCCACGGTTCGACGCGTTGGAGGTGGCGGCCGAGCTGTCGTTGGCGGGGTTCTGCGGCAGCCTCGTTCTGATCATGCCGCGCGTTCCGCGCCCCGAGATCATTTACCGCGAACTGATGCAGATCTGTCCCGGCCTTTCGGTCGAGATGGTCGCCAAGGCGCCGCATTAACCCCTGGTGGCGCGAAACGGATGCCCGCACTCGGGCAGCGACGCCCCCCCTGCCCGGCCTGTCCCGGTGGCGGCTGGCCATGTGGCGCGATTGGGCGCGGCAATCTAGGCGCGCGCCGCCGCCACCGCCGCGCCGATTTCCTCGATCAACAGCTCGGCCGGCTCCACCCCGACCGACACCCGGAAGAAGCCCTCGCCGATCCCCAGTGCGGCGCGCGCCTCGGGGCTGAGCGCGCGGTGCGAGCTTGACGGCGGATGCGACAGGGTGGTGCCGATATCGCCCAGCGTGGGGGCAAAGGCGATCTGCGGGCAGGCGCGGGTGAAGGCGTTGGCGGCGGCGCGTCCGCCCGCCAGTTCGAAGCTCAGCATGTTGCCGCTGCGCCGGCCCAGCAGCGCGGCGGCCCGCGCGTGGTCGGGGTGATCCGCGCGCGCGGGATAGATCACCCGCTCGACCCCCGGCATCCCGGCCAGCGCCTCGGCCAGGGCCGCGGCGTTTTCCTCGGCCCGGTCATAGCGCAGTTCGAAAGAGTAAAGCCCGCGTTCGGCCAGCCAGCAATCGAACGGGCTGGGGGTCAGGCCCAGGGTGACGGCCGTGTCGCGAATCGCCTTTTGCAGGACCGGATCGCGCGCCACCGCATAGCCCAGGGTCGCATCGGAATGCCCGGCGAGCAGTTTCGTGACCGAGTGAATGACGATGTCCGCCCCATGCGCGAACGGACGGAAGGCGCGCGGCGTGGTGAAGGTGTTGTCCACCGCCAGCAGGATGCCGCGCTTCTTCGCCAGTGCGGCAATCCCTTCCATGTCGGCCACGCGCAGGGTCGGGTTCGACACGAGCTCGATCAGGATCAGCCTGGTTTCAGGGCGCAGCGCGGCCTCGATCGCGGCGATGTCCGTCGGATCGGCAAGCGCGGTGGCGATGCCGAGGCGCGGCAGATCATCGGTCAGCATCCGCAGCGACCGGCCATAAAGCTGATCGCCCCCCAGCACATGATCGCCGGCCTTCAGGCAGCCCAGCATCACCGCCGTGACCGCCGCCATGCCCGAGCCGGTGACGACACCGCCCGACACGCCTTCCAGCCCGTCGATCTTTTCCGCCAGCACATCGGCGTTCGGGTGCCCCTCGCGCGCATAGGCATAACCCGGCACGCGGCCTTCATACTGGGCGTCCAGCGCATCGGGGCTTTCGGCGGCATAGACGACCGAGGGTTGCAACGGGGTGACCACCGGGCGCGACGCGCTTTCGGGCCATGCTGTGCGGCGCACCAATGTGCGGGGCGGTTTGGTCATCTCGTCTCCTCGCGAAAGCCGGGATCAGCCGATGGCGGCCAGCCCCTGGCGGAACCGGCGCATGTTGTCCTGGTAATGCCGGGCCGAGGCGCGCAACCCTTCGATCGCCGCGGCGTCGAGCTGGCGCACGACCTTGCCCGGGGCCCCCATGACCAGGCTGCCGTCCGGGATCTGCTTGCCCTCGGTGATCAGCGCCCCCGCCCCGATCAGGCAGTTGCGCCCGATCACGGCGCCGTTCAGCACCGTGGCCCCCATCCCGATCAGGGTTTCGTCGCCGATCGTGCAGCCGTGCAGCATCGCCTTGTGCCCGATGGTGCAGTCGCGCCCGATGGTCAGCGGAAAGCCCATATCGGTGTGGCAGACCGTGTTTTCCTGCACGTTGCTGCCCGCGCCGACGGTGATCGGTTCGTTGTCGCCGCGCAGGGTGCACCCGAACCAGACCGATGCGCCGTCCTCCAGCGTCACCTTGCCGATCAGGTTGGCATCGGGCGCCACCCAGAAATCGCCATCGGCAGGCAGCGTCGGGGAAATGCCGTCGAGCGTGAAAAGGGTCATGTCCGGTCCTCGAATTCCATTTGCAGGCGGCGCACGGTCTCGATCAGGCCGGGCTGCTGGCTGCGGCGCAATCGCTCGGCGCTGACGATGGTGCGCAGGCGGTCCTCGGTGACGTCCAGGTCGTCATTGACCAGAACGTAATCGTAGCTGTCCCAGTGGCTGATTTCGTCCCAGCTGCGGCTCATCCGGCGGCGGACGGTCTCGGGGTCGTCCTGCGCGCGCTCGATCAGGCGGCGATGCAGCTCGGCGATCGAGGGCGGCAGCAGGAAGATCGACAGCACATGTTCCTGCAGCGACGAGTTTCGGATCTGCTGCGCCCCCTGCCAGTCGATATCGAACAGGACGTCGATGCCCTCGTCGATGGCCGCGGCCACCGGGCCGCGCGGCGAGCCGTAGAAATTGCCGAACACATGGGCATGTTCCAGCATCTCGCCATCCGAAACCATGCGCCTGAACGCGGCTTCGTCGGTGAAATGGTAATCGCTGCCATCGACCTCGCCCGGGCGCGGCGGCCGGGTGGTGGCCGAGACCGAAAAGCGGATCGACGAATCCCAGTCGCGCAAGCGGCGGGCCAGGGTCGATTTTCCGGCGCCGGAAGGGGATGAAAGGATGATCAGCAGCCCGCGCCGGTCGGTCATGGCCTATTCCACATTCTGAACCTGCTCGCGCATCTGATCTATGGTGGCCTTCAGGTCAAGGCCGATCCGGGTCAGCGTGGTGGATTGGGCCTTGGCGCACAGGGTGTTGGCCTCACGGTTGAACTCCTGCATCAGGAAATCGAGCTTGCGGCCCACCGGCCCCGCCTGCCCCAGCAATTCCCGCGCCGCCAGGACATGCGCTTCCAGCCGGTCAAGCTCTTCGCGGATGTCGGATTTCACGGCGATCAGGGCCAGTTCCTGCGCGAGGCGGGTCTCGTCCACCGCGTCGGTATGCTCCAGCACGCGGGCCAGGTTCTCGCGCAGCGTCGCAGCCACCTGGTCGGGACGGGCTTCGGCCGCCGCGCCGGCCGCGCCGATCAGGGTTTCGATGGTGCCGAGCTGGTCGTGCAGCGCCCCGGCCAGCGCGGCCCCCTCGGCCGCGCGCATTTCCTCGAATGCTTCGATCAGCCCGGGCAGGTCGGACAGGATTGCCTCGCGCAGCGTCGCGGCGTCCATGTCCGGCGCCGCGGCCCGCACCACGCCGGGCCGGGCGATCACATCGGCGGCCCGCGACGGTGCAAGGTGCAGACCCTGGTCCTGCGCCGCTGCCTCGATCTGGCGCAATGCCGCAAGCGTGGCGCGCAGCGCGGCGGGGTCGAGATCCACCCCGCCGGTCTCGACATCCTGCGTTACCCGCAGGTTTACCGTGACCGCCCCACGCTTTACGCGCTGCGCGATCCGGCTGCGCAGGGCCGGCTCCAGCCCGCCGATCCAGTCGGGAAGGCGCAACCGGAGATCCAGACCGCGGGCATTGACGCCGCGCATTTCCCATGCCCAGCGATACCCTGCCCCTGCGTTGCCGGCCTCGGCAAAGCCGGTCATCGAGCTAACCATCGGGATTAACCATTTGTTAAGATATCCTCTGCAAAGGCTCGAATTTTATGAGAAGTTAACACTTGGGTAACCGTTGTCGCCATAGCGTTAACACATGGCTTGGCGCGGCGACAACGGTGGGGCGCCAGGTTAGAGGTGCGACGTGCAACAGGGGTTTGACGACGGGGCCGCAACGGTGGTCAGCCTGTCGGCGTTTCGAAGCAACATGCGCTATCCGATCATCAACGAGGTCGAGGCTTACTGGGAGGGGCTGCGCGACTCTCGCCCGCTTCCGCGCCGGTCCGAGCTCGATCCTAGGGCGCTGGAACCGGCGCTGGACCGTGTATTCCTGCTGGAACGGGTAACGCCCCATGTCGTGCGATTCCGGCTGGCCGGGCAGAGTCTGCATCACTTGATGGGCATGGACGTGCGCGGCATGCCGCTGTCGGCATTGTTTACCGCCGACGCGCGCGCGGACCTATCGGCCAATATCGAGAGCCTGTTTCAAGGGCCGCGGATGGTGCGCCTGACGCTGACCGGCGAACCCGGCCTGGCCCGCCGGAAACTGGATGGCGAAATGCTGTTGCTGCCGCTTTGCGACGAGGACGGAGCCGTAAACCGCGCGTTGGGGTGCCTTGCAACCGAAGGCACGCCCGGGCGCGCTCCGCGCCGCTTTCGTATCGCAGCGACGCAAAGCCGCGACCCCTGCGGCGCCACCGGCCACCCGGTCGAACGCCCGGCGCCGGCCGCCGCAACCGCGCCCGGCTTCGCCGAGCAAGCCACGCCTTTCGACAATGCCGGATCGGCGCAGAACGATCGCCACCCGCGCGGCCGGCCGGCGCTGCGGCTGGTGAAATCCGGGGATTAGCGCGGGGCCGGCCATGGCCGCAGGGCGCGGCGCATGATCTTGCCGGTGGTGGTCATCGGCAGGCTGTCGGCGCGGATCACCTTGCGCGGCGCGACATGGGGGCTGATGCGCGCGCGCACGAGCGCGATCAGGGCCTCGGGCAGACCGTTCCAGTCGGCGCCTTCGCGCAGCACCACATGGGCCACGACGATCTCGGTGCGCTCGGGGTCGGGTTCGCCCACCACGGCGGCCATCACCACGTCCGGATGCGCGGCCAGGCAGTTCTCGATCTCTGACGGGCCGATGCGGTAGCCGGACGAGGTGATCACGTCATCGTCGCGCGCGACATAGGTAAAGACGCCCGCCGCATCGCAGCGGCCCAGATCGCCGGTGCGCATCCACTCACCGATGAATTTTTCCGCGGTCTTTTCGGGCTTTCCCCAGTATTCCAGGAACATCACCGGCGTGCCGCGCTTCACGCAGATCTCGCCCAGCTCGTCGGGATCGGCGCGGGTGCCATCGGCGCGCAGCACCGCCACCTCGTGGCCCGGCACCGCCATGCCCATCGCGCCGGGGGGCGCATCCATCAGCTCGGGCACGCAGGTCACCACCAGGTTGCATTCGGTCTGGCCGTAGAATTCGCAGATCGCGATGCCCAGCACTTCGCGCGACCAGGCCAGAAGGTCCGCGCCCAGGCTTTCGCCGCCCGAGCCGATCGAGCGGAGCTTCACCCCGTCGGGCACCGGCACCCGGCGCATCAGTTTCAACGCTGTGGGTGGCAGGAACAGGTTGCGCACCTCGAGCCGCGCGATCAGATCCCAGGCTTCCACCGGGTCGAATTTGGGCATTCGCCGGGCGACGACCGGGACGCCGTAATAGAGACAGGGCATGGCCATGTCCATAAGCCCGCCGATCCAGGCCCAGTCGGCCGGCGTCCAGCCCCGATCGCCGGGCTGCGGAAAGCCGCGATGGTGCAGCTCGACCGAGGGCAGGTGTCCCAGCAGGAAACGATGCGCGTGCAGCACCCCCTTGGGCGGGCCGGTGGTGCCCGAGGTATAGATCAGCACGGCCGGGTCGTCCGCCCGCGTCGGCACCGGATCGACCAGCGGGTCCGCCTGCGCGATCTCGTCCCAGAAAGCCCGTGTCGCCGGCCCGCCGTCGAGCGACAGCACGTCCTTCAGCGCCGGCAGGCTGTCACGGATCCCGGCCAGCTTCGCGGCGCCCTCGGCATCCGTCACCACCGTCTTCGCGCCGCTGTCGGCCAGACGGTATTCCAGCGCATCGGTCCCGAACAGGGTGAACAGCGGCAATCCGATGGCCCCCAGCTTCATCGCCGCGAAATGCGCGATCAGCACCGCCGGGTGCTGGGCCAGCAGAACCGCCACCCGGTCGCCCTGCCCCACGCCCGCCGCGGCCATCACCGTGGCCAACCGGTCAGAGGCGTCCTTCAGCGCGCCATAGCTCCAGTGCCGATCATGTTCGGAGGCGTCGATGATGGCCGTGCGGCCGGGTGCGGCCCGCGCCCAGCTGTCGCAGCAAGCCTCGGCGATGTTGAACTGCGCCGGGATGTTCCAGTGAAAGGCCGCGCGCATCGCCTCCCAGCTTTCGCGCTGCGGCACCAGGCGTCGATCCACGGGCCGTCCCCTCCGCATGAATTGAACACGTGTTCAGTTGGGCCCCGGTGGGGGCCGCTGTCAAGCCCGGGATGCTATCGGGTCTCCACACTCAGTTCGCGCAACGCGGTCAAGGGGACAGCCAGCTGCCGAAACGCCGCCAGCGAGACCTGGCTGCCCGCCCCCGGTTCCGCGGCCAGCGGGCGAAGTTCGACCCGGACCGAGGCGCCGGTGGACGGGTCCACCAGCCGGCCGGGCCGCACCGCCTCGACGAGGGGGGTCTTGGCCCAGAACCCCGGATCGGCCGGGTCGCCCAGCGTTGCCACCGTCCGCCCCAGCACGCGCCAGTCTGCCGCGATGTTGCGCGTGGCGTCCTGCCTTTCGGCCAGGCTGGTCGTATCGAACTGCTCGACCGTCCGGGCGCCCTCGGGCGGCGGCGGTGCGGGTGTGTCGGGCCGGGCGGCCGGGCGGGTCGCTTGGCCGGGCGCGGCCGCCGGATCGGTGACACCCTGCCGTGACGGTGCCACCGCGCATCCCGCCAACAGCAGCATCGTTCCGGCGGCGGACAGTAACAGGTTCGTCTTGCGCATCGCTTCTCCTCCGGTCCGTCCGGGCGACAGTAGGCGGCGGGTGGATCGCGATCAACTCGCAATGAATTGGCTTGTCGTCGCCGCGCCGCGGGCCTACGTTTCACGCATGACACCGCAATTGACAGATCCCTTCGCCCGCGCAATCACCTATCTGCGCGTTTCGGTCACCGACCGCTGCGATTTTCGCTGCGTCTATTGCATGGCCGAGAACATGACCTTCCTGCCCAAGAAGGAGCTTCTGACGCTGGAAGAGCTGGAGCGCATGTGCGCGGCCTTCATCGGGCTCGGGGTCGAAAAGCTGCGCATCACCGGCGGCGAGCCGCTGGTGCGCCGCGATATCATGACCTTTTTCGACGCGATGGGCCGGCATCTCGAAAGCGGCGCGCTGAAGGAACTGACGCTGACCACCAACGGCTCGCAGCTCGAACGATTTGCCGAGGCGCTTTACGCCGCGGGCGTGCGCCGCGTGAATGTCTCGCTCGACACGCTGGACGAAGCGAAATTCGCCCGCGTCACCCGCTGGGGCCGCCTGCCGCAGGTGTTGCGCGGGATCGACGCGGCACAGCGGGCCGGTCTTCGCGTCAAGATCAACACCGTCGCGCTGAAGGGGTTCAACGAGGACGAGCTTTTCGAACTGACCGAATGGTGCGCCGCGCGGGACATGGACCTGACCTTCATCGAGGTCATGCCGATGGGCGACCTGGGCAACGAGGATCGTGTCGGGCAATACTGGTCGCTCGACGATGTGCGCGCGCGGCTGTCCGGGCAGTATCGTCTGACCGACCTGGCCGAGCGCACCGGCGGGCCGGCCCGCTATGTCCGGCTGGAGGAGACCGGCCAGAAGATCGGCTTCATCACCCCGCTGAGCCACAATTTCTGCGAAAGCTGCAACCGGGTCCGGATGACCTGCACCGGCGAGCTTTACATGTGCCTCGGGCAGGAAGACATGGCCGACCTGCGCCCGGCCCTGCGCAATCACCCCCATGACGACGCCCCGTTGATCGCCGCGATTCACAGCGCGATCGGGCGCAAGCCCAAGGGGCATGATTTCGACTATTCCCGGCAGCGCGCCGATGGCCAGGTCACCCGCCACATGAGCCATACCGGCGGCTGACGGCGCCCCGTCGGGGCGCGCTTGCGCCATTCACATCCCGAACACCTTGCGCAGCATGTTCAGGGCGACGACGATGATGAAGATCGCAAAGACGCGCTTCAGCGGCTTGGGGTCCATCGCGTGGGCCAGCCTGGCCCCGAGCGGCGCGGTCATCAGCGTCATCGCGATCACGATCAGGAAGGCCGGCAGGTTCACCGCGCCGATGCTCAGCGGCGGGCGCACCGCGCCGGGGATCTCGACGAACATGAAGGCAATGGCCGAGGGAACCGCGATAAGCACCCCGAACCCGGCCGCCGTTGCCACCGCGCGGTGGATCGGCTGACCATAGAGTGACATCGTGGGCACCGCGAAAGACCCGCCGCCGATCCCCATCAGCACCGACAGGAACCCGATCATCGCGGACAGAACCGCGCGCACCGGCCCGCCCGGCATCTGATCGGCCAGTTTCCAGTCGGACCGGCCGAAAGCCAGGTAAAGCCCGATGCAGATGCCCAGCACGCCGAATATGCCCTGCAACACGATCGAGCGCAGGTTCGAGGCCACAAGCACCCCGATCACCGCGCCCGCAACGATGCCCGGCGCCCAGCTGCGCAGCACCGCCCAGTCCACCGCGCCCTTGCGATTGTGGCTGAGCACCGATCGGATCGAGGTGACGATGATCGTGGACAGCGACGTGGCCAGGCATATCTGCATCGTGTAGGGGCTGGCGAAGCCAAGCGCCGAGAAGGTGTAGAAGAAGGCCGGCACCAGGACGATGCCGCCGCCGACGCCCAGCAACCCGGCGATCACCCCGGCAAAGGCCCCGATGACCAGCAGAAGACCGACAAGCGGGGCGAGAGTGGCGATATCCGGCATCGGCGGGCTCCTGTCTGGCGATCATCGTCGCATACCCAAGCGCGGGCCCGGGCTCAATGCCAAAACGCCCGATCCGACGCACCCGCCGCGTCAGTGAATCAGCGACCCGCCGTTCACGTCCACCTCGGAGCCGGTGACATAGGCCGACAGGTCGCTGGCCAGGAACACGCAGCACCCCGCCACGTCCGACGCCGCGCCGGCGCGGCCCATCGGGATTCCGGCCAGGATGCCCTGCATCTGATCCTCGGTCAGCTTGCCGGCGGTGATGTCGGTGGCGATGAAGCCGGGACAGACCGCGTTCACGCGGATGCCGTCGGGCGCCAGTTCGCGGGCCATGGCCTTGGTCAGCCCCAGGACACCCGCCTTGGCCGCGGAATAATGCGGCCCGCCGAAGATGCCGCCGCCGCGTTGGGCCGAGACCGACGAGATGTTGACGATCGCCCCGCCCTTCTGCCGTTGCATCGCCGGTATCACGGCCTGGCTCATCTGCAACGTGCCGCGCAGATTGACATCGAGCACGGCGTCATAGTTTTCCCGCTTGATCTGCATGATCTTCAGCGGCTGGGTGATGCCCGCATTGTTCACCAGCACGTCGATCCTGCCGAACGTGTCGAGCACCGCGGCAACCGCGGCGGCGCAGGCTGCCGCGTCGGTCACGTCGCAGGCCAGCCCGAGATGCCCCTGGCCAAGATCGTCGGCCGCCGCGCGGGCCGCGCCCTCGTCCAGGTCCAGCACCGCAACCCGCGCGCCATGTTCGGCCATCATCCGCGCCGTGGCCTTGCCCAGCCCCCGGGCCGAGGCCGCGCCGGTGACGATGGCCACCTTGTCCTTCAACAACATCACAACCACTCCTTGATCCGCTGCACGACCGATCCGACCGACAGCCCGTATTGATCGTGCAGGCTCGGCAATGCGCCGGCATCGAGAAATTCGTCCGGCAGCCCGATCTGGCGAAAGGCCGGATGCACGCCCGCGTTCATCAGCGCCGCGGCGACGGCCTCGCCCAGCCCGCCGGTCACCGAATGGTTCTCGGCCACCACGACCAGCCGACCGCCTTTGGATGCCTCGGCGACGATGGTTTCCACATCCAGCGGCTTGATCGTAGGCACATGCAGCACGGCGCAATCCACCCCGTCATTGCCCAACGCCTCGGCCGCGTCGAGCGCGCGCATCGTCATGAAACCCGACGAGACGATCAACACGTCGCGTCCCGCCCGGATCTCTTTCGCCTTTCCGATCTCGAAGCGATAGCCGTAGCGGCCCAGCACGTCGGGCACCTTGCCCCGCAGCAGCCGCATGTAGACCGGGCCGGGATGGTCGGCGACGGCGGGCACGGCCTGGGTGATCTCGGTCGCGTCGCAGGGGTCGATGACCGTCAGCCCCGGCATGGCGCGCATGATCGCCAGATCCTCGGTCGCCTGGTGGGACGGGCCATAGCCGGTGGTCAGCCCCGGCAGGGCGCAGGCGATCTTCACCGGCAGCCCCTCTTCGGCGATGGCCATGGCGATGAAGTCATAGGCGCGGCGCGAGGCGAAGACG
This sequence comes from Actibacterium sp., assembly GCA_016278325.1. Lineage (GTDB taxonomy): Bacteria > Pseudomonadota > Alphaproteobacteria > Rhodobacterales > Rhodobacteraceae > JADQCB01. Next base: position 73,992 of record JADQCB010000005.1, read on the forward strand.
GCATAGGTCGTGGCGAAGGGGGTGAAGCCTTCGCGTGCCAGGCCGGCCGCGGCCGAGAACAGCAACTGTTCGGCCATCCCCATCTGGTAAAAGCGGTCGGGGTGGGCCTGCGCGAAGACATGCAGATCGGTATATTTCGACAGATCGGCCGACAGGCCCAGGATATCGTGGCGGGTCTGCGCCAGGGCGGACAGGGCGTGACCGAAGGGGGCGGCCACGGTGTCGCGCCCCTCGGCATCGAGCGAGGCGATCATCGCCGACGTGGCCTTGCCGTCCTTGGGTGCCTGTCGCGGTTCGTATTTCGATTTGCGGCGGCTCAGCGTGGTCATGCCGGCATCTCCCCGTCCAGATAGGTCAGCGCCTTGTCCCATTCGTCGGCCTCGACCCGAACGAAATGGGTGATTTCGCGGTCTTCAAGGAACGGCACGCCCTTGCACATCGTGGTCTTGCAGATGATGACGCGGGGCCTGTCGTCGGACAGGTTGCGGGCCGTATCGAAGGCGGCGCGCACCGCATCGATGTCATTGCCGTCGATTTCCTGCGCGTGCCAGCCGAAGGCTTCCCATTTCGGGGCAAGCGGCGCGACGCACAGCGCATCGGTGGTCTTGCCGTCGGCCTGCTGGTCGTTGAAATCGACGATGGCGATCAGGTTGCCCAGGCGATGCTGCACCGCGGACATCACCGCCTCCCAGGTCGAGCCTTCGCCAAGCTCGCCATCCGACAGAAGGTTGTAGACGAAGGCGGGGTTGTCCTTGCGCTTCAGCCCCATCGCCATGCCGACCGCAATGCCCAGACCGTGGCCCAGGCTGCCGCCGGTGATCTCCATCCCCGGCGTGTAGGTCGCCATGCCCGACATCGGCATCCGGCTGTCATCCATGCCATAGGTGCCGATCTCGTCCTCTGGCAGCACACCGGCCTCGATCAGCGCGGCATAGAGCGCGATGGCATAATGGCCGATGGACAGGCAGAAGCGATCGCGGCCGTCCCATTCGGGGTCTTCCGGACGCAGGTTCAGCGCGTGGAAATAGCTGACCGCCAGCACGTCCGCGATACCGAGCGCCTGGCCGATATAGCCCTGGCCCTGGACCTGTCCCATTTTCAGCGCGTGCCGGCGAATGTGCCAGGCGCGCCGTGCAAGGCTGGTGTTGTCGCCTCGTCGCGCAGGCGATGAATCGGTCATCGAATCCTCCCGTTTCCTGTCGCTGCGGAGGACAACAGGTCGCGCGCATCGCGACAAGAGAGATTTCTTAACGATAGGTTTAGCCCGGCTTCAATGACAGTGCCTGCATGATTCGCCTGCCTCGCGCAGCTGTGAGGCGCCCTTGTCCGGCCATCAAAACGAGATAAGCGGATGCGGCGCGGACAAATTTTGCCTAATTGCCAGATTGTCTGGCAATTTGCGCGCCGCCATGCCATGGTGCCCGGGGAATTAAGAGGAGGACACACCCACATGAAACTTGTTTCCACACTTTCCGCGGCCGTTGCGGCCACGGCACTGATCGCAGGCGCGGCCTCGGCCCAGACGACCACGCTGCGCATCCAGACCCACCAGGCGCCGGAATCGGCCTCGGGCAAAGAGGTCAAGCGCTTCGTCGAGCAGGTCGAGACCATGTCCGGCGGCTCGCTCGACATCGAGATGTTCTACAGTTCCTCGATCGTCGCCTCGGCCGAAACCTTCGATGCGGCCGCGAACGGCATTCTCGACTGCGACATGACCAATGGCAGCTACCAGACCGGCAAGGACGCGGCGTTCCAGTTCGTCGCCGACGTCATGGGCGGCTATGACGAGCCGCTTCAGATGCTGGCCTGGATCCAGCACGGCGGTGGCCGCCAGGCGATCAACGATCTTTACAACGATTATGGCATGCAGTTCGTCGGCGCCTATCTGGGCGGCGCGGAATCGCTGAACTCGACCCGGCCGCTGGATGGCATCGAAGACCTGAAGGACTTCAAATTCCGTTCGCCCCCGGGGATGGAAAGCGAGATCTTCGCCGAGCTGGGCGCAACCCCGATCGTGATGGATTTCACCGAGATCTTCACCGCGCTGGAAACCGGCATCATCGACGGCGCCGATGCCTCGACGCTGGCCAACAACGTCGGCCTGGGCATTTACGATATCGCCAAGCACACGACCTATCCCGGCTTCCACTCGATGGCGACGGACCACCTGGCCTGCAACAAGACCGTCTGGGACGGCCTGACCGATGCGCAGAAAGAAATCCTGAAGACCGCGATGGATTCGACCGCGCTGCGGCTGATGATGCGGGTCCTGGTCGAGAATGGCGAGGCCGTTGCCACGTTGCCCAAGGAAAAGGGCGTCACGCTCTATGACTGGTCGCAGGAAGATCGCAATGCCTTCCGCGAAGCCGCTGTCGCGACCTGGGACCGCTGGGCAGAGAAATCGCCCGCCGCTGCCAAACTGGTCGAAAGCCACAAGGCCTTTATCGACCGGATCGGCCTGGGCGGCTGACACCGCGCCGCGCCTGTCCGACGATCCAGCCGGACACGTAACGAACAGCGGGGGCGGCGGCACGACTGCCGCCCCCGATTTCTTGAACATCAACACCCTACGGCGGTTCCAATGAATATCCTTATCCTCGGCGGCGGCGGCTTCATCGGCCAGAAACTTGCGAGAAAGCTGTCCGAAAACGGCACCCTGCGCGGCAAGGCCATCGACCGGCTGGTGCTTGCCGACGTTGCGTCCCCCGCCAGCGTCGATGCGCCGTTCCCGGTGGAAACGACAACCACCGACATCACCGACCGCGCCAGCGTGGATGCCCTGATCGACGCCGAGACCGACGTGATATTCCATCTTGCCGCCGTCGTTTCCTCCCATGCGGAGGCCGAGTTCGAAACCGGCATGGCGGTCAATCTGACTGGCGTTCTGAATGTGCTGGAGCGCTGCCGCGTCCTGCCCTCGACACCTGTCCTGGTGTTCACCTCGTCGCTTGCCGTTTTCGGTGGCGAGGTTCCCGACCCGATCGAGGACTGGACGATCCCGAACCCGCAGACATCCTATGGCACGCAAAAGGCCATCGGCGAGTTGCTGGTCAACGATTATTCCCGCCGTGGCTTCGTCGACGGGCGCGGCTTTCGCCTGCCGACGATCTCGGTCCGGCCGGGCAAGCCCAATCGCGCCGCGTCGTCCTTCATGTCCTCGATCATCCGCGAGCCACTGAACGGGGTCGAGGCCGTCTGCCCCGTCGATCCGGATTTCAAGCATTACTACCTGTCGCCGCGCCGCTGCGTGGAAAACCTGATCCGCGGCGCCGAGATTCCGGCCCCGGAGTTGGGGATGAACCGGTGCATGTCGATGCCCGGATCCACGCTGTCGATCCGCCAGATGATCGACGCGATGACCGATGTGGCCGGGCCCGAACCGGCCAAACGGATCAAATGGGAAAAGCAGCCCGAAATCGAATCGATCGTGTCCGGCTGGCGGTATGATTACAACCCGGCCAAGGCGCTGCGGCTGGGGCTTGTCGCCGATCGCGACTTCCGCGAAAATGTGCAGTTCTACATCGACGATGACATGCCGGCAGGCTGAATTCGCCAGGCGCGCCCTGCCCTTCGCCTGGGGCGTGCGCACCGCCGCCATAAGGGGACTTTGTGCTCAAACCCATTCTCCAGACACCGCGGTATCGACTGGTTGCCGACCAGATTGCGCAGTTGATCCGCGATGGCGAGATACCGCTTGGCAGCAAGATGCCCGCCGACAAGGAACTCGTTCAGCAACTGGGCGTCAGCCGAGCCACGATACGCGAAGCGATGATCGCGCTGGAATTGATGGGATATGTCGTCACCCGTTTCGGCGCCGGCGCCTTCACCGCCGATACGCTGCCCGACGCCGTGGTCGAGGCGAATGGCCTGCCGGGTTTCTTCGAACTGGTCGAAGCGCGCCATGCCATCGAGCCCGAGGTCGCGGCGATCGCCGCGGCGACAATGAGCGAGGCTGACATCGCCCATCTGCGCAGCTGCATCGAGATTCTGGCCGATCCGGACATGTCGCTTGCGGATTTCGAACGTGCCGATCGCGATTTCCACATCACCATCGCGCGATCCACGGGCAATTCCGTCTTCGTGTCGATCGTGGCAGAGTTCTGGCGTGTGCGACAGCGCTTTCCCGAATGGACCCGTGTTACCAATCGCCAGAACGCGGCCGATATCGCGCGGTTTTTCCGTGACGAGCATACCGATATCGTCAATGCCCTGGCCGACGCCGACGCCGAGGCCGCGCGCATCGCGATGCGCATCCATTGCCGCAATTCGGGCCAGCCGCTGCTGGAACGCTGGCGCCAGCACGAGGAAGGCGCCGTTCCGGGCAACACCGTGGTCGAGCGAATCTCGACCTGGCAGAAGGAAGACCTCAGGACCGGCGCGAAAGCGCGCGATAAGAGCGGATGACCTGGCTGTCGTCGAGCTTGCCCTCGCCCCGGCCCGAACCGGCAAGAAACATCTGATGCGCCGCCGCCGACAGCGGCAGCGCCGTCTGCGCCTCGCGCCCCACCGACAGGACAATGCCAAGATCCTTGGTGAAGATGTCCACCGCGCTGGTCACCTCGTCCGGATCCGCGATCATCCGTGGCCCGCGATCACGCAACATCCAGCTTGACGCCGCTGAGCCACTCACGATCTCCAGCATCGTGGCCGTGTCCAGCCCCATGTTCTCGGCCAGCGACATCGCCTCGCCCGCCGCCGCCAGATGCACCCCGCACAAGAGCTGGTTCACAGCCTTCGCCACGGCGCCCTGCCCCGGTTGATCGCCGACCCGGAACACCCGCTCGCCCAGCAGGTTGAACAATGGCGCGACGCGGGTGAAATCGTCGTCAGAGCCGGCAGCCATGATCGTCAGGCTGCCCGCCCTGGCGCCCACCACGCCGCCCGAAACCGGCGCATCAAGAAAGCCGCGCCCGCTGGCCAGAACCCGCTCTGCGATATCGCGGGCGGCGCCGGGCAGGCATGTGGCCATCAGTACGACGGTGGCCTCTTTCGGCAGGGTCTCCAGCGCGCCGCCATCGAACAGGACCGCCTCGGCCTGGTCGGAATTGACCACCATCAGGATCAGCGTATGCGCGCCGCGCGCCGCCGCCGCGGCGGATTCGGCGCGCGTGCCGCCCGCTTTCTGCAACCGTTCCAGCGCGGAGGCCGCCATGTCGAACCCGACCACCTGCTGGCCCGCGGCCACGAGATTCGCGGCCATCGGCCCGCCCATCGCGCCGAGACCGACAAAGGCGACATGTTCGGGTGCGGTCATGCTGTCCTCCTGCAGTGATCGGCGCGATGCTGCCTGTTCGGGGGCCGTGGTTCAATGCACAAATCACCCCGGTTGTTGAAGTTTTCCTTTCTGATCCGTTAAGCATGGCTGAGAGTTTACCGGAGCCCGCCAATGTCGCGCGATCTCAACCTGAACGGCTATCTCTTTTTCGAGGCGCTCGCCCGGCGCGGCACCCTTTCCAAGGCGGCTGCCGAATTGTCGGTTTCGCCCTCGGCGGTCAGTCAGCAGATCAAGCTTCTGGAACAGCAGTTGGGGGTTAAACTGTTCCGCCGCCAGGGCCGGTCCCTGTCGCTGACGCTGGAAGGGGAGCAGCTGTTCCAGGCATCCTCGGCCGCGATCGGCATCCTGCGCGATGCACGGCGCAATCTCGGCCAGACGCGGGATTCGCATCGGCTGGCGCTGCGGGTGTCGCCCAGCTTCGGGGTGCGCTGGCTCGGGCCGCGCCTGTCGGATTTCGTCGCGCGATACCCGGAATGGAAGCTGCGGGTCGATGCCGCCCCCGATCCCACCGATTTCGACCGCGAGATCATTGATATCGACATACGCTATGGAACCGGCGACTGGCCCGGGCTGCATTCGAGCCCCCTGGCGCCGGACGTGGTTTTGCCGCTCTGCGCACCGGGATACCGTGACCGGCTGGGCGCGGGTGGGCTGGCAGATGCGCGCCTGATCGACAGCGCCCGCGCGCTTTGCCAATGGGACCGATGGCTGATCGAAACCGGGCAGACGGGCGTGACAAGCGACAAGTCGCTGCTGATCGACCGGTCTTCCATGGCGCTGCAACTGGCGCTGGACGGCGCCGGGGTGGTGCTGGAATCGATGACCCTGGCGGCGCGGGAAGTGGCGGCGGGCAGGCTGGTGCCGCTTTGCCCGGATCACCCGGCGCTGGCCTTTCCGGCATACTGGATCACCTGCCCGCATCGCCATCTCAGCCGGCGCGCCGTTCGGGTGGTCTCGGCCTGGCTGGCCGACCAGGTCGCTTCGCACGAGGCCGAGGTGATGACGTTGCTGGACGGGTTCGGCGTCGAACTGCGCGAGGTTGCGCCCGGCCCGGCTTGAGGCGCCGCATCCCGCGGGTTCGCTTGCACCCGGCGCCGGGGCCGGTTTCTCGCAAAAAAGAACCGGGTCTGCCGCAAGTCCACGCAGGCAGAACACCTTCCCGGATGCCATCCGCGCAGGAAACCGGGATCTGTCCGCCGCGCGGTAAGGCGCGACGCGGTTCCGCCCTGCCCTGCCCTCGATGACGCGCGCGGGCTTGATCCGGTGGTGCGGGCTTGCCAAAGGGGCGATCGGAACGGACGGAGATTTTGCCATGTTCGAAACGCTCGGATTCGAATCCCTGACGCCCCCCCAGGCGGCGGTGTGGTTGGGCCTGCTGCTGGGGCTGGCTTTCGGGGTGCTGGCCGAAACCACCCGGTTTTGCTTTCGACGTGCGCTTGTCGGACCGTCGGCCGAGCGCGGGCCGGCGCGCGGCGTCTGGGCGATGGCGCTGGCGGTCGCGGTGATCGGCACGCAGGCGGCGGTCGCCCTGGGCTGGATCGGGTTTGCCGATCACCGTTTCCTGGCCGCCGACCTGCCGGTGCTGGCGATTCTTGTGGGCGGGGTGCTGTTTGGTGCGGGCATGGTGCTGACGCGCGGCTGCGCCTCGCGCCTGACAGTGCTGGCCGGGTCTGGCAACCTGCGCGCGGGGCTGGTTCTGGTCGTCTTTGCAATCGCCGCCCATGCCACGCTCAAGGGCGTGATCGCCCCGATCCGCACGTCCCTGGGCAGCGTGACCCTGTCGCTGGGCGACGCGGCCAGCCTCGCCGCCCTGCCGGGCGGCGCGTGGCTGTGGAGCGCGGCCATCGCCCTGCCCGCCCTGGCGCTGGCCTGCTGTTCGGGCGGGCGCCGGCGCGACATCGCGCTTGCCGGGCTGCTGGGGCTGCTTGTCCCCCTGGGCTGGGTCGGAACCGGTTTCGTTCTGCAGGACGCTTTCGACCCGATCGCGATGGAAACGCTGAATTTCACCTCGTCGATGGCCGACACCCTGTTCTGGGGCGTGGCGGCAACCTCGATCTCGGCCAGTTTCGGCACCGGGCTGGTCGGCGGGGTGCTGGCCGGGGCGCTGATTTCTTCGCTTCTGGCCCGGCGGTTCCGTTGGCAGAGCTTCGAGGGACCGGCCCAGACCGGGCGCTACCTTGCCGGTGGCGTATTGATGGGGCTGGGCGGGGTTCTGGCCGGCGGATGCACGGTGGGCGCGGGCCTGTCGGGCATCCCGACGCTGGGTATCTCGGCGCTTCTGGCGCTTGCGGCGATCGGGCTGGGCGCGATTGCGACCGACCGTGCCGTTGCGCTTATTCCATCCCGCGCCGGATCCGGCGCATCGCCCACCATACCGCAAGCACGACCGGCGGCGTAAGCATCGCCATCAGGCTTTCCTTGCTCATGTGCAAGGGCCCGGCCACGGGATAGGCCAGGTAGGAGGCAAGGCTGACCGCGTAATAGCTGATGGCCACGACGCTGAGCCCTTCGACGGTCTTTTGCAGGCGCAATTGCAGATCCGCGCGCCGGTCCATGCTTTCCAGCAGTTTCTGGTTCTGCGCCGAGCGCGAAACATCCACCTGCGTGCGCAGCAAATCGCCGGCACGGGTGGCGCGCGCGGTCATCTCGTGCAGCCGCCGCTCGGTCGCCTTGACGGTGCGCATCGCCGGATCGAAGCGGCGCATCATGAATTCGCGGAAGGTCTGGCGCCCCGCGAACCGCTCTTCGCGCATGACGTCGATGCGCTGATGCACCAGCGCCTCATAGGCGCCGGTGGCGCCGAACCGAAATGTCGATCGCGCAAGAAGGTTTTCCAGCTCTGCCGAAATGCCCAGCAGCGCATGCAGCGTGTGTTCCGGCGTGCTGGTGCCGCTTTGCAGATCGCCCACAAGCGAGACCAGGCGCGGGTCGATGGCGCCCATCTGCCCCGACAATTGCCGCGCGCGGGGGAAACCCAGCATCGACATCGCCTTGTAGGTCTCGATCTCGGTCAGCCGCTGAACGATGCGCCCCACCCTGCGTTCGCCGGTTTCGGGGCGCACGAACAGCGCGAAACGCATGTGACCGGCGCTGTCGATGCGAAAATCGGTGGCGATCACGGCGCTGTCGTCCAGCACCCGCGAACAGGCCAGGCTGTCGGCAGCGAACCAGTCGTCGATCTTGCGCGACACGTCCTCGGGATCGCCCTGCCAGCGTTCCACCCGCAACTGGGCCGAGGTGATCCGCGCGCCCGGCGCATGTGCCAGCCAGTCCTCGGGAAACACATCGAAGCCGGTCGCGTCGAAGGGGCGCTCTGACAGGCCGTCGCTGAAGATCGTGTAGGTGACAAGCTCGGTATGGCTTTCCCATTTCAGCATGTTGCGGCCGATCTGGCCGAAGAAATGTGTCGCGCCGGGCTTGGGGTGCTGCGTGCCGAACCGGTCAAGCAGGTCCAGCAGATGGGACAGCTCGGCCGCGCGGTCGCGATTGGCCGCATCGACCGGGGGCTTGATCGCCACGAAGGCGGCCTGGCACGGCACCGACAGGGCCGGGAAAGGCCGCGCGTGAAGCTCGTTCGCCACCTCATAACGTAGCGGATGATCCTGGATCGTGCTCATGCGGGACGGCCTGACTGTGTTTGCGGTTTCCTTCCTAGCCGATCAGGGCCGGGAGTCAAAAGAAACATTCAGCAAATTCCGTCAGTTACCGGCATGCAATCGTGTACATGCCAGCGCGCGCCCCGCCCTTGCACCTTTTTTGCGTCAAGCCACGTCGTAGAAGATTTCCGTATCCGTGTTGGCGGTGTTCCAGCCTTCGATCGGGAATTCCTCGTCGAAAAGGGTCGCCAGCCTGACATTTTCGAGGAACGAGAATGTATCGCCGTAAAGGAAACCGTCATCATTCCCGTCGATCGAGGGGATGATGCCGTCGAACAGGCTGACGCTGGGCCCGTCGAAGAAGTCGGACGTGATCCCGGCGCTGAATTGCAGCAAGCCCGCGAAGAGATCGAGATCGAGCCCGAGATAGGTGTCGTTGGAAAACAGCGCCTCCATGTCGACGGCGACATCCATGTCGATCAGCCCGTCGCCATTGCCGTCGCTGTCGGGATCGAATCCTGACGTGACCGGTGCGTTGACGGTGATTTCGTCGCCAAGGGAAAATCCGGTGATAGTCGAGCCGTCTTCAAGCGATGCGACAAGCGGCAGATCCTGAATGCTGAGCGAAAAATCCTGGATCGTTTCGAGCGTCGTGATCAGCGCGACCGATACAATGTCCCAGGCCCATTCCACCGACAGCAGGTTGACACTGGCCCCGGCAACACTGGTCGTCAGGCCAAAGGAATCGTCGCCCCCGAAGGCCGTGGGAACGCCGAACAGAAGCTGCGATGCGAATGCGTCGAGATCGGCCGTCAGCACGGCCACGTCATCGCTGCCCGATGAACTCAGCGTATCGCCCCCTGGCACGTCCTGGGTACCGGTGGTGTTGATCACCGGGAAGTTCAGGTCGAGGCCGAAAAACGGATCAAGCGGCCCCAGCGGCACCGACAATTCCAGATCGTCGCCGCTGGCGTCGAAAATATTGAATCCCGGTTCGCCGAGCACGCCCGTGAACCCCGGGTTGTTCCCGGTATCGATATCCCAGATGTCGAAGCTGTCGCTGCCGATCAGAAGATCGAGCGCCGTATCCAGGTCGAATACGAAATCCATCCCGAAATTGACGTTGGGCGACATGGTCGAGAACGTGGCGCCGCCATCCACAGAATAGGCGCTGTCGACCACGAAACTGTCGCCGTTTTCGACCTGGCGCGGCGCCGTGAAGAAGACATCGACGGGAACCGACGCATCGACCTCACCGGTATTGAGCGAGAAATACGGTTGCAGGCCGACCTTCGCGGCGAAACTGCCGTCTGTGCGGACGCTCGGCGTGGAGATCGAGGATGGCAGATCAATATCGGCCTCGCAATCTCCGCCAAACCAGCTGGCAATCTCGCAGCCGGCATCGGCAAAGGCCTGCCCGACCGCCTCTATTCCATCGAGAATCCCTTCGAGCACATCCCCCGAGAACGTGTATCCTGGAATGATCGTCGCATCCAGGCTGACCGGACCGGTATCGAAACCGAAGAATGGCAGGACCGGCTGATAGGCCAGCGCATCGCCGGTGCCGAACATCGACTGGTTCTGCGTCTCGAACAGCAACTGGTCGGAAAAATTCACCGGGGCGTCATCCGCGCCGCTCACCGTCACGCTGATCGTGACCGGGTCCGACGTGTCGCTTTCTTCCGGCGCGGTCGTGGCGGTGCCGACGCCCGAATCGTCGATGGCGACATACTGGAATGTCACCTCGCGCGTCTCGCCCGCGTCGAGGAACTGGAACTCGTCCAGCGGGTTGAAGGTGAAGGTGCCATCGCCGTTATTGGTCACGGCCCCGTATTGATTTCCGAACGCGTCGGTCGGCGCGGATATGATGGAATAGGACAGGACGTCGCCGTCGTCGATATCGCTGGCCACGAAGGCGCCGGTGACCCCATCGCCGGTCAGGGCCCCGAATTGCGGGCTTTGAACCGTATCGAACGCATCATCCTCATGCACCGAAAGCGATACGCCGGATGCGATCGGCTGGTCGTTCTGCCCGTCGATCGTCAGCACCACATCGGCGGTCGCAAGATTGCCTTCGCTTGAAACGGTCTCATAGGTGAAGGCCCATTGCGGGCTGGCGTCATGCGCCAACCGGTCCACGTCGGGCCCGTCCGCGGTGAACCGCGCGATGCCGTCATCGCTGATGAACAAGGTGCCCAGGATCAGGTCGCCGATCTTGACGGTCCGCTGGAACCCGCCGGCAACCGGAACAAGCGCGCCTTCGCCGTCCACGACACTGATCACCGTCTTCCGGGTGCCGTCCGCCTGGATGCCATTGGTGTCATTGGCCAGAAGATCCACGTCTGCGGAACTGTTCTCGTCGACCTCCCAGGCATCGTTTCGTGCCACCCCGCTGGAATCGGCGGCCATCTTGACGTGGTTGTTGCCGTGGTGGCCGGTATAGCGAAACCCGAAATCGGCAAGATCGAGACTGTCGAGTGAGAGCGGTTCATCGGCGGACAGGACGAAACTGACGGACGAGATTTCGTCCTTGGCGATGCCGGGTGTTCCGAACTCGATCCCCGCGTCGAACCTGCCCTGTTCGTGAATGACGCGGCCATTGACATTGGCATCCTTGTGAACGCTGTCGACGGCCGCCTCGTCAAACACTGACTGGCCGATCAGGTCTTCGCTGCCATCCACACCGACGACCGTCAGGCCGGCCGCCGTGGCGTCCAGCGCCGCGAGATCGAAGAAGAGCCCCCGCAGATCGCCCGGCCGCCCCGTGTCGAGCACCTGGATATCGAAGCGCAGGGTTCCGTCGGACAGTTCCTGGATCGTGACACGGGTATCGACGGATCCATCAACGATGAAAGAGATTGAACGGGCCATGGCAGGCCTCCTGATGTGAACGAGGATTCAAAAAAGAATGCAGCGAAGAGCCGGCGAAATTGCCCAATCTTCGGAGGCTGACAGCTTTACCAGCGCAATAAACTTACGCTGAGAATAAGAAATGACAAAGATTTTTTCTCAGAGCTTCACGAATCGCCGTGAAACAGTCTGTTTACGGTCTCCAGGACAGCACAAATTGCCTTCTGTGTGACGCGAATCGCCGATTCGCGGTGCCGGATGTTCACCGTTGGACAGGAGCGTTGCGACCGGCGCGCGCGTCACATCGCGCCGCAAGAGGTAATCAACCTGTCGAACCGCAAGGCATCGCGCCGGCCTGCGACGCCCCGGGCCTGGCGGCCGCCCCCCCGGAGAGAAGCAGATCGGCAGGGGCGCTGTCATTCATCACCAGGCGGGCATTCGCCAGGTCGTTGCCCCGCGCGCGGCGTAGCGCATCCGCCCGCGACAGGCCGTGGCCGATCCAACGGTCGATCAGCCGGCTTTCCAGCACCTCGACCGGGGGCGCGATCATCACGGTGGCGTCGAAAAGCCCTTTCAGCGCGGCCCAGCCCCCCTGCCGCAACAACAGGTAATTTCCCTCGACCACGACAAGGCGCGTCATGGCACGCAGGCAACCGGCTTGCGCGATCGTGCGATCGTGTACCCGGTCGAAAACCGGATATCCGATATCCGCGCCGCCGGTTCGAATCTGCCGGACAAGCGCCACGAAGCCGGCGACATCGAACGTATCCGGGGCGCCCTTGACCGCGCGCAACCCACGCGCATCCAGAACGCTGTTGTCCAGGTGGAACCCGTCCATCGGCACCAGCGCCGCGTGATCGGGCCCGTCAGCGCCGGTGTTCAGAAATGCGACCACGCGCGCCGAAAGGGTGGACTTTCCCGATCCCGGCGGCCCGGCAATCCCGATCACCTTGCGTGTCTTGCCATCGTCGATCCGCGCGGTCAGTTCGAGCACCGCTTGCGTGTGTTTATCAAGCTCGCACATGTTCAGGCCGCCGTCGTTTTCGCATCGGGTGTCATGGCCCCGGTCATCAGCGCCACGGCGTCCTGCATCGAACACTCGTCCGGCCGAACGACGCAAAGCCGCCGGCCCAGGCGATGCACATGGATCCTGTCGGCGAGTTCGAAGACATGCGGCATGTTGTGGCTGATCAGGATGATCGGCACCCCGCGGGCCCTGACATTCCGGATCAATTCCAGAACCTTTCGGCTTTCCTTGACGCCCAGGGCCGCCGTCGGTTCGTCGAGAATGACGACCCGAGAACCGAATGCCGCGGCGCGGGCCACGGCAACGCCCTGGCGTTGACCGCCCGACAAGGTTTCGACGGCCTGATTGATGTTCTGGATCGTCATCAGGCCCAGTTCCGAAAGTTTGTCGCGCGCGATGCGCTGCATCTGCTTCTTGTCGAGCTGGCGAAAGACACGGCCCATGAAGGATTTCTTCCGAATCTCGCGCCCCATGAACATGTTGTCCGAGATCGACAGCGCCGGCGACATCGCAAGTGTCTGATAGACCGTTTCGATTCCATGCTCGCGCGCCTGGATCGGCGAGGCGAAGTCCACCCGCTTGCCGTCGAGGCGGATCTCGCCTGCATCGGGGCGCAGGGCGCCGGACAACGCCTTGATCATCGTCGATTTGCCGGCGCCATTGTCGCCGATAACGGCCTGGATCTCGCCGGGGTAGAGGTCGAAATCGCAGTGATCGAGCGCCACAACCCGGCCATAGCGCTTTACAAGACCGCGGGCGGAAAGGATTGGAGGTTGGGTCACAGGCTTGCCTTTCTGATACGCTGGTCCACGCCGACGGCGGTAATGATCAACAGTCCGATCAACAGATAGGTCCACTGCACGTCGGCGCCCAGCAGGCGCAGCCCAAGCGTGAAGACCCCCACGATCAGCGCCCCGAACAACGAGCCGGCGATCGATCCGCGCCCGCCGAACAACGAGATGCCGCCGATGACCACGGCGGTGATCGATTCGATATTGGCCAGCTGCCCGGCCTGCGGCGACACCGAACCGATGCGCCCGATCAGGGCCCAGCCGGCAAAGGCGCAGATCAGCCCGCCCAGGGAATAGACCGAGATCAGCGTGGCACGCACATTCACCCCGGACAGTTCGGCCGCCACCGGGTCATCCCCGACCGCATAGACATGCCGGCCCCAGGCGGTCTGGCTCAGCACATAGCTCAGCACCGCGACCAGCACCAGCAACCCGATCACGCCATAGGTAAAGATCGCACCGCCGAACTCGAGGGTTCGTCCGAAGAATTGCAGCAGCGGCGCCTGTTCGGCGATGACCTGACTGCGGATCACCTCGCTGCTCGAGTAAAGATAGTTGGCGGCGAGAACGATCTGCCACATGCCCAGGGTCACGATGAATGGCGGCAGCTTGCGGACCGCAACGAGATAACCGCTGATCGACCCGCAGATCAGCCCGCAGATCAGCCCGGAAAGCACGCCGAGCCCGGCCGGCAACCCCAGGTCGAAGGTGAACTTGCCCATAACGACCGAGGACAGGATCATCACCGCCCCGACCGACAGATCGATCCCGGCCGTGAGGATCACCAGTGATTGTGCGCAGGCAACGATCCCGATGATCGCCACCTGTTGCAGGATCAGCGTCAGAGTGAAAGGCGCGAAAAAGCGCTCGCCCAGCAAAATCCCGAACATCCCGACAGCCGCCAGCAACACGATCAGCGGCACGACCGACGGTGAGGCATAGAAGATATTGGCCAGCCTGGATTTCAGCCCGTCCGGGCCCGGGTCGAAACCCGCAACGGTTTCCGAAGCGGGGGGCTGAGCCTCGGTCGGCGTGGAGGTATCCTGCATTTCGGTCCACCTTTCGACTGTCTGCGATATCCCGGCGCGCCGGGAGCGGCGGGGCGCGACCGGCAAGGATCACGCCCCGGCCCCCTGTCAAGCGCCGCTTACCCCCAGCAGAGGTCCAGCCCCTCTTGCGGTGTCAGCTGCTCCATCCCCTCGACCGGCGCGGCAGTCACAAGGCCGACACCGGTGTCGAAAAAGGCCTTGCCCTCGGTCGCCTCGGGTTTTTCGCCGGTTTCGACATATGTCGCAACCGCCTCGACCCCAAGCGCCGCCATGCGCAGCGGGTATTGCTGCGCCGTCGCGCCGATCACGCCGGCGGCCACGTTTTCGACCCCGGGACAACCGCCATCGACCGAAACGATGGTCACGTCATCTGCTTTCCCGAAGGACTTGAGCGCCTCATAGGCGCCAGCCGCGGCAGGTTCGTTGATGGTATAGACCAGATTGATATCGGGGTTGATGGCCAGAAGGTTTTCCATCCCGGTCCGGCCGCCCTGGGCATTGCCGTTCGAAACCTCCTGCCCGGCGATCCGCGGGTCGGTCTCGTCCCCCCATTTGCTCGGGTCCTTGATGTCGATGCCGAACCCGCTGAGGAAACCCTGGTTGCGCAGAACCCCCACCGTTGGCTGGCTGACATTGATGTTCAGCAGGCCGATCTTCGCTTTCGACGTGTCGCCCATCGTCTTGGCCGCCCATTCGCCGATCAGCTCGCCGGCGTGGAAATTGTCGGTGGCGAAAGTCATGTCGGCCGCGTCGATCGGGTCGAGCGGCGTGTCCAGCGCGATGACCAGGGCGCCGGAGTCGCGGGCCTTCTGGACCGCAGAGGTAATAGCCTTGGTGTCGGAGGCCACCAGAAGGATGCCGTCCACCCCGGCCGCGATGCAGGTTTCGATCGC
This sequence comes from Actibacterium sp., assembly GCA_016278325.1. GTDB lineage: Bacteria > Pseudomonadota > Alphaproteobacteria > Rhodobacterales > Rhodobacteraceae > JADQCB01. Next base: position 89,473 of record JADQCB010000005.1, read on the forward strand.
GGCGACCTGGGTCTCGTGATCGCCATCGAACTTGCCCGCGAATGAGCGCAGTTCCATGCCCAGCTCGGCAGCCTTGGCGAACGCGCCCTCGGCCATCTTGACGAAGAACGGGTTGGTCGCATCCTTGGTGATCAGGCACACGCTACCCTCGGCCGCAGCCGTCCCGGCAGCCGCCGCCGAGGCGATCATTCCGAAAACGCCGGCTTTGATTATGTTCATCTCCATCTCCCTTTGAACAGAGCCCGTCGCGGGGCTTCAACCTCTCATCGGAAAGGTGTCACTGGCACAGGACGCCCCCGAGGCTTTCGCGCCCGCCGCGCCGTCACATGCAGCAATCTCTCCTCCCCGCCGCTAGGCGTATCAATGGCATAGGGTCGCCTCTGACGGGCTGTCAATAAAAACTTTCAAATGAAGTAATAATCACTCGCCTCCGGCTCGCCGATGCTTGTGCGCCTGTGCCGACGGCCCTAGTATCGAAGAAAACGGCAACACGGGAAAAACCCTGCGTCGTCGCACAAGGCACTGGAATGAAAACGGAATGAATGCCGGGAACAAAGACGAGCAGCTTCGGTCCACCCCGATCAAGGGATCCAACCAGAGCACGGTTCGGGGGTTCAACGAACGTCTCGTTTTGCATCTTATCCGCAAATACGGCGTCCTGACAAAACCCGAGGCGACCCGCGCGACCGGGCTTTCGCCGAATGCGGTATCGGTGATCTTCAACGCACTGGAAGCCGACGATCTTCTGCTTCGGGGCGCGCCGATTCGCGGGCGTGTCGGACAGCCTTCGGTGCCGATGCGGCTCAACCCCGCGGCCCGGCACTATGTCGGGCTCAAGATCGGCCGGCGGAGCATCGAGATGGTGGTCGTGGATTTCGCCGGAACGATCTCCGCGATGCGTCGCAAAAGGCATGACTTTCCGACACCTCTGGCCACGATGGATTTCGTCAGGTCCCAACTTCGGCCGTTGCTGCGCACCGCGAAGAAACGCAGCGCCGACATCTCGGGCTTCAGCGTCGCCATGCCCTCGGAACTGTGGCACTGGAGCGAGGATTTCGGCGCCCCCAGGGAAGAGATGGCGGCTTGGCGTGGCTTCGACCTCGAAGCGGAATTGCGCGAGCTGGTGCCCTGGCATATCTCGATCGAGAATGACGGGACCGCCGCCTGCCGGGCCGAGCTGGTTTTCGGCCCGCAGACCCATCGCGAGGATCTGATCTATTTCTTCGTGGGCACCTTTATCGGGGGCGGAATCGTCCTGAACGGAAGCGTTTTCACCGGTCGCCGGGGAAATTCCGGCGGCTTCGGTCCATTGCGCGTTCCCGACGAGCCGGGCGGGCATCGGCTGGTCGATCACGCGTCGCTGGTGGTTCTGGAGCGTCTGGTCGCCGCGCAGGGTGACGATCCGGGGCGCCTGTATGACGCGAAGGATGACTGGCACGGCCTTGAACAGGCGGTTTCGCAATGGATCCCCCGGGCCGCGCGCAGCCTGGCCCACGCGATCGTCTCGACCCTTGCCGTGATCGATTTCGAAGCCGTGATCATCGACGGTGCCTTTCCCGACGCGATCCGGGCGCGGCTGGTGCAGGAAGTGGAAAGTCAGCTTGGCCGCCTGGACCTCCAGGGCGTTTCGCGGCCGGAAATCGGCCCGGGGCACTTTGGCGCCCGCGCGCGCGCCCTGGGCGCGGCGGCATTCCTGATATCGAGGGATTTCATGATCGACCAGAACATGCTTCTGCGTCGGCAGCCGGCCGATAAGCGCGCCGGCCGCAATTCCTGAACCGGCCGCGGATACGCTCGGCGGCCGGCCATTCCCCGCAATTGCCGCGCCGCCGGTCGCGCGGCGCTTCAGTGCGCGATCATGATGTGCCGGGGAACTGTATAATCCTCCAGCGCATACATCGACATGTCCTTGCCATATCCCGATTGCTTGAGCCCGCCATGCGGCATCTCGTTGACCAGCATGAAATGGGTGTTCACCCAGGTGCAGCCGTATTGCAGCCGCGCCGAGACATCCAGCGCGCGGCCGATATCGGCGGTCCAGACCGACGAGGCCAGGCCATAGGGGCTGTCATTGGCCCAGGCAACGGCCTGATCGGCGTCGTCGAAACGGGTGATCGAGACCACGGGGCCGAATACCTCGCGCTGGACGATCTCGTCGCCCTGCTGTGCGCCTGCAATCACCGTCGGGCGATAATAGAACCCCGGGCCGTCGTGCAGCTGTCCGCCGGTGGTGATCTCGATATGTTGCTGCTCCGATGCCCGCTGAACGAAGCTTGCCACCCGATCGCGTTGACGCTGCGAAATCAGCGGCGGGATCTCGTTCAGCGTGTCGTCGGGGTTGTCGTAGACGATGGAGGAAACGGCGCCGGTCAGATCGGCCACCAGGTTGTCATATATCCTGGCGCCTGCGTAAATCCGGCAGGCGGCGGTGCAATCCTGCCCGGCATTGTAATAGCCGAAGGCGCGCAGCCCCTCGACCGTGCGCTTCAGGTCGGCGTCGTCGAACACCAGGACCGGTGCCTTGCCGCCAAGTTCCAGATGGGTGCGCTTGACCGATCTGGAGGCCGCCTGCAACACCTTGCGCCCGGTGGCCACGTCACCGGTGATCGAGACCATGTCCACATCGGGATTGTTGATCAGCGCGTTGCCCACGGTGCCGCCCTGCCCCACGATCACGTTCACCACGCCTTCGGGCAGGATGCCGGCCATGACCTCGCCCATCAGCAGCGCGGTCAGCGGCGTCTGCTCGGAGGGTTTCATCACCACTGTATTGCCCCCCGCCAGCGCCGGCGCCAGTTTCCAGGCCATCATCATCAGCGGGTAATTCCAGGGCGCGATCGAGGCGACGACACCGATCGGATCGCGGCGGATCATCGAGGTGTGCCCTGGCATGTATTCGCCCGCCAGTGGCCCGGACATGTTGCGCACCGCGCCCGCGAAGAACCGGAAACAGTCGGCCACCGCCGGGATCTCTTCGTTCCGGACCTCGTTGATGGGCTTGCCGCAGTTGAGCGCCTCCAGCGTCGCGAAATCCTCAAGCCGGGCCTCTACCGCATCGGCGATTGCCAGCAGCAGCCCCGACCGATGCCCCGGCGTGGTGCGCGCCCAGCCGGGAAAGGCGGCGCGCGCCGCCACGACCGCACGTTCCACCTGGCCGATGTCGGCCTCGGGCATCTTGACGATCACCTCACCTGTCCGCGGGCTGAGCACCGGCTCCTCGGTCTCGGTTCCCGCCTCGTGGGCGCCACCGATCAGCATCTTCGTCTGCATTGGGGTTCCTCCGTTATTTTCCTTGGCCGGCCACCTGATCGGTGCCGCGGGTAAGATAATAGGCGCCCAGGATGGGCAGCAGGGTAACCAGCACCACGATCATTGCGACCACGTTGGTCACCGGACGTTCGCGCGGACGGACAAGCTCCTCCAGCATCCAGATAGGCAGGGTCTGCTGTTGACCGGCGGTGAAGGTGGTCACGATCACCTCGTCGAAGCTGAGCGCGAAGGCCAGCATCCCGCCCACCAGCAGCGCCGTGGCGATATTGGGCAGGATGACATGGCGCAGGGTCTGAAAGCTGTTGGCACCCAGATCCATCGACGCCTCGATCAGGCTGCCGCTGGTCCGGCGGAAACGGGCGACGGCATTGTTGTAGACCACCACCACGCAAAAGGTCGCGTGGCCCAGCACGATCGTCCAGGTGCTGAACGGGATCTCGGCGATCGAAAAGGCCGAGCGAAGGGCGATGCCGGTGACCACGCCGGGCAGCGCGATCGGCAGGATCACCATCAGCGATACCGTCTCGCGCCCGAAAAAACGCGACCGGCTGACCGCGGCGGCGCAGAACGTGCCCAGCACCAGCGCCATGGCCGTGGAAATCGCGGCGACCTTCAGGCTGAGCCCCAGCGCAGCCCAGACATCGGGCCGGTTCCAGGTGACCGCGAACCATTTCAGCGTCAGTCCCGGCGGCGGCCATTGGAACGACTGATCCTCGGTCGTGAAGGCATAGGCGAAAATCAGCAGGATCGGCAGGTGCATGAACAAAAGCCCGGCGGCCGCCGCGATTTTCAGGGTCAGGGGCGCGCGATCAGAGTGCATCGAAGGCCCCCATGCGCTTGGCTGCCCATAGATAGAGACCCATTATCGCAATCGGCACCATTGCGAAGGCCGCCGCCAGCGGGATGTTCCCCGCGATCCCCTGGTGCTGATACACCGCCTGGCCGATGAACAGGCGCGAGGTGCCGATGATCTGCGGGATGATGTAATCCCCCAGCGTCAGCGAGAAGGTGAAGATCGACCCGGCGACGACGCCCGGCAGCGCCAGCGGCAGCAAGACATGGCGAAAGGTCTGGGCCGGCGTGGCGCCCAGATCGCCCGAGGCTTCCAGCATCGAGGGCGGAACCCGTTCCAGCGCCGCCTGGATCGGCAGGATCATGAAAGGAAGCCAGACATAGACAAAGACGATGAAGGTGCCCGCGGTGCTGACCGACAGGGAATTGCCGCCAATGACCGGCAGCGCGAGGAAGGCATCGAGCACCCATTCCAGATGCAGCTTCTGCAAGGCCCAGGTCAGGATGCCCTCCTTGGCCAGGATCAGCTTCCAGGCGTAGATCTTGACCAGATAGCTCGACCAGAGCGGCATCATGATCCCGAGGTAAAATACCGCCCGCCATGCGCCCCGGGCATAGCGCGCGGCGAAATAGGCGATCGGGAAGGAAATCACGGCCGAGGTCAGCGAGACGCAGAAGGCCATGACCACCGTGCGCAGGATGATGTCGAAATTCGACGGCCGGATCAGCTGGGCATAGGTCGAAAGCGTGAACTCGTATTTCACCAGCCCGGTGAAATGGTCGATCGAAAAGAAGCTCTGCGCCAGCAGCGCGAAGAGCGAGCCCAGATAGATGACCCCAAGCCACAGCGCCGGCGGCAACAGCAGCAGTGCGATCAGCAACCGCGGATGGCGCCACAGGATATCCGACAGGCGGGTGCCGATCCCGCCGGCCGAAGTAAAATGCGCCGGTTGCACCTGTGTCATGCCCCTGCCCCGGCCGTCATCAGATGCAGATCATCCGCGTTCCAGCCAACGCCCACCTCGTCGCCCGGCGCCGGGCGCGGCGCGTCCTGCGGCAGCAATGCCGTCAGGCGCGTGCCCTGCGCATCCAGACTGACGCGCGTTGCCAGCCCCAGGAAACTCAGCCCCGTGACACGGGCCCGAATCCGGCCCTCTGCCCCAAGGATCAGCCGCTCGGGCCGGATCGAGGCCGGGCGGCTTTCCCCGGCAAGCTGTGCCACCAGCGCGGCAGGCAATACGTTCGAAGAGCCGACGAAATCGGCCACGAAAGGCACCTCCGGGCGGAAATAGATATCCTCGGGCGTGCCGGTCTGAATGATCTTTCCATGGTCGAACACCGCCACGCGGTCGGCCATCGACAGCGCCTCGCCCTGGTCGTGGGTGACGAAGACGAAGGTTATTCCAAGCTGGCGCTGAAGGCTTTTCAACTCCTCCTGCATCTGTTCGCGCAGCTTGAGGTCCAGCGCGCCCAGGGGTTCGTCCAGAAGCAGGACGCGCGGCTTGTTCACCAGCGCCCGGGCCAGTGCCACGCGCTGGCGCTGACCGCCGGACAGTTCCGAGGGCTTGCGCAGATCATATCCGGCAAGCTGCACCATCTCCAGCGCCTCTTGCGCGGCGCGGTACCGTTCGCGCCTGCCCTGCCCCGCGATCATCAGCGCATAGGCCACGTTGTCGCGCACGTTCAGATGCGGAAACAGCGCGTAGTCCTGGAAGACCGTGTTCACGTTGCGCTTGTAGGGCGGCAGATCCTGCACGGGTTGCGCAAAGATGCGGATATCGCCGGCGGTCGGGCGCTCAAACCCGGCGATGAGCCGCAGGCAGGTCGTCTTGCCCGAGCCCGAGGGGCCCAGCATCGCGAAGAACTCGCCCTCGGCGATGTCAAGGCTCACGGCATCGACCGCCTTGATCGCACCGAAATGGCGCGAGACGTCGTTGAAAGTCACGGCTGACATGGGAATGGTCCAGTCCTGGCCCGTGCCGCGGCAAGATTGCACGGCACGGGCGGGGTCAGTTGGCTCAGCGACCGCCGATAACGGCGATGTAGTCCGACACCCAGCGATAATATGGCACGCATTCATCCTGGCTGTCGCAATCGGCAACCGGCGTGCGCCAGAACCGGATCTTGTCGAAGTCCTGCATGCCGTTGGCGTCGCATCCTTGCTGCGTCTGCATCCCCGAGCCGTCCGAACAGGCCGCCGGCACCGACGGCACTGCGCCGAACCAGACCGAGAGATCGGATTGCAGGTTCGAGGAAAGCGTATGCTCCATCCACTTGTAGGCGCAATTGGGATGTTCGGCCTCGGCATGCAGCATCGTGGTGTCGGCCCAGCCGGTCGCCCCCTCCTGCGGGATCACCGAGTCAACCGGTACGCCGTCGGCCTTGAGAAGGTTCACCTGGAACGGCCAGGAGCCCGAGGCGACCATTCCCTCGTTCTTGAAATCGTCGATCTGGATGAAGGCGTCATGCCAGTAGCGGCTGACCAGCTTGCGTTGCGCGCGCAGAAGATCGAGTGCCGCCTGGTACTGATCCTCGTTCAGCTCGTAGGGATCCTCGATGCCCAGTTCCGGCTGGTGATACATCAGGTAATTGGCCGCGTCAGCGATATGGATCGGCCCGTCATAGGCCTGGACGCGCCCCTCGTTGGACTGACCGTCGGCCAGCGTCATTTCCTCGAACACCACGTTCCAGGATTGCGGCGCCGTGTCGAAAGCCTTGGTGTTGTACATCAGCACGTTCGGCCCCCACATGTAGGGAACGCCGTAATGAACGCCGTCCACGGTGTGCCACGGTGCGTTCTTCAGCCGGTCATCCACCTTGCTCCAGCTCGGGATCAGATCGACATTGATCGGCTGAACCCGCTTGCCGGCAATCATCCGCAGCGAGGCATCGCCCGACGCGGTCACCAGATCGAAACCGCCCTGGTTCATCAGCGCCACCATCTCGTCCGAGGTGTTCGCGGTCTTGACCGAGACCATGCAGCCGGTCTTTTCCTCGAAGCTGGTGACCCAATCGAATTTCGGGTCGGTTTCGCCCCGCTCGACATAGCCGGCCCATGCGACGATCGACAGCGCGCCTTCGCCTTCGCCGATTTCGCTGATCTGTGTCAGGCCAGGGTTCGGCGCCAGGGCGGCGAGCACCGTGGCCAACAATACAGTCTTGAAATGTGGTTTCATTTCACTCCTCCCGTGGGCGGCACGATCGGCGATATGGCTTGCACGCAGGATGTTGCGCACATCGCAATGCCGGGCGACGGCCCGCTTTCTGATCTTATTTCACGGCGCCAGGGCCGATTTCCTGCCGCGGCGCAGGCCCGGATGCGACGACCGGGCGGCCGCAGTTTCATCCAGCGCCAGCCGAGTATGTGAGCGCGACAGGCAGACGCGCAAACCCAAATAACAGAAAGCGTCATTCGGAAATTCCGATAGCTTGGCCCCGTCAACCGCGCATGTGCCGGCCCCCGTCGCCCATCTGCACCAGCGAGATGAAATCCCGTGCGGCAGGGGACAACGGCAAACCCCGCCGCCAGACGACCCCCACCTGCACGATGGGAAGGCTACCCGAGACGTCCCGGCTTTCGATCCGGTCCCCGTCGAGCGACCACGGCCGATAGACCAGGTCGGGCAACAGCGCGACCCCGGCGCCCGTTGCGACAAGGCTGCGCACCGCCTCGACAGAGCGGGTGCGAAAGGCGATGCGCGGCCGGCGCCCGAAAGCCGACAGAAGGTTGATCGCCTCCTCCTCCATCTCGTCGATATTGAGTATGATCAGCGGCTCGCGGGCCACGTCGTCCAGGCTGATGCTGTCGCGGGCGGCCAGCTTGTGCTCCAGCGGCAGCCACAGGCGAAAGGCCGATACCGCCAGGATCTCGCTCTGAAGCGCCATCCGGTCGCGCAGGTTGGAGGTGACCATCACCGCCACGTCCAGCTCGCCCCCGATCAGGAGATGTTCCAGATACTCGCCCGAATCCTCGAGCGCGGAAATCTCTACCGCCGGGTTCATCCGCCGGTAGCGTGACAGCATGTCGGACATGACATAGCCGGCCATCAGCGAAGTGACCCCGATGTTCAGCTTGCCCGGGCTCGTTCCGGGGCGTTGCTCGAAGGCGCGGCGCGCATCCGAGACATCAGACAGGATCCGCGTGGCGTGCCGCAGGAACTGGTGCCCGCTATGGGTTATGTTCAGCCCGCGCGCGTGCCGTTCGAACAATGCCACGCCCAGGTCGGCCTCGAGGTTCTTGAGCGCCTCGGTCACCGCCGATTGCGAGATCGACAGCATCTGCGCCGCGCCGATCACCGACCCCTTCTCGGCGACGGCCACGAAATATCTGAGCTGTCGGAGCGTGAATGACATGATCCACCCGCGGTGAACGAACACAACATGCAACAGGCTCGTCGATCGAAGTGCAAGCCGGAAAGCGTCGGCGCAGCTCTACTGGATCATCGTGCTGGGCAGAACCAGGGTTATCTGCGGGAAAATGACCAGCAGGGCCAGGGTGGCCAGCATGGCGAACCAGAACGGCGTGACCCCGGCAAAGATCCTGCCCAGCGGAACGTCCCGTGCCACCGACTTGACGATGAAGACATTGATCCCTACCGGCGGCGAGATCAGCCCCATTTCCAGCGTCAGCACCACCAGCACGCCGAACCAGATCGGATCGAACCCGAGTTGGGTTATCACCGGAAAGAAGATCGGCATCGTCAGGACCAGCATGGCGAATCCTTCCAGGAAGCACCCCAGCACAAGGTAGCTGAGCAGGATCAATGCCAGCACGCCCAGCGGCGCGATCTGCAACCCGCCCAGGAAACCGCCCACGGCCTCTGGGATATGCGACAGGGCAAGGAACGGGTTGATCATGTGCGCCGAGATCAGGATCAGCATCACCGTGGCGGTGGTGACGACCGAATCCTTCGACGCGGCCCAGAAGGCGCCGAGTGTCAGCTTGCGCTCGATCACCCCGATCGCGATCACCAGGCCGGCGCCGACCGCCGAGGCCTCGACCGGCGAAAAGATGCCGCCGTAAATGCCGCCGATGGTGATCAGGACAACCAGCAGCACCGGCAATGCCCGCGCCATCGCGCGCCCGCGCTCTGCCCAGCTGCTATGCGGCCCCGCCGGGCCGAACCCCGGCCGAAGCCAGCACAGCAGCGAGATCGTCGCGATGAACATCGTCAGCAGCAAGAGACCCGGCAGCACCCCGGCCAGGAACAGCCGGCCGATGCTTTGCTGGGTGAGGATCGCGTAGATCACGAACCCCGTGGAAGGCGGGATCAGGATCCCCAGCGTTCCGCCCGCGGCCACGACCCCGGTGGACAGGCGCGCGTCATAGCCAAAGCGCGCCATCTGGGCCATCGACACCTTGCCCATGGTCAGGGCCGAGGCGACAGACGACCCCGACAGCGCCGCGAAGCCACCGCAGCCCAGCACGGTGGCCGAGGCCAGCCCACCGCGGATATGGCCGATCACCGCATAAGCGGCATCGTAAAGCCGCGCGCTCATCCCGGTGACCGAGGCGACATTGCCCATCAGGATGAAAAGCGGCACGACCACGAGCTCGGCCGACGAGGCCAGAGTGAAACTTTCCGATGCCAGCAGGCTCATCGCCGATTTCGGTCCGTTGAGTACCGAGATCCCGGCGAAACCGACGGCAAACATGGCCAGCGCCACGGGAATGCGCAGGACCAGAAATACCAGCAGAACGATCAGACCGATCAGGCCGATGATTTCAGGGTTCACAGGTCGGCCTCCGGTTCACTGGTCATGCGCGGCCCGCCAAGCGCCAGTTCGACCGCGCGCAGCAACATGCCCAGGGCCGTCACGACCGACAGGGCGCTGATGGCCCACTGGAACCACGCCTTGGGCAGGTGAATGATGTTTGTGGACAGGTTCAGCAATTGCGACAGCACCGCGCTCTGGTAAACGCTCCAGGCGATCGCGACGAAGATCAGCGCCCCCAGAAGGGCCGCGACGATGTCGATCGCGCGGTTCAGCCATTCGGGATAATGACGCTCGAACACATCGACCGAAACATGGCCGCCCAGCTTGTCGCACAGCGCCATGCCGCCGAAGACGATCACCACCATCGCCATCTGGGAAACGTCCTGCGCCCCGCCCAGAGGGGCGTGAAAGGCGCGGCCGATCACGTCGATCAGGATCACCGAAACCTCGACCATCAGGCCGAGCGTTCCGATGATCGCGGACAGGCCGATCAGCCTGTCCGCCGCTTTCCGGATCGTTGCGATCATGCGCTATTCTTGCTGCATGGCGGCCAGCACATCCTCGGCGCCGATCTCGGCGATGATGCGCTTTGTCACCGGCAGGGTGAGTTCGCCGAAGGCGGCGGCCTGCGCCTCCGACAACTCGATCACCGTCTCGTTCTCGGCCGCCTTCAGGCGCGCGATGGTTTCATCGGCATAAGCGTTCCAGCCCTCTTCGCCGTGGCGCGAAAGCCAGGGGCCGCTATGCTCCTCGATGGCGGCCTGCTGATCGGCGGGCAGCCCGTCAAAGCGGTCCTGGTTCATCACCACGAAGAAGGTGATCCGCCCCAGCGGCGCCCCGATGGTGTAGGAATTGGCCACCTCGTCGAGCTTGAAGTCGGAAATCGCGCTGGCACCGGTAACGATGCCGTCGATCAGGCCGGTCTGCAGGGCGTTGTACATCTCGTTGGCGGGCATCTGGACCGGTGTCGCCCCCAGGGCCTCGATCACCGAGGCTGCGGCCGACCCCGACACGCGAACCTTCAGCCCGGCCAGATCCGCCGGGCTGCGGATATCGTGATCCTTCATGATCAGGACATTGGGCTCGGAGGTCCACAGCGCCAGCGGCTTGGTCCGGGGATATTCGCCGGCAATCAAGTCATAGGCGTTCCAGATCCCCTCATAGCCCATTTCCCCATGTTCGAACACGCCGGGCAGTTCGGCGACCATGGTCTTGGGAAACTGCGAAGAGGTATAGCCTTGCAGGCCCCAGGCCATGTCGGCCACGCCCTGCACCACGCGAACATATTGTTCCAGCGGCCCTGCCCCCAGTTCGCCGCCGGGATAGACGCGCACCGTCAGCGCGCCATCGGTGGCCTCTTCGACCCCATTGGCGAAGGGTTCGATGATGGCGCGAGTCAGCGTGTGCTGCGGCGGCACGAAATGCGCGAATGAAAGCTCTTCGGCCTGTGCGGCGCCGGCGCTCAGCCCGGCGGCAAGCACAAGCGCGCTGGCCACCGCCTGGCCGCTGCGTGATCTGTTGAACATGTCTTCCTCCCGATTATTGAAACGACCCGCGAAAGCCGTCGTGTGCCCGGGTCGTGCAGATAGCAACGCCATCATAACCCCGAAACGGCGCGCAGCGCCAATTGATTCATCGCCATAAGAATAAGGTTTATGAATTATTGGGTTTTGAAATTCGGCAGATACAAGCAAAGAACCTGATTATCATTCAAGTTCTCATCCAATAGAATTGATTATGGCTATAGTAAGTGATTCAGGGCGGTGCCATGCAAGGCGCCGCCCCTCATGTCATTTGCGACCCGCGCCCGGGCGCGGTGCCTCAGCCCCGGCCCTTGGTCCGCCAGCTGTCCGCATAATTCTCGCGCGCTTCGCGGGCATAGGGTGTCGGCGCGACACGGACCCGGATCTCGGCCTGCTTGTGTGCCTCGGTAGAGGTCTTGCCGGTCTCTTCCGGCTCGCCCCAGACCAGGGTCAACACGTCGCCTTCCTGCACCTCGGCATCGACGACACCAAGCGACAGCATGCAGCGTTCGTTGAACGAATAGCCGTTGAACATGGACATGCCGACCATCTTGTCGCCACGCATCACCATGTCCGCGCTGGTCGAGGCATAGTTCGGTTGCGGGAAGTCGATCCACTTATAGGGGGTGCCGTCCTCGAAGCCCGAGGCGATGACCTTGAGCACGTCGTCGCGGTTCCACTCGAACGTGACCTTCTTGCGGTTCGTCGCGTCCTTCAGCCGGGTCAGGGCATCCTTGCCGATGAAATCCGATTTCCAGCCGATGTAGAAACCGTAGCCCAGTTCGAACGGGTTGACATAGTAATCCTCGATCCGGTCGCTGACATAGCTGCCGCCGATCGAGCCGACGGCCTCATAGCTGTCGGCGCCCAGCCAGTCGCGGTATTCCCGCATCATCGCGTCGCCGGTATAGATCCCCGGCAGCGGCGACGGGATCCAGCCCGATTCCAGCGTGTTGGTCGAATAGGCGCGCGCGCCGCACTGGCGCAGATCGACGCCGACATCGCGCGCCGCCTGGAGGATCGTGGACTGGATGTAATGCTTGTCGGCGTAGGGCCCCCAGATTTCCAGGCCCGGGGCGCCGGCCATCCCGTGGCGCAGCGCCTGAACCCGGCGCGATCCGACATTGATCATCCCGACATGGAAGAACTTGACCTCGGGGATCGGGCCGCCGTTGATCTTCTCGAAGATCTTGTTGGCCTCGGGGCCCTGGATCTGGAACCGGTAATGGGTGCGATAGATCGCCTTGCCGTCCGGGCGCGAATCCGACCGCGGATCGTGCAGCAGGCGCACCTTCCAGGTGCCGATTGCCGCCTGGAACTTCACCCAGTTGGCCGTCGGGGCGCGGCCGACGAGGATGAACTTGTCGTCGCGCTCGCGAAAGCAGATCATGTCGCCGACGACATCGCCGGCCGGGGTGACCGGCACGAAATGCTTGGCCCGGTTCAGGTCGAAATTGGCAAAGCTGTTGATCCCCACATGATCCAGGAAGCTGGCCGCGTCGGGGCCTTCGACGATCAGCTCGTCCATGTGATGGGTCTGGTCGAAAAGCACCGCCGATTCGCGCCAGGCGCGTTGCTCATCGCGCCAGTTGGAGAATTCCGGCGCGACGATCGGGTATACATACATCCCGATTTTAGAGTTTCTCAAAAGACTTACTGCGCCGCCATGTGCTTCGATTGCGGCGCTCAGGCTGTTTTTGCTCATGATATTTCCTCCCTCGGAACTGCACGATGTATACATGATGTCGCCCCCGCAGGCGAAAAACGCAAGAGGCAAAAACCGCGCGCCGGCATCATTGTGCAACCAGGCCCAACCCGGGCACCTGCCCGATCAGCGCCCGGTCGCCAGCCAGGATGTGGTGCAGGTTGCGCTGCGCTGTGCGGGCATGTTCGCGCGCGATGGATTCGGCGCGCGCGCCCTGCCGTGCCGCGATGGCCTCGATCAACGCGCGATGCTGTTCCTGGGCCAGGTTGAGCGACAGGCGAAAGGCCGCAAGCTGCGCACTGTCGGGAAGGAAGGCCGAGGGCGAGGCGAATGGAAGCTGCGTCGCGCGCGCGATCTCGCGCTCGATCGTCCGGCTGCCCGGCAGCGCCGCAAGCGCGGCGTGAAAGCGGCTGTTGTTTTCCGCGTAAGCCTCGAAATCGACCTGCCCCGGGGCGGCGCCGAAACATCCGTCGAGATCGGCAAGCAGGCGGTTCATCCGCGCCAGCGCCGCGGCATCTGCGCCGCGCTCGGCCGCCAGCCGGGCCGCCGTTCCCTCCAGCACGCCGCGCAGCTCGATCGCGTCCATCACGTCGTCGAAGTCAAAGCTGCGCACCCGGAATCCACCGCCGCGGACTCGCTCCAGCAGCCCTTCCTCGGCCAGGCGCGACATCGCCTCGCGGATCGGCGTGCGCGAAATCGCAAGCTGCTCGGCCAAGGCGACCTCGAAAAGGCGCGTGCCGCCGGGCAATTCGCCACCGAGGATCTGCTCACGCAGGTGGATCTGCGCACGCATCGCATGTGTTCCGGCGGGGGTGGCCTTGGTCATGGCGGATCTCCTGTTGCGGGACATGGCTGAATGCACGATCCGGTGCGGCGTCATGTATCCATGCCCCGGACGGTGCGGTTGATTTTCAATCGTCTGAACCGTATTGCAAGGGGAATTGTATGCATACCTTCCCTGGAGCCCGCCAATGGTGTCCCATCTTCTGATTCCGGGCCTGGTGTCCGACGCCCGCGTCTGGCGCGCCCTCGGCGATGCGCTGGCGACGCGCGGGCCGGTGGTGCATGGCGATGTTACCCGCGACGACAGCATTGCGGCGATGGCTGCCCGGCTGCTGGCCGAGACGGAAGGCCCGCTGATCGTTGCCGGCCATTCGATGGGCGGGCGCGTGGCGATGGAGATGGCGCACCAGGCGCCCGATCGCATCCGCGCGCTGATCCTGGCCAATACAGGGCATGCCGCGCAAGGCCCCGATGAACGGCCCAAGCGCGAGGCGAAAATCGCCCTGGGCCACGAGAGCATGGAGAAACTGGCCGCCGAATGGCTGCCGCCGATGCTCGATCCGGCCCGGACCGGCGATACCGCGCTGATGGCCGATCTGACCGAGATGGTTCTCGACGCCGGGGCCGATCTGCATGAACGCCAGATCCGCGCCCTGCTGGGACGCCCCGACGCGGCCGAATACCTGCCCGAGATCGCCTGCCCCATCCTGCTGCTGACCGGGGCGCAGGACAGCTGGTCGCCCGAGTCGCAGCACCGCCAGATCGCCGATCTTGCCCCCGATTCCGAGCTTCAGGTGATCGGGGCCGCCGGACATTTCATGCCGATCGAGCGCCCGCAGGAAACGATTGCCGCGATCGAGTCCTGGCTGAACCGGCGGGCCGGGGACATCTACGGCTGAGCGCGATCCGGTCGTGGGGCATCACCCCCCCCCGCGCCGCGGCAGGCAGCGCAGGAAAAAGGGCGCGCCAAGCAATCCCGGCGCGCCCTTTTGCATTTCTGGTGGGTGATAAGAGATTCGAACTCCTGACATCTTCGATGTGAACGAAGCGCTCTACCACTGAGCTAATCACCCGTTGAACGGGCTTTTAGCTTTCCTCCGCGGGCTCTGCAAGAGGGGGCGTAGCCGGCAGTTTGCCCGATTGAACCGAGCGCCGGATCCGGGTAATCAGGACCTCGCCATTGTTCACTTCCTTGCGGCGGTTGATCATCACCTTGCCCAGGGGTTGCAGGTTCATCGGTTCCTCGTTTGACAAGGCATCGCCCAGCACCGCGAGCGTGGCCTCGACAACCGGCTTCACATCCTTCTTCTTCATCCCCGAAACGGCGACCACGCGGTCGATGAGCGCCCGTTTCCGCAGCGCGACCGGGGCCGGCGCGCCCGCTTCTGCCACGCTGTCCGAGGCGGCATCGCCCGGGATCGGGCCCGGGGCCAGGCCAGCCGATCCGACGGCTGTCAAAGCGGTCTTGGGTGGGGTCTTTCTGGCCATGATATCCATCCTTGATTATTCCTGCTCGATCGCGGCGCATGTCACGCCACTTGCTTCGCCGCCACGTTACCTTTTTTTCTCTCTTCTCGCTACAAGCCCGGAGAGATCCGTCGTGATATTCGACAATTCGGAAAGATAAAGCGCATCCGCACCGGGCGGCGGGCGGAAACATGCGCGGCGCCCTGCGGTCCCGGCGCCCACCCGGCGCGACGAAACGGGGCCGCATCCCTGGATGCGGCCCCGATCGGGTTTCCATTCTCGCGCGCGCCCCGGGCGCGGCAGATCAGTGGGCGGTGCGCGTGGCCTCATCCGGCGCCGCCGGAAGCGCGGCGGCCCGGGCGGCCGCGGCCTCTTCCTCGGCCGCCTCGTCCCATTCGATCGGCTCGGGCTCCCGGACCAATGCGTGCTTGAGAACCTCGCGCACGTTACCCACCGGGATGATCGTTAGCCCCTGCTTCACGTTGTCGGGAATTTCCGCCAGGTCCTTCTCGTTCTCTTCGGGGATCAGCACCGTCTTGATGCCGCCGCGCAGGGCCGCGAGAAGCTTTTCCTTCAACCCGCCGATCGGCAGCACATGTCCGCGCAACGTGACCTCGCCGGTCATCGCGATGTCCTTGCGCACCGGGATCTGGGTCAGGACCGAGACGATGGACGTCACCATCGCGATCCCCGCCGACGGCCCGTCCTTGGGCGTGGCGCCCTCGGGGACGTGAACGTGGATGTCGAGCGTGTCGAATTTCGGCGGCTTGATCCCGATCGACGGCGCGATCGAGCGCACGAAGCTCGATGCCGCGTCGATCGATTCCTTCATCACGTCGCCCAGCTTGCCGGTGGTCTTCATCCGGCCCTTGCCCGGCAGGCGCAAGGCTTCGATCGACAACAGGTCGCCCCCGACCGAGGTCCAGGCCAGGCCGGTCACCACGCCGATCTGGTCGTCCTTTTCGGCAAGCCCATAGCGGAAGCGCTTGACGCCAAGGAAATCTTCCAGGTTCTCGGGCGTGACGACGACGCGTTCGACCTCTTTCTTGACCAGCATGGTCACTGCCTTGCGGGCCAGCTTGGCGATCTCGCGCTCCAGATTCCGCACCCCCGCTTCGCGGGTATAGGTGCGGATGATCTCGGTCAGGGCGGCATCGGTCAGCTCGAACTCGTTCTTTTTCAGCCCGTGGTTCCTGATCTGCTTTTCGATCAGGTGCTGCTTGGCGATCTCGCGTTTCTCGTCCTCGGTGTAACCGGCCAGCGAAATCGTTTCCATCCGGTCCAGAAGCGGCCCCGGCATGTTGTAGGTGTTCGCCGTGGTCAGGAACATGACGTTCGACAGGTCATATTCCACTTCGAGATAGTGATCGACGAAGGTGCCATTCTGTTCCGGGTCCAGCACCTCCAGCATCGCGCTGGCCGGGTCGCCGCGGAAATCTTGGCCCATCTTGTCGATTTCGTCCAGCAGAATCAAGGGGTTGGTCGTTTTGGCCTTTTTCAGCGACTGGATGATCTTGCCGGGCATCGAGCCGATATAGGTCCGGCGGTGGCCGCGGATCTCGGATTCGTCGCGCACGCCGCCCAGGCTGATGCGGATGAACTCGCGCCCGGTGGCGCGGGCCACCGACTTGCCCAGGCTCGTCTTGCCCACGCCCGGCGGGCCGACCAGGCACAGGATCGGCCCCTTCAGCTTCTTGCTGCGCTGCTGCACGGCCAGGTATTCGACGATCCGTTCCTTGACCTTTTCCAGACCATAGTGATCGTCATCCAGAACCTTCTCGGCCCGGGCGAGATCCTTCTTGACGCGCGATTTCACGCCCCACGGGATCGACAGCATCCAGTCGAGATAGTTGCGCACGACGGTGGCCTCGGCCGACATCGGGCTCATGTTCTTGAGCTTCTTGATCTCGGTCTCCGCCTTTTCGCGCGCCTCCTTCGACAGCTTGGTGTTCGCCACCCGCTCTTCGAGTTCGGCGATCTCGTTCTGGCCGTCCTCGCCATCGCCCAGTTCCTTCTGAATGGCCTTCATCTGCTCATTCAGGTAATATTCCCGCTGGGTGCGCTCCATCTGGCTTTTCACGCGGGTCTTGATCTTCTTTTCGACCTGCAGGACGCTCATTTCGCCCTGCATCAGCCCATAGATCTTTTCCAGCCGCTCGCTCACCGACAGCGTTTCCAGAAGCGCCTGCTTCTGCTCGACCTCGACCCCCAGATGTCCGGCGACCAGATCGGCCAGCTTGCTGGCTTCGCGCGTCTCGGACACCGCCGAAAGCGCCTCTTCGGGGACGTTCTTCTTGACCTTGGCGTAGCGTTCGAACTCCTTGGAGACCGAGCGCACCAGCGCCTCCAAGGTGGAATCGTCGCCCGCGACCTCTTCCAGCGCCTCGGCCCGGGCCTCGAAGAACGAGTCGTTCTCGACGAATTCGCGGATCTTCACCCGGGTGCGCCCCTCGACCAGCACCTTGACGGTGCCGTCGGGCAGCTTGAGCAGCTGCAACACGTTGGCAAGCACGCCGACACGATAGATCCCCTCGGCCGCCGGGTCGTCCTCGGCCGGGTCGATCTGGCTCGACAGCAGTATCTGCTTGTCGTCCGCCATCACCTCTTCCAGCGCGCGGACGGATTTTTCCCGACCCACGAAAAGCGGCACGATCATGTGCGGAAACACCACGATGTCGCGCAGCGGCAGGACGGGGTAGGATTGGCTGGGATGCTCGTTCATGCTTTATCCTCGGTTGGCAAGAGGGCACCGGCCCCGGTATTCGGCGACCATCGGCCCTCTCCTGACTTGGGATCAATATCTGGGGGAAAAGAACCCGATTTCAACCACACCAAGCCGGTTTCACGTTGATTTGCATCATGCCTACCGAAACGTCCCGGCACAAGGCGGGTTCACGCGAAAACCTGTCTTGCAGGATGCCGGGGCAAAGGCACGCGCCCGTGCGGAAATGCAAAGGCCGCTTGCGATCACGCCGCAGCAGAAGCGGGCAGAACCAGAAGGGGGTGGTCCCTTTCTGCGTCGAGGCGTTCCAGATAGTCCCGGCCGTCCAGATCCAGTGCAATCAGGTTTTCGACGAGGCTCGGGATCGCCGCGAACCGTTGGCGAAGCCCGGCAAGGTCCGCCTCCAGCCGGTCCGCGTCATCGGCCTCGCAATCGAGCCGGTCCATCAGAACATCCTTGGGAAACATCTCGGAAAGTTCCATCAGCTTGACGAACTGGCGCCGGGCCTGACCGGCAGCCATTTCCCTTTCATTCAACCATAAAAAGGCCTTGATTTGTGCCGCACCGCAAACCGACAGGCTGGCAAGCAGGCAACGGATCGCTTCAGCGTCGACACCCGGCGTCTCTGCGGTGGTGCGGACCCCGTCCAGCATCCGGTCAAAGCCGTAATGCAGTTTTTCCTCGACCGCTCTGACAGTCTGATCCTTGTCGCGGCGGTTGTCGGCGGACTCGAACCGTTCCAGCGCGGTACCGATTTCGATCATCGTGTTGCGCAGCTCCAGCTTGCGAAAAACCCCGGGCAGCGCCTCTACCCCCTGTTCGAGGCGACCGATACGATCTCCGATCGCATTCAACCGGCCCAGGATTATGGCGGTACTCGCGGCGGTCACGCCGATACCTGCCACGGATGAGACGAGATTGACCAGCTGAAGGTTCTGCACGACACCCACCGCGCTTTGAAGCTGGGTTATCTTCTGGCTGATCTGCGCATTCTGGACGACACCGATCAGACCGCTCGCGCCGCTCGGATCGAAAGAAAGCCCCGTGCCCACCGCTCGTTGCAGCAGCCCGGTTTCCTGCAAATGCGCCACGATCCTACCCGTATGCGCGTCTTTCAGCACGGCCCCATATCGCACGATCTGCCCGGTCGCATGGGCTGCCATGAATTGCGACGGAATTGTGAAGGGAATGCCGCCGATCACGTCAGTTTTCCTAGTCTTGCGGCCATTATCGAATCCAACTCCTTGAAGAGTGTCCCTCCCAGCGACGGAATTTCGGGCTGGTTGGGATCGCCCAAGACCCGGAGCGTGAGATCCTCATGCACCTTTGTCCTGACCGAGTTGCGCAGCCGCTCGACGGCCCACCCACGCACGGACGGCCCGAGGCCCAACGCGCCGATCCCCACTCCGACCATGTTGGCGGGAACGACGGCCAGCGATGCGGTGGTGAAAACGAGACCGCTTGTCACGATCAACCCGCCGACGAAAGGCAAGGCCGCAAACGGCACGACCGAGAACCCCGTTGCCGCGCCTGCTGTCAGCATATCGGAATAGGACCATTTGCCACACAACGCCGTGCCTTCGACTTCGGCCATGGACTCCTTTAGCGAAGTTTCGAGTTTCGCCGAATATCTGCGGTATTCCGCTTCGATCCATTCGCGAACGATAGGGTTGATCTTGTCTGCGACGAAACCGGAACGATTGACGAATGCCTTGATCGGCATCTGGTCGATCTCCTGATCGATTTTCAGCAACAGCAGCGGAAACCTTTCACGCAATTCCACGAATATCCGTCCGCGTTCGGCACTCCACCAATCCAGAATTTCCGCACGCTCGATTTCGTCAGACATGAATGACCCTTCGACCAACATCACACCACGATGGAGTCGGTTTACACTGGGCGCAAGTCCCCCTCGGCCCTTTGCGCGTGGAAATCGGCCTCCCATGCCGCGAAACGCCCCGCCGCGATCGCGGCGCGCATTCCGGCCATGAGGTCCTGGTAATAATGCAGGTTGTGCCAGGTCAGCAGCATGGCGCTGATGATCTCGCCCGCGCGGAAGACGTGGTGGAGGTAGGCGCGGGAATAGCTGCGGCAGGCCGGGCAGGCGCATTCCGCGTCGAGCGGGCGCGGATCGTCCTGGTGGCGGGCATTCTTGATGTTGACCACGCCGCGGCGGGTGAAGGCCTGCCCCGTGCGCCCCGAGCGCGAGGGCAGCACGCAATCCATCATGTCCACGCCCCGCCTGACCGCGCCAACGATATCGTCGGGCTTGCCCACCCCCATCAGATAGCGCGGCCGGTCGGCGGGCAGCATGTCGGGCGCATAGTCCAGCACGCCGAACATCGCCGCCTGCCCCTCGCCCACGGCCAGCCCGCCGATGGCGTAGCCGTCAAAACCGATGGCTTTCAGCGCCTCGGCGCTTTCTTCGCGCAACGCGCGCGTGACGCCGCCCTGCTGGATGCCGAACAGCGCGTGACCGGGGCGGTCGCCGAATGCCTCGCGCGACCGCGCCGCCCACCGCATCGACAGCCGCATCGATTCCGCCACGCGGGCCTCATCGGCCGGCAGCGCCGGGCATTCATCGAAACACATCACGATATCGCTGCCCAGGAGCTGCTGGATCTCCATCGACCGCTCCGGGGTGATCTCGTGCCGCGATCCGTCGATATGCGATTTGAACGTCACGCCCTTTTCGGTCAGCTTGCGCAGATCCGCCAGGCTCATCACCTGGAACCCGCCGCTATCGGTCAGGATCGGCCGGTTCCAGTTCATGAAATGGTGCAGCCCCCCCAGCCGCGCGATCCGCTCGGCCGTGGGGCGCAGCATCAGGTGATAGGTGTTGCCCAGCAGGATATCGGCGCCCGTGTCCGCCACGCTTTCGGGCAGCATCGCCTTGACCGTCGCCGCGGTGCCCACGGGCATGAAGGCCGGTGTGCGGATCTCGCCGCGCGGGGTCACGATCCGCCCGGTGCGCGCCTTGCCGTCCGTGCCGGACAAATGAAAGTTGAATCGCGCGCTCATATCTGATCCTGCATCCAGCCAGTGAGCCGCCGGTATAGGCGATTCCACGGCGAATCCAAGAAGGGGCGACAAATGACCGACGGCAATGACATTCAACCCGAGGGCATCCGCCTGGGCTGGGAGGAATGGGCCGCCCTGCCCGATCTCGGCCTGCCCGCGCTCAAGGTCAAGGTCGATACCGGGGCCAAGACATCCGCCCTGCACGCGCATGAGATCGAGCCCTTCGGCCGGGCCGACAGCCCGCGCGTGCGCTTTACCGTCCACCCGATCCCCGGCCGGTCGGACCTGTCGATCCCCTGCTCTGCCCGGATCGTCGATCGGCGGGAAGTGACCAGCTCGAACGGCGAAACGGAACTGCGCTATGTGATTTCCACCGATCTCGCCCTCGGCGGGCGGCGCTGGCCGATCGAGGTCACGCTGACCGATCGCGGCAGCATGTCCTACCGGATGTTGCTGGGGCGCCAGGCCTTCCCCGAGGATGCGGTGATCAGCCCGGCCGAGAGCTTCTGCCAGCCCGAGCTGAGCTATGACAGCTATCATTCCGCCCGGGTGCGGCAGGTGGCCCCGGCCCGCGCCCTGCGCATTGCCGTGCTCAGCCGCGAAGAGCACAGCTATTCGACCCGCAGGATCGTGGCCGAGGGCGAAAAACGCGGCCATGTGGTCGAGGTGATCGACACTACCCGCTGTTACATGGCGATCAACGCGATGGCGCCCGAAGTGCATTATGACGGCAAGCGCCTGCCGCGATATGACGCCGTGGTTCCGCGCATCGGCGCCTCGGTCACATCCTATGGCACCGCTGTCGTGCGCCAGTTCGAGACCATCGGCACCTATTGCGTCAACGGTTCGGACGGGATCACCGCAAGCCGCGACAAGCTGCATGCCCACCAGATCCTCGCGCGTCACCGCATCGGCATGCCGACCACGGCCTTTGCCGCCTCGCCCAAGGATACCGGCAATCTCATGCATCTCGTGGGCGGCGCGCCGCTGATCGTGAAACTTCTGGAATCCACGCAAGGCAAGGGCGTTGTCCTGGCCGAGACGCGCAAGGCGGCCGAGTCGGTGATCGATGCCTTTCGCGGCCTCAAGGCCAGCTTCCTGGTCCAGCATTTCGTGAAAGAGGCCGCGGGCGAGGATATTCGTTGCCTCGTGGTGGGAAACCGTGTCGTGGCGTCAATGAAGCGAACCGGGGCCGAGGGCGATTTCCGCTCGAACCTGCACCGCGGCGGCAGCGCGGTTGCGGTGCGCATCACCAAGGCCGAGCGCGAGACCGCGGTGCGGGCCGCGCGCGCCTTTCGTCTGAACCTCGCCGGGGTCGATCTGCTGCGGTCCTCGGACGGGCCGAAAGTGCTGGAAGTCAACTCCTCTCCCGGCCTGGAGGGGATCGAGAAGGCCGCGGGCAAGAACCTGGCCGGCTTGCTGTTCGACGAGATCGAAAAGCGCGTGCGTCCGGCCCCGGCCCGCCGCAAACGCGCCGCCGTCCGGCCGGCCGGGAAATAGGGCCTGCGCGCGGCACCGGCCGGCGGCGCGATCCGCACCGATCCCTTTACGCGAGGCCTCATATTCCCTATATCTTTTCTCGGATATTCCGAGGGAGCATGATGAACAACGCAACCCAACCGCTCGAAGGCGCACCGCTGATCCCGCCCTCCACCACCGATCACCCGCTCTATGACAAGGTGGTCGAGGCGTGCCGCACCGTTTACGATCCGGAGATTCCGGTCAATATCTACGACCTGGGCCTTATCTACACGATCGAGATCGATGACGAGAACGCGGTGCGCGTGATCATGACCCTGACGGCGCCCGGTTGCCCCGTGGCCGGCGAAATGCCCGGCTGGGTGGCCGATGCGGTCGAACCGCTCGACGGGGTAAAGCAGGTCGATGTCGAGATGACATGGGATCCGCCCTGGGGCATGGACATGATGAGCGACGAGGCGCGGCTTGAACTCGGCTTCATGTGACGCCCGAGATTTCCGCCCTATAACGCTGATACCAAAGGACAAAGGAACAATCCCATGTTCGCAATTCCCGGCAAGCAGGCGGTCACGCTGACCCAGGCCGCAGCAAACCAGATCGTCAAGCTGATGCAGCGCGATGACAGCCATGGCCTGCGCATCGGCGTCAAGAAGGGCGGCTGTGCGGGCATGGAATATACCATGGAATATGTCGCCGAACCCGACCCGCAGGACGAGATCGTCGAACAGGACGGGGCGCGGGTGATGATCGCCCCGATGGCGCAGATGTTCCTGTTCGGCACCGAAATCGACTATGAGGTCGGGCTTCTGGAATCGGGGTTCCGCTTCCGCAATCCGAATGTGGTCGATGCCTGTGGCTGCGGCGAATCCATCAAGTTCGCGGAAACCTCGGACGCCGGGTGAAAGGTCTTTGCCCCCGGCGGCTGCCTGTCCTATCCATGCAGTAAAGGACAGGAGGGATCTCATGCGCAAACTTGCAGCCGGTAATTGGAAAATGAACGGAACCTCGGCGGACCTGGCCGAGGCTTCGGCGCTGAAGGCCGCGCATCCCGCCCCGGGTGTCGACATCCTGCTTTGCCCGCCTGCCACGCTGCTGTCGCGGTTGTCCGATTCCGTTGGCGCGACCATCGCCACCGGCGGGCAGGATTGCCACGCCGCGGCCTCGGGCGCGCATACCGGCGACATTTCGGCGCCGATGCTGGCCGATGCCGGGGCCAGCCATGTCATTCTTGGCCATTCCGAACGGCGCACGGACCACGCCGAGACCGATGCGGACGTGCATGCCAAGACCCAGGCGGCGCTTGCCGCCGGGCTGACCGCGCTGGTCTGCGTGGGCGAGACCCAGGCACAGCGCGAGGCGGGCAAAACGCTTGACGTGGTGGGGCGTCAGCTGGCCGGGTCCGTCCCCGACAGCGCGACCGCCGCAACGCTGGTCATTGCCTATGAGCCGGTCTGGGCGATCGGCTCGGGCCGGGTGCCGACGCTGGAACAGATCGCCGAGGTTCACGATTTCATTCGAGGCGAACTGACCGCCCGGTTCGGCGCGGACGCCCGCGCGATGCGCCTGCTCTATGGCGGTTCGGTCAAGCCCGCCAACGCGGCCGAGATCTTTGCGATCTCCAATGTCGATGGCGCCTTGGTCGGTGGCGCCTCGCTCAAGGCGCGCGATTTCTCGGCCATCGTAACCGCGCTGGAAAACGCGGCCCCTGACTGATCCGCGCGCGGCGGGCCCGGGTGCGACCTGCACCGCCGCGCGCGGCCCGGTCAGTTGGTAATCAGCTCCGGACCCATCAGGCTGGTTGGCAGCCAGGTGGACAGGAACGGCACATAGGTTATCAGGATCAGGAAAACGAAAAGCACCGCCAGGAACGGCAGCGCCGCGCGCACGACGCTCATCATCGGCATTCCGGCGACGCCCGAGGTGACGAACAGGTTCAGCCCGACCGGCGGGGTGATCATGCCGATCTCCATGTTCACCACCATGATGATGCCCAGGTGGATCGGATCAACGCCCAGCTCGATCGCGATCGGAAAGACCAGCGGCGCGACGATCACGATCAGCCCCGAAGGTTCCATGAACTGGCCGCCGATCAGCAGGATCACGTTGACCACGATCAGGAACATGATCTGGCCGAATCCGGCGCCCAGCATCGCCCGCGCGATCTGCTGGGGGATCTGTTCGTCGGTCAGCACATGCTTCAGGATCAGCGCATTGGCAATGATGAACATCAGCATGATCGTCAGCTTGCCCGCTTCGAGCAGCGTATCGCGGGTGTCGCGGTGGAAAAACGCGGTCACCAGCGCCTGCGGCTTGCGCATCAGGCTGGTGGTCCGCCCGCCATTTTCGGGCGCGGCCAGCGGCCCCATGTCGCGATACACGAAAAGGGCGATCACGAAGGCATAGACCGAGGCCACGGCGGCCGCCTCGGTCGGGGTAAAGATCGCGCCGGTCAGGCCGGGAATGCCGTAGATGCCCACCATGATGATGACGATCAGCATCAAGCCCCAGAACGCGTCGGAAAAGCTGTCGGTGATCTCGCCCCAGCCCTGCCACGCCCCCTTGGGCATGTTCTTGATACGCGCCATGACATAGATCGCGACCATCAGCATCAGACCGGCGAGGATCCCGGGGATGACCCCCGCCAGGAACATCCGGCCCACCGACACATCGGTGGCCGACGCATAGACGACCATGACGATCGAGGGCGGAATCAGGATCCCCAGGGTGCCCGCGTTGCAGATCACGCCGGCGGCGAATTCCTTGGTATAGCCGGCCTGTTTCATCGCCGCGATCACGATAGAGCCGATCGCGACCACGGTGGCCGGCGACGAGCCCGACAGGGCGGCGAACATCATGCAGGCAAACACGCCCGCGATCGCCAGCCCGCCCCGCAGATGCCCCACGCAGGCGATCGAGAAGCGGATGATCCGTTTGGCCACGCCGCCGGTGGACATGAAGCTGGATGCCAGGATGAAGAACGGGATCGCCAGCAATGTGTAATGCCCGGCCATCGCCTGGAACAGCGACTGCGCGATCGAGGCCAGCGAGGTATCCGAGAACAGCAACAGGAAGATCGTCGAGCTCAGCCCAAGCGCAACCGCGATCGGCACGCCGATCATCAGAAGGCCGATGACCATGACGAAAAGAAGGACAACATCCATCGTGACTTATCCTTCCGGGCCTTGCGCCGCGGACCCGCGGGCGGCATCCTCGGCTTCGTGGCTGACGATCAGGCTGTCCTGGGTGCCGCGGACGATGCGGAGCGTCGCCTGGACCACCCGCAGCAGCATCAGCGCCACACCGAAGGGAAGGATCGCATAGGGGATGAAGCGCGGCAGTTTTTCATAGGCTTCGCCCCGGTTGACGATCGGTTCGATCCAGCGCAGCCAGTCCAGCATCGGGATCTGCTCGGTCTCGTACCAGGCCTGGTCGCGGCTTTGCTCGAACCCGGTGGGAAACCAGCGCCCGGTGGTCGCGTCCAGTCCGGCAAAGGGGGCCCAGTAATCCCAGGCGCCTTTGAGCAGCAGCAAAGTATAGGCGATACAGGCCAGCGCCGAGAGCAGGACAAGCACGCGCCGCACCCGGCCGGGCGCCGCGGTAAGCAGCGCATCCACCCCCAGATGCGCGGTGATCTTGAAGCCATAGCTGATACCGAGCAGCACCAGCCAGGCGAACAGGGCCAATACCACCTCCAGCCCCCAGATCAGGGTCGAGTTGAACCCGTAACGCAACACGACATTGGCAAAGGTGATCAGGGTCATCAGCCCCAGGATCAAGGCAATCAGGGTTTCTTCCAGTTCGTTCACGAACCGACCGAACCTGCCTTCGGACGCGGGAGGGGACGCGGCGCTCATACCTTCTGACCTCTTGTTCGGGATCCTGCGGGCCCTTGCGGGGCGGCCCGGCCGGCTTTCGCCCGGACCGCCCTTTCATGATTTTCCGGCAGGGCCTCAGTTCTGGGCGTTGATCTCTTGCGCGAAGGCGATGTTGTCGGCGCCGACGTCGCTTTCGAATTGCGACCAGACCGGCTTCATCGCCTCGACCCATTTCTGGCGTTGTTCGGGGGTAAGCTCACGCACCACGCCGCCGGCGTCGATGATCGCCTGTTTCGCCTGCTGGTTGACCTCGTAGCTCTTGGCGTTGCGGGTCACCGTCACTTCGTTCAGGATCGTGGCCAACTGGTCGCGCACATCCGCGTCCAGGCTGTTCCACCAATCGGTCGATGTCACCACAAGATAGTCGATGACGCCGTGGTTGGTCTCGGTGATGCCGTCCTGGACCTCGAAGAATTTCTGACCGTAGATGTTTGACCAGGTATTCTCCTGCCCGTCCACGACGCCGGTCTGAAGCGCGCCATAAACCTCGGAAAAGGCCATCGGCTGCGGGCTGGCGCCCAATGCCTTCATCTGCGCGATCAGCACGTCGGACGGCTGTACCCGGAATTTAAGTCCTTTGGCGTCCGAGGGCTCGATCAGCGGCTTGTTCGCCGAGAACTGCTTCATCCCGTTATGCCAGAATTCCAGCCCCAGCAAACCGCGCCGGGTCATGCTTTCCTTCATCGCCTGGCCGGTTTCCGAGTTCTGGAACGCATCGACCGCGTTGATGTTATTGAACATGAAGGGCAGATCGAAGATCCGGAAGACTTTCGTGAACGCCTCGAATTTGGACAGCGAGGGGGCGGCCATTTGCACGTCGCCCTGAAGCATCGCCTCCAGCACCTGGTCGTCGTTGTAAAGCGTGGAGTTCGGATAGACCTCCATGCAGGCCGTGCCTTCCATCTCCTTGTTGACCCGGTCCTGCAAGAGCGAGGCGGCGATCCCCTTGGGGTGGCGGTCGGTATTGGTGACATGGCTGAACTTGATGACGATCTCGCCATCGTCACAGCCCATCGGATCGGCCAGGGCAGCCCCGGCCGATAGCGTCAGCGCCGCGATTGCCGCGGTGGCGGTTGCGAATTTCATGAGGTATCCTCCCAGATATCCTGTATCTTCAGATCGGAGCGGCCCAATCGGGCCGTCCGTCCATATGAAAAGCCCAGCCGGGCAACCGCTCAATAGAAAATATCAGTTTTTCGTGATCTCATCTTTTTCCTTATAAACCAGTGTCTTACCAGATCCATTTGCGCCGACGGAACAAGGCTCGAATTTTCCTGAGCGGAAACTCACACAGGCCTGATCCGGGAATGTGCGGAAATTCGCACAAATCCTCAGCGATAGCTGCCCGGCCGAATCCCGTGCCGTGCAAGTTTGTCATAGAAGGTCTTGCGGGGCAGTTTCAGCGCCTTTGCCGCGTCGGTGGCATGACCGCCCGCGCGGCGCAACGCCTCGATCAAGAGCGTTCGCTCGACCCGGGCAAGCTGTTCGGCCAGGCCCGCGGGCTCATCCTCGGGCGTTTCGACCTCGCCCAGCCCCATGGCAAAGCGCATCGCCGCGTTCATCAAGGCGCGCGCGTTCCCCGGCCAGTCCTGTGCCATCAGGCGGGCATTGACCGCCGGCCCGATCTCGGGGCGCGGCAGCGCGGCCTGTTCGCAGGCGATATCGACGTAATGGCGAAACAGCACGGGAATATCCTCGGGCCGTTCGCGCAGCGCCGGGATCCGCAGGCGCATCACGTCGAGCTTGTAGAACAGATCGGGGTTGAAACGGCCGGCGGCCACCTCGGCGTCGATATCGCGATAGGTTCCGGCCAGAACCCGCGGGCGAGGCCCCGCCTCGGTCAGATCCAGCAACGCGAATTGCGCCTCAGGGTCCAGCGCCGCGACCTCGTCCAGGAAAACCGACCCGTCCTCGGCCTCGCGGAACGCCCGGGCCAGGCTGTCGTGCGTGGCCGAGACCGCGGCCAGTTTCTGGAACGGTCGGCGCGACCCTGCCGAAAGCAGATGGATCACCTCGGCCACCTTCGCCGTGCCCGAGCCGGGCGCGCCGGTGATCAGGACATCCGCCACGGTGCCCGCCACCATCCGGACCCGGGCGCGCAGATCCTCGGCCACCGGCGACTGGCCTGCCAGCATCCGTGCCGCCGCATCGCCGCTTTCGACCTGCCGCTTCAGCCGCCGGTTTTCCAGCACCAAGGCGCGGGTCCGCAGCGCCTTGTGCACCGCCGCCAGCATGTCGGTCGGGGCGCAGGGCTTTTCGAGAAAATCGAAGGCCCCCGCCGACATTCCACGCACCGCCATGGGAATATCCCCGACGCCGGTCAGCAGAATGACCGGAAGTTCCGGATCGATCTTGCGGACAAGATCGAGCAGCGCGAAACCGTCCTTGCCGGGCATCCGGATATCGGTCAGCACGATACCGTCGAAATCCGGGCTCACATGGTCCTTGGCGGCGACATGGCTGCCGGCGGGCACGGCAACGAGATCGGCCAGTTCCAGCGTCTGGGCCATTGCCTCGCGCAGCGCGGAATCGTCATCGACCAGAAGCACCTTGCGGGTCATGCGGCCTGCCCTTTCCTGCGGGCCTCGGCAAGCTCCACGGTAAAGATCGCGCCACCGTCGGGGTGGTTGCGCCCGCGGATCGCGCCGCCGAAGCTCTGGACCAGCCCGTAGGAGATCGACAGCCCGAGCCCGATCCCCTCGCTCTGGCTTACCTTCTTTGTGGTATAGAACGGATCGAAGATCTTTTCCGGCTCTTCGATGCCGGGGCCGGAATCGCGCACCGAAAGCCGGACCGTCGCATCCGAGCGCTCGATCTTCAATTCCAGTCTCCTGTCGGCGGATCCGGCCATGGCATCCAGCGCGTTGGAGACGAGATTCAACACCACCTGCTGCAAGCGCACCTCGCCGCCGCGCACGAAAACCGCCGCGTCGGGGCGCGCCCAGTGCACCGCCACGCCCGAATGCGCCACGCGGGCCGCGGTCATCTCCAGCACCGCGTCGACCACGGCGCCGAGATCGACATCGCCCATCGGTTCGCTCTCCTGCCGGGCAAAGGCCCGCAGGTTGCGGATGATGCGCCCCATGCGGTGCGAAAGTTCTGAAATCCGGCCCAGGTTTGCCGCGGCCTGGTCGGGTTTTCCCCGCGCCAGCAGCAGCGCGCCGTTTTCCGCGAAAGAGTGGATCGCCATCAGCGGCTGGTTCAACTCGTGGCTCAGCCCGGCCGACATCTGGCCCAGGGCCGAAAGCTTGCCGGCCTGCACCAGTTCCTCCTGCGCCCGTTTCAGGGCGGTCTCGGCCTCCTTCCGTTCGGCAACCTCGCGGCGCAGGTCACGGTTGGCGACCGAAAGCTCGGCGGTGCGCGTGGTGACGCGGCTTTCCAGAACCGCGTTGGCCCGTGCCTCGATCGCCAGCCGGTCGGTCAGCGCCCGGCGCCGCTGCAACAGCAACAACAGCGTTGCCCCGAAGATCGCCAGCAGCGCCCCGGCCACCGACGCTTGCAGTATCGCGACCCGTTCCGCCGGGGCCACGTCCAGCAGCAGGGCGCCGGTCATGCCGATCACCGGCAGCGGGCGGGTCAGGTGCAAGGCCCGCCCGGGCAGGTAGGGGCCACCGTCGATCGCCCAGATCTCGTGCCCGTCATGATCGCGCGGGGTGATGCCGGGAAAGGCCGCCAACTGCGCCGGGTCATAGCCGAAACGCGCCAGCGTGTCCGCCCCCGGCGCGCCGAGCCTGCGAAACAGAAGTTCGGTCCGGTTGGCGATGAACACCACCCCGGCCGCATCCGTGAAATAGACCGCCTGCGCATCGCCGATCCAGGCCTGTTCCACGGCCGCGACATTGACCTCGACCGAAACCACGCCAAGCGGCCGGGCATTGGCGCCGAAAACCGGCGCCGAAAAAACGAAGGACCGCGCCGCGCCGGCCCCGTTCCGCGAATGATGGGCGCCCAACGCGCCCTGCATGGCCCGCGTGAATGAGGGGTCATCGGCACGACTGCGCGGTGCCGAGGACCGCGCCGTGTTCGATTGCGCCACCACATGACCCGACGAATCGAGCAGCAACAGCGCGCGCGTGCCGGTCTTGTCGGCGGTGCGCAGCAGCAGCGTCTCGATCGAACGGGCGGGGCGTTGCCCCTCGAGAACCGCCGCCAGCGCGGGATGATCGGCCATCAGGACCGCTAGCTCGCGATATTGCTGCAACTGGCTGACCAACCGATCCGAGGCAAGCGCCAGGTCCGACCGCCCACGCTCGGCCAGCTGATCGAGCGCCGAGGAATAGGCGAACCACCATACGCCGCCGGTGAAACCGGCAGCGAGGGCAAGAAAGAGAATGGTTCCGGCGACGATCCGGGTCATCGCGATCCCCCGTCAGGGCACCCGGCAGTCTAGAAAGACCGCCCCGGATTGGCCAGTCCCTTCGGACAGCGGGCCGTCCCGGCGACCCGTTTGGCGCATAGCCCCCATCGTGGCGCGCCCGGAACCCGCCGCCTGGTGTCCGCCTTGTCCGGTCGCGCATGGTCAAGCGGCGGTCAGACCGGCAGCACCGTCGTCGCCTTGATCTCCTCCATCGACAACAGCGCCGTGACGTTGTGGATCTTCACCTCGGCGATCAGCGCCTGATAGAAAGCATCATAGGCCCGCGCGTTGCGCACCCGCACCTTAAGGATATAGTCGATATCGCCGGCCAGGCGATGCGCCTCCAGCACCTCGGGGCGGGCGCGCAGGGTCTCCAGGAACCGCTGCTGCCAATCGGCCTCGTGCTCGGCGGTGCGGATGAGCACGAAAAAGCAGGCCTCCAGCCCCAGCGCCTCGGGGTCCACGAGAACCGTCTGGCCGGTGATGACGCCCGACTCGCGCATTTTGCGGATGCGGTTCCAGACCGGTGTCTTAGACGAGCCGACGGCCCGGGCGATCTCGTCCAGCGACTGGCTGGCATCGCGTTGAAGTTCCGCCAGGATACGGCGATCGATTTCATCGAGTTTGTCGGTCACGTCACTTCCCCGGGAAATTTTCCCAATACGCAAGTTCGACGGGCGAATATCAGAACATCTTCCCACAGCCAAGCGATTGCGGCAAAGCAATTTTGATCGAGATCATTTTCCCGCGGGTGACGGCGTCCTTTAACCCGTGACAACGGCCGTCACGGGGCTTTTCGCCCGGTGCGCGGCAGCGTAGACAGAGGCCGGAAATCAAGGACGGATGGACCCAGACGTGACCGAGAACGCAGCGCCGAAACCCGCCACCCTGCCCGACGCGCAAACCGTGACCGGGGTGAAACACTGGACCGACAGGCTGTTCTCGTTCCGCGTCACCCGGCCGCGGTCCCTGCGCTTCCGCTCGGGCGAGTTCGTGATGATCGGCCTGCCGGGCAAGGACGGACGGCCGGTCATGCGCGCCTATTCCATCGCCTCGCCCGCCTGGGCCGACGAGCTGGAATTCTATTCGATCAAGGTGCCCGACGGGCCGTTGACCTCTCGGTTGCAGCATATCGAACCGGGCGACCAGATCATCCTGCGCCCCAAACCGGTGGGAACGCTGGTGTTGGATGCGCTGTTGCCGGGCAAGCGGCTCTGGATGCTGGCCACGGGCACCGGGATCGCCCCCTTCGCCAGCCTCGTGCGCGACCCGGAAACCTATGAAAAGTTCGAACAGGTCATCGTGATGCATACCTGCCGGTTGAAGGCCGAGCTCGACTATGGGCGCGAATTGATCGAAAGCCTGCCCGACGACCCGCTGATCGGCGAATTCGTGCGTGGCAAGCTGCGCTATTACCCGACCACCACGCGCGAGGACAGCCCGCAGATGGGCCGCATCACCGACAACCTGCAAAGCGGCAAGGTCTTCGCCGATCTGGGCGTGCCGCCGCTGGACCCTTCGCAGGATCGCGCGATGGTCTGCGGCTCGCTGGGGTTCAATCGAGACATGAAAACGCTCCTCGAAAGCATCGGCTTTCGGGAGGGGGCGAATTCGGAACCTGCGGAATATGTTGTGGAAAAGGCCTTTGTCGGATGAAATTCAACCGTCAAGGGCGGCCGGGCACGCGGCACCGGCGGGGGAATGGGGCGCCCGAAGGCGCCCCGCCCAAATCAGGCCAGAGCCAGATTGGTCGCGGATTCGCGGCCGTCACGGCCGGCTTCCACGTCGAAGGTCACTTTCTGACCATCGTCGAGCGCATGCAGACCGGCACGCTCCAGCGCGCTGATATGCACGAAAACGTCCTTGCGGCCGCCTTCGGGCTCGATAAAGCCGAAACCTTTGGTTGCGTTGAACCACTTCACGGTGCCATTGGCCATCGTGATATCTCCTTTTCTTCGCTGCCCGCGGTAGTGCGGCAGCCCGGCTAAGTCAGATCATTGTCGAAACTGAAGCCGCTTGAAGGGAGACAGTGGTCGCAGTGATAACGTCGCCCGATGCATATGGGGGTAAACGCGCCGCCACGCAAGAGTTTTCTTTTCCGCGCCCTGGCAATGACCCGAAACCGGCGCGTGCAGGCCATTACCGGGTTGAAACGCCCGTGAGCGCCGTCTAGATTTCCGCGCACTCAATTCAATGACAGAAGGAACAACGCCATAGCCCGCAGACCTCACAACGCGCCGCCCACGCGCGATACAGGCCCCCGCGTAAACGGACGCATCCGGGCCCCGGAAATCCGCCTGATCGGTGCCGACGGCGAAAATGTCGGCCTGGTCACCCCTGCCCGTGGCATGGAACTGGCCGAACAGGCCGGTCTCGATCTGGTGGAGATTTCGCCGAACGCGACCCCGCCGGTCTGCAAGATCATGGATTTCGGCAAGTACAAATACGAACAGCAGAAGCGGGAATCCGAGGCGCGCAAGAAGCAGAAGGTGATCGAGGTAAAAGAGGTCAAGTTCCGCCCGAACACCGATGTGCACGATTATGACGTGAAGATGCGCAACGTGGTGAAATTCCTGGAAAACGGCGACAAGGTGAAGGTCACGCTGCGGTTCCGCGGCCGCGAGATGGCGCACCAGAACCTCGGACGCGACCTGCTGGAACGGGTTGCCGAGGATGTCAAGGAAATCGGCAAGGTCGAGAACATGCCGAAGATGGAAGGCCGGCAAATGGTCATGATGATCGGCCCGGTCACCAAGTGAGCCCATCCGGGCAGGATGGCCGCCGCGCCCCCAGCAGCGGCCACACCGCGCGATACCGGCCCGGCGCCGTTCCTGCCAGCGCCGACGGACGGCTGCATTCTGACGTTTTCGCGCGCAATGCGCCGCCGTTGATCGCGGCGCTGGCCCCGTTTCTCGGCGGGCGCACCGGGGCGGTGCTCGAAATCGGCTGCGGCACGGGACAGCATGCCGCCGCCTTCGCGCTGGCCTTTCCGGGGCTTTGCTGGGTGCCGTCCGATCCCGACCCGATCCACCGCGCCTCGGCCGCGGCATGGGCAGCGCATCTGCGTGCGCCGCCACACCCGCCGCTGGACATCGACGCGGCCGCAGCATGGCCCGATCAGCCACAGGTTGCGGCGCTCGGCCCGTTATCGGGGGTGTTCGCCGGAAACGTCACCCATATCGCGCCCTTCGCGGTGACTGAGGGGCTGATCGCCGGCGCCGGGCAGAGGCTGGCCCGGGGCGGTCTGCTGATGATCTATGGCCCGTTCATCCAGGCCGGCCGGATGATCGGCGCCGGGAACGCGGCGTTCGACGAAAGGCTGCGAGCCGAGAATCCCGCATGGGGCCTGCGCGATACCGACCGGATCACCGAGCTTGCCGCCGCGGCCGGGCTGGAAGAGGCCGCATTGATCGCCATGCCGGCCAACAACCGGCTGCTGATCCATCGCAAACCGCCGGCGGCCTGATCCGGTCGTCGCTTGCGGAAACCTTCGATTTCCGCCCGCAGAGCCGCGGTTCAGCCGCGCCGCAGCGCCTGAGTCACCTCGGCCATGATCGCGATGGCGATTTCGGCGGGCGAATTCGCGCCGATATCCAGCCCCACGGGCGCATGGATACGCGCGATGGCATCGGCATCGAACCCGGTCTCTTGCAGCCGCTTGACGCGCTTGGCATGGGTGCGGGTGGACCCCAGGCAGCCAAGATAGAACACGTCGGCCCGCAATGCCTCGGCAATGGCCGGGTCGTCGATCTTGGGATCATGGCTCAGCGTCACGACAGCGGTGCGCGCGTCAAGGCCGAAACCGGGCAGCACGTCATCGGGATACTCCTCGACCAGGGTCTCACCGGGAAAGCGCGATTCGGTGGCGAAGGCCGGGCGCGGATCGATCAGGGTCACGTCATACCCCGCCAGCCGGGCCATCTGCAAAAGCGGCTGTGCGATATGGACCGCGCCGATCACGGCCATGCGCAGGGGCGGGTTATGGATCGCGATGAAGCTTTGCCCATCCTCGGCAAAGCCCGACCTGTCGGCGCGCACACGCGGCGCGATCTCGGCGCCCAGCTGCGGATCATTCGCATCGGCAAGCCGCCGGTTCCACGATTCGGTGTGGACGACATAGACCACCGGCGCCCGCCCTTCGCGGCGCGCGACAAGCTCGGCCAGCATCTCCTCGGTCAGACCCGCCGGGCCCACCGGTTCGACCATGATCCTGATCACCCCGCCGCAGGCGAGCCCGACTGCGAAGGCCTCATCGTCGCTGACCCCGTATTCCAGAACCCGGGCCTTGCCGTCCTCGACCGCCTCCAGCGCCTCGACCACGACCGCCCCTTCGACGCATCCGCCCGAGACCGATCCCGCGATCTCGCCCGCGCCCGAGATGGCCAGCTGACTGCCGGTCGGGCGCGGGGCGCTGCCCCAGGTCTGCACCACGGTGGCCAGCGCCGCGCCCTTTCCAGCGCGATACCAGGCCAGCGCGGTCTCGGGGATGCGGTCATGCTCTGCCCGTGTCATCGGCGATCCTCCTTGCGGTGACTATGGCGGGTCCGGGCCGCGGATTCCAGAGACCGTGGACGGGAAAATCGCCGCGGGGACATGACCCCCGCGGCGCCAGAACCCCCGCCGGCAGTCGAACCCGCGGGCGGCAGGAAGAGGGCGCCGGCCGCTCATCCGACGCTGGCAATGATTGAAACCCCGCACCGGGGCGCTGCGCATTGACGCCGATCAATGGCGCGCCGGTGCAATTCACTGGTGACGCAAGGCCTGGATCGGGTCCATCCGCGCCGCGCGCCGGGCCGGGAAATAGCCGAAGATCACCCCGACACCGGCCGAAAAGGCGAAGGCCACTAGGATGACGAACGGATCGGGCGCGAAGGGGATCGCCATCAGGTGCGCCCCCAGCGCCCCCAGGGCCAGCCCCAGCGCGATTCCCATCACGCCGCCCAGCAATGACAGCACGATCGCCTCGACAAGGAACTGCATCAGCACCTGCCCGGCCTGCGCCCCGACGGCAAGGCGAATGCCGATCTCGCGCGTGCGCTCGGTCACCGAAACAAGCATGATGTTCATGATGCCGATCCCCCCGACCAGCAGGCTGACCCCCGCCACTGCGGACAGAAGCCCGGTCAGCACCGAGGTGATGCCGGTCAGGATCGAGGCGATCTGTTTCATGTCGATCACGCTGAAATCGTCCTCTTCCCCGGATGAAATCCGGCGCCGGTCGCGCATCAACGCCTCTATGTCGCGAATCGCGCGCACGGTGGAGACATCGGCCCGCGCCTCGATGAATATGATCGACACATCGTCATTACCGGCAATCCGGCGCTGGAAGGTCTTCAGCGGGATCGCCACGGTATCGTCCTGATCCTCGCCAAAGCTGGTCGCCCCCTTGGATTCGAGAATCCCGATCACTTCACAGGCGAGCGATTCCAGCCGAACGGTCTGGCCCAGCGGCGGGATGCTGCCGAACAGTTCCTCGCGAACCGTCTGGCCCAGCACGCAGACC
The DNA here is from genome assembly GCA_016278325.1 of Actibacterium sp. Classification (GTDB taxonomy): domain Bacteria; phylum Pseudomonadota; class Alphaproteobacteria; order Rhodobacterales; family Rhodobacteraceae; genus JADQCB01. Next base: position 125,688 of record JADQCB010000005.1, read on the forward strand.
GGGCGGCCGGCGCGTTCCTCGGCCTCGCTGAAGGCACGACCCTCGGCGATCGACCAGTTCATCGCGTCCATCAACTCGGTCGTGGCGCCGACAAGCTGGGTAAAGTGGTTCTGGTTGCCGTAAACGGCCGTGATCCCGGTGATGTTGTAGGGCGCGGCGATCGCGACCGTGGAAAGGTCCTGCTGAATCGCCTCGGCATCGGCGATGGTGAAGGGACGATCGGCGGTGAAGCCTCCCTGGCGCATGCCGCCCTGCCCCGGCACCACCATCACCGTGTTGGTGCCGAGTGATTCCATGTCGCGCGTCACCCGCAGCTGCGAGCCCTGCCCGATCGTCACCATGGCGATGACCGAGGCGACGCCGATCACGATTCCCAGCACCGTCAGGAAAGAGCGCAGCGCGTTGCGGAAGATCGCGTGAAGGGCGAGGCGGAAAGCTTCCAGCAGCATCCTTCACCCTTCCGTGACTTGGTGAAGGTGATCCTCGGCGATCAGCCCGTCAAGAAAGTTGACATGGCGCCGCGCGTATTCGGCCATGTCCTCTTCATGCGTCACCATGACGATGGTGATCCCGTCATCGCGGTTGAGCCCGCTCAGAAGCTCCATGATCTCGCGCGACCGGGTGGTGTCCAGGTTGCCGGTCGGTTCGTCGGCCAGGATCACCCCGGGGTGACCGGCCAGAGCGCGGGCAATGGCCACGCGCTGCTGCTGGCCGCCCGACAGCTCGGACGGGTCGTGATGCGCCCGATGCGCCAGGCCCACCTTGTCCAGCGCCTCGCGCGCCATCGCGATCCGTTGCGCGCGCGGCAAGCCCTTGTAGATCAACGGCAATTCGACGTTGTCCAGCGCCGATGTGCGCGGCAGCAGATTGTAGCCCTGAAACACGAAGCCCAGGTAATTGCGGCGCAGAAGCGCCCGCTGGTCGCGGCTCAGCCCGCTGACATCGACGCCTTGAAAATGATAGCTTCCCGCGCTCGGCGTATCGAGACAGCCGATCACGTTCATCGCCGTCGATTTGCCCGAGCCCGACGGCCCCATGATGGCCAGAAAATCGCCGGCCTCGACGGTCAGGTCGATGCCGCGCAAGGCGCGCACCATTGCCTCGCCCTGGCCATAGACGCGGGTGATTGCGCGCAGCGCGATTTGCGGCGGCTCCGCATCGGGGCTCATGTCACGCGCCTTCGGCCAGATCGACGATGACCTGGTCGCCCCGGGAAAGATCCCCGTCGAGAATTGCGCTGTATCGTCCGTTACTGGGCCCGACGCTGACCGGAACCTGCACCGCCGTCCCGTCGCGCAAAACCCAGACATGGTTCTGCCCCGCCGCGTCACCGCGAAGCTCGGGCGCGGGCTGGTCGGGCATGATCAGCCCCAGCAAGCCGCTGCCGGACTGCCCGTCATCCTGTGCCGATCGCGGCGGGGCAAAGCGCAGCGCGGCATTCGGCACCAGCAGCGCGCCATCCAGCTCGTCGACAATGATATCCGCCGTCGCGGTCATGCCCGGCCGCAGGCGCAGATCGGAATTGTCGATGTCGAGAATCGCCTTGTAGCTGACGACGCCCCCCACGGTCTGCGCGGCATAGCGGATCTGGGCGATCCGGGCGGCAAAGATCTCGTCATCATGGGCATCCACGGTGAACTGCGCCCGGTCGCCGACCGCGACCGCGGCGATATCCGCCTCGTCGATATCGACGTGAAGTTCCATCTTCGACAGGTCCTGGGCGATGGTGAACAGCACCGGCGCCGAAAGGGCCGAGGCGACGATCTGCCCCGGGTCGGCGTTTCGCTGCAACACGACCCCGGCGATCGGGGCGGTAATCGTCGCCTTCGCAAGATCCGCCTCTTGCATGTCCAGCTGCGCCTGCGCCAGGGCGCGCTCGGCATCGGCGATCTGGAGCGCCGCCTCGGCCCGTTCGAGCGCGGCGCGCGCGGTATCGATCGACGTGCCCGATATGACACCGCGCTCGTTGAGCTTGCGCTGACGCTCGAATGTCTCGAAGGTTTCGCGCAGCGTGACCTGCGCCTGCCCGACCCGCGCCTCTGCCGCGATCAGGCTGGCCTCCTGCACCGCAAGCTGGGCTTGCAGTTTCGTGGTGTCGAGCCGCGCCATGACCTGGCCGACCTCGACGCTGTCGTTGTAATCGACCGTGACCTCTCGCAGCGTGCCGGACAGTTCGGAGGACACCTCGACCAGGTTGGTCGGTTCCACCGTGCCGGTGGCCGTGACCGTCACCGACAGGTCGCCGCGGGTCACCGGCTCGGTCCGATAGGCGAGATCGGCCCCGCCATCGGGGCGCAGCACCAGCAACCAGAGCATGGCGGCCAGAACGGCCAGGGTGAGCGAAAGTTTCAGCCAGACCGGGAATCGCCGCCGGTGCCGGCCGATTCCGAGCGTTTGTTCGACGTCCTCGCGGCTATCATTCATTCGCGGCAAAACCTTCAATCACTTTCAAACCGGCCCGCGCCACCCGATCCGGAATCAAGCGGCCGGTCATGCCCGCGCAAGGCGATAGTGCGCCCTGCTGCGCCGCAGCGTCAAGAACCGTGCAATCCGCGTCGGCGCCTACCGATTGACGGATCCGGCGCGATTTGGCAAGCACCGGCAGCGAGGTTGCGGATCTGTCGGGCCGCGGCTCTTGTCCCCGTGAGTTGCCCCGAAGGCCGATCCGGACGTGTTCAATGGATGAAGATGCCAGCCGCATGAAATTCGTCCGCGCGCGTGGGTTGCGGTTTCCCGCCGATCCGGCGCTGGTGTCGCGTCGGCGACGGATGCTGTTGAAAAACAATGCCTATGACCGGAAGCTGACCGATGCGGCCCTGCGCAACATCGTCCCCGCGGACAGGGTGATCGAGCTGGGCGCCGGCCTTGGCTATACATCCGCGCTGGTGGCAGCCAAGCTTGGCGTCCGGCGGGTTCTCGCCTTCGAGGCCAATGCCCGCCTGATCCCCCATATCCGCGCGGCACATGCCGCCAATGGCATCGAAACAGTCGAGGTGGTGAACGCGGCCCTCGGGCCGCGCCAGGGCCGGGCCGATTTCTTCGTGCGCGGTGATTTTGCCGCCTCGTCGCTGTTCGACGACCAGGGCGACGGACATGGCGGTGTGATCGCGGTCGACAGGGTCGACATGCTGGACGCAAGAGCGGCGTTCGCGCGATGCGCGCCCAGCGTTCTGATCTGCGACATCGTCGGGGCCGAGGCCGAATTTCTGGAAGAGGCCGATCTGTCGGATCTGCGCCTGGCGGTAATCGCATTGCACCCGCAGGGACTCGGCGCTTCGGGGGTGCATCGGGTGTTCGACGCGATGGGCCGCGCCGGGCTGGTCTATTACCCCAGGACATCCGACGGCAAGGTGGTCACGTTCCGCCGGGACTGGTGAGCGGTCGGCGCGGGTTGTCGCGCCCCCTGGGGCCATCGTGCAGATATGGGGTGCCGCGCTGCAAACAGCGCCCGCCTGCCGGGCCGTTCCATCAACGGGTTGCAGCCATCACCGGGCGCTTGCAAGAATACATTCATGGATTCCGACAAACTTGTCGCCAAAATATTCGGGCAATTGCCCATTTCTGCCCTATTGATCGGCGATCTATCCGACATCACCTTGAAACGAGATCTGTCGCGGAGAGCACTCGGCCCATGAACACGCCCACCGGCACGACCCCCGAAACGCCGCGTTCAGAATGGTATCAGACCCTCGCCGGATCCGGGGAGGATCCCGGCGGGCTGGAATTTCTCGGGGATTCGCATACCGCGCTGTATTCCGAGGGCGACGCGACGCTTCTTGTCAGCTTCGAATCCGGTCCGGTGCTGCGCCAACGCAGCACCACACGGCCGATCGGTGCCAGTCTGGCCGAGGATTCGGGATGGTCGCACCTGACCGTCTTCACCGAGTCTGGCGACTGGTTCCGCGCCCAGGTCATTTACGGCTTTTTCGACCGGCTGGTGGACGACGCCTTTTTCGACGGGTTCGACCGGGTCGTGTTTTATGGTGCGGGCCCGTGCGGCTATGCCGCCGCGGCGTTCTCGGTCGCCGCGCCCGGCGCGACCGTGATTGCGCTGGCGCCGCAGGCCACGCTGGATCCGCGGGTGGCGGAATGGGATCCGCGGTTCACGCGCAAACGGCGGCTGAACTTCACCGATCGTTACGGCTATGCCCCCGACATGCTGGACGGGGCCGAACATGCGTTCATCCTTTACGATCCGGCCAACGAATATGATGCGATGCATGCCGCGCTGTTCGCCCGGCCCAATGTCACCCGGCTGCGTTGCCGGTTGCTGGACGCGGATCTGGATTCCCGGCTTGAAGAGATGGGGATCCTGCCCGACCTGATCGACGCCGCCTGCGAGGGCGTGCTGGACGAGCCGGTTTTCTGGCGGTTGTATCGCGCCCGCCGCAACTATCCGCCCTATCTGCGCCGCCTGCTGCGGCAACTGGACGATGACGGGCGATCATTTCTGGCGGGAATCCTGTGCCGTCATGTTGTCGAGGACAGCGGGCTGCGGATGCCGCGCTTTCGCAAGCGGTTCCAGGAATTCCGTGACGAGCTCAGGGCGCAGGGCCGTTCGCTGTCAGGCGCCGAATCGCCGGCGGATGCCCAGACCTGACACCCCGCAAAGCCGGCCTTCATGCGACCGCGCCGCCGCCCCTGTCGGCAATGGCCCCGAAGGGTATCGTTGCGCGCAGGGGGGCGGCGGCACCATCTGCCGATCGCATCTTTCGATCAGATGTAATAGCGGCTGGCGAAGATTTCGCGGACCACGTCATGACGGGTCACGCCGCGCGCGGCCAGTTCCTGATCGCTGGTGTTGTTAAGCTTTTCGACCTGGCGCATCATTTCCGTCGATTCGGCGACCATGACCAGGAAACGACCGATCGCACGAAACGGTGCTGTCAGCGAAAATCCGGTCGGGGCGTGGGTGATATCTGCAAGTGCCATGTGGAAACTCCTGTATTCTCAGCTGTTTCCTCCCTTGAGACATAAATTAGGTCAGTTTCGGTGACATTTCCATTGCCGATCCTGCATGGCCGGGTTGCACGGACCGGTGCAGATCAGACCGCGATCCCGCGCCGCCCTGCCAGATCGGTAAAATACTGCCACGCCACCCGGCCCGAACGCGCCCCGCGCGTGGCCTGCCACTCGATCGCCTCGGCGCGCAGCGTGGCGTCGTCGATCGCCACGCCGTAGGCATCGCAATAACCCCGGATCATCGCCAGATACTCGTCCTGGCTGCAGGGATGAAACCCCAGCCACAACCCGAACCGGTCCGAAAGCGAGACCTTCTCCTCGGTCGCTTCAGAGGGGTTTATGGCGCTGCCGCGTTCGTTTTCGATCATGTCGCGGGGCATCAGATGGCGCCGGTTGGAGGTCGCATAGAAGACGACGTTTTCCGGCCGGCCCTCGATCCCGCCATCCAGCACCGCCTTGAGCGATTTGTAATGTTCGTCGTCATGGCTGAAGGACAGGTCGTCGCAAAACAGCAGAAAGCGCGTGTCGGCATTGCGCAACAGCGTCAGAAGCCGCCCGATCGAGGGCAGATCCTCGCGCTGGACCTCGACGATCTTCAGATCGTGGCCCCGGCGCAGCACCTCGGCATGGATCGCCTTGACCAGCGACGACTTGCCCATCCCGCGCGAGCCCCACAAGAGCGCGTTGTTGGCCGGAAGACCGCGGGCGAACTGAAGGCTGTTCTCAAGCAGGATGTCGCGCACCCGGTCGATCCCGACCAGCAATGACAACTCCACCCGGTTGACCCGGCCCACCGGCATCAGCCGGTCGGGCGCAACATGCCAGACAAAGGCATCGGCAGCCGCGAAATCCGGCGCGGGATCTGGCGCCGGGTGCAGCCGTTCCAGCGCGGCGGCGATGCGTTCGAGGGGGTCCGCGCCGCTCATGAGTCGCGCGGATCCCCGCCGGTGTCATCGTCGTCATCGTCGAACTCTTGCCGCATCGGATCGTCGGCAAGCGGGTCGGCCTCATCGGCCGCGTCGCTCTCGTCTTCGTCATCCTCGAACCAAAGGCCCTGGGCCCGCAATTCCGCCTCGCGCTTGCGTTCCACGCGCGCGACCAGCCAGATCGAGATTTCGTAAAGCCCGTAGACAACGACGAAAAGGATCACCTGGGTGATGACATCGGGCGGCGTCACCACTGCGGCAAGCACAAGGATGCCGACAACGGCGTATTTGCGCACCGACCGCAGCCCGGCGGCCGAGACCAGCCCGGCCTTGCCCATCAGCGTCAGCAGGACCGGCAATTGAAAGCACAGCCCGAAGGCCACGATGAACTTGATCGTCAGGTTCAGATATTCCTGCGCCGAGCCCTGGAAGGCAATCGAGGAAGAGGCCGGATTGCCCTCGCCGGTCAGGGTTCCGGGCTGCTGGAAGCCCAGGAAGAAGTCGAAGGCCAGCGGGGTGACGACATAGAAGGCAAAGGCCGCGCCCAGGAAGAACATGAAGGGCGAGGCGATCATGAACGGCAGGAAGGCGCCCTTTTCGGACTTGTAGAGCCCCGGCGCCACGAAACGCCACAGCTGGTAGCTGATGACCGGAAAGGAAAGCGCCAGCCCGCCCAGCAGCGAGATCGAGACCGCGACGAAGAAACCTTCCTGCAGCTTGATCAGGATCAGGCCGCAATCGTCGCCCATCGCCGCGCGCGCATCGCATAGCGGCTGGGTCAGGAAATTGAAGATCGGGTTCCAGACGGTAAAGCAGATCACCATCGCCACGATGAAGGCCAGCGCCGATCGTATCAGCCGGGTGCGCAATTCGGTCAGATGCTCGATCAGCGGGGCGCTGGAATCTTCGATCTCGTCGGCGTCGCTCATGCGTCGTCACTCTTGGCACGCGTGGTGCGCTTTCTGGCCGCCGTCTTCGGTGCGGCGGTTTTCTTCGGTGCCGCAGTTTTCCCGGCGGCGGTTTTCTTCGGTGCGGCGGTTTTCCCGGCCGCAGCCTTTTTCGCCGTGCCCGATTGCGGCTGTGCCGGTTTTTTCGGAGCCGATCCGGTCGCGGCTTTGCCCGTGGTCGATTTTCCCGTCGCGGCCGGTTTCGCCGGTTTTGCCGCCGATTTCGTCGCGGCCGGCTTTTGCGCATCGCCCGATGCCGGCCCGGTCGCGCCACCGTCGGTCTTGTCCGCCGTTTCCGCCTGCGTCGGTTTTTTGGGATTACCGGGAAGTTTCGGATCCCAGTTCTCGAAATTGCCGGCCGCGTCCTTGAGTTTGTCGAGACCCATCTTGCGCGGATTGGTCAGCCCGCGTAGATCGTTGGCGGCGTCTTTCATGCCGGATTCGTTGGCGGCATCGTCCATCGCGCGCTGGAATTCGCGCGCCATGTTCTTGGCCTTCGCGGTGAAGCGGCCCAGCGTATGGAACATGCCGGGCAGGTCTTTCGGACCCACCACGATCAGCGCCACGACGCCGATGAGCAGAAGTTCGGACCAGCCGAGATCAAACATTCGGTTTTCGCCTCAGGCGCGGGACAGAGGGCTCAGGCCTTGTCCTTTTCCTTGGTTTCGGCCTCGGGCGACACGTCCTTGGCGCTGTCCATGTTGTTTTCAAGCTCTTCGGTGCTGTCCTTGACCCCGCGCTTGAAGGCGGTGATGCCTTTGCCAACCTCGCCCATCAGCGAAGAAATCTTGCCGCGACCGAACAGAACCAGCACCACGACGGCGATAAGCAGCAGGCCGGGAAGGCCGATATTGTTGAGCATTGTCTTCTCCCTCGGGCGCGGGTGGCAGCGCCCTTGTTGTGATCTGGGCCTCACATTTATGGATAAGCGCGCAAAGATCAAAGCCCGATTCTGCATCACCAGGCGGATTCGGGGCAAAAACCCGCCCTGCGCGGCAGCAGGCCGCAGGGTGCAGACTGTTTTTCCCTTGATTTCATGGTTATCTGGCACCGGTTCATCACAAAGGGAAGTACTCCATGCATAGCGAAGATCTGAACGGCAGAACGCTGGAACACTGGACAGCCGACGATGTCGAAAACGGGATGCGGGATCATTCGATCATCCTGATCGACGTGCGCACGCCGCAGGAATTCATGTTCGAACGGATCCATGGCGCGCTTCTGGCGCCGATGTCGTCGTTCGACCCCGCATCGATGCCGCCCGAGGCCGGGCGCCGCATCGTGTTCCATTGCGGCTCGGGGATGCGCTCGCGCAAGGTGGCCGAACGGTTCCTGGCCGCGGGGCACGATCGCGTGGCCCATCTCGAGGGCGGGTTCGCCGCCTGGAAAACCGCGAACAAACCCTATCTGGGCACCGACCCGGCCACCGGCGGGCCGCGCGAAATGGGTGGCTAGCCCGGCTCAGGCGGCCGCGGCATCGACGGGAAACACGAAGCAGCGATCGCGTCGGATCATCAACCACATCGGCGTGCCCGGGCGCGGCAGGAACACGCCCGGCACCGTCGCCTTGAGGATCGAACCGTCGAATTCCATCCGGAATTCCACCAGGCTTTCGGAGCCCATGAACCGCGCCCTGTCCACCGTGGCCCGCGCCGGAACCCCGTTTTCGGGCGTCGGGCGCGGCGGCTGGCCATTGCGGTCGAACTCGATCTTCAGATGCTGCGGCCGGATGATGATCTCGACGTCGGTGCCATCGGGTTGCGCCGGGGTCATGAAGGCGCCGAAGGCGGTTTCGGTCAGCAAGCCATGCACCGTGCCGCGAATCACGTTGATATCGGAAAAGAAACCGGCCGCGGCCCGGTCGACCGGCGCGTTGTAGATGTTGTAGGGCGCCCCGTGCTGGACGATCCGCCCGTCGCGCATCAGCGCGATCTCGTCGGCCATGCGCATCGCCTCGTCCGGCTCATGGGTGACCAGCAGCACCGCCGCGCCCTCTTCCTTGAGCACCGAGAGCGTTTCGTCGCGGATCTCGTCGCGCAGGCGGTTGTCCAGCCCCGAGAACGGTTCATCCATCAGCATGATGCCCGGACGCGGGGCCAGCGCACGGGCCAGCGCCACGCGCTGCTGTTCGCCGCCCGACAACTGATGCGGATAATCCTCGGCGAAATGCTGCATCTCGACCCGGCGCAGCATCTCTTCGGCGCGGGCCCGTTTAGCGGCGCCGCGACCGGTCAGGCCGAAAGCGACATTCTCGATCACCGTCAGATGCGGAAACAGCGCAAAGTCCTGGAACATCAGCCCGACCGAGCGTTGCTCGGGCGGGACGCGGAACACCGTGTCACAGACCAGCCGGCCGTCGATGAGGATCTCGCCCTCGTCCTGCATGTCCACCCCGGCGATGATCCGCAACGTGGTGGATTTGCCGCAGCCCGAGGGCCCCAGCAGGCAGGTCACCTGCCCCGGCATCACGCTGAGCGAAACGTCATCGACGACCGCCCGGCCGCCGAAGCGTCGAGTCACGTTCCGGATTTCCAGCCGGGAGGTCGGGTCGCTCACGCGGGCTTCTCCCCATTTCCGAGTGAATGCGTCAGGATTGGGGCGGAGATAGCAATCCCCGCCGCCGCCCGCAAGGGTCACAGCGTTGCGTTGATGCCGCCGCCATCCAGCAGGATGTTCTGACCAACGATGAATCCGGCATGTTGCGAACACAAAAAGCCGCACATGGCCCCGAATTCCTGCGCCGTGCCATAGCGGCGCGCCGGGATCGTGGCGGTGCGGCGCGCGCGGGCCTCTTCGATCGTGATCCCCTCTTTTTGAGCCACGCTGCTGTCGAGCGATTGCGCGCGATCGGTCGCGTGGATCCCCGGCAGCATGTTGTTGATCGTCACCCCCTGGGGCGCCACCTGGCGCGCGGTCCCCGCGACATAGCCGGTCAGCCCCGCCCGGGCGCTGTTCGACAGCCCCAGGGCCGGGATCGGCGCCTTGACCGACTGCGAGGTGATGTTGACCACCCTGCCCCAGCCGCGTTCCATCATGCCGGGCAGCAGGGCCTTCATCAGCGCGATCGGGGTCAGCATGTTCGCGTCGAGCGCCTTGATGAAATCGTCGCGCGTCCAGTCGGTCCACATCCCCGGCGGCGGGCCGCCCGCGTTCGTCACCAGGATGTCAACGCCATGTGCGGCCTCCAGCACCCGCGCCCGGCCCGCGTCGGTGGTGATGTCGGCGGCGATCGCGTCGACCTTCACCCCGTACGTGGTCCGGATCCGCTCGGCCGCGGCCTCCAGCGCCTCGGCACCGCGGGCGTTCATCACCAGATCGACCCCCGCTTCGGCCAGGGCCTCGGCGCAGCCCAGCCCGAGCCCCCTGGAGGATGCGCAGACCAGCGCGCGTTTTCCCGAAATTCCAAGATCCATTCATCCGCTCCCATCTTTTTTCGCCTTGCCTCGGGTTAGCATCATGCGCCGCAGGCGGAAAGCCTGATCCCGCCCCTGCCCGTCGCCCCCGGGGCCGTGTCACGGCGGACAAGAAGCGGGCATATCCGAAAGGATTGTTCGACCTGACGAAACAATGCCCCGAAATGGCCACGCCAATGCCCGGCCCCCGGCGTTGCCGCATCGCGCCGATCCTTGTAGTGTTTGGGATCAACCGCGGGGCTGGCGTGCGGGTCGCGGCGCCTCGAACAGGACGAGTATTTGCGATGACTGTCGATGTCCCTGCCGGACCGGTGACAAGCTACGCCGTCGAGGTCTTTTCCGCGGTCGATTTCGAGGTGGTGTCGGGCGCCAATTTCGGCGATCCGCTGATGCCGCTGGATGGGCTCTGCCTCGGCGATGTCTACGAACTGCGCGCCGATGCCGGCCCGCGGGAGCTCAGGATTCACGACGGCGATGAGGGCGACGCGCGCAACCGGCGGTTCTTGCCCGCCGGACAGCGCGGGCATTCGGTTGCGACCGGCTCGCAGCTGGGTCGGGCCGGCGATGCGCTGACGCTCGAGGCCCGGCTGACCTGGATGGGCCCGGACGGGCATCGGGTGGATCTGCTTCTCATCGGTCTTCGTGCCGCCGGTGCCGAGGGGCGCAGCCTGCATGTCCTGCCGATGGCCCCGATCGAGCCGAAAGTGCCCTATACGCTGCTGACCGCCATGGCCGACCCGGGCGAGGTTCGTCTGTCCGACATCACGCCGGTCGCGGTGACCCGCGGCACGCTGATCACCATGGCCGACGGCTGCCAGCGCGCGGTCGAACGGCTGGCGGTCGGTGACCGGGTGCTGACCCGCGATCACGGGCCGCAGCCGGTGCGCTGGATCGGCAAGCGCACGGTGCGCGCAGTGGGCGCCTATGCGCCGGTGGTCATCGAGCGCGGTGTGCTGGCCAATGAATCCGACCTGATCGTCAGCCAGGATCAACGTATCTTCGTCTATCAGCGCGGCGCCCGTCGCCTGACCGAAACGGCCGAATTGCTGGTCCGCGCCCGCGACCTGGTGGATGGCGAGAACGTGTTCCTGCGCCGCGGCGGCTTTGTCGAATATTTCCACCTGATCTTCGCGGCGCATGAAATCATCTATGCCGAATGCACGCCCACCGAAAGCCTGCTGGTCAATGACGGCGCGCTGAGCCGCCTGCCCGAGGACATGGCGCGCGAGGTGCGGGGGAAATTGCCGGGCACCCGCCAGCAGCCGCATTTCGGAACCGAGGCCGACCGCGCCCTGCTGGCCCGGATCGGCCCTGCCGCGCTGCATCGTCCGCCGAGCCGGCGCCAGTAACGCGGGGCGATTGCGCCCGCGCCCGGCACGGCCTATATGGCGCCCATGCTGGACGCATCCGCCAACCGCCCCGACCTGCCCGCCGAGATCGCCCGGCGGCGCACCTTCGCCATCATCTCGCACCCCGATGCGGGCAAGACCACGCTGACCGAGAAGTTCCTGCTTTACGGCGGCGCGATCCAGATGGCGGGCCAGGTGCGCGCGAAGGGCGAGGCGCGGCGCACGCGCAGCGATTTCATGCAGATGGAAAAGGACCGCGGCATCTCGGTCTCGGCCTCGGCGATGTCGTTCGATTACGACGGGCTTCGCTTCAACCTGGTGGACACGCCCGGCCACAGCGATTTCTCGGAGGACACCTATCGCACGCTGACTGCGGTGGATGCGGCGATCATGGTGATCGACGGCGCCAAGGGGGTCGAAAGCCAGACCCGCAAGCTGTTCGAGGTCTGCCGCTTGCGCGACCTGCCGATCCTGACCTTCTGCAACAAGATGGACCGCGAGAGCCGCGACACCTTCGACATCATCGACGAGATCCAGGAGAACCTGGCGATCGACGTGACCCCGGCCAGCTGGCCGATCGGCATGGGGCGCAGCTTCCTCGGCTGCTACGACCTGCTGCGCGACCGGCTGGAACTGATGGACCGCGCCGATCGCAACAGGGTGGCCGAAAGCATCAAGATCGAGGGGCTGGACGACCCGGCTCTGGAAAAGCACGTCCCGGCCGATCTGCTGGAACGCTTGCGCGAAGAGGTCGAGATGGCCCGCGGCCTGTTGCCCGAACTCGACCCCGCCGCGGTGCTGGAAGGGCACATGACGCCGATCTGGTTCGGCAGTGCGATCAACTCTTTCGGGGTGAAGGAACTGATGGACGGCATCGGACGCTACGGCCCCGAGCCACAGGTTCAGGCCGCCGAGCCGCGCCAGATCGCGCCGGAAGAGGACAAGGTAACCGGATTCGTTTTCAAGGTTCAGGCCAACATGGACCCCAGGCACCGCGACCGGGTGGCCTTTCTGCGCCTGGCCTCGGGCCATTTCAGGCGCGGCATGAAGCTGACCCATGTGCGCAGCGGCAAGGCGATGAGCGTCGCCAGCCCGGTGCTGTTCCTGGCCTCGGACCGCGAACTGGCCGAAGAGGCCTGGGCCGGCGACATCATCGGCATCCCCAATCACGGCCAGCTGCGAATCGGCGACACGCTGAGCGAGGGCGAAAACCTGCGCTTCACCGGGCTTCCGTCTTTCGCGCCGGAATTGCTGCAAAGCTGCCGCGCCGGCGACCCGATGAAGGCCAAGCACCTGGACAAGGCGCTGATGCAGTTCGCCGAGGAAGGCGCGGCCAAGGTGTTCAAGCCGATGATGGGCGCCGGATTCATCGTCGGCGTGGTAGGCCAGTTGCAATTCGAGGTGCTGGCCAGCCGTATCGAGCAGGAATACGGGCTGCCGGTGCGTTTCGAGCCCTCGCGATTCACCTCGGCGCGCTGGATCACCGGCCCCAAGGCCGCGGTGGACAAGTTCATTACCGCCAACAAGCAGCACATCGCGCGCGACAATGACGGTGACCTTGTCTATCTGACCCGCTTGCAATGGGATATCGACAGGGTCGCCCGCGACCACCCGGAGCTGACGCTGAGCGCGATCAAGGAAATGCAGGTCTGAGTCCGCCGCCGCCCGGCCGGATCGCCCGCCTTGACCTGCCATTCGCGATGGCATAAGGGTGGCCGGCAGTTGAAGATCGGCAATACGGTCGATCGGGCCGCGCGGATTTGCGGCCGAACGGATGCCGCAGCAATCCAAGGGACCTGAATGACCACTTTCGCCGATTTGGGGCTTGATCCCAAAGTTCTCTCTGCCGTCACCGATGCCGGATACGAAACCCCTACCCCGATCCAGGCGCAGGCGATTCCGCATGCGCTTGCCGGGCGTGACGTGCTGGGCATCGCCCAGACCGGCACCGGCAAGACCGCCAGCTTCGTGCTGCCGATGGTCACCATGCTGTCGCGCGGGCGCGCCCGCGCGCGTATGCCCCGCAGCCTGGTGCTGGCGCCGACCCGCGAGCTTGCCGCCCAGGTCGCCGAGAATTTCGACATCTACGCCAAGAACACCAAGCTGACCAAGGCATTGCTGATCGGCGGCGTGTCGTTCAAGGAACAGGATGCGCTGATCGACAAGGGCGTCGACGTGCTGATCGCCACGCCGGGCCGCTTGCTGGACCATTTCGAACGCGGCAAGCTGCTGCTGACCGGCGTGCAGATCATGGTGGTGGACGAGGCCGACCGGATGCTCGACATGGGCTTCATCCCGGATATCGAGCGGATCTTCCAGCTGACCCCGTTCACCCGCCAGACGCTGTTCTTCAGCGCCACCATGGCGCCCGAGATCGAGCGGATCACCAACACCTTCCTGTCGAATCCTGAACGGGTCGAGGTCGCCCGGGCCGCGACCACCGGCGAGAATATCGAACAGGGCGTGGTGATGTTCAAGCCATCGCGCAAGGATCGGCAGGCGAGCGAGAAACGCGACCTTCTGCGCGCCCTGATCGAGCGCGAGGGCGCGGCCTGCAAGAACGCCATCATCTTCTGCAACCGCAAGACCGAGGTCGATATCGTCGCCAAGGCGCTGAAGAAATACGGCTATGACGCGGCGCCGATCCATGGCGACCTGGACCAGTCGCAGCGGACGCGCACGCTGACCGCCTTCCGCGACGGCGAGTTGCGGTTTCTGTGCGCCTCGGACGTGGCGGCGCGCGGGCTGGACGTTCCGGCGGTGAGCCATATCTTCAACTACGACGTGCCCAGCCATGCCGAGGATTATGTCCACCGGATCGGGCGCACCGGGCGCGCCGGCCTCAAGGGACGCGCGCTGATGATCTGCGTTCCCAGCGACGAGAAGAACCTGGCCGATATCGAACGGCTGGTGCAGCGCGAGATTCCGCGCGTCGACAACCCGTTGGCGGCGGGGCGGAATGCGCCCGCGGACGAGGTGCAGGACGCGGCGCCCGAGACTGAAACGGCCGAGCCTGCGGCGCAACCGGTCACGCAAGACCCGGCATCGGCCGGGTCGGCCGACGAAACGCCGCAGGACAAGCCCGCCCCCCGCGCCAGGCGCGACTCGCGAAAGCGCACGGCCGAAAAGAAGGCCCCGGTGAAATCCGCTTCGTCCTCCGGCGAACAGGATGGACAAGCCGGACAGGAGGGCAAACCCGCCGCGCGCGACAAGGATGGCCGGATCATCGGCATGGGCGATCATGTCCCCGCCTTCCTGACCCGGCCCTTCAAGGCGCCCGCCGACTGATGGACCCGGCGGCGACCGCCCTGCGGGCGGTCATTGCGCCTGTCTCGCGCCCTTTCGGGCGCTCGGGTGGCGCAGCGCCGAGTCGGCAGTGCGCTTGCAACCGGCGCGCCCCGACGCTAGCACGACGCCATGCAAGCGATCTTTGACGACGGCGCCCCGCCGCCCTGCCCCTCACCGTTCAACCTGGCGGCCCATGTTCTGGCGCCGGCGGCCGATATCCCCGACAAGATCGCCCTGGCCGTGGTGACCCCGGCCGGCGCCGAACGCTGGAATTACGCGCGGCTGGAGCGCGCCGTGCGCGGTGTCGCGGGCGGGTTGACGGCGATGGGCCTGCCTTCCGGCGCGCCGGTGCTGCTGCGCCTGGGCAATACCGTCGACTTCCCCATCGCCTTTTTGGGCGCGATCGCGGCGGGGCTGATGCCGGTCCCCACCTCGGCGCAGCTGACGGCGGAAGAGATCGGCCGGCTGGCCGCCGAAATAGACCCGGCGCTGATCATTGCCGGACCCTGCATTGCCCTGCCGGCGGGACCGATCCCGGTGATCGACGGCGCCGCGCTGGAAGCGCTGTTCGATCATCCCCCCGGCAGCTATGCCATGGGCGATCCGGATCGCCCGGCCTACGTGATCTACACCTCGGGCACGGGCGGACGCCCGCGCGGCGTGCTGCACGCGCATCGGGCGGTCTGGGCGCGCCGGATGATGTGGGATGGCTGGTACGGGCTGACCCGCGACGATCGTCTTCTGCATGCCGGGGCGTTCAACTGGACCTATACCCTGGGCACAGGGCTGCTGGACCCCTGGGCGCTCGGCGCCACGGCGTTGATCCCCGGCGCCGGCGTCACCCCCGACGCCCTGCCATTGCTGCTCCGGCGGCATGATGCCACGATCTTCGCCGCCGCGCCCGGCGTCTTTCGACAGATGCTGCGTGCCCGGCCGCTGCCGGCAATGCCCAGGCTGCGCCACGGTCTGTCCGCTGGCGAGAAACTGCCCGAGGTGACGCGCGCGGCCTGGATCGCGGCGACCGGCACCCCGATCTACGAGGCGCTCGGAATGTCCGAATGTTCGACCTTCGTCTCGGGCGCGCCCGCGCGTCCCGCGCCGCCGCCGGCCTCGGGCTATCCGCAACAGGGAAGGCGCCTTGCGGTTCTGGGCGACGATCTGGCCCCGGTGGACCGCGGCGCCCCCGGCCAGCTGGCCGTATCGCGCCGCGACCCGGGGCTGATGCTGGGCTACTGGAAGGCGCCCGAGGAGACGGCGGCGCGGTTCGCGGGCGAATGGTTCCTGACCGGCGACATGGTCGAGATGGCCGCGGACGGTGCCGTGCGTTATCTGGGCCGTGTCGATGACATGATGAATGCCGGCGGTTTCCGCGTCTCGCCGGTCGAGGTCGAGGCCGCCCTGACCGACCATCCCGCGATCAACGAGGTCGCGGCGACCGAATTGCAGGTCAAGGCCGATGCCACGGTGATCGCCGCGTTCTATACCGGCACGCCGACCGATGAGGCCATGTTGCGGGATTTTGCCGCCGAACGCCTGGCACGGTACAAGCAGCCGCGCCTGTTCGTTCATGTGGATACGCTGCCGCGGGGGGGCAACGGCAAGCTGAACCGCAAGGCCTTGCGGCAGGAATGGGAGAGCCGCCATGATCAAACTTGATATCCTGTCCGATCCGATCTGCCCATGGTGCTATATCGGCAAGGCGCGGCTGGATCAGGCGCTGGCCCGCCATCCCGATCACCCCTTCACCATCGAATGGCACCCGTTCCAGCTCAACCCCGACATGCCGGCCGGCGGCATGGACCGGCGCGATTATCTGGAGACGAAATTCGGCGGCAAGACGCAGGCCGCGAAGGTCTATGCCACGATTGCCGAGGCAGCCGAGGCCGCCGGGCTGACAATCGATTTCGGCGCCATCGCGCGCACCCCGAACACGCTGAATGCGCATCGGCTGATCCACTGGGCCGGGATCGAGGGGCGGCAGACACCGGTCGTGTCCTTCCTGTTCGACGCCTATTTCCAGGAAGGCCGGGATATCGGCGATAAAGAGGTGTTGGTGCAAGTGGCCGAACGGGCCGAGATGGACCCCGTAGCCACAAGACGCCTGCTGGAAAGCGCGGCCGATGCCCAGCTGATCCGCGACCGAGACAGCCACGCCCGTGCGCGCGGCGTCACCGGTGTGCCGACCTTCATCATCGCCAATCAGCATGTCGTGGTGGGCGCCCAGCCGCCCGAGCTTTGGGACAGCGTGATCGCCGAGTTGCAGGAGAAACTGCAAGACGGGGCGCAATGACCGGCCTTGCCCGCGCCGCATTGCAGCGCCGCGCAGCCTGCCCTGCGCGAATGCACTGGTCACTGGCGGCGTTTCGGCCCAGAACCGGCGCCATGTCACCCCGTCCGAACAAATCATGATCGCCCCGACCAGACAGCCCGGCCAGGCCGAATTCGTCGCCATGACCGCGATGATGTTCGCCACCATCGCCTTTTCCATCGACGCGATGCTGCCTGCCCTGCCGGCCATCGCGCAGGATCTGACGCCCGAGGCGGTGAACCGCGCGCCGCTGATCATCACCAGCTTCATGCTGGGCATGGGGCTGGGCACGCTGATCGCCGGGCCGATGTCCGATTCCTTCGGACGGCGCCGGATGATCCTGCTGGGCGGCGCGTTCTATATCGCCGGCGCGGTGCTGGCCGGGCTGTCGCAATCGCTGGAACTGGTGCTGGCCGCCCGAGTGCTGCAAGGGCTGGGCGCGGCCGGGCCGCGGGTGGTCTCGCTGGCGGTGGTGCGCGATCTTTATTCCGGGCGGGACATGGCCCGGATGATTTCACTGGTGATGATGATCTTCACGCTGCTGCCGGCGATTGCACCGTCGCTGGGGGCGGCGATCATGGCGTTTACCGGCTGGCGCGGCATTTTCGGGGCCTTCGTGATGTTCTCGCTCGTCTCGATCGGCTGGTTCACCCTGCGCCAGCCCGAGACATTGCGCCCCGAAAACCGCCGCGCGCTGGAGCCCGGGCTGCTGTGGCAAGCGGCGCGCGAGGTGTTCACGCATCGCCGCGTGGTAATCGCCATCGTCGTGCAGACGCTGATCTTCTCGACCCTTTTCATGGTTCTGTCCTCGACCCAGCAGATCTTCGACCAGTATTTCGGAAAGGGCGACAGTTTCCCGATCTGGTTCGGGCTGATCGCGGTGCTGGCCGGCACGGCAAGCGTGGCCAACGCGCGGCTGGTGGGCCGGCTTGGCATGCGGTTCCTCGTGCGGGTCACGCTGGGTGTGCAACTGATCATCTCGTCGGCGATGCTGGCCAGTTTCGGGCTGGGCCTGTTCCCGACCTGGGCCGCGTTCCCGGCCTATGTCGCCTGGTCGGTCACCCTGTTCGGGATGATGGGGCTGACCATCGGCAATCTGAACGCGCTGGCGATGCAGCCGCTGGGTCATATCGCGGGGATGGCCGCCTCGGTGATCGGGGCGACATCGACGATCCTTGCGGTGATCCTCGCGGCGCCGGTCGGGCTGGCATTCGATGGCACCCCCGTGCCGCTGGCGATCGGCGCGGTGCTGGCGATCGGCAGCGCGCGCCTGCTGTTCGTCATGATGCCGGACGAGGATTGACCGGCGCGGCCTGTCCGGCCGTCTTTTCGCTGGCCTTCTTCCTTTCGTCGCGCAGCTTCTCGGCAAGATCGCGGGCGATGGCGAAGGCCCCCCTGATCTTGTCGCTGTCCTTGCGCCAGTCCCGGCGGATGACGATCTTGTTGTCCTTCACCCTGGCGGTTCCGCGCTGATCCTCCAGGAATTCCACCAGCCCCTTGGGCGAGGCGAACTTGTTGTCGTGAAACTGGATGGTCGCGCCCTTGGGACCGCCATCGAGCTTGCCGATCCCGGCCCGCTTGCACATCGCCTTGATCCGCACGATCAGCAATAACGTGTTCACCTCTTTCGGCAATTCACCGAACCGGTCGATCAACTCTGCGGCGAAACCTTCGAGTTCGACCTTGGTGGTCAATCCCGAAAGGCGCCGGTAAAGGCCCAGCCGCACGTCGAGATCGGGCACATAATCCTCCGGGATCAGGACCGGAACGCCAAGGTTGATCTGCGGCGCCCAGTGCTCGTCGGCCTCGGCCACCCCCTCCATCACGCCGGTGCGGATCTTGGCGATCGCCTCTTCCAGCATGGATTGATACAATTCGAACCCGACCTCGCGCACATGGCCCGACTGTTCGTCGCCCACCAGGTTGCCGGCCCCGCGGATATCCAGATCCTGGCTGGCCAGCGTGAAGCCGGCGCCGAGCGAATCGAGGCTGGCCAGCACCCGCAGCCGCTTTTGCGCCGAGGGCGTCAGCGGGGCGCGGGGCTTGGTCGTCAGATAGGCATAGGCGCGCGTCTTGGAGCGGCCCACCCGCCCCCGGATCTGATAGAGCTGCGCCAGCCCGAACATGTCGGCGCGGTGGACGATCATCGTGTTGGCGGCAGGAATGTCCAGGCCCGACTCGACGATCGTCGTCGACAGCAGCACATCGTATTTTCCATCGTAAAAGGCGTTCATCCTGTCGTCCAGCGCGCCCGCCGCCATCTGGCCATGGGCCACGACGAAACTGACCTCGGGCACCTGATCGCGCAGGAACGCCTCGATCTCGGGCAGGTCGCTCAGCCGCGGCACGACGAAAAAGGATTGCCCGCCGCGGTAATGCTCGCGCAGCAGCGCCTCGCGCACCGTCACCGCATCGAATTCGCTGACATAGGTGCGGATCGACAGGCGGTCGACCGGCGGGGTTCCGATGATCGACAGGTCGCGCACCCCGGTCAGCGACATTTGCAGGGTCCGCGGAATCGGCGTGGCGGTCAGTGTCAGCACATGCACGTCCGAGCGCATCTGCTTGAGCCGCTCCTTGTGGGTCACGCCGAAATGCTGCTCTTCGTCGACGATCAGAAGGCCCAGGTTGCGAAACCGGATGTTCCGGGCCAGCAGGGCATGGGTGCCGATGCAGATATCCACCGTGCCATCGGCCAGCCCGGCGCGGGTTTCGGCAGCCTCTTTCTGGCCCACGAAGCGCGACAATTGCCGCACCGTGACCGGAAAGCCGCGAAACCGCTCGCGGAAGCTTTGGGCATGCTGCCGCGCCAGCAGCGTTGTCGGCGCGATCAGGGCGACCTGCACGCCCGACAGCGCCGCCACCAGGGCCGCGCGCATTGCCACCTCGGTCTTGCCGAACCCGACATCGCCGCAAATCAAACGGTCCATCGGGCTGCCTGCGGCCATGTCGGTCAGCACGTCCTCGATCGCGCGGAGCTGATCCTCGGTTTCCTGATAGGGAAAGCGGGCGCTGAATTCTTCCCACAGGTGGTGGTTCGCCTCCAGGATCGGCGCGCGGCGCAGGGCCCGCTCGGCCGCCACCCGGATCAGCCGGTCGGCGATCTGGCGGATACGTTCCTTCAGCCGCGCCTTTCGAGCCTGCCAGGCGCCGCCGCCCAGCTTGTCGAGCAGCCCCTCTTCGTGGCCGAAACGGCTGAGCAGCTCGACATTCTCGACCGGCAGGAACAGCCGGTCGCCGCCCGCGTATTCCAGCGCGATGCATTCATGCGGCGCGCCGGCCGCCGAAATCGTTTCCAACCCCGTATAGCGCCCCACCCCGTGATCCACATGCACCACCAGGTCGCCGGGGCTGAGCGATTGCGTCTCGGTCAGGAAGTTCTCGGCCCGGCGGCGTTTTCGCGGTGCGCGGATCAGCCTGTCGCCCAGCACGTCCTGTTCCGAGATCACGCTCAGCTGCGGGCCGGTGAAGCCATGTTCCAGCGCCCAGACCACCAGATAGACGCCACGCCCGGGCGCCACGTCGCGGATATCCCCGGCCTTGACTCCGTCGGCCAGCCCCTCATCCTCCAGCAGGCCCTGAAGCCGCTCGCGCGCGCCGTCGGAATAGGATGCGACCACCACCGGGCCGTCTTGACGCCGTTTCTGAATATGATCGCGCAACGCCTCGAAAAGGTTTACGTTTTCCTGCTGCCGTTCGGGCGCAAAATTGCGCCCGATGCGGCCGCCCGCGTCGATCACACCGGGGCCGGTGCCCTGCGGCAACGGGTTGAGCTGCAACACCCGGTGACCGGCGATCACCGTCTCCCAGGCGCTGTCGTCGAGATACAGCAGGCCCGGCGGACAAGGCTTGTAGACGGTATCGATCCGGTTCCTGGCGCCCATCGCCTCGCGCCGGGTTTCATACTGGTCGGCGATCCCCTCCCACCGCGACTGCCGGGCCGGGGTGATCTGGTCGTCAAGAAAGATCGAAGCGCCGGGCAGATAGTCGAACAACGTCTCCAGGCTTTCATGGAAGAAGGGCAGCCAATGTTCGATCCCCTGGTGCTTGCGCCCCGCACTCACCGCTTCGTAAAGCGGGTCGTCGGTGCCCGCGGCACCGAACTCGATGCGATAATTCTGCCGGAACCGGGTTATCGCGGCGTCGTCCAGGATCACCTCCGACACCGGGGCCAGGTCGATCTTGTCAAGCTTTTCGGTGGTCCGCTGGCTGGCCGGATCGAACCGCCGCGCGCCGTCCAGAACATCGCCGAAAAGATCCAGCCGCACCGGCCCGGATTGCCCCGGCGGGAAGATATCGATGATGCCGCCGCGGATCGCGTAATCGCCCGGCTCCATCACCGTCGGCGATTGGGCAAAGCCCATCCGCGCCAGGAAATCGCGCAGGCCGGTCTCGTCGATGCGCTGGCCGACACGGGCCGAAAACGCGGCGGCGCGCAGCAGGGCGCGGGCCGGGATCCTCTGGGTCGCGGCCGAAAGCGTGGTCAGCAGGATGAAAGGCCCCGGCACGCCATGCGCCAGCGCCGCCAGCGTCGCCATGCGCGCCGCCGACACGTCCATATTGGGCGAAACGCGATCATAGGGCAGACAATCCCAGGCCGGAAATTCGAGCACGACCGCATCGGGCGCGAAGAAGGCTAGCGCGGCGCGCATCTCGGCCAGCCGCTTGTCATCGCGCGCGACGTGGCAGACCGGCTGGCCGGCCTTGTCCAGCTCGCGCGCCAGGATCCGGGCGTCGAACCCTTCCGGCGCGCCGCCGACGGTGATGTGTTGGGTTTCGGACATGAAGCTGTCAGTTAATGGTGTGACCTGCGCTGTCAACCACCCAGAACACCCAGCGAGAGGTTCTGGTACATGCCCCAGAACGACGTCACCAGGATCGACAGCATCCCGATCACCTGGGTGATGCGTCGATGCGCGATCAGCCGCTTGCGAAGCGCCGCCCCGTGCAGCCCCCTGGCACGGATGACCTGCGCCGCGCGGATCGACAGCGCGCCGACGATGCTCATCGGCATGGCGATCAGGAACAGCGCCTGTGCGAACTCGATCGCATAGACGAAGCCCAGCAGCGCCAGCATGGTCAACAGGAAGCACGCCAGCCCCAGCAGCCACATCCCCGATGTGCGGGCGATCATCATGATCCGCGCGGTATAGATACGCACCAGATCGTGCATGTCGGCCTCGAACTGCCCGCCATGGCGCCCGGCCCGCTGAATCAGGTCGAACGGCACCCCCAGAACGCGGTGCGACGCCGCCGACCAGACCACGGCCAGCATGATCCAGTACCACAGATTCGAGAAGGACCGCATGTCGATCACCTCGAAAACGGTCTTGTAGCTATCCAATCCTGCCCCCGGTTTTCCCCCATGGCCGCTCGATCGGAGTCGCGGCGCGTCATTCCTACACTTGAGGACCGGCCGAATCCATGCCACCCAGACAGAAAACCGCATCCAGGAGGCCGAAATGCGCCCGACCGTTGCCCCGTTTCCCGCCGCGCGTCTGCGGCGCACCCGCAAATCCGCCGCGATCCGGGGCCTGGTGCGGGAAACCGCGCTGAGCGTCGAGGATCTGATCTGGCCGATCTTCGTGCGTGACGGCAACGACCTAGCCGAGCCGGTCGCCTCGATGCCCGGCGTCAACCGTCTGAGCATTGATCGCGCCGTGGCGGCGGCGCAGCAGGCGGCGGAGCTGGGGATTCCGGCGCTCTGCATCTTTCCCTATACCGACGCGTCGCTGAAGACCGCGACCTGCGAAGAGGCGTGGAACCCCGACAACCTGTCGAACCGGGCGATCCGCGCGATCAAGGCCGCAGTGCCCGGCATCGCGGTGATGACCGATATCGCGCTGGACCCCTATAACGCGAATGGCCATGACGGAATCGTGCGCGACGGCGAAATCGTCAATGACGAAACGGTCGAGGCGCTGGTGCGCATGGCCCTGGCCCAGGCAGAGGCCGGCGCCGACATCCTCGGCCCGTCGGACATGATGGACGGTCGCATCGGCGCGATGCGCGCCGCGCTGGAATCGGCCGGCCACACCAATGTCTGCATCCTGAGCTATGCCGCCAAATACGCCTCGGCCTTCTACGGACCGTTCCGCGATGCCGTGGGCGCCAGCGGCGTGCTGACCGGCGACAAGGCCACCTATCAGATGGATCCGGCCAATTCGGACGAGGCGCTGCGCCTGATCCAGCGCGACCTGAACGAAGGCGCGGACATGGTGATGATAAAGCCCGGCATGCCCTATCTCGACATATGCCGCCGGGTGAAGGACAATTTCGGCGTGCCCACCTATGCCTATCAGGTCTCGGGCGAATACGCGATGTTGCAGGCCGCCGCGCAAAACGGCTGGCTGGACGGTGAAAAGGTGATGCTGGAAAGCCTTCTGTCGTTCAAGCGCGCCGGCTGCGACGGGATACTGACCTATTTCGCCCCCGCCGTTGCGAAAATGCTGAAGGCTGGCTGAATCGCAGGTTTTCGCCGCTGCGGCACGAGAATTGATGACAGCGGGGCAAAATCAACCTAATCTTGCCGAAACGGCCACAAAAGGCCGTCAGGCAGAGGCAGAGATGAAGGTCAGAGACATGAGCACGCTATCGCGCCGATCCTTCCTGTTGGCCGCCGGCGCCGGCACCGCGTTCACCGCCGCCTGCGGCAATGGCGTGGGTAACAGCAACGCCGCAACGCTGGACGCGCGGGTGGACGCCACCCGGGATTACCTGTTCTCGCAATATCCCGGCACCAGGGCCCTTGCCGACAAGGCACTGGGCGTTCTGTGGATGCCGCTGATCACCGAGGCCGGCTTCTTCGTCGGCGGTTCCTTCGGGCGGGGGGCGTTGCGCATCGACAACGTGACGGTCGACTATTACTCGGCGACGCAGGGCTCTTTCGGGTTTCAGATCGGCGCGCAGCAATATGCCCACGCGCTGTTTTTCATGACCCCCGAGGCGCTGAGCGAGTTCCGGGGATCGGCCGGATGGTCCGCCGGCGCCGATCTGGAATACGCGGTGAACGATCAGGCCGGCAATCTCAGCGCCAAGACATTGACCGCGATGGACCCGATCATCGCCATCGTTTTCGGCCAGGCCGGGCTGATCATCGGCGCCTCGCTGGAAGGCACGAAATACACAAGGATCATCCCATAGGCGCAGGCCTTCGATCGCCCTTTTCACGAGGGCTCGAAACCGGCTAGATCGGGGGCATGAAAGCGACCGCATCATGAGCCCCGAATATCTGACGACGGCCGAGGTGGCCGAGTTGCTGCGCATAAAGGAACGCAAGGTCTATGACCTTGCGTCGGGGGGCGACATGCCCTGCGTGCGCGTGGTCGGCAAGCTGTTGTTTCCGCGCGCCGAGATCGAGGCATGGATCGCCGCGGCGCGCAGCGGCCCCGCGCGCAGGGCGCAGCCGCTGCCCTGCATCGTCGCCGGCAGCCATGATCCGTTGCTGGACTGGGCCTTGCGCGAATCCGGCTCGGGGCTGGCGGGTTTCTTCGACGGCAGTCTCGACGGGCTGGAACGGATTGCCAGGCGCGACGCCATGGCCGCCGGGCTGCACCTGCATGAACCCGACGGCTGGAACGCCGATCAGGTGGCGCGTGATTTTGCCGGCAAGCCCCTGGTGTTGATCGAGTTTGCCACCCGCCGCCGCGGATTGATCGTGCCGCCCGGCAATCCCGATGGGCTGACGGGCCTTGCCGATCTTGCCACGCGGCGCTTTTCGCGCCGCCAGCCGACCGCCGCCAGCCAGCAACTGTTCGAACACCTGGCGCGCGACGCCGGGATCGACCCCGAAACCCTGTCGGGGCCCGCAAACCCCGCGCGAACCGAGGCCGACGTGGCGCTTCCGGTGCTCGACGGGGCCGCCGACGCCGCCTTCGGCCTTCAGGCCGTGGCGCAACAGCTGCGCCTTGGCTTTGTCGATCTCATGGAAGAGCGATTCGACCTCCTGATCTGGCGCCAGGCTTACTTTTCCGATGAGTTCCAGCGTCTTGTGGCATTTTTTTCAACAGACACCTTCGCTGGGCAAGCATCCCGGATGACGGGCTATGACATCACCGGGCTCGGGCGGGTGCGATACAACGCACCCTGCCCGTGACCCGGCTTCACTTCGCGTTCGGGAAAAACAGCTGCTGGCCGTCAAGCTTGTAGGACGCAATGATTTCCTGCCCTTCCTCGCCGAGAAGCCAGTCGATGAAGGTCTGCCCCGCCTTGGCATTCACATTCGCAAACCGCTCCGGGTTGACCAGGATCACGCCATACTGGTTGAACAGCTGCGGGTCGCCCTCGACCATGATCTCGTAATCTCCCTTGTTGTTGAAAGCGATCCAGGTTGCCCGGTCGGTCATGATATAGGCACCCATCGCGGTGCCGGTGTTCAGCGTGGCGCCCATGCCCGACCCGGTTTCGCGATACCATTCCCCCGAAAAGGTCGTCGGGTCGATTCCGGCGTCCTTCCACAAGCGCATCTCGGCCTTGTTGGTGCCCGAATCATCCCCGCGCGAGGCGAAGGGCGCCCTGGCCTCGGCGATCTTGCGCAGCGCATCGGTCGCATCGGTCATGCCCTTGATTCCGGCGGGGTCCGAAGGCGGGCCCACGATGACGAAATCGTTATACATGACATCGAAGCGCGCGACGCCATAGCCTTCGGCGACGAACTTCTTCTCGGCCGGTTTGGCATGAACGAACAGCACGTCGCCATCGCCGTTCATCGCGTTCTTGATCGCCTGGCCTGTCCCCACGGCCACGACACGCACCTCGATCCCGGTCTGGTCGGTGAATTTCGGCAGCATGTATTCGAACAGGCCGGAATTCTGGGTCGATGTGGTCGACTGGACCACGATGAATGAATCGGTCTGCGCCGGCGCGGATGATGTGGTGCCGAGCACGAGCGAGAGAGCGATGAGGATGCCTTTGAGCATGGCGAAACTCCCCTGGGGTCGGAAAAATCGCGCTAGACGAGCAATTGACCATCGACGAAGGCCCGCGCCGCCGCACTGGCGGGGCGCGGGAAGAACCGGGCGGCGGGTGTCTGCTCTTCGACGCGCCCGGCATTGAGAAACAGGATCTCCTGCCCCAGCCGGCGGGCCTGCCCCAGGTCATGGGTGACCATGATGACCTTGGTGCCCGCCCGCGCCGCGCCGAGGATCAACGCCTCGATTCGCTGGGTCGCGGCGGGATCGAGGCTGGAGGTTGGTTCGTCCAGGAACAGGATTTCCGGTGACGCCGCCAGGGCGCGCAGCAACGCAAGGCGTTGTTCTTCCCCGCCGGACAGCGAGCGGGCCGGCTGGTGCCCCTTGCCGGCCAGGTCGCCATGCGCCAGCAGGTCGCGCACCCGCGATCGTCGCTCGGCCCGTGGCACGCCGCGGATACGCAGCACATAATGCAGGTTTCCCGCCACCGACCGGCGCAGCAGCACCGGGCGCTGGAACACCATCGCCTGGCGGATGCGTGCCGCGCGGTCGGGCCGGCGCCCGGCGAGCGTGATCTGACCTGCCGCCGGTTCCAGCAACCCGTGCAGCAGCCGCACGAGAACGCTCTTCCCGGCGCCGTTCGGGCCAAGGATCATCGTCGGGCCGGCCGCGTCGATCGTCAGTTCCGGCACGTCCAGCAAGGTCTTTCCACCGCTCTCGAAGCGCAATCCCTGAACGGCGATCGGCAGATCGCGCACCGCGGGCGTCGCTGCGATGCAACTGCGTGGATCGGGCAGGCGGAGATCACGCATGGGCCAGCCTCCGCGCGGTGCCGCCCATTAGCGAGGTCGCGGCGTTCACGGCTATGGCAAGGACGATCAGGATCGTGCCCAGGGCCAGCGCCAGCGCCAGGTTCCCCTTCGAGGTTTCCAGGGCGATGGTCGTGGTCATCACCCGGGTGACATGGTTGATGTTACCCCCCACGATCATGACCGCGCCGACCTCGGCGATGGCGCGGCCGAAGCCCGCCAGGAATGCCGTCAACAGGCTGAACCGCCCGTCCCAGAGCAGCGTGGGAACCGATCCCAGCCGCGACAGGCCGAAAGAGCGGAGCTGTTCGGAATATTCCCGGTCCAGCGTTTCCACCACCTGGCGGCTGAGCGCGGCGATGATCGGCATGACCAGGACCACCTGCGCGAGGATCATCGCGGTGGGGGTGTAGAGCAGTTGCAGCATCCCCAGGGGGCCGGCGTTCGACAGCATCAGATAGAGCAAGAGCCCGACCACCACCGGCGGCAGACCCATCAGCGCATTCAGCAAAACGATCAGCACCTGCCGGCCGGGAAACCGGGCCACGGCCAGCGCCGCGCCCAGTGGCATCCCGATCACCGCGGCGATCACGACCGCGCTCAGCGAGACCCGCAGCGACAACAGGACGATCGCCCAAAGCTCGGCATCACCGGAAATGATCAGGCCGATAGATCGGTCAAGGCTGCTTGCAAAATCCTGCATATTTTTCGCAACACGCCTGGTTTTCGTAATCCTGACATGAGAATGCGGCAGGAAAGCCGCACCTGTCCAGTCAAAATCGGGGGGGATCGGGCCGATGACGGCCGGTTCAATTCGGCAAATCACCGTGAATCGCGAATTGTTCCAGACCGGCATCCTCGGCCCGGATCAGGCGGAACTGTTCGCGCACCCCCGCATCGGTCAGCTCGCGGCTGACGGTCAGCAGGGTATTGGGGGCGTGATCTTCGCAAAGCTCGATCATGTGGGCGATCTCGTCACGCGCCACCGACAGCGCGGCGTCCTCGTTCGGGGCGCCATAGAAATCGACGAAATGCCGCGCCAGACCATGTTCCAGCGCCGCGAGTTCGGACGGCTCGATCTGCGTTACCGCCACGAAGGTCACCCGCCCGAAGGTCTCGATCCCCAGCCATCCGTTGGAAAAGGCCTGCCGCGCCTTGCCGGTCAGATCCGCCTCGCCCCAGTTGGAGAATTCGAAGCCGCCGCTGATCGCCCATTCGCCGGTGCGCGCGGGGCTGTGGAACACGTTGCGGTCGCTTTCGTCGAAATGGATCGCGCGGGCAAGTTTCATGTCATCGTCCTTCGATCAGCGTTGTCAGCGGGATCAGGCGTGTGGTGTCGCCGTCGCGCAGCAGCATCCCGAAATGCTCGTCCACGCCCAGGAATGTGCCGCGCTGGCCGCCGAATTCAACCCTGCGGCCCAGATCCCGGGCCAGCCCCGTCCATTCGCCATGCAGCGGCGCGGCGCCTTCGTCCGACCAGCGGTTTATCCAGACAAGCATGTGCCGCGCCCAGGCTTCGAGCAGCTGCACCGGCGCGATCCCGGCGCAGCCCTCGTCATGCAGCGAGGTCCGCTCGGGGGTGTCGCCGGGCGCGTCGGAAAACATCATCACGCGCAGATCCAGCCCGATCACCAGCCAGCCGGGCACCACGCCTCGGGCCACCGGGTCGGCCCGCACGCGCAGGCGGCCGCATTTCGCGCCGTTGAGGTAAAGCGCACCGTCCCAGCCCAGGTGAACGCCCACCTCGGGCGGGGCCAGCGCGCCCAAGGCGTTCTGAAACCCCACCGCGCAGAGCGGCAGCATGACCATCGCGCGCTCCAGCGGCACCTCGGGCGCGAAAACGATGGCCGCGCGCAGGCGGTCGGCCCGGATATCGTGGAACAGCGTCCCCGCGTCGCAGCCTTCGCGCGCCCGCGCCTCGGCACGCAAGAGCGGATCGGTGCCGGCCGGCACCGCCACCCCGCGCAGCAGCGGCGGGAAACGCGGCGCCTCGCTCAACCTTTCCCCGCCGCGATCAGAGCCCGCGCGACGCGGCGGAAGCCATCGGCCTGCGCGCTGTCGGGCTTGCTGATCACGATCGGCGCCCCCCCGTCCGAGGATGTCCGGATATCCAGGTGCAGCGGGATCTCGGCCAGCAGCGGCACCCCCAGCTTTTCGGCCTCGGCCGCCACGCCACCATGCCCGAAGACGTGTTCTTCATGCCCGCAATTGGAACAGACATGGGTGCTCATGTTCTCGATCATGCCGATGATCGGCACCTTCATCTGGCGGAACATGTCGATGCCCTTGCGCGCATCCAGCAACGCGACATCCTGCGGCGTCGAAACGATGATCGCCCCGTCGACCTGCGCCTTCTGCGCAAGGGTCATCGACACGTCGCCGGTGCCCGGCGGCAGGTCCACCAGCAGCACGTCCAGCGCGCCCCATTGCACCTGGCCCAGCATCTGCTGCAACGCCCCCATCAGCATCGGTCCGCGCCAGACCACGGCCTGGTCCTCGTTGGTCATCAGGCCGATCGACATCATGGTGACGCCGTGGTTGCGCATCGGCAGGATGGTCTTGCCATCGGGGCTGGCGGGCCGGCCCGACACGCCCAGCATCCGCGGCTGGCTGGGGCCGTAGACATCGGCATCGAGCAGTCCCACGCGCCGTCCCTCGGCGGCCAGGGCGCAGGCCAGGTTCGCCGCCACCGTGGATTTGCCGACACCGCCCTTGCCGCTGGCGATGGCGATGATCCGGTCCACGCCCGGCACCTTCTCGGGGCCCTGCGGCTCGGCCCGCCGGCCTGGTTTCAGATCCGGCGGCGGTTCGGGGCGGGAATGCGCGGTCATGACGACTGAAACGCTGTCGACGCCCTCCAGCGCCTTCAGCCGGGCTTCGGCCTCGGCGCGCACCGGCTCCATCGCCTTGGCGCGGGCCGGGTCGATTTCCAGGACGAACCGCACCGCGCCCTGTTCGACACTCAACGCGCGCACCATCCCGGCCGCGACAATGTCGCTGCCCGAGGGATCTGCCACGCCCTTGAGCGCCTCCAGGACGGTCTCGCGAGTCAGGGTCACTTATTGCCCCTCGATCTTGCCGGTGACGACATGCTCAAGGTCCAGCCCGTCGATCGTCAGGACCATCTTCGCCTCGTAGCTCTTGCCCGCGCTGTCGCCGGCCTTGCGCATCGCCTCTTCGATGGCCTGCTGCGAGGTGACGCCCACCTGCTTGAGGAATTTGCGCATCGACATGTTGAAATCGTCGCTCATGATCTGTCTCCTTCTCGTTGCTTCCATCCTGCGGGATTGACGCGCCGCCCCGATGCTTTCTAGGTTTCCAGACAGGTCCGCGAAAGGAGGGGGTCTTGCGCAGGCTCGCGGTGATCGCCCTGCTGTTCCTTGCTGCCGCCGGCGCCCCGGCGCAGACCCGCGATATCGCGATCTCGGCCCCGCCCGAGCTGGTGGAAAGCGGCCTGATGGACTATATCCTGCCGCGCTTTTCGCTCAAGACCGGGATCCGTGTCGCGCTTGCCCCCAACGCCGGGATGCGGATCGCCGCCGACCCGCCGGGCAGCCCGGTCTTTCGGCGCGACGGGACGACATATTACCTGCGGGCCGGAACCGATGACAAACCCGCGCGCTTTCGCGACTGGCTGCGCGGCGAGATCGGGCGGCGCACGGTCGAGACCTTCGTGCCCGAAGACGGGGGGCGCTTTGTCGCCATTGCCCCGGCCCGCCCCGAAAAACCCGCGCCGAGCTTTGCCGGCGACCCGGAGCGGGGCCTGGCCCTGGCACGAGAACATTGCGGGCGCTGCCATGTGGTGAACCAGGCAAACCGGATGCGCGGCATCGGGTCCACCCCGTCTTTCGGGATGTTGCGAACGCTGCCCGATTGGGCGAACCGGTTCGCAAGTTTCCATGCCCGCAACCCGCATGGCGCCTTTACCAGGATCGCCGGCGTGACCCCGCCCTTCCCGATCGACCGCCCGCCGCCGATCACGCCGCTGGACCTGACCCTCGACGATCTCGACGACATCCTGGCCTATGTCGCCACCGTCCCGCCGGCCGATCTGGGCGCGCCGATCCAATATCAGTGATCCTTCCGCTTCGAGAAATAGTCGTCCGTCGTGCGCGGCCTGCGTGTCTGGCCGGTATCGAACGGGTTGTTTTGCGAATGGAACTGGGCCTTCACGCGGCAATCGTCGCACATCTGGATCATCCGCGCCGCCTCGGGGTTGGCGAACATCGCGTGGCTGCCGACAAGCTTTTCGGTGATCTTCTCGACCGTCGCGCGCACCCCGAAAAGCGCCCCGCACTCGATGCAGGCAAAGGGTTCCTGCTCGTTCAGGATGCGCTGCGACAGGGCCGCGTCGGATAGATCGAGCCGCGGTTGCAGGGTGATCGCATTCTCCGGGCAGATCGTGGCGCACAGGCCGCATTGCAGGCAGGCATCCTCCTGAAAGCGCAACTGCGGCAGGTCGGGATTGTCCAGCAAGGCCCCCGACGGGCACAGCGACACGCAGGACAGGCACAGGGTGCAGGCATCGGTATCGACCAGCACCGCGCCATAGGGCGCCGCGTCGGGCAGCGGCAGCGGGGCATCGGCCCCCGGGTTCAATGCCTGCGCGGCCAGGCGGGCCACCTGTCGGCGCGACCCGAGCGGCAATACCGGATCGGTCAACGGCGCGGGGACGGCATCGGCATAGAGCCTGTCCGACAGGGCGTCGGGGTCGGGCAGATCCAGCATTGCAACCCGCCCCGTCCCGGCGATCGCCTCGGCCAGCGCCTGTTCGCGGATCAGCGCATCGCGCTCGGTGCCGGGGGCCAGCAGGATATCGACATGCGCGAAACCGCAGGCCAGCGCGGCCAGCATCTCGGCATGGCCGAAGCCCGAGATCACGTCCAGCTCCAGCGGGATCACGTCGCCGGGCAAGCCACGGCCGAAGCGTGCGGCCAGCGCGATCATCTCGCGCCCGTGGCCGGTGTCGCAGACCAGCAGCCGGGGCGCCGCGCCGCCGGCCTTTCGGTAGGCGCGCGCAAGCACATCCATGCGCCGGAACAGGTGATCGACCGGCGGCGCGTCATAGCTGATCGCGCCGCTGGGGCACAGCGCCGAACAGGCGCCGCAGCCGGCACAGATCATCGGGTCGATCGCCACATGGTCGCCGTCGGGCGAAATCGCGCCCGTGGGACAGGCATCGAGGCAGTTCGTGCAGCCCACCTGCCCGGCCCGCGAATGCGCGCAGAGCGAGTCTTCCAACCGGACATAGAGCGGCTTCTCGAACGTGCCGACCATCTGCACCGCCTGCAACATCGCGGCGTTGACCGCGTTGGGATCGCCCGGGTCGGCACGCAGGTAACCCTCGCGTTTCTGCGGTGCGGGCACCAGCGGCGTGGCGCCGGTCAGGTCCAGCACGATATCGCATTGCGACCGAGCACCGTCGCGCGGTTCGGTGAAGGTGAAATCGCCGCGCCCGGCCGGGTTCACCACTTGCAGCGCGTCGATGCTCAGCTCGAACCCGCCAAGCGCCCCGGTCAGGCTGCTTATCTTCCCGCGGATCACGTCGAAACGCCGGTCGGGCGGCGGGTCGGCCGCATCGCTCAGCAAGACCGTGACCGCCAGCGCGTCCGCCAGCCCCGTCGCCGCGCGCAAGGCCACCTCGGCGCGGCCCAGGATCAGGCAGGTGCCGGCGCTGACCACGTCCAGCGCCCGGGCCGGGGCCGCCGGCATCGCGGCCTCGGCGGCAAGCGCCGCCATCTTGGGCGCCGGGGTCTCGCCCGCGCCGGTCCAGCCGGCGCGATCGCGCAGGTCGACGAATCCCGGCGCTTCGGCGTCGATCTCGGATGCAAGCTCTTCGAATCGGGCGCGCTCTTGCTGGCAGGCGATGATGACATCGCCGCCCGACAGCGCCGCCCGGGCCTTGTCGATCTGGCCGGTGCACAAGGCGCTGTGCACCGCCGAGCAGGCGAGTCCGCTGCCGGCCTCCAGCGCAGCCCTGTCGAAGGCCTGTGTCTTGCCACAGTCGCAAAGAACCAGTTTCGTCGGCATGTTCCTGTCCAATCGTCACCGGTCGCCGCAGCGGCCTTTTTACATAAGCGCGTCGGGAGCAAGCCATATTTCCGGCGGGCGGTAAAGTCCTTCGCCGCTCAAGAAATCGCGCGATCTCCGAATCTTATCGACGCCGGGTGCCGCTGCGCCGCGGCAAGGGACGCTGCGGACGCACGACATTTCGATATTTACGCGGAAAGATCCTGCGCCGAACAGCCCGCGGCCCGTGGAATGAATTGGTCAGAATACATTTCCAAAAAAAGTGTTTGGACCGAAGCGGTGTTCTGAAGCAAACTGCCCATGAAGGTCTGCGGTCCGACCGCAGCCCACTCGTCGGAGGAAGGCGTGACGCTACCGGCTGGAAGACATGCATCGCTGCCACTCGGGATCGTGATCCGGCGCAAACCCGGGGTCACGCGATGGGCGCGCTGGACATGGTCGCCGGTCGCCGTGCTTCCCGGCGCGCCCCCGGCCGACTGGGCCTTGCTGCGGCAAGAGGGCGATGCGCGCGAATACCATGCCGCCACCCTGCCCCTGACCCTCTGGGCCGCCGAGACCGAGGCCTATGTCGTCACGCTGTCGGACAAGGTGCCCAGCGTTTATGTGGTCATGCGCCAGAGCGAGCGGGCGGACGCACCGCTGGATGTCGTTCTGGTCACCGCCTCGGCCTTCGAGGCGCAGGATTACACCGACAATGGCGAGGATATCGTCGAGAAGATCCCGATGCCCCCCGGCCTGCTGGCCTGGGTCTGGGAGTTCGTCGAGGCACATCACGTCGAAGAGGAATTCGTCAAGCGCCGGCGCGACCGGTTGCGCGTGGATCGGGTCGAGGACGGCAAGGGCGATCCGCGAATCGCGCAGATGTCCGATGTCTATCGCGCGCCGCGCCCCCGCACGCGGGAGGGCACGCGATGAGCGTTCCCACCGATTTCTGGTCGCGTCGCAAGGCCCGCGTCGCCGCCGAGCAGGCCGCCGAGACGCAGGCCCGCCGCCAGGCCGAGGAGGCCGCCGCCCAGGCCGCGCTGGAAGATCGGACAGATGCCGACATCCTGCACGAGCTCGACCTGCCGGACCCCGACACGCTGGAGCAGGGCGACGATTTCGCCGCGTTCATGGGGCGGGCCGTGCCCGAACGCATCCGCCGGCGTGCCTTGCGGCGGCTGTGGCGCAGCAACCCGGTGCTGGCCAATCTCGACAACCTGGTGGACTATAACGAAGATTACGGGGCCAGCCCGGCCCTGAACGGGGTGGCCCGCACCACATATGAAGTGGGCAAGGGGCTGCTGGCGCATGTTGACGAAATGGCCCGCCAGGCCGCGCCGCCGGATCGGCCGGCGCCCGCGGCGGCCGCGCCCTCCGATGACGGGGAATCGCCCGAAGACGACACCACGACCGAACAGGCAACCGCGACCGAACCGCACGACGCGCCCGAGGCCGAGACCGCCCCGGCGCCCCACCGGATGCGGTTCCGGTTCGGCTGACGGATTTTCAAGGACCGATCGCCATCATGACCGCCACCGCCAGAACACCCGACATCCTCGAAGAAGATCGCCTGCGCGCCGATCTCTATGATTTCCTGGGCGTCCTGCTGGCCGCGCCCCCGCCCAGGGCGCTGCTCGGGCAGACCGCATCGCTCAGCGGTGACGACAGCACGTTGGGCGCGGCGATCCAGGCCATGGCCCGGGTTGCGCGAGTCACCCGGCCCGAGGCCGCCGAGCGCGAGTTCAACGCGCTGTTCATCGGGCTGGGCCGGGGCGAATTGCTACCCTATGCCAGCTATTATCTCACCGGGTTCCTGAATGAAAAGCCGCTGGCGCTGTTGCGCAGCGACATGGCGGCGCGTGGCATCACCCGCGCCGAGAACGTGTTCGAACCCGAGGACAACATCGCCTCGCTGATGGAAATGATGGCCGGGCTGATCACCGGGCGTTTCGGCACCCCCGCGTCGCTGGCCGATCAGCGCCTGTTCTGGAACCGGCATATCGGCCCCTGGGCAAAGCATTTCTTTTCCGATCTGGAGGCCGCGAAAGCCTCGGTGCTCTATGCCTCTGTCGGCGCCGTCGGGCGGATCTTCATGGAAATCGAACGCGAGGGATTCAGGATGAGCGCGGGCTAGGCCCGCATTGACCGTCGGTCGCGCCCCTTGCGGGCGGGATCGCAACCGAAACCGAGGAGGAAGGGATTTTCGATGGACAGGAAAACCGAGGGCAAGGCAAGCCGCCGCGATTTTCTGAAACTGGCCACGGCGGCCGCACCGGCCGCGGCCGCAACGGCCGTGCTGACCGGGACCACGGCCGAAGCGGCCCCCGGGCCGCAGAAGTCCGGGCTTCAGGACACCGCGCATACCCGCGCCTATTATGACAGCGCCCGGTTCTGACCGGACGCCGCGATTGCCGTTGACCGCCGGGCACGGGTCCGGTCGCCAGCGGTTTCGTTAACGCCTGCACGTCCGACAGGGGCGGCAAGGGAGGACATGCAAATGCTGAGGAAAAAGACAAACGGGGTCGCACGACCCGCGCTGCGGACCGGCCCCCTTTCGCAGGTCGCCGGCACATCGGTGGATCGCCGCCAGTTTCTGCGTGGCTCGGGCCTGGCGATCGGCGGCCTGGCGGCCCTGGGCGCCACCGGCGGCACCGTGACGCGCGCGACTGCGCAGACCGCGGCGGCAAACGCCGTGGAAACCGTCAAGACCGTCTGCACCCATTGTTCCGTCGGCTGCACCGTCATTGCCGAGGTGCAGGATGGCGTCTGGATCGGCCAGGAACCCGGCTGGGACAGCCCGTTCAACCTGGGCGCGCATTGCGCCAAGGGCGCTTCGGTTCGCGAACACGCGCATGGCGAGCGGCGCCTGAAATACCCGATGAAGAAAGAGGGCGGTGAGTGGAAGCGCATCAGCTGGGACCAGGCGATAGGCGAGATCGGCGACCAGATGATGACGATCCGCGAGGAAAGCGGCCCCGACAGCGTCTACTGGCTGGGCTCGGCCAAGCATAGCAACGAACAGGCCTATCTGTTCCGCAAGTTCGCCGCCTACTGGGGCACCAACAACGTGGACCACCAGGCGCGGATCTGCCATTCGACCACCGTGGCCGGCGTTGCCAATACATGGGGCTACGGCGCCATGACCAACAGCTATAACGACATCCACAACAGCCAGGCGATCTTCCTGATCGGCGGCAACCCGGCCGAGGCGCACCCGGTCAGCCTGCTGCATCTGCTCAAGGCCAAGGAAGAGAACAACGCCCCGCTGATCGTCTGCGACCCGCGGTTCACCCGCACCGCGGCCCATGCCGACGAATATGTCCGCTTCCGCCCCGGCAGCGACGTGGCGCTGGTCTGGGGGATCCTGTGGCACATCTTCGAGAACGGCTGGGAGGACAAGGAATTCATCCGCACCCGTGTCTGGGGCATGGACCAGATCCGCAACGAGGTGAAGCAATGGACGCCCGAAGAGGTCGAGCGCGTGACCGGCACGCCGGGCAGCCAGCTTGAACGGGTGGCGC
This sequence comes from Actibacterium sp., assembly GCA_016278325.1. Lineage (GTDB taxonomy): Bacteria > Pseudomonadota > Alphaproteobacteria > Rhodobacterales > Rhodobacteraceae > JADQCB01. The sequence goes on from JADQCB010000005.1 coordinate 162,132, forward strand.
GCACCCTGGCCAACAACCGCCCGGCCACGGTGATCTGGTGCATGGGCGGCACCCAGCACAGCAACGGCAACAACAACACCCGCGCCTACTGCATCCTGCAACTTGCCCTGGGCAACATGGGCGTTGCCGGCGGCGGCACCAACATCTTCCGCGGCCATGACAACGTGCAGGGCGCGACAGACCTGGGCGTGCTGGCCGACACCCTGCCGGGCTATTACGGTCTTTCGGCCGGGTCATGGGCGCACTGGGCCCGCGTCTGGGAAGAGGATCTGGACTGGCTGAAGGGGCGTTTCGCCTCGGAAGAGCTGATGGGGGCGAACGGCATCCCGGTCAGCCGCTGGTTCGACGGGGTGCTCGAAGCCAAGGAAAACATCGATCAGCCCGACAACACGCGGGCGATGGTATTCTGGGGCCATGCGCCCAACTCGCAGACCCGCCTGCCGGAAATGAAGACGGCGATGGAAAAGCTGGATCTGCTGGTGGTGGTCGATCCCTACCCGACCGTCTCGGCGATCATGCATGACCGGACCGATGGCGTCTATCTGCTGCCGGCGGCGACGCAGTTCGAGACGCGCGGCTCGGTCACCGCGTCGAACCGGTCGCTGCAATGGCGCGACCAGGTGGTTGCACCGCTGTTCGAATGCCTGCCCGATCACACGATCATGGCCAAGTTCGCGCAGAAATTCGGCTTTGCCGACCGCATGTTCCGCAACATCGCCATGGATGGCGAGGAACCGAATGTCGAGGACATCACCCGCGAGTTCAATCGCGGCATGTGGACGATCGGCTATACCGGGCAGTCGCCGGAACGGCTGAAGACGCATATGGCCAACCAGCACACTTTCGACAAGACCACCCTGCGCGCGCTCGGCGGTCCGGCCGATGGCGATTTCTATGGGTTGCCATGGCCCAGCTGGGGCACGCCCGAGATGAAACACCCCGGATCTGCCAATCTTTACGACATCTCGATTCCCGTCGCCGAGGGCGGCATGGGGTTCCGCGCGCGTTTCGGCGTCGAGCGGGACGGCGACAACCTGCTGGCCGAGGGCGTCTATCCGGTCGGCTCGGAAATCCAGGACGGTTATCCCGAGTTCACCATGCAGATGCTGATGGATCTGGGATGGGATGGCGACCTGACGGCGGATGAACGCGCCGCGATCCAGGCCGTGGCCGGCGATGGCGACATCGGCGCCGTCAACTGGAAGACCGACCTGTCGGGCGGCATCCAGCGGGTCGCGATCAAGCACGGATGCGCGCCCTACGGCAATGCCAAGGCCCGCGCCGTGGTCTGGACCTTCCCCGATCCGGTGCCGCTGCACCGAGAGCCGCTTTATACCAACCGGCGCGATCTGGTGGCGGATTATCCGACCTATGACGACAAGCATTTCTGGCGCTTGCCGACGCTCTACAAGACGATCCAGCAACAGGATTTCTCGGAGGATTTCCCGATCATCCTGACCTCGGGGCGGCTTGTGGAATACGAGGGCGGCGGTGACGAGACGCGCTCGAACCCGTGGCTGGCCGAGCTTCAGCAGAACATGTTCGTCGAGATCAACCCGCGCGATGCGAACAATCTCGGGGTGCGCGACGGCAAGGATGTCTGGCTGGAAAGCCCCGAAGGCGGCAAGGTCAAGATCACCGCCATGGTGACCGAGCGGGTGAATCCCGGCGTGGTCTTCATGCCGTTCCATTTCGGCGGGTTCTGGCAGGGCGAGGACCGGCGGGACAAATACCCCGAGGGCGCCGATCCCTATGTGCTGGGCGAAAGCTCGAACACTGCGCAGACCTATGGCTATGACTCCGTGACGCAGATGCAGGAGACGAAGGCCACCCTGTGCAAGATCTACGCAGCCTGAGGAGAATTCGAATGGCTACTCAAATGGACAATCAAGGCGCGCTCGAAGGCCGTGCCCGGGTCAAGTTCCTCTGCGATGCCGAGCGTTGCATCGAATGCAACGCCTGCGTCACCGCCTGCAAGAACGAGAACGAGGTGCCCTGGGGCATCAACCGGCGCCGGGTTGTGACGATCCAGGACGGGGTGCCGGGCGAACGCTCGATCTCTGTCGCCTGCATGCACTGTTCGGATGCGCCCTGCATGGCGGTCTGCCCGGTGGACTGCTTCTACCAGACCGAGGACGGCATCGTGCTGCACTCCAAGGATCTGTGCATCGGCTGTGGTTATTGCTTCTACGCCTGCCCGTTCGGCGCGCCGCAATATCCGCAGGCGGGCAATTTCGGCTCACGCGGCAAGATGGACAAATGCACCTTCTGTGCCGGCGGCCCGGAAGAGGACAATTCCTCTGCCGAATTCCAGAAATACGGGCGCAACCGGATCGCCGAGGGCAAGCTGCCGCTTTGCGCCGAGATGTGTTCGACCAAGGCGCTGCTCGCCGGCGACGGCGATGTCGTCTCGGGGATCTACCGCGAACGCGTGGTCGCGCGCGGTTTCGGTTCGGGCGCCTGGGGCTGGGGAACGGCTTATCAGAAGAAGGTGAACTGACCACGCTTCAGCATGACATTCACGGGGGCGGGTCGGGCAGACCGGCCCCCGTGCCGAGCGGTCCGGACCATGCGGCTTTCAAAACCGCATTTGGATAATCGGGAAGGAGTCCCGGATGTTTCGCACGATCTTCGCGCTGTGTCTGTTAAGCGTCGTCGCCCTGTCCTCGGCGGTCATGGCACAAGCGGTGCGCCCGCCCGAAGGGGCCCAGACACCGCGAGAGGCCACCGGAGGCGCTCAGACACTGGAGGACATACTGGCCCGCGAACGTGGCCAGTTCGTCGACGGATCCTTCCGCAGCGACAATATCGGCGGCAATATCGACGCCACGCAAGTCGCGCCGGCGCTCGGGCCACTGGGGGCGGCGTCGGATGCCGATATCTGGCGACGGCTGCGTTTCGACAAGGCGCAAGTGACGCTGTCCTCGGACGGGGCCGCGCTCGATCCCGCCTCCTCGGTCACGATCCAGGACGCGGGCATGTGGTGGCTGGATTTGCGGCGCGGCCCGCTGGCCACCTATGGCGGATACCTGCTGCTCGGCACGCTCGCATTTCTGGCGCTGTTCCTGCTGCTGCGCGGCCGGATCCGCATCGACGGTGAAAAGACCGGGCGCAGGATCACCCGGTTCAAGGCGATCGAAAGGTTCGGCCACTGGCTGACCGCGGGGTCGTTCATCCTGCTGGGGATCACCGGCCTGATCTCGTTGTTCGGACGGATGGCGCTGGTTCCGCTGGTCGGGAAAGAGGCTTTCGCGCCGGTGGCACAGGCCGGCAAATGGGTGCACAACAATGTCGCCTGGGCCTTCATGCTGGGCCTGGTGATGATCTTCGTGATGTGGGTGGCCCAGAACATCCCCAACCGGCACGACCTGAAATGGATTGCCGTGGGCGGCGGGCTGTTCTCGAAGAACGTCCACCCGCCGGCGCTGAAATTCAATGCCGGTCAGAAGCTCATCTTCTGGGCGGTGATCGTGCTGGGCGTGTCGATCTCGGCCTCCGGGTTGTCCCTGCTGTTCCCGTTCCAGCTGCCGATGTTTGCCAAGACTTTCGTCATCCTGAACGACACCGGTCTGCCCCAGTGGCTGGGCTTCGGCCCCCTGCCCGAGGCGCTGACCCCGCATCAGGAGATGCAGCTTGCCCAGCTTTGGCACGCCATCGTCGCCTTCGTCTTCATCGCGGTCATCCTGGCGCATATCTATATCGGGTCGATCGGAATGGAAGGTGCCTTCGACGCGATGGGATCGGGCGAGGTCGAGGAACAATGGGCGCGTGAGCATCATGGTCTCTGGCTGGAACAGCGCAAGTCCGGCGATGACCCGCCCGGCGCGACCCCGGCGGAATGACCCGGAAAGAGGAAACGCCATGAAGACCATGTTGCTGAGCTTCGCCTGCATCGCCGTGATCGCCGTCGGCGCCTGGTACGGGTTGCACCAGGCGGGCTTCTCGATCCAGGAGGTGACGACCCGCAGCAGCGTCCGGCTGGACTGAGGCCGGGAACGACACGCCACCGTCGGCATCCACGCGGCGCCGGCGCATGCGTCACTGCGCGGCGGTCGATGCCTCCACCGGGCTTACCCGCACCGCGGCGAACTTGAACTCGGGGATCTTGCCATACGGATCCAGCGCCGGGTTGGTCAGCACGTTGGCCGCCGCCTCGACAAAGGCGAAGGGCACGAAAACCATGTTCGGGGCCACGGCCCGGTCGGCCCGCGCCATCAGGGTGATCTCTCCCCTGCGGCTGGCAATTCGAACCCAGTCGCCGGGTGCGATTCCCATCTGCCGCAAGGTCGACGGGTGCAGCGAGGCGTTGGCCTCGGGTTCGACCGCGTCCAGCACCGCGCTGCGGCGGGTCATCGAGCCCGTGTGCCAATGCTCAAGCTGACGGCCGGTGGTCAGAATCATGGGATAGGCGGCATCGGGCAGTTCGTCCGGCGCGATGACACTGGCCGGGGTAAACCGTGCCCGCCCCCCCGCGCGCGGGAACCCGTCGCCAAAGACCACCGCCTTGCCGGGCTGGTCCGGCGCGTCGCAGGGATAGGTCACGGCGCCCTCGGCCTCCAGCCGATCCCAGGTGATGTTGTCCAGGCTGGCCATGCCCTGCTTCATTTCCTCGAATACCTCGCGCGGCTGCGTATAGGGCCAGTCCAGACCCAGCCGCCGCGCCAGATCGACGGTGATTGCCCAGTCGGCACGCGCCGCGCCCGGCGGCGGAACCGCCGCGCGGCCGATCTGCACCTGCCGGTTGGTGTTGGTAACGGTCCCGGTCTTTTCATAAAACGCGGCGGCGGGCAGGATCACGTCGGCATAGTTCGCCGTCTCGGTCAGGAATATGTCCTGCACCACCAGGTGGTCCAGCGCGGCCAGCGCCTGGCGCGCATGGGTGACATCGGGATCCGACATCGCCGGGTTCTCGCCCAGGATATACATGCCGCGAATTTGCCCCGCATGCACCGCATCCAGGATCTCGGTCACGGTCAGGCCCTTTTCGGCGCTGAAATCCCGCCCGCCCCAGATCGCCGAGAAACGCGCGCGGACCGCATCATCCGTGACGCTCTGGTAATCGGGCAGGAACATCGGCACCAGCCCGGCATCCGAGGCGCCCTGAACGTTGTTCTGGCCCCTGAGCGGGTGCAGCCCGGTGCCCGGCCGCCCCACATGCCCGCACATCAGCGCCAGCGAAATCAGGCAGCGCGAATTGTCGGTGCCGTGGATATGCTGGGAAATTCCCATGCCCCAGAAGATCATCCCGGCACGCGCGCCCGCGAATTCGCGCGCAACTTCGCGCAATGTCTCGGCCGGGATGCCGCAATGATCGGCCATCCTTTCCGGTGCGAAATCGGCCAGATGGGCGCGCTCGGCGTCCCAGTTCTCGGTGAACGCCTCGATATACTGCCGGTCGTAAAGCCCTTCCTCGACGATCGTCGCCATGATCGCGTTGAGCATCGCCACATCGGTGCCCGGCTTGAACTGAAGCATATGGCTGGCGAAACGGCGCAGCCCCACGCCGCGCGGATCCATCACGATCAGCTTGCCGCCGCGCTTGACGAATTGCTTGAAATAGGTGGCGGCGACGGGATGGTTCTCGACCGGGTTGGCGCCGATGACAATGGCGACATCGGCGTTCTCGATCTCGTTGAAGGTGGCGGTGACCGCCCCCGAGCCGACATTCTCGATCAGCGCGGCGACCGAAGAGGCATGGCAAAGCCGCGTGCAGTGATCGACATTGTTGTGGCCAAAGCCCTGGCGGATGAGCTTCTGGAACAGATATGCCTCTTCGTTGGTGCATTTGGCGCTGCCGAACCCCGCGACCGAGGCGCCGCCATGCGCCTGGCGCAGCCTGTCCAGTCCGCCAGCGGCATGGTCCAGCGCCTCGTCCCATGTCGCTTCGCGGAAGAACTCCCGCCAGTTGCCGGGATCCACGTTCAGCCCCTTGGCCGGCGCATCCGCGCGCCGGATCAGCGGTTGCGTCAGGCGGTGCGCATGGTGGATATAGTCGAACCCGAACCGCCCCTTGACGCAAAGCCGCCCTTCATTGGCGGGGCCGTTGATGCCTTCGACATATTTCACCTTGTCGTCCTTGACCTTCAGGCTGACCTGGCAGCCGACGCCGCAGAACGGGCAGACGCTGGCAACCTCTTCGTCGATATCGGCGCTGTCGCCGTACTGCGCGTCGTCCAGAACGCTGGCCGGCATCAGCGCACCGGTGGGGCAGGCCTGGACGCATTCGCCACAGGCCACGCAGGTGCTGTCGCCCATCGGGTCGTCGAAATCGAAGACCGGCCAGCTGTCATGCCCGCGCCCGGCCATTCCGATCACGTCGTTGACCTGCACTTCGCGGCAGGCCCGCACGCACAGCCCGCACTGGATGCAGGCGTCCAGATTGACGCGCATCGCCACATGGCTGTCATCCAGCGCCGGGATGCGGGCGGCTTCGAGTTTCGGAAAGCGGCTTTCGGCGACGCCCTGCGCCGCGGCCATGTCCCATAGATGCGCGCTGCGGTCATGCGCCGCCGGCTGTTCCGGCTGATCGGCCAGCAACAGTTCCATCACCGTCTTGCGCGCGGTTTCGGCCCGGGCCGTATCGGTCCTGACCACCATCCCGTCAGAGGGCGTGCGGATGCAGGAGGCCGCAAGCGCGCGCTCGCCCTCGATCTCGACCATGCAGGCCCGGCAATTGCCGTCGGGACGATAGCCCGGGGCGGGCTTGTGGCACAGATGCGGGATCACCAGCCCGCGGCCGTTGGCGACCTCCCAGATGGTCTGGCCGGGCGCGGCGATGACCTCTTGCCCGTCGAGGGTGAAGGTGATGGAGCGTGTCTGCTGTCCGTCAGGCATGGGTGCGCCCTCCGCAGGCAAGATGATCGGAACCGCCTATGGGCGCGGCAAGGTGCCCCGCCCGCCGCCCAAGCGGGCGCTTCCGCGCCCTCCTCGGACGGGCGCCGCGCTTGCCGCTTCGTGCGAAGATATCGGGCATCGCCATCCTCACACCTCCCCCGGAAAATGCTTCATCGTCAGCCGGATCGGGTTCGGGGCCGCCTGCCCCAGGCCGCAGATCGAGGCATCGGCCATCACGTTGCACAGATCTTCGAGCAGCGGCCGGTCCCAGCTCTCGGCCTGCATCAGCTTGACCGCCTTCTCGCAGCCCACCCGGCAGGGCGTGCATTGGCCGCAGGACTCGGCCGCGAAGAAGCGCAGCATGTTCAGCGCGGCGGCCCGGGCGCTGTCATGCTCCGACAGCACCACCACGGCCGCCGAACCGATGAAGGACCCGTGCGGTTGCAGCGTGTCGAAATCCAGCGGCACGTCGTCGAGCGCGGCCGGCAACAACCCCGAGGACGGCCCGCCCGGCTGATAGGCCTTGAACACATGCCCCTCGGCCATGCCGCCGGCGGCGGCGATGATGTCGGTGATGGTCGAACCCGACGGCAGGAGATAGACGCCCGGCCTGGCCACCCGGCCGGAAACCGAAAAGCTGCGCAGCCCCTTGCGGCCGTTCCTTTCGGTGCTGTTCAGCACCCCGGGCCCCTCGCGGCAGATACGCGCGACCCAATGCAGCGTCTCGACGTTATGCACGAGTGTCGGGCGACCGAAAACGCCGACCTGCGCGACATAGGGCGGGCGGTGCCGTGGCAGCCCGCGCTTGCCCTCGATCGATTCGATCATCGCGCTTTCCTCGCCGCAGATATAGGCGCCCGCACCCCGGCGAAGGTCGATATGGCCCGGCGGGACCAGGCCCGCGGCCTCCAGCGCAGCAATTTCGCGGCGCAGGATCTCCAGCACCGCGGGATATTCGTCGCGCATGTAGATGAAACAGGTATCGGCACGTACCGCCCAGGCGGCGATCAGCATTCCCTCAAGAAAAACATGCGGTTCCCGCTCAAGGTAGAAGCGATCCTTGAAGGTGCCGGGCTCTCCCTCGTCGCCGTTGACGGCCAGGTATCGCGGCCCTTCGGCATCGCGCACGAACCCCCATTTGCGCCCCGCCGGAAAGCCCGCCCCGCCCAGCCCGCGCAGGCCGGCATCAAGCAGGTCTTGCTGCACCTGGGCAAAATCGCCCTCGGCCCGCAGTTTCCCGAGCGTGGTATAGCCACCACCTGAACGATAGGCGGCAAGATCTTGATAATAATGTATTTCCGGTGAAATATCCCCGGCAGCGATCACCGCGTCCACCTTTTCGGGCGTGGCCAGATCGACATGCCGGTGGCCGATTTCCGCGACCGGCGCCGTATCGCATCGCCCCATGCAGGGCGCGCGCAGCACGCGCACCCGGGCGGGATCGTGCCCGGCCGTCAGCGCCGCCAGCAGCGCCTCGGACCCGGCCAGTTCGCAGGACAGCGAGTCGCAGACCCGGATTGTCAGATCGGGTGGCGGTGCCTCATCCTCGCGCAGCGGGTCGAAATGCGCGTAGAAGCTGGCGACTTCCCAGACCTCGGCCATGCTCAGGCGCATTTCCTCGGCCAGCGCGCGCAGATGTGCCGCTGAAAGGTGGCCATGGGCGTCCTGGATCAGGTGCAGATACTCGATCAGCAGGTCGCGCCGGCGCGGCCGATCGCCCAGAAGCGCGCGCAGATCCTCCCAGGCGGTGTCATCCAGCTGCCGGCCCTTGGGCGTCTTGCGTCCGCGTCCCTTGCCCGATTTCCAGATGCCCTTCGGTTCGTCCAGTGCCATCTTCGCGCTGCCTTCACGGCTGATCCATTCGGAAGTCTCCATGCCCAACGGGCAACCCATCCGTCAATATCAAAGACTCGTGGTTTGATAGGAAATGCCTATCAAGCGCGATGGCGCAATCAGATGGACAGCCCGCGCCGCCGCCCTTATATCCGGCCCATGCGATGGGATGACGAAATCGACGCCAGCGGTCTTCTGTGTCCGCTGCCCGTGCTCAAGGCGCGCAAAAGGCTGCGGGCGATGGCGCCGGGGGCGGTGCTGCGCCTGGTCACCACCGACCCGGCGGCACGCATCGACGTGCCGCATTTCTGCGCCGAAGCGGGCCATGCGCTGCTCGACAGCGCACAAGAGGGCACGACCGGGATCTACCTGATCCGGCGCGGCTGAGACGGCCGCGCAGGCGGATCAGCCCAGGTCGAACCCGCCATATGGCAGGAAGCGAACCATGTCGCCGGGTGCCACCGCGCCCCCCTCGTCGGGCAGTTCAACCAGGCCGGTGGCCCAGCTCAGCCCGCTGATCCGCCCCGACCCTTCCGAGGCGAAAACCTCGGCCCGGCCTTCGGCGTCCAGCCGCGCGCGCAGGTATTCGCGCCGGCCCGGTTTCTTGACCTTGGCAAAGGCCGCGGGCACCTGGAACCCCTGCGGCGCCTGCCAGCCTGCCCCGGCCAGCATAGACAACGCGGGGCGGGCGAAGACAAAGGCGCAGACAAAGGCGGCCACCGGGTTGCCCGGCAGGCCGACGACCGGCACCCCGTTCCACAGCGCAAGCGCCAGGGGGCGCCCCGGTTTCATCGCGATGCGCCAGCTTGACAGGGTGCCGCCATCGCGCAGCAGGCGCGAGACGTGGTCCTCGTCCCCGGCCGAGGCGCCGCCCGATGTCAGGATCACGTCGGCCTCGGCCGCGCCCCGGTCCAGGGCAGCCGCAATCGCCCCGGGATTGTCGCGCACATGGCCCAGGTCCACCGGCGCATAGCCCCACCGGGCGGCAAGCGACAGCAGCATCGGGCGGTTGGCGTCATAAATCCGGTGCGGCGCAGCAGGCGCCCCGGGCTGGGCCACCAGCTCATCCCCGGTGGACAGAACCGCCACTGCCAGTCGCCGATAAACCGGCACCTGCGCCACCCCCAATGCGGTCAGCAACGCCAGGTCCGGCGGGCGCAGGCGATGGCCACGCGGCAGGGCCCGCGCGCCGCTGGCCACGTCCTCTCCGGCCTTGCGGGTGTTTGCCCCCTGCTTCAGCGGGCCGTCGAACACGATCGCGGCGCCGTCCCGCGCGGTATCCTCCTCAAGCACCACGGTATCCACGCCTGCGGGCAGGATCGCGCCGGTCAGGATGCGGATCGCCGCCCCCGCCGGGACCGCGCCGGCAAAGGGCTGGCCGGCCACGGCCCGGCCCGCGACCAGCGGCAGGCGCTGCGGCCCGGTGCCGATGGCGGCATGGGCAAAGCCATAGCCATCGACCGCGGAATTGGGCGCCGGCGGATTGGAACGGCGCGCGGTGACATCGGCGGCCAGCACCCTGCCCGCCGCCTGCGCAAGCGGCACGTCCTGCACCCCCGTTACCGGGCGCAGGTCCGCGCGCAACCGCGCCAGCGCGTCGTCCACCGGCACCCAGTCCACGCCCTGCGGCATGGCGAAACAGTCGTCGCGCAGCCGCGGCGGATCGACCCCGGCGGGCAGCGCCGCGCGCAGCGCGGTCTCGTGGCCTGCGCCGAGGATCCAGCCCTCTTCGGCCAGAACCTCGCGCGGCGCATCCGGGGCGAAGAGCGGCGCCAGCCCGCCGCGTGCCGACAGACCGGCAAGCGCCAGCGCCATCAGGCGGACCTCGACCGCATCGCGCTGCTCACCTTCGCCTTGCGCCGCCGCGACCTCGGCGCGCAGCATTGCCGGATAGACCTCGGCCATCACGACCGGGGCATCGGCCGCGTCGAAAGGCCAAACCGCCAGCGCCGCGCCGAACCGACGGCGCAGCCGCGAAAGCATCGGCAAACCGGTCAGCATCTGCGCCCCGACCGCGCCGGCGCCGGCCAGTTGCCATGGCGATTTCGCGCGCCCGGCGCCCGCGCGCGCCACGATCTCGGTGGCGCGGAAGTCCGCCAGCCCCGCGGGCAGCTCCGGCCGGGTGCGGGGCAACCCGGGATGATCGAGCGATCCGGGATTGCCCCAGAACGGCCCGTCGCCCGGCCACATCGCGTTCAGCCGTGCCGCCAGGGCACGGTGATCATTGGCATTGTCCGGCCCGTCGTGCAGCGCCGTTGCCAGCCAGTCCCACAGCGCCGGCGCGTCGGCCTGCCCAGTCACCCGGCGTGCGAATCCGGCGGGATAGCCGAACCCGAAATCCACCCCGACAAGCAATTGCTCGCCCGCTGCCAGCGCGGCCGCGATCCGCTCGGCCAGCCGCGCCTCGGCCGCATGGCGCGTGGCGGGGTTCTCGGTTTCGAGCGATTGACCGGCGGCCTGCGCGATCCAGATCGAACCCTTCCCGGTCCGTGGCCGGCCCGCCGCCGACCAGTCCACCACGATCACGCGCTCGGGCCTCACAGCCCGACCTCGGAGAGGATGAAATCGGCGATCGCGGCGGTGTCGTCGAGGTCGAAAAGCGGCAGATCGATGTCGGGCACCGCGTCAGAGGCAACGGCGCGGATAGTCGGGTTTTCGCCCGCCAGCAGCGCCCGCCCGGTCGCGGCGCGATGCGCCTCGATCTTGGGATGCGATTCGCGTTTGTAGCCCTCGATCAGGATCAGATCGGCGGGCCCCAGTTTCTTGAGCAGTTCGACCAGCGGCGGCTCCGGCGCGCCGCGCAGCTCGTGCATCAACGCCCAACGTATCGGCGAGGCGACCAGCACCTCGCGCGCGCCCGCCTGCCGGTGGCGATAACTGTCGCGTCCGGGATGGTCGATCTCGGTCGCGTGATGGGCATGCTTGAGCGTCGACACGCTGAAGCCACGGCCGGTGATCTCGGCCACCAGGCGTTCCACCAGGCCGGTCTTGCCCGAATCCTTCCAGCCGGTGATGCCATAGACCCTCATGCCAGCAGGCGCTCCGCCGCGTCGATATCCTCGGGGCTGTTGATATTGAAGAACGGGTCGAACGGATCGGCGGCAAATTCCACCGCCGTCGCGTCATGCGCATCGGTCCAGATCACGATCTTGCGCAGCCCGCGCCGCAACGCGCCGCGGAGATCGTCGCGCAAGGCCACCGGCCAGAGCCCGAAGGTCGGATGCCGGCGCAGCGCGCCCGCCGCGTCCCGCGTCGCCGCCAGGGCCAGGCCGGACGCGCCGCGCCCCGCCCAAAGACGATCGACCAGGTCGGTGGGAAAGAACGGCGTGTCGGCCGCCACGCTCACGATATGCTCGGCGCCCTGCCCCGCGGCCCAATCCATGCCGGCCAGAACGCCCGCCAGCGGGCCGGGATGATCGGCGATGCTGTCGGGCAGCACCGGAAGGCCCAGATCGGCAAATCGTGCCGGATCGCCATTGGCGTTCAGCGCCAGCGGCGCGCATTGCCCCGAAAGACGCAGCAGAACGTGATCGATCAGCCGCCGCCCGCCGACCAGGCGCAACCCCTTGTCGCCGCCGCCCATGCGGCTGGCCCGCCCCCCGGCAAGAATGACCCCCGGCAGACGCGATCGCGCCGCGCTGGCGCTGTTCGCCGCGGGCTCAGTCATCGGCGGCGGCCTTGCGGCGGCTCGGTGCGGGGTCTTCGGCAACGGCCGACAGGTCGGCATCGCGGATCAGCCGTTCTTCGCCCGACAGGCAGACGAAGCGGCGCCCGCGCAACCGCCCGATCAGCGTCAGCCCCACCTGGCGGGCGATTTCCACCCCCCAGGCGGTAAATCCCGACCGAGACGCCAGGATCGGGATGCCCATCTGCGCGGTTTTGATCACCATCTCCGATGTCAGCCGCCCGGTGGTATACAGGATCTTGTCCCCGGCCGTGGCGTCGTGGCGGAACATCCAGCCGGCGATCTTGTCCACCGCGTTATGGCGGCCGACATCCTCCATGTAGACCAGCGGCCGGTCCTGCCGGCACAGAACGGTGCCGTGGATCGCCCCGGCGGCCAGGTAGAGCGAGGGCATGGTGTTGATCTCGCGCGCCAGGGCGTAGAGCCAGCTGCTGCGCAGCGTGGCCGCGGGCAGGGTCAACCCCTCCAGCCCCTCCATCATGTCACCGAACACGGTGCCCACCGCGCAGCCCGATGTGCGGGTCTTCTTCCTGACCTTTTCCTCGTACCCGGTTTCGCGCGCCGTGCGCACAACCACGGTTTCCAGCTCCGCGTCGAAATCCACGCCGGTGACCACGTCGTCGTCGTGCAGCATCCCCTGATTGCGCAGGAAGCCCAGGGCCAGGTAATCGGGATAATCGCCGATGGTCATCGCCGTCACGATCTCCTGGCTGTTCAGGAAGATCGTCAGCGGGCGTTCCTCGATCACGGCGATTTCGACCTCGGCACCGGTCTGGTCGGTGCCTGTCACCCGCCGCGTCAGGCCCGGCGCGTCAGGATCTGGCAGGATGATTTCCGGATACGGCATGGCTTGGTTTTCCCGTTTGGCCGACATAGTGTCGTGCCGGGAGGGCCTCCGCAAGGGGCCGCGGACATGGGACCGGAGGGCCGGATGCTCGGCTTCATCACCACCCGGGGGCGCGGCGCCTCCGACCGGCTGCTTTTCCGGCTTGCCGCCGGGCTGCGCGCGGACGGGCTGAGCCTGGCCGGCGCGGTGCAGGACAACCCCGAGCGCGATCCGAACCGCCGCTGCGACATGGAGCTGCATGTGCTCAACGGTGCCGATGTGATCCGGATCAGCCAGAATCTCGGAGCCGCATCAAGGGGCTGCCGGCTGGACCCGGCCGGGCTGGAACAGGTCGTCGGACTGGTCGGTGCGGCGCTGGAGTCTTCGCCGGACCTGGTGATCGTCAACAAGTTCGGCAAGCAGGAGATGGAGGGGCGCGGCTTCCGCCCGGTCATCGCCGAAGCGCTGTTGCGCGGGATCCCGGTCCTGACCGCCGTGAACGACAGGAATCTTCCCGCCTTCCTGGCTTTCGCCGGCGACCTGGCCGAACGCATCGCCCCGACGCCCGAGGCCGCGCATGCCTGGTGCCTGCGCGCGGTTGGACGTCAGGCGGCCTGACCTCCCGCCGCGCTCCGCTTCATCCCGGTGCGCGGCCCGACGGTTTGACATCGCCCGGGAAAGCCCCATGTCGAGGCCAGGGAAACGAACCGCGAAGGAGGAATCCGAAATGCCGAAGGAAGTCGTTTATCGCGTCAGTGCCACCGCGACCGGGGGCGGCCGTGACGGGCGCGCGCGCACCGAGGATGGCGCGCTGGACGTCCAGATGGTGGTGCCAAAGGACATGGGCGGCCCCGGCGGCGATGGCGTGAATCCCGAGCAACTGTTCGCCACCGGCTATGCCGCCTGTTTCCTTGGCGCGCTGCGCGCCTATGCCGGGCAGAAGAAGGTCGACCTGCCCGAGCAAACCTCGATCACGGCCAGCGTCGGGATCGGCCCGCGCGCGGATACCGGGTTCGGCCTGGAAGTGGGCATCAAGGCGTCTCTGCCCGGGATCGACCGGGACGTGGCCGAGGATCTGATCGCCGGCGCACATCTGATCTGCCCCTATTCCGACGCGACGCGAAACGGCCTGAAGATCACCCCGGAACTGGCCTGACCCGGGCCGGGCGCGCGGACCTTTCCGCCGGGGGCGTTACCGGGCCAGCACCAGTTCGGCCTTCAACCCGCCCAGATCGGCGCTGTCGCCCAGCCGCAACAGGCCGCCATGTCCGCGCGCGATGTCCGAGGCGATGGCAAGCCCCAGACCGACCCCCGGACCGCGGTCCTGGTTGCGCGCGACATCGAGCCGGCTGAACGCCTGCATCGCCGCCTCGCGCCGCTCGGGCGGGATGCCGGGGCCGTCATCCTCGACCGTGAACCGCAGGGTGCGGCCGGTCTCGCTCAGCCCGATTCGGCAATGCGTGCCATAGTTCAGCGCGTTGTTGACGAGATTCTGCAAGGCGCGCTCGACCGCGAGCGGCCGCAGAGAGGCGCGCACCCCCTCGGCCACCGCGCCCAGGGACACCGCGTCGCCGCTGCGCGCCGCGACCTGACGCAGGATCTCGGCCGGGTTCACGTCCTCGGGGTCGTCCAGTGCCTCGGAGCGGGCGAAATCCAGAAAAGTGTCCAGCATCCGCTCCATGTCGTTCACGTCGCGCCGCATCTCGCGCGTCTCGGCAGTATCCTCGGCCATCGACAGGTGCAGCTTGAGCCGCGTGATCGGTGTGCGCATGTCGTGGCTGACACCCGAAAGCATCATCGTGCGCTGTTCTATCTGACGCTCGATCCGTCCGCGCATGTCCAGAAAGGCGTTGCCCGCCGCGCGTACCTCGATCGCACCCGAGGGGCGGAACGGGGCTGGCTGTCCCTTGCCGAAAGCCTCGGCAGCCTGGGCCAGCCGCTTGATCGGGCGCAGCTGGTTGCGAAGGAAAATGAATGCGATCAGGGTCATCAACAGACCGGTGAAGATCATCAGCACCAGCAATTGATGCGGATTGGATGCCGACACGCGCTGTCGATCCAGCACCACCCGCATGTCGCCGTGCCGCGTGGCAATCAGCATCACCAATTCATCCGTGTCCCGCAGATCGATGCCACGAATTCCCGGCAGGCTGGCGCGCAATGTGCGGATCACCGTGATCCCGGATATGTCATAGAACTGCCGAAGATCGGCCCGCGGCCCATCGGCCGGGATCGTGACCACGAGGTTCAAGGCCCGCACCAGCCCCGCGACCTGTCGCTGCGCCGCATCCCGATCGGGCGCCGCATTCACCCGCTCCAGCAGCCAGGCCACCTCCAGCCCGACATTCCCGGTCATCTGCCGGGTCACGCCCTCATACAGGCGCTGGATGAACACCACCGAAACCACCAACTGCAAACTGACCACCGGAACGATCAGGATAAGCGCCGCCCGCCCGTAGAGGCTGCGCGGCAACATGCGTTTGATCCGGCTTCTGGTCATGGATATGAACCTATCGACCGGCAAGCGCGGAAGGAAGCGGAAGATGGAACAGACCGGCAGGGCCGAGCAACTGGCGCCCGGGTTGCGCCGCATCCTGGCGCCGAACCCCTCGGCGATGACCCTGCACGGCACCAACACCTATCTTCTGGGCCATGGCGCGCTGGCGGTGATCGACCCGGGCCCCGACGACAAGAACCACCTGGCCGCGATCCGGCGCGCATTGGCACCGGGCGAGTGGATCAGCCATATCCTGGTCACCCATTCGCATCTCGATCACGCGCCGCTGGCCCGGGCCCTGTCGCGCGAAACCGGGGCGCCGGTCCTGGCCTTCGGAGACAGCAGCGCCGGCCGTCGGGCCGATCTGGCGCGCCTGTCCGGGTTGGGTGGCGGCGAGGGCGTGGACCGCGCCTTTCGCCCGGACAGGACACTGGCCGATGGCGAAACGGTGCAGGCCGCCGACTGGTCGGTGACGGCGCTGCACATGCCGGGGCATATGGGCAACCACCTGTGCTTTGTCTGGGGCGACGCGGTGTTCACCGGCGATCATGTCATGGCCTGGGCAAGTTCCATGATATCGCCGCCCGACGGGGATCTGGGTGCCTACATGAAATCGCTTGACGCCCTGGCCCGACGCCGTGACCGGGTGTTCTATCCCGGCCACGGCGCCCCGGTCACGGACCCGTCCGCACGCCTGGCGGAGCTGATCGCGCATCGCCGCAGCCGCGAGGCCCAGATCCTTGCCGCGCTGCGCGCCGGTCCCGCGGATGCCGCGACGCTGACCCGGGCCATCTATACCGATGTCGACCCGGCCCTGCACCCTGCGGCCCTTCGCACCGTTATCGCGCATCTCGTTGATTTGATAAACAGAAAAATCGTGACTGCCATAGGGCCGCTTGCCCTGGACGCCCGGTTCGACCTTCGCTGAAATGGCGCGGAAATTTCTTTCCGAACCCACTGGACGCCCCCTTTGGCTCTTGTTATATCGCGTCTCGTGTTCCGGCGTAGCTCAGCGGTAGAGCAGTTGACTGTTAATCAATTGGTCGTAGGTTCGATCCCTACCGCCGGAGCCAAGAAATCAAAGACTTAGCTACGAAGTCCACACGCGAGCCTTACGCGAAGTAAGGCCCGCGTAAGGCTCGGTGCTGGCCCGTGGCGCTCCCGCTCAGTGGAAAGTCCGGTCCAGCCGTAAGGAATCATTGAGAACAAAGTGGGAACATCGTATTATCTGGTTGGCTACATGTTGTGCTTGCGGCACAGTGCAGCGCAACCGGCGCGATAGAACCCGGCGGGAGGGGCAGCAGTGGACACAAGCGAGCACAGGAAGGCGAGGGGCGCATTCTTCACGCCGCCGGAAATCGCGCGCTACCTCTGTGATTGGGCTGTCCGCAAACCCACTGACACCGTATTCGAGCCCTCGTGCGGTGAGGCCAGCTTCCTTATGGCTGCCGGTGAGCGCCTTCGGGCGCTCGGGGCCAATCCGCTGTTCTGGGGCGAGCAGTTGCAGGGCGTCGAGATTTTCGACACCTCCGCCCGCAATGCCGAGGCCCTCCTGCAGGGGGCTGGCTTCGATGCGCGCGTGGCCGTGGGCGACTTCTTCGAGCATGACCCGCCGATTGCCTATGACGCCATCGTGGGAAACCCGCCCTTCATCCGGTACCAGAACTTCACCGGCGCGGCCCGGTCGCGGAGCCTAGAGGCTGCCCTTGCCCAAGGGGTCCGGCTATCAGGGCTCGCCAGCTCTTGGGCGGCATTCGTGGTCAAGGCGGCGCTGCACATTGCGCCGGGCGGACGGCTTGCCCTTGTGCTGCCCGCCGAACTGCTGAGCGTGAACTATGCGCAGGAGGTCCGGCGCTTCCTGCTGCGCCGCTTTGGGCGCGTCCGCCTCATCATGTTTGAGGACAGGGTTTTCCCCGGCGTCCTTGAGGAAGTGGTCCTGCTGCTGGCAGACGGCACCGGCGGCGCATCCTGCCTTGAGGTCCACCAGACAAAGGACGTGCGCTCGCTCGCCTCTGTCGAGGTTGCCGAGTGGATCCAGCACACGCCCAGCGGGGACAAGTGGACGCCTGCCCTTGTCGCTGAGGAAGCCTTCGCCACCTACCAAGGCTTGGTCGATGAGCGCTTCGAGTTGATGCGAGAATGGGGACGCCCCTACCTCGGGGCGGTGACCGGCAACAACAAATTCTTCTCGCTCTCTCGGGCAGACGCAGCCGCCCATGGCCTGACCGACGCAGACCTTGCCCGAATATCTCCGCCGGGAGCGCGACACCTGCGCGGGCTGACCTTCACGGATGCCGTCTGGCGGCAGCTTGCCAGCGAGGGTGCGCGCTGCCTGCTGTTCAGCCCGGGCGACAACCCCTCCGATGCCGCGATGCGCTTCATTGAGGGCGGGTCAGAGGCGGGCGTGTCCGGGGCGTACAAGTGCCGTGTACGCAGCCCGTGGTGGCGCGTCCCGCTTGTCGAGGCACCGGACCTTTTCCTGACCTACATGAACCACGACAGGCCGCGCCTCGTGACGAATGCGGCCAAGGCACACATCCTGAATTCAGTCTATGGGGTCCGACTTGCGGACGGGCGGCGCGAGGTCGGGCGCGACCTCCTGCCAATCGCCAGCCTGAACAGCATCACACTACTGGGGACGGAAGTTGTCGGTCGGGCCTATGGCGGCGGGCTCTTGAAGATGGAGCCCAGAGAGGCAGACAACCTTCCGCTCCCGTCCCTTGACCGCATCCGCGCCTCTGAACAGCAGCTCAGAAATGCTAGGCCGCAACTTGCAAGCGCCCTCCGCAGGGGCGATGTGGCGTCCGCAGTTGAGGCGGTTGACCGCATCATCTTGGCGGATGTGCCAGAAGATGATCTAAGGGCACTGAGGCTGGCGCGCGAATTGTTGTTCCAGCGCCGCCGCGCACGGGGGAAGGGTGTCGAGAGTTGACGGACTCATAGAGGCCGCTTTGAAGTCTGCCGGGGACAAACCGGCGGACACGGCCACTGCACCCGTGAAGAAGGCTTACAGCGAGAAGATTTCAAACGTGGTCGCCCTCGCCATTGCCGAGGAGTTGCGGTCGCGGGGCCTGAAGGGTGCCCGGCCTGCCCCGCCCGGGGAGCTGGACACGTCCGGCGCTGAGCGGCGGATGGCAGGCGGGATTGGTGCCAAGAAGGTTGACGTGACTTGGGCGACGGAGGAGGCGGGCCTGATCCTCGGCATCTCGATCAAGACCATCAACTTCCGCGACACACGCACCAAGAACTTCCAGAAGAACCTGACCAACCGTCGCGGTGACATGCTGTTCGAGGCCGTGACCCTGCACCGCCGGTTCCCCTATGCGGTGTTGGGCGGCTTCTTCTTCCTGGACCAAGGGGCGTCCACGGACGGCACCGACCGGCGGCGCTCCACGTTCCTGAATGCCCATACCCGTCTCCGGCTGTTCACTGGGCGCGATGACCCCGGCGGGCGGGATGAACAGTATGAGCGGCTCTACATCGTCCTGTTGGACGCATCATCGGGCCATGCGAATTTCACCGCCTACCTTGTCGGGGAGCCTGAAAAGCCGGTGCCGATTTCCGACGCGCTGGACGAACTGTTGCAGGTGACGGCAATCCGCAACCCGGACTTCTATGACTATGCAGACGGCGCGCTTGGCCCACTCAGCGGCTAACTCAGGGTAAACTTTCGCTTGCAATGCGGCACGGCCAGTCCCATCTTCCCAGCAGGTGGGCTTTGACCGTGAGCCCGTAACCGCCTCCCCAGTGGCATTCAGAGGTGGGCCGACATGACCAAGTGTAACTTCGGTTGCGCTGGCCTGTCGGCTGCACGCGCATGTCTGCCGCCTGCCAGCGCTCCGACCAGATCGGAGACGCCACATGAGGGACCATCACACCTTCGACGCCGCAACCGCGCGGCACTTCAACCGCCGCCCGGGCGGGTCACGGCACCATGCCTATGAGGACGGCCACGGCAACGTCTGCCTTTGGTGTCAGGGCCGCTCGCCCCGGGGCGGCGCGGCGGTCAGCCTGTCCGCCTTGGCATGGCTGCGCGAGCGGGACGGCGGCAAGTTTGTCCGCCTGACCAACCCCCACGGCAAGCTGGACGAGGTTCTGCCGCTGGACGAGCTGCCCGAGAAGGAGCCCCGCGAGGGGTCCGGCGGGGCCTACATCTTCATCGACCCCGAGGACCTGCGCGGGCCGGACTTCGTGCCGGTAGGGGATGACGTGCCGTTCTGACAAACCCGCGCCGCCCGGCGCGGTGTCGGGCGGCGCTCAATCCATGAAGGGAAATCAAAATGACCAATGAACAGACCTATGAACTGCTGTCGCAAATTGCGCCCAATGAACGCCCGTGTTCCGATGAAGAACACGAAGCCGGGCCGGACTTCGCGGGGATCGCGGAGCGCCTCGACCTGCTGGACCACCTTGGAAGTGAAGGTTGGTGGGCAGGCTGGAACGGCTGCATGTATGCGGAAAACATCCTCCGCGACTTCGGCCCGCTGGTGCAGGTCGCGGCTTGGGCTTGCGATGATGGGTGTGACGGCAGGCCCGGCATCTATACGACCTTCATGGTACGCTGCGCAGACAGCTACCTTGAATGGGAGGAAAGCTGCGCATCCAGTGACGATGCAGAGGCGAAGCGGCTGATCCGGGAGGCGCGCCGCGCCCTCGCGGCCCTCGGAAGCCACTACACAGCGACGGCCAAGGTGAACTGAAAGCTCATGGGCGGGGCCGGTCGCGGCCCCGCCTTCAATGCACGGTCAGGCCGTCGCGCTGGAACAGCGCCCAGCTTGCCCGGAACATGCCATAGCCCACGAGGGCGTCGTGGCCGAACGTCTCGATGCCCATGCGGTGCCCGACCTCGGGCGAGCGCGCCATGTCGGCCCAGATCACGCGCCTGCCGACACGCCGGGGCAGCAGCCCGACAAGGCCCCCGAGGCGGGCGGCGGGGACGCCATAGAAGCGGGCGAAGCGCTGCACGTCAGCGGGCCGGGGCCACCCGTCGCTGTCAGGATGGTCGGCTGCCCAAGCAAGCAGCGCGACATGGGCGAGCCGCGTGGCGTCATCGAACACCGCGCCGTACCCGTCCATGATGCGCTGGTCGCGGTCGGGCGTCATGCGCCGCGCCTCGCGCCGTAGGCAGTGCCGACCACTTCGCCCTCGAAAAGGGCCGGGGCGAAGCCGCCCGCCGCCGCACTGGCGACCTGCGTTGCGGAATAGCCGTCGAACGGATTGTTGAGCCCGGCGGCCAGTGCGTTTGCGGCCGCAATGGCGGCGGGGCCGTCTGCGGCATCGACCAGCGCCCCGTGCAGGCCTGCGGCGTTCTTGAGGTTCTCGGCACCCCGGGGCCTGTGGATCAGGAAAAGGGCCATCAGTTGGTTTCCTCCTTGTTGGCGTTCAGGGCGAGCCGCACCCGGTCCAGCGGGCGGGACCGGCCAGACTCAAATTCGCGGTTCCGGTTCAGGCTCGCCTGATTGGCGTGGCGGATGGCGCGGATTGCGCTGTCCACCTGACGCCATTCCTCGCCCACGAGGCGCGCGGCAAGATCGGCGGCGCTGACGGGCCGGGACTTCGCAGGCATCCTGTCGAGGATGGAGACAAGGGCCGCGCCCAAGACCTTGTTGCCGGTCGCGGTGGCAAGGGTTGCCATCTGAGTCAGCTCGACCGGCCCGGCCCCGGTGAGCTGCGCGATGTATGCGCTGCGCTCAGCCGACCCAAGCCCGGCGCGGGACAATACCGTGACCGGGCTGGCCCATAGCTGCGCCGTGGTGGCGAGGGCCTCCGCCGCCGCGTTCAACTCGCGCAGCGCGGTCCAGCGCGCATCGCTGCTGTTCCGCGCCAGATCGGCGCGCGCCGTGGCGCGGGCCTTGTCGGCGGCTTCCCTCTGGGCGCGCGGGTCAAACCCGGCGCGGGCGAGGCTCTCGGCCACCTCTGCGCCCCGGGCATCCGCGCCCTGTTCAAGGGTTTCAATGACCCTGCCGAACTTCTCGGCACGGCGGGCCGCGACCTCGGCAAGGCTGATGACCTCGGCAACCGCGAGGACGGGGGCAGTGCTGACAGGGGGGAGGGTCTGGGCCGGTTCCGGCATGGGCAACTCCTTGTTGCGCAGGGCCAGCGCCATTGCTGCCCCTGATGCGCTGATTCTACCCCCGGTTGCTGCGGCGGCAGAGCCCGATTACTTGTTGCCTAGGCCCACCATGCCCAGAGGGGGTCCCCGGCCCTGCCGGGTGACGCGCGCGCCACCTTTGCCGACGACAGCGGAAGGTGTTCCTCGGGCTCCTCGGCAGTGATCGCCACCGCGTACCCGATGACAACCGCCGGGGCGTCAGAGATCAGGGCAGCCACGGGCCGCGCCGCGCCCGGCGGCGTCCATGCGGCCTCTGCGCGGGCGCTGAAACCCATGTTGCGCAGCAGCCCCGCCGCCGTGTCGTATGCGTCTGCGCGCGCCTCGGCCATGGCTACAGCACCCGGCGCACGAGGCGCGGCGTCTCGGTGCTGACGAGGTACGAACAGGCATCAAGCGCATGGTCGGGGCCATCGGTCTGACAGTCCTCCGGGTTGCGCTGGGACCGGCCCAGGTACGGCACGGTGTTCAGGAAGTAGGCGCAGCGGGCGGAGACATAGAGCCCGGGCCGGGTGCCGCTGCCCGCCGCCTGCATCATCTCGCGCAGCTTCGGCAGGCGCAGCGTCCGCCGCCCCTTCACGGACGGCCAGAAGTGGACCCCCTCGCGCCGGAACAGGTCGGACACCGCCGCCTGATCGGACGCCTGCGATGCGAACTGCGCGCAGTCTAGGATGCCCGAGGCGCGGCGCGGCGGGATGTGCCACCGGGCGAGGGCTTCTAGGATGTCTGACGCGACCTCGGACACCGGCGCGCGGGTCCCCCGGTTCAGGTCATCGGGATAGGCGGTGTGGACCTCATCGAAGATGAAGAAGGACCCCTTCGGCATGAAGGTGCCCGAGACCTCCGCCCCCGGGGATATTCCGGCGAACAGCACCACCGCCGGGGCCGTGGTGCCCCAGTCGCATGAATACCGGATTGCCCAGTCAACCGGGCGGCTGAACGGGTAGTCGGCAGGGTCCGGCGGGGCCACGATGTTCCGCGCCTCATCGAACACGCCCCCGAAGTAGTCCCCGGCAACGGCGGTCCAGTCGCCGTCAATCCACGCCTGCGCAAGGCCGGGGTCCACCTTGGCGATGGCCGCGAGCTGCGCGCCGTACTCGCTGGGCAGCCGGGGGTTGTCGGTCAGCTTGGACGGGCAGCGGATGTAGGTGCGGCCCGACACGGGGTCGGTGACGGGTGCCCAAGCAGGGCGACCGAAGATGAAGCGCTTGGCGATGACGGCGTGGCCCGGCCCGCCGGGGTTTGCGGTCATGATGAAGCGACAGGGGACGCCCGACGCAGACCGCAGGCAGCCGCGCAGGAAGTCGAACATGCTCAGGTCGGCATACTGCCCGACCTCCTCCGCCACGATGCAGTCGAAGCTCTTGCCCTGTAGCGGCAGCAGGTCCTTGTGGCTCTCAAGGTTGCGCAGCTCGACATAGGCCCCGTTCGGCAGCCGGAACACATGCTCGTTGGCATTGTGGCGGGCGGCTGTACCGTACCTCAGCCGGAAGATGGACAGCAGCTCGTGCTCCAGCTCCGACAGCGCGCCCTGTGTCCGGCGGGTGATGAGGGTCCGCGACTGCGCGCCCCACCGCTCGGCACGGCGGAAAACCTCAAGGATCACGGCATAGGTCTTGCCGCCGCCGCGCCCGCCGTCAAGCATCAGGTCCCATTCGAGGGGCAGCGACAGGACGCGCGCCTGAAACGGCGTGGGCGCAATGTCGATGGCGGTAGCATTGTTCATGTCGGTATCTTAACCTGAGTAGGTTCGATGGGCCGCCACATTTCGTTGTTGCCTTGATCTGGAGCAGTATACCCATGCCAAGCTACGCCGACATCATTCCCCTTCCGCAATTGGAGCAAAGATTTGGAAAGATTGAACGCAAAGTAATTGCGGGCAACGCGGATGAATTCAGAAGAGCCCTCCCGGCCCAAATCCCCGGAATTTGCATGTTCATTTGGGATGAAATGGTGGATCGAAAGCTTGTTCGGGACCCCTACAAGATCGGTCCAATTATCCACAATGACTATAAGGGCATCTGGGCACCTCGATTTTTGATCGTTTTCGGGACCGGTCGGCGTCGCACACGGCCTG
>JADQCB010000055.1 GCA_016278325.1 Actibacterium sp.
CCTGTGGGGTGGCCCTCCCATACGTAGTATGGGGGTTTGACACCTAACTGTTCCGAGGCGTTCAAGTATCTGAAATCATTGCGGAATAAGACTTCATGAAGTCTTCGGGCATGAGTTAGCGACCTAACTCTTATTTTCGCGTAACCCGTTGATTTGATTGAGTGCACAGTTGGCGCTGTCATATGAGTCAGGCCTCACTCATATGAGTGGGGTCGTCCTCGAGCCCCTCCGGGTAGACCCAGACAGCGGGGTTTTCGACCTGCAAGCAGAGCCCGGATTGGGGGCATTTGAAGTGGCTGGGCAGCACCGGATGGGCGGCTGTGGTGACCTCGCCGGTGTCCGGATCGACATGATCGACGGGTGCGCCGAACTGCATGCCCTCGACGCAGAGGTAACCGAACCGGGACCGGGTGACGGGGAAGCCAAACCCCGAGGGGTCGCGCAGGAATTTCACGAAGCCCTTGGTCGCCAGCACGCTGAGGCGCTCGCGGATCGTGTGCTTGCTGCCCAGACCGCCCCGGTTCTCGAAGGTCTCGGCGAACTGCATGGCGGTGTAGAGGCGCTCGCTGGCCGCCTCGTCCAGCAGCATGCCGAGGATGACATCATGCTTGCGCAGCCGCTCGGCATCGAGCCTGGCGCCGACCTCCTTGCGCACCAGGCGCTCGTTCATCGGGTTCAGTTCGACCCATTCGCCCTTCACCTTGTCGATCAGCTTGCCCGGCAGCGCGGGGCCGTTGCGCAGCTCGATCTCCAGCTTGCGGACGCTGCTGTCCTCGTCTGGCCGGTGCATGAGCAGCCCCGAGGTGTAGAAGCCGCGCAGCGCGCTGGCGCCGGACAGCGCGAGGAAGGGATCGTCCTTGACCTGGTGCTTGCTGGCCTTGCGGGTGTGATGGGCGAGGATGACGCCCGCGTCCGGACTGACCGCCTCGCGCAGAAGCTCCACCCGGTCCTTCAGGAAGAACATCATGGTGGTGTTGTCGTTCTCGCCGCCCCCCTCAGGTCCGCCGTCGAAGAGATTGCGGATCGGGTCGATGACGATGATGTCGGGCGGCGCGTCGGCGAATGCGGCCCGGATCGCCTCGGCCACGCGGGCGACGCCCTCCGCGTCGAGCAGCAGCTTCAGCTTCGGCGTGGCGATGAACGTGTCGCGCGCGGCGGCGATCACGGCGGCGGGCAGCGCGATCTGCTGCATGCGCTCGCGCAGATAGTGATACTGGATCTCGGCCTGCAGATAGAACACGCGCAGCGGCCGGGGCGGCGTGAAGCCGAGGAACGGCACGCCAGCGGCCATGTGCACCAGCCATGAGATCAGGAAGTCGCTCTTGCCGACCTTGGGCGCGCCGCCCAGCACCAGGAGTCCGCCCGGGGTCAGCACGCGCGGCCCGATGATGTCCTCGGGCATCGGGCTCGTGTCGTCGAGGAGCGCGCCAAGGCTGAAGGTCGGCAATGGGCTGGCCGGGGCATCGGCGTGGGCTGTGCGCAGGAGCGGCGGACCGTTGCGCTTCACATGCAGCGCCCAGAGCCGTTCGGACTCGGCCATAAGCCGATCGAGCGGCCAGGACGGGCGCAGCATGGCGGCGTTGTAGCCGCAGATCGCCTCCCAGCCCGCGAACGGGTCGAGGCGACCCTCGTGCACCAGGCGCACGTAATGGCCGATGGCGGCGCTGGCGCCCTGGAACCGGGACCAGTCGTCAACCGCGCCTTCGCGCACCGGCGTCGTGAGCACCGCGTCGATGCCGGGCTTCGCGGTCGGCGCGGCAACGTCGCTGGCGAAGCCCACACCGGGCAGCGGCGGCATCTCGGCGGCCTTCTCGGCGAAGTCCGCAAGGTCGACTTCGACGTCGCGCTGTTCGCGGATCTGCACGAGGCGCTGGTGGCCGTGCTTGTGATAGACTGTGCCTGGCACCCGGATTGGCTGGTGCGCCGAGCGGAAATGCGTGTCGCCGCCGACCTTCACGGCGATCTCGCCGCGCAGGCGGCAGAGGGTGACCAGGTCGTCACCCTCGGCGGGTTCGGTCAGTTTCCACCAGACATGGAGCTTCGCCGCCCCCTCGGGCGTGCGCCCGCCGCTTTCGATGATCAGCGTCGGCGTTCCGATGTGGCGGATGACATGGTCGAGCTTGGCCGGGATGTCGCCCGCGTCGAGATCGACGACGATGGCCTGCATCTGCAGCACATCGGCGGCGCGGGCCTGGCCCTGCTCCTCGACCGTGCCGGGGATGACATAGACGGCGGCTCCCTCGCGGTTCGCCCACGCGGCGAAGGTTGCGAGTTTCTCGGGCGCGGTGTCGTCGGCCGGGATCCAGATGTTGTGCGGCTTGCCGTCCCGGCCCTGACCCTTGTCGACGAAGCCGCGCAGCGGGATCAGCCCCTCGCACCAGCTGAACACGGTGTCTAGGAAGATGGCGATCTGCTCGCGGTCGGGGTCGCAGCCGAACGGGTTCTCGGACGGAGGCCCGTCGTTGAAGTCCATCCACGGGTTGAAATGCAGGATGCCGTCGTCGCTCATGCCGGCAGCCTCCAGCAGCGCTCGGACCACGGGCAGAAGCGGCATTCGAAGAAGTCGGGCGTGGTGGCGACGCGCGGCAGAAGCTCGCCTGCGTCGGTCGCCTGAAGGATCCGCACGCCCCGGTCGGACATGCGCTGCGCGAGATCGGCGTCGAAGGGCACCTGCTCGTGGTGCAGCTCGGCCGTGTCCTTGTTGATCGCGGTGAACACGGCGGGCGCGGCGCTGATGCCGGGCACGCTGGTTTCCATGTAGGCCTGGTAGACCGCGATCTGGGCGGCGTAGACCGGCTTGGACTTGGTCACGCCGTCCTTGACGCAGGCGCGCCAGTTCTTGGCGTTCATCGTCTTGCATTCCCAGAGCGCGGGAACGGCGAGACCGAAGCCTTCGGGCCCGGCCGCGATGATGCCATCGACATGACCACGAATCCGGCCGCCCGCGACGGAAAAGCCGAACTGGCCGCCATCAGGCCGGTTGCCCTTGCGGGTGTAGAGGTCGAACCCCGCACCGCGCAGCCAGGCGACGGCCAGATCCTCGAGCGCGTGGCCGATGGCGAAGATGCGCAGCGACTGGCCGCTGAAGTCCTGGCCCTCGTCCTTCGGCGTCGCCGTGAACTCGAACTGCAGGGCGCGCTCGCAGGCATGGCCGAGGCGCGAGCCGCCGAGGTAGTCGCGGGGCGGCCGCGTCGCCTGATCGGCGGTGAGCGCCCGATCGACGGCGGCGTTGACCCGGTCGGCAAAGTTGGGGCGATGGTTGTAGTCCAGCATCAGAACGGCACCTCCGGCGTCTGCGCCCGGGCGATGTCGGACATGGCCTCGCGGAAGGCCTCGACGGCTTCCTCGATCAGCGCGCGCACCTGCGCCTCGGTCAGATCAGAAAGCGGCGTGGCCCAGCCGATCTCGTCCATCAGCAGCGCCACGCGCTTCATGGTGGCGGTGATCGCGGCGCGCTCCTCCTCGGTCAGGTCAACCATGGCGAAACGCTCCCGCGCCAAGCGCGTCCAGAAGGACTGGCAGGGCATCGAGCAGAACCAGACCGAAGGCCGGGGCTGCTTCGACCGGTGCGGATCGAACCAGCCAAAACCACGGGTGGGTT
>JADQCB010000056.1 GCA_016278325.1 Actibacterium sp.
AGGTCGCGAAGATCGCCGCCAGCATGGCCGAGTTCGGCTGGACCGTGCCCTGCCTCGTCGGCGAGGACGGCGAACTGATAGCAGGCCACGGGCGCGTGCTGGCCGCGACGCAGCTCGGGCTGACCGAGGCGCCGGTGATCGTGCTCGGGCACCTGACCGAAGCGCAGCGCCGGGCGTACCGGATTGCGGACAACAAGCTGACGGAACTCGGCACCTGGGACGAGGCGCTGCTGTCGGCGGAACTGAACGACCTGCTGGCCGAAGACTTCGACCTGTCGCTGGTCGGGTTTTCCGATGGCGAACTCGACAAGCTGCTGGCCTTCGATCTCGACGGTGGCGGCGAGGAAGAGGGCGCCGGGGGCTCCGTGCCGCCGGTGACCATCCCCGAACCCCCACGCAATCCGGCGTCGCGCACCGGCGATCTGTGGATCCTTGGCGATCACCGCCTGATGTGCGGCGACAGCACCAGCGCTGCCGATGTGCGCTGCCTGATGAACGGCGAGCGGGCGACGCTGTTCGCGACTGATCCACCGTATCTCGTCGACTACGACGGCTCGAACCATCCGACCCGCAACAAGGACTGGTCGGCGTCCTACGGCACGACTTGGGACGACAGTTCGCAGGGCGCGGAACTCTATGACGGGTTCATCGCTGCAGCCGTGGCGGAAGCCATCGCCGAGGATGCTGCCTGGTACTGCTGGCACGCCTCGCGCCGCCAGGCGATGCTGGAAGCCTGCTGGGAGAAGGCAGGCGCCTTTGTGCATCAGCAAATCATCTGGGTGAAAGACCGGGGCGTCCTGACCCGGTCGCATTACCTCTGGAAGCACGAGCCCTGTTTCATGGGCTGGCGTCGCCCGAACCGCCCGCCGAAGGTGGCCGAGGAAACGCTGCCATCGACATGGGCGCTTCCCAGCTTCGCCAAGGATGACCGGCCTGACCATCCGACGCCGAAGCCGCTCGACGCCTTCGGGATCCCGATGCGCCAGCATGTGGCGCGGGGCGGCCTCTGCTATGAGCCGTTCTCCGGCTCCGGGTCGCAGATCATGGCGGGCGAGGCCAATGGCCGCCGCGTCTTCGCAATGGAGATCAGCGCGGCGTATGTCGATGTCGCCGTGGAGCGTTGGCAGGCCGAAACCGACAAGGACGCGATCCTCGACGGCGACGGCCGGACCTTCGCGCAGGTGAAGGCGGAGCGGCTGGGCGACGTCACCGATACGCCGGACACGGACGCCGAACCCGAACCCGCGCGAAAGCGCCAGACCGCCGCGTGACATGCATGACCTGGCTCTACCTTCCTCCGGAGACGCTTCCGGAGCCGGAGACGCATGTCTGTTCGGCCTCTCCCTCTGCTCCGGCGCGGGCGGTATCGACCTCGGGCTCACCATCGCCATCCCCGGATATCGTGCTGTGGGCCATGTCGAACGGGAAACCTATGCCGCAGCCACTCTCGTGGCGCGGATGGAAGACGCGTCCCTGGATCAGGCTGTTGTCTGGGACGATGTTGCAACTTTCGACGGCCGCCCGTGGCGCGGCGCGGTGGACATCGTCACTGCGGGCTATCCGTGCCAGCCGTTCTCCGTCGCGGGCAAACGCCGGGGCGCCGACGACCCGCGCCACCTCTGGCCGCATGTCGCCCGCATCATCGGCGAGGTCGAACCGCCCTTCGTCTTCCTCGAGAATGTCGCCCATCATCTCCGCCTCGGCTTCCCCGAAGTCGCCGCAGGACTGGTCGGCATGGGCTACCGCCTTGCGGCAGGCCTCTTCACGGCGGCGGAAGTCGGCGCGCCCCACAAGCGCGAGCGGCTCTTCATCCTCGCCATCCGCGAAGGGGACGAGCTGGCCGACCCCGCGCGCCTGCTCCGGCACCCGATCGAGTGGCGGGAACCGGACGGAACTGCTGCGGCTCTGGCCGACGCCAAGGGCCAGCGCCAACGAGAACAGGCAGACAATACCGACGCCGTCGCAGAAAGCGGGCCAGCACGGCATGAACCTGGCGACCACGGCTGCGATGTGGCCCACGCCGCAGACCGACAGTTTCCGCAGCCGGGGCGGCGAACGACGAGACGAGAAGGGTCTGGACCGCATGGCGCGGGACTGGCCGACGCCGATGGCGAACGACGGCTGCAAGCCGAGCGCGGGCAACCGCAAGACGGCCGATCTGACCCATGCGGTGGGATTGTGGATGACGCCGACGGCGCGGGATCACAAGGACGGGGCGACGACACTCGCGAACACGCCGGTGAACGGCCTGCTTGGCCGCCAGGTCCTGGTGACGCCGATGGCTGGGAGCGATACCTCCGAGCCGCGCCGGACCTTGAACCCGCTGTTCGTCGAGGCACTGATGGGTTGGCCCACCGGGTGGACCGGCTTCGCCTCTGTGGCAACGGCGTGGTCCCCTTGGTTGCGGCGCATGCGCTGCGAACTCTCGCGGCTGAACTGCTGGCCGATGGATGAGGCAGCGGCATGAAGCAGACCCGCCTCATGTCGCTGGTCGAGTCCGTCGCCAACGTGATCGTCGGCTACGGCGTCGCGGTCGTGACGCAGATCCTGATCTTCCCGATCTTCGGGCTGCACACGACGCTGGCGCAGAACCTGAAGATGGGCGCCATTTTCACCGTCGTCTCGATCGCCCGTTCCTTCGCCTTGCGGCGGGTGTTCGAGGCGATCCGGATGCGGAGCGCCAAATGATCGACCGCCGCCCCGTAGGGACGGCGGTCATCAGCTTGTCGGGGTCCGGCGCGTCAGGCGGCGGGGAGTTTGTACACGCGCCCCCGATCCTCGACCTTCTCCGAGGTCACCTCGAGCCCGAGCTTCTTCTTCAGCGCCCCCGCCATCGCGCCGCGCACCGTGTGCGACTGCCAGCCCGTCGCGGCCATGATCTCCTCGATGGTCGCGCCGTCCGGTGCGCGCAGCATGGCGATCAGCGTGGCCTGCTTGGTGCCCTCGCGCGGTGTGCGCGTCTTGGGCGCGGTTTCGGCTACGGTGGGGGTGTCCGGCGCGGCCTCCTCGGTAGGCGCGTCCGTCGCGCCCGCAGGCGCGGGGTTCGCGTCCTCGGTCTCGATCCCGATGGCGGCAAGGCCCGCGTCGGTGGCAACCAGCGTGACGCCGTGGCCGTCTCCGGTCTCGCGCCACATAAGCTCGCCCTTGCGCGTGTCGGCGTCGACCTCCTGCAGGAAGTTCTTCGCGAGCATCGCGCCGACCACCTTGGCAGCGGCGCCGCCGCGCAGGCTCTCGGGCAGCGGCAGTGCGATGCGGTCCTCGCGCTGTGCGGCGGCGCTGAGGATGATGGCTTGGGTGTCAGAAAGCTTGGTCATGGGATCGTCTCCGTATTCGGGCCCGCGTCATGCGGCGCCTCCTACGACCCCGAGCCGCGCAGGGCGCGCGGCGGGAGTTCCGGCAGTGCCGGAGATCAGCGGGCGTGCTCGCCCTCGCCGAAGGCGCTGTCGGTGATGCGCTTCAGGAGGCTGGCGTAGTGTT
>JADQCB010000048.1 GCA_016278325.1 Actibacterium sp.
CGAGGCGCGCATCTGGTCGGAAACCACCCGGCTGGATCTGCGCCTCGCCGAGGTGGCGAACCCGCGTCCCGGTGACTGCATCGAGATCGACGGCGAAGCCTTCCTCATCCAGGGCGAGCCCGTCCGCGACCGCGAGCGGCTCGTCTGGACCGTTGATCTGCGACCGGCCTGATCGCGATGCGCGTGACGCTCGACATCACGCCCGACCTCGTCGCCGCCATGGCCGCGGAGGTGAAGGCCGGCGAGAAGGCCGTCACCGCCGCCATGCGCGAGGCCGGCACCGGGCTCAAGACCGCCTGGCGCGGCCAGATCACCGGGGCGGGCCTTGGACGGCGGCTGGCGAACTCGATCCGGAGCCAGACCTATCCGAAGGCCGGCGAGAGCCTGAACGCCGCGGCGCTCGTCTGGTCGAAGGCGCCGGTCATCGTCGGCGCCCACGACACCGGCCCGCTGATCCGCTCGAAGGAGGGGTTCTGGCTTGCGATACCCACCGATGCCGCCGGCCGGGGCCTGCGCGGCGGCAAGATCACCCCCGGCGAATGGGAGCGCCGCCGGGGGCTGCGGCTCCGCTTCGTCTATCGCCGCAGCGGGCCGAGCCTGCTGGTGGCGGAGGGTCGGCTGAACACGAAGGGCCAGGCGGTAGTGTCGCGCTCGAAGACCGGGCGCGGCAAGGTCACCGTGCCGATCTTCCTGCTGGTGCCGCAAGTGAAGCTGCCGAAGCGGCTGGATCTCGACCGGGACGCCGAGCGCGCGCTCGACAGCGTGCCGGGGCTGATCGTAGCGAACTGGGTGGAGGGGCGGATTTGATGCCGAGCGGCTCTTCAGCCCAGCGTCGCACGGACGTTCGCCATCGGAATGAACACGCGCTGCTTGTTTTCGGGGTCGCCGAGCGGCTGGAAGCCGAGCTCTTCGTAGAAGTTCCAGCGGCGTTCGAAGTGTTCGTCCTTGAGCACGTCTAGGACGATGGCCGCAGCTCCCATCTGATCGGCGATCCCAAGGCAGCGCCGCATGGCGTCAACGACAAGGGCGGTCCCGAGTCCCTTGCCCTGCATGTCCTCGCGCACTGCAACCGCTCTGATGTAGATGACCGGGATATCGGGAACTCCGGCGCTTTGCCATTTCTTGGGACCGAGATCGGCTCGGACGGCCATTGCGCCCAGAGTATAGAAGCCAAGCACTGCGGGGTCGTCGCCTGCTGTGGCGATCCACGCAGCAACCATTCCGTTCTTGATCTGGTCCGAGAGCGACGACTTCAGGAAGTTGTCGATGGGGCCAAAACCACAAGAGAAGGCGCTGCGGTCATGCAACGCCTTGTCGAATTTCGCGATTGTCAGAGCGGGCGCGTCCGCCGCAGTCTCAGCCGGCATCCTTCAGGAGGCCCTTCGACGCTTCTGCGGCACGAGCCAACCCGGGCACGACCTGACCAGGTGCCTCGACGGCTGCCTTGAACGCATCGAACGCCTCGACAGGCAAGACAGAGAAGGACATCCGTTGCTCCACCTCCTGCGCACGCAGAAGGGCCGCCTGGCGAATGAAATCGGCTTCCTGCAGGCCGCATGCAGCGGCAGCGGCCTTGATGCGCTCTTCATCTGCGCGGTGCATGCGCAATTCCTTGCGCGCCTCCATCTTGCCCGGGGTCGGGCTTGCAGTCTCGATGGCGAACATGGTCGGTCTCCTTCAGAGCCATTCATGTACGGTAAAGCGCCGTACATGTCAATGATCATCATCGAGATCATCGTCACCATGGTGAGGAGGAAGATCATGATCACCACCATGATCGGGATGCCGACGATCTTCCCGCGCACCGATCAACACGAACGATAGCACTATGCCCACCCCTCGCGAAACCATCCTCGCCGCGCTGCACGCGCGGCTCTCGGCGCTGCCCGCCGCCGCCCTGCGCGGGGAGGTTCTTCCGGAGCGTGTCCCGACCGATGGGCTGCTGATCCTGCGCGACGGCGAGCCGGGTGAACCCGAGGTGACATTGTCGCCGCTCGCATACCACTACCAGCACCGCGCAGAGATCGAGGCCGTCGTTCAGGGCTCCGCCCGTGACAACGCCTTCGACACGCTGACCGCCAGCATCGGCGCTGCACTCGCCACCGACCGGACGTTGGGCGGTCTCTGCGACTGGGTCGAGGCGGAGGCGCCCCGGCCTCTCGATCTGCCGGTCGAGGGCGCGGCCAGCCTGAAGGCGGCCGTGATCCCGGTCGTCCTGCACTATTCGCTGAGCGATCCGCTCGGCGCGGCGGCCCCGGTCGATCCCGATCCGCCGGCACCACCGTCGGAACCCCTGCCGGAGAACGTGATCCCCGAAGCCGAGGCCGCCTTCGACACCGCGGGCGCGTGGAGCGCGGCCGGGTCCTGGTCGATCGCGGACGGGGTGGCCTCGCATACGGCGACGACGCTCGCGGAGAACCTCGAATACGACGTCGCGATCCCTGAGGGCTGGGTGCTCGTCTCGTACCGGATCCTCGAAAGCAACCTGCAGAACGGTGTCAATTTCCAGCTGGGCGGCGGCTTCTACAACGTCAACGAGGCGCGCAGCCGGGTCGGCGTTCATGCCCATCTGATCCCCTCGGCCGGACACACGCGGACGCGCTGGATCGCGCAGGGCGGCTGGGAAGGCGTGATCGACGATGTGGCGGTCCGCGTCGTGACAGAGATCCAGTCCCGCCCGGCGGATGTCTACATCCTCGCGGGCCAGTCCAACATGGCCGGGGGCTCGGCCGTCCCGGTCGATCCGCTCCTCGACGACGTGCATCCGCTGATCTCCTATCTCGCAGGGACGACGGCCACGCATCTGGGCGGCAAGGCTGGAGAGATGCGCCCCGCAGTCGATCCGCTCCAGCACTATGGCGGCACGGTGCTCGGTGTCGGTCCCGGCATGGCGGCCGCGCGAGGGATGCTCGCCACCCTTGCGCCCGGACGTCGGATTGCCCTGGTCGCGGCGGCGAGGGGCGGCACCTCGCTGGTCGGTACCGGATCTGACTGGGAGGCCGGCACGGGCGACGCCTATCTCAACGCCGTGGCGCAGGTCCAGCTGGCGCTCTCGCTGCTGCCGGCCGGCTCGGTCATCCGGGGCCTGTTCTGGTCGCAGGGCGAGTCCGACAACGGGCCGAATGTGGAGACGACCTATCCACCCGCCTTCCAGGCAATGCTGGCCGGGCTAAGAACGGATCTCGGCCTGCCAGACCTGCCGGCTGTAATCCTCGGCCCGACACCCGAGGGAGATCCGGAGGGGCGGCTCGCCGCGGCGCAGGCCGCTCTCGACGAGACCTCCGGCTCGGGCTTTGCCACGACTGGCGTCCGCTTCGTCGCTGGGCCCGCGGGCACGACGGTGCCGGACGACGACATCCACTTCTCTGCCGCGGGCAACCGGCAGCGCGGGGCTGACGCGGCCGTTGCGATGGCAGCGCTGATCGCCTGATCGGGCTTCCCGAGCCGCTCAACACCTGATCCGAAAGGAACCACGACATGGCACGAGCCCAAGGGGCGCGGGCGCTGATGGCGCTTGCGTTCGAGACGACCTATGGAACGCCACCCGCCAGCGGCTTCACCCGCATGCCCTTCGCCAGCACATCGCTCGGCGCGGAGCAACCGCTGCTGAACTCGGAGCTGCTGGGGTACGGCCGCGATCCTCTGGCGCCGATCAAGGATGCGGTGACGGCGGACGGCGATGTTGTCGTGCCGCTGGACGCGGAAGCCTTCGGCTTCTGGCTGAAGGCGGCCTTTGGAGCGCCGACCACCACGGGCGCGGAAGCGCCCTACAGTCACGAGTTCCAGTCGGGGTCCTGGACGCTGCCCAGCATGTCGATCGAGACCGGCATGCCGGAGGTGCCGCGCTACGCGATGTATTCCGGCTGCGTGCTCGACCAGATCACCTGGCAGATGCAGCGCTCGGGGCTGCTGACCGCCACGGCGCGGCTGGTGGCGCAGGGCGAGAGTGTGAGCACGACCACGAGCGCAGGAACGCCCGCCGCGCTGGAACTGAAGCGCTTCGGCCATTTCAACGGGGCGATCACCCGGAACGGCACTGCGCTCGGCAACGTGGTCTCGGCCGAGATCACCTATGCCAACAACCTCGACCGGATCGAGACGATCCGCTCGGACGGGCGCATCGACGGTGCAGACCCAAGCATCGCGGCGCTCACCGGCCGGATCGAGG
Source organism: Actibacterium sp. (assembly GCA_016278325.1). Taxonomy (GTDB): domain Bacteria; phylum Pseudomonadota; class Alphaproteobacteria; order Rhodobacterales; family Rhodobacteraceae; genus JADQCB01. The sequence goes on from JADQCB010000048.1 coordinate 4,169, forward strand.
TGCGCTTCGCCGACCAGACGCTGGTGACGCAGGCCATCAACGGCGAGGCCTGTGAGATGGAATTCGCCTACGTCCTGCCCTCGGGCGAGAGCTTCACCTTCACCGTGCACGCCGTCTACCTGCCGCGCCCGCGCATCGAGATTTCCGGGCCGCAGGGCGTGCAGGCGACCTTCGACTGGCAGGCCGCGCGCGACAGCGTCGTCGGCCGCATGTGCACCGCCACCCTCGTGAACGATGTGGAGACGTACTGATGCTGACGCTCGACCTGACCAACGCGCCGCGCTGGCATGACCTCGCGCCCGGCGTCCGGGTGCAGCTGCGCCCGCTGACGACCGTCCTGATGGTCGCGACGCGCAGCGATCCGGCCGTCGAGGCCGTGCCCGAGGACGCCTCCGACGAGGAACGTGCCGTCGCCTTCGCCAAGGCGCTCGCGCGGCGCGCGCTGCTCGCATGGGAGGGCATCGGCGATGCCGACGGCAACCCCATCGACCCGGGCCCCGAGGCCATCGACGCGCTGCTCGATGTCTGGCCGATCTTCGAGGCGTTCCAGCTGACCTACGTCTCGAGGGGCCTGCTGCTGGAACAGGAAAAAAACGCCTCCGCGCTCTCGCCGAATGGTCCTTCGGCGGGGGCGAGCGATACTGCGACGCCTGCCAAACGACGTGCCCGGACTGCCCGGCGCGGCTGAACCGGCCCCTGACGTATGAAGGCTGGCAGGTCTGGGACCTGGTCGGTCGTCTCGGCGGACAGCTGCGCGTCCTGCCCGGCGCAGTGATCGGATGGGACATGTCGTCGGCGCTGGCGCTCGGGAACGCGCTCGGCGTGCCGCCCCTCGCCATGGCCGAACTGCTGCCAGTCATCGAAGCGGTGATGGTGGCCAAGCTCAACGAACAGATGGAACGACCCAATGGCTGAAAAGCGTGTGTCCGTCCGCCTCGCCGCGGTCGGCGGCCGGCAGGTGCGTGCCGAACTGGAAGGTGTGGGCGAAGCCGGATCGCGCGGCTTCGGACGGCTGAGCCGGGAGATGGAGGCGGCGAACGCCCGGCTCGCGGCCTTCTCGCGACGGGTGCGTGTGGCCTCCGCTGCGGCGGTTGCCGCCGCTGCCGCTGCAGGCGTGGCGATGATCCGGTCCGGCCTGCAGACGGTCGATGCGCAGGCGAAGCTCGCGCAGTCGCTCGGCACAACCGTCGCCTCGATCCAGACGCTGGAACGCGCGGGCGAATTGGCGGGCGTCTCGATGTCCGGCATCGAGCAGGCCACCAAGGATCTGACGCGCCGTCTCAGCCAGGCGGCCGCCGGGACCGGCCCCGCCGCCGACGCGCTGGACCGGCTGGGGCTCTCGGCCAATGAACTGATCGCCCTGCCACTGGACCAGCGCGTCGGCGCGATCAACGCGGCCATCGAGAGCTTCGTGCCCGCCGCCGAACGCGCAGCGGTCGCGGGCCAGCTTTTCGGCGAGGAAGGCTCCATCGCCATGAGCCGGATCGACACCGCGACGCTGCGCCAGGCGACCGAGGACGTTCTCGCCTTCGGCGTCGTCGTGTCGGAGCAGGATGCCGACCAGATCGAGCGGACGAACGACGCCATCTCGCGCCTCGGGCTGATCTGGCGCGGGCTCTCGAACCAGCTTGCCGTTGCCGCGGCGCCTGCGCTGGAAGCCGTCGCCAACGCCATGGCGGCGGTCGCCAGCCGCACCGGCCCGCTCGGCATCTCGATCCGGGGTCTCTTCGACAACATCGGCCGCCTGACCACCTATGCCGCCACCTTCGCGGCGTTCCTCGCGGGACGTTGGGTCGCCGGCATGGCGGCTGCGGCGCTCTCGGTCCGGGGCCTCGCCACGGCGCTCGTTGTCCTGCGCGGGGCGCTGATCCGCACCGGCATCGGCGCGCTGATCGTCGGCGCGGGCGAGCTCGTCTACCAGTTCACCCGGCTCGTCTCCGGCGCCGGCGGTTTCGGAGAAGCGATGTCGCTCCTGAAGGACCTCGCGGTCGAGGTCTGGGAACGCATCAGTATGGGCGCGGCGGCGGCGGGCGCGGCCGCCACGGCGATGTTCTTCGACCTGAAGGCAGATGCCGCGTCGGGCATGCAGAGCGCCATCGGGAGCGTGGTCAGCTTCGGCAACACCGCCGCGAACACCTTCGAGGGCGCCTACGAGGCGATCAAGGCGATCTGGGGTCTGCTGCCCGCCGCCATCGGCGATCTGGCGTTCCAGGCCGCCAACAGCCTGGTCGACGGTGTCGAGGCGATGCTGAACGGGGTCGTCTCGCGCATCAACGGCTTCATCGGCGGGATCAACCAAGGGCTGGAAGCGCTGGGGTCGGAGCGCCGCATCACGCTGGTGCCCGACCTCGACCTCGGCGAGATCGAGAACCGCTTCGAAGGGGCGGCGACGGCCGCAACGACAGCCGCGCAGACGGCGTTCGACCGGGCCTTCGAGGACAACCCGCTGACCGCCCCCGATCTCGGCCTGACCGAGGCGGCGAACCGCGCGCTCGAGTCCGCGAACGTCTACCGCGATGCCGCGCGCGATCTGGCGGAAGGGGCCCGCGCGCCCCTCGAAAGCTGGCAGGCCCTGCGCGATGCCGTGCGGGGCACCGACGAGGCCAGTGCCGATGTGCTGACTGAGGCCACCGGAGCGGCCGAGCGGCTGGAGACGGCGCTCGGCGATGCCGGACGCGCCGCCACGGGGGCCGGTGCGGCGGCCGGGGCTGCCGCCGCTGCGGCGGAGCCCGCAACCGAGGCGGCCGTCACCGGGTGGCAGGCGGTCACGGCGGCGCTGTCGGACTACGCCAGCAAGGCCCGCGACATTGGCGGCGACATCGGCCAGAGCCTCGTCGGCGCCTTCCAGTCGGCCGAGAACGCGGTCGGCCAGTTCGTACGGACCGGCAAGTTGAACTTCCGCGATCTGGTGACGTCGCTGCTCGCCGATCTCGCCCAGCTGGCCGCGCGGCGTTTCATCTTTGGGCCGATCGCCAACGCGCTCTCGGGCGTCTTCTCCGGCGCGGGCGGCATCTTTGCCAACGTCCTGCATGCGGGCGGGATGGTTGGCTCCGCTGGCCCCTCACGGATGGTCCCGGCCATGGCCTTCGCCGCTGCGCCCCGGATGCATGGCGGCGGCATGGCCGGACTTCGCCACGACGAGGTCCCGGCGATCCTGCAGCGCGGCGAGCGGGTTCTGTCGCGTCGCGAGGCGCAAGGCTACGGCGCGGGCGGCGGCGTCAACGTCACGATCATGGCCCGCGACGCCGAAAGCTTCCGGCAGTCGCGCACGCAGGTCGCGGCCGACATCGCCCGCGCGGTGTCGCTCGGGCGGAGGGGCATGTGAGTGCGACCCCGCAAGTGGAAACCGGTTGCGGGGACCAGAGCACGAACCATGGAGAGACTTGATGGCTTTCCACGAGGTACGGTTTCCCGACAACATCAGTCGTGGCGCGCGGGGCGGGCCGGAACGGCGCACGCAGATCGTCGAGCTCGCCTCGGGCGACGAGGAACGCAACGCCAGCTGGGCGAACTCGCGCCGCCGTTACGACGTCGCCTACGGCATCCGCCGCGCTGACGATCTGGCCGCCGTCGTCGCCTTCTTCGAGGCGCGCAATGGCCGCCTGCATGGCTTCCGCTTCAAGGACTGGGGCGATCACAAGTCCTGCCTGCCTTCGGGTACGCCGTCGCCCACCGATCAGTCGATCGGCACCGGCGACGGCGCGACGACCGCCTTCCAGCTGGTGAAGCGCTACGCCTCGGGGGCGCAATCCTGGACGCGCGCCATCGCGAAGCCGGTGACGGGCACCGTGCGTATCGCGCTCGGCGGGGTCGAGCAGCCCTCCGGCTGGTCGGTCGACACCGCCACCGGCGTGGTCACCTTCGGCACCGCGCCGGGCGCTGGCATCGCCGTCACAGCGGGCTTCCAGTTCGACGTGCCCGTCCGCTTCGACACCGACGTGCTCGACGTGACGCTCGACCTCGAACGGCTCGGCTCGATCACCTCCATTCCGCTGCTGGAACTGCGCCGATGAAGACCCTCGATCCCGCCCTGCAGGCCCATCTCGACGAGGGCACGACGACGCTCGCCTGGTGCTGGCGGATCGCGCGCGCAGACGGCGTCACCTTCGGCTTCACCGATCACGACCGGACGCTCAACTTCGACAACACCGACTTCGAGCCGGAGAGCGGACTGACGGCGTCCGAGGTCCGTTCTGGTTCGGACCTGTCGGTCGATGCGCAGGACGCCGAGGGCGTGCTGACCTCGGACCGGATCACCGAGACCGACATCCTCGACGGCCGCTGGGATAACGCCGAGGTCGAGGTCTGGCGGGTGAACTGGGCCGATACGAGCCAGCGCGTGCTGATGCGCCGGGGCGCCATCGGCCAGATCCGGCGCGGGCGGTTGGCCTTCGTCGCCGAGGTCCGCTCGCTCGCCCATGTGCTGGGCCAGACGGTCGGGCGGACATTCCAGGCGACCTGCGACGCCGCGCTCGGCGATGCGCGCTGCGGCGTCGATCTGGAGGCTCCCGCCTTCAAGGGCACCGGCGGTGTCATTGATCTCCTGCGGGAACGGGCGTTCACGGCCTCCGGGCTCGGTGGGTTCGCCTCCGGCTGGTTCACCTTCGGTACGCTGGACTGGACGAGCGGCGCGAACACGGGACGGCGCACCGAGGTGCTGGGCCATGACGTGACGGACGGCATCGCTGTGCTGACCCTGCTCGAAGCGCCGGTGCGCGCGATCGCCGAGGACGATGCCTTCACCATCCGCGCCGGATGCGACAAGCGCATGGAGACCTGTGGCGCGAAGTTCGCCAACACGGCCAATTTCCGCGGCTTCCCGCACATTCCCGGCCAGGACGCGGTCCTGCGCTACGCCACCAAGGATGGCGGGCATGAGGGGACCGTGCTGTGACCTCCGCCGATCCCGCCCGCGTCATCGCCATTGCGCGCTCCTGGCTGGGCACGCCGTATCACGACCAGGCCAGCCTGCGCGGCGTCGGCTGCGACTGCCTCGGGCTGGCCCGGGGCGTCTGGCGCGAGGTCGTCGGTCCCGAGCCGTTCCCGATCCCGCCCTACAGCCGGGACTGGGGCGAGACGGGCCCGCGCGAAGTTCTGGCGGACGGTGCGCGGCGGATGATGGTCGAGGTGCCGCCCGCCGAGGCAGGCCAAGGCGCGCTGGTGCTGTTCCGCATGAAGCCGCGCGCCATCGCCAAGCATGTCGGGATCCTGACCGCGCCCGACAGCTTCCTCCACGCCTATGAGCGGCTCGGCGTGATCGAGGAACCGCTCACCAACGCTTGGCGGCGGCGCATCGCCTTCGCCTTCATTTTCCCGCAACGCTGAGAACCGAAAATGGCCACCCTCGTTCTCGGCGCGGCCGGCGCCGCCATTGGCGGTTCGATCGGCGGCGCAATCCTCGGCGTCAGCGCCGCGACCATCGGTGGCTTCATCGGTTCCACGATCGGCTCTGTCGTCGACAGCTGGATCAGCTCGTCGCTGACGCCCACGCAGCGCATTGAGGGCGCGCGGCTCGACAGTCTCCGTATCACGTCCTCAACCGAAGGCGCGGTCATCCCGCGGCTCTACGGCCGCATGCGCATGGGCGGCAACATCATCTGGGCGACCGATTTCCGCGAGGAGACGAAGACCACCACGCAGGGCGGCGGCAAGGGCGGCGGAGGCGGCAAGGTCAAGACCACCGAGTACCTCTACTATGCCTCCTTCGCCGTGGCGCTTTGCGAGGGCCCGATCACCGGGATTGGCCGCATCTGGGCCGATGGCAAGCCGATGGACCTCTCCGGCGTGACCTGGCGCTGGTATCCCGGCGACGAGGCGCAGACGGCCGATCCGTTCATCGCGGCGAAGATGGGTGCGGCCAACACGCCCGCCTATCGCGGCACCGCCTATGTGATCTTCGATGAGCTGGCGCTGTCGACCTATGGCAACCGCCTGCCGCAGCTCTCCTTCGAGGTGTTCCGGCCACTCGCCGATCCCGACACCGCCGAAGGGCTGACCCGCGCCGTCACCATGATCCCGGCCTCGGGCGAGTTCACCTATGCGACGCAGGCGATCCGAAAGACCGATGGCGGCGCGACGGTGCCGGAGAACCTGAACGCGCTGGCCGACTCCACCGACATGGTGGAGGCGCTGGACCGGCTGCAGGCCATGGCGCCGAAGGTCGAGAGCGTCAGCCTCGTCGTCGCCTGGTTCGGCGACGATCTGCGCGCGGGCTCCTGCAAGGTGCGGCCGGGCGTCGAGGTGTCGGCCAAGTCAACCACGCCCGCCAGCTGGTCGGTCAACGGCGTCAGCCGCGCCAATGCCTTCCTCGTCAGCCGCGACGATCAGGACCGCCCCGTTTATGGCGGCACGCCGGCCGACTTCGCCGTTGTACAGGCCATCCAGGAGATAAAGGCGCGCGGGCTGCGGGTCACCTTCTATCCCTTCATCCTGATGGACGTGCCGCCCGGCAACACGCTGCCGAACCCGTATTCCGACAACGCCGCCGGGACGGGGCAACCCGTCTTTCCCTGGCGGGGGCGGATCACCTGTTCGCCTGCCGCTGGCTTCGCCGGGACCGTGGACAAGACCACCACGGCCGCAAGCCAGGTCGCGGCGCTGTTCGGCGCGGCCACGCCCGCGAGCTTCAGCGTCTCGGGTCCGTCGGTGTCGTGGATCGGGCCATCCGGCGACTGGGGCCTGCGGCGCATGGTGTTGCACTATGCCCATCTCTGTGCCGCGGCGGGCGGGGTGGATGCGTTTCTGATCGGCACCGAGATGCCGGGGCTGACGACGATCCGCTCGGGCGCGTCCACTTATCCGGCCGTGCAGGCCTATCGGGATCTGCTCGCGGATGTGCGCTCGATCGTCGGTGCCGGGACCAAGATTGGTTACGCGGCGGACTGGAGCGAGTATTTCGGCCACCAGCCAGGTGACGGATCGGGCGACGTGTTCTTTCACCTCGACCCCCTCTGGGCCGATCCCGAGATCGATTTCGTCGGCATCGACAACTACATGCCGCTCTCCGACTGGCGGGACGGCTTCGAGCATGCCGATGCAAAGGAGGGCTGGCCCGCGATCTACGACCGGGCCTACCTGCAGGGCAACATCGCCGGCGGGGAAGGCTTCGACTGGTTCTATGCCAGCGCGGCTGACCGCACCGCGCAGGTCCGCACCGCGATCACCGATGGTGGTGAGGCGGGGAACGCCACCGGTTCGAGTGACCCGCCGAACGGCAAGCCGTGGGTGTTCCGCTACAAGGATCTGCGCGCCTGGTGGTCGAACCCGCACTATCATCGCCCGGGCGGGGTCGAAAGCGGCACGCCGACGGCGTGGGTGCCGCAGTCGAAACCGATCTGGTTCACCGAGCTGGGCTGCCCGGCCATCGACCGGGGCACGAACCAGCCAAATGTCTTCTTCGACCCGAAGTCGTCGGAGAGCTTCACGCCGCATTTTTCGCGGGGCTGGCGGGATGACGCGATCCAGCGCGCCTATCTCGAGGCGACCTATCTCTGGTGGGGCGAGGCAGCGAACAACCCGGTGTCCTCGGTCTACGGCGGCCGGATGGTGCATGTGCCGGAATGTGCCGCCTGGACATGGGACGCGCGGCCCTATCCCTTCTTCCCGGCGCTGACCGACGTCTGGACGGACGGCACGAACTGGCGGCTCGGGCACTGGCTGACCGGGCGGCTGGGAGCGGTGTCGCTGGCGGCGCTCGTGCGGCACCTCTGCCTGCGCGCCGGGCTGCCCGAGGACCGCATCGACGTCACCGGGCTTTGGGGCGCCGTCGAGGGCTACGCCATCACCGCTCTCGAAAGCCCGCGCGCTTCGATCACCACGTTGTCGCGGCATTTTGGCTTCGACGCCGTGGAGACCGAGGGGGTGATCCGGTTCGTCATGCGCGGCCGGGCCTCTGTCGCCACCCTCGCGCCCGACGATCTGGTGGCCGCCCGCGAGGGCGACGTGCTGGAGCTCACGCGCGGCCAGGAGACCGAACTGCCCCAAGCCCTGAAATGGCAGCTCGCCCGCGCCGACGAGGATTACGACGCGGCCCTCGTCGAGGCCCGGCGCATCACCGTCGACACGACCCGGATCGCCTCCGAGTCCTTCCCGATGGCGGTGCCACCCGAGGAGGCCGAGCGGCGTTGCCGCCGCGCCCTGATGGAGGCGTGGGTCGGGCGCGAGACGGCGGCGGTCCGATTGCCGCCCTCGCGCCTCGCGCTCGACCCTGCCGACGCGATCCGGCTCGCGCATGACGGGCGGCTGGTCGATCTGCGGCTCGTCTCCATCGCCGACGCCGAGGCGCGCGGGATCGAGGCGGTGCGCCAGGACCGGGCGACCTACGATCTGCCGCCCGGCGATCCCCGCGCGGCGTCGCTGACGCGGGCGGTCGTGTTCGGCGCGCCGGATGCGGTGCTGATGGACCTGCCGCAGCTGACCGAGGACCAGCCCGCGCATCGACCGTTTGTGGCGGCGCACGCTCTTCCCTGGCCAGGCGAGATGGCGGTGTTCCGCAGCCCGTCGACCGATGGCTTCGAGCTGCTGACCACGTTTGGCAGCCGCGCCCGGATGGGGGCGCTGGTCTCCGACCTCTACGCCGGGCCCACCTCGCGCTTCGACCTCGGCAATGCTCTGGTCGTCGATCTGCTGACCGGCACGCTGGAAAGCGTCACAGACCTGACTCTGTTCGGCGGCGCCAACGCGCTGGCCATCGAGACCGCGCCCGGCGTCTGGGAGATCGTGCAGGCAGGCGCGGCGGAGCTGCTGGCGCCGGGTCGGTATCGCCTGACCCGCTTGCTGCGGGGCCAGCGGGGTACAGAAGGCGCGATGGGCAACCCGGCCCCTGCAGGCGCGCGGGTCGTCGTGCTTGACGACAGCCTTGCATCGCTGCCCATTGCCGAGGCCGCTCTCGGCATCCCGTGGAACTGGCGCATCGGTCCCTCGAGCCGCCCGGTCAGCGACGAGACCTATGTGGGGCAGACCTTCACGCCTGAGGGCGTGGGGCTGCGGCCGTTCTCGGTCGCGCATGTCGAGCAGCCATGGCGCAGGCCTCGCGTTCCCGGCGATCTGACCATCGGCTGGACGCGCCGGTCCCGCACTCTTTCCGCCGACAGCTGGGGCGGGCTCGAGGTGCCGATGGCCGAGGAACTGGAAGCCTACGAGGTCGAGATCCTCGACAGCGCCACCGTGAAGCGGGTGCTGAGCGCGACCACAACCAGCGCGGTCTACACCGCCGCCCAGCAGACCTCCGACTGGGGCGGGCCGCTCGGCCCCGGCGACACACTCGACATCCGCATCTTCCAGCTTTCCGCCCTCGTCGGGCGGGGCGCGCCGAAGACCGTCACACTCTTGTTCTGAAGGTTTTTTCCCATGTCTGACGCCACGACCCATCTCCTGCTGCCCTACATCATGGCGGCGCAGGCCCAGAAGCACGTTACCCACAACGAGGCGCTGCGGATCCTCGACGGGCTCGTGCAGCTCTCGGTGCTCGACAGAGACCTGACTGCGCCGCCCGCCAGCCCAACCGATGGCGACCGCTACATCGTCGCCTCCGGCGCGACGGGCGACTGGGCGGGCTGGGACCTGAACGTGGCGCTCTGGACGGACGGGGCGTGGCTGCGCCTGCCGCCGAGGTCCGGCTGGCGGGCGTGGGTCGAGGACGAGGGCCTGCTGCTGGTCTATGACGGCACGAGCTGGATCGGCACCACACCGGACGTGCTGCAGAACCTTGCGCTGCTCGGGATCGGCACCACGGCCGACGCCTCGAACCCGTTCTCGGCCAAGCTCAATGCGGCGCTCTGGACGGCGAAGACCGTGGCCGAGGGCGGCACCGGCGATCTGTTCTACACCATGAACAAGGAGGCCGCGGGCGACGATCTCGGGCTGACCCTGCAGACCAGCTTCGTCACCAAGGCGCTGGTTGGGCTGTTCGGTTCGGACAGGTTCCGCTTGGCGGTCTCGGCCGACGGCAGCACCTTCTTCGACGGACTCAGCGTCGACAACGCCACCGGCATCGTCGACCAGCCACGGCTGCCGCGCTTCAAGGCGTACACGAACTACGACAACTACGTCGGCGTCGGGACCTGGACGAAGATCGGGCTGAACAACACCGACTATAACGATCAGGGCGCCTTCGACGCCGCGAACAACCACTTCGTGGCGCCCGTGGACGGCACCTACCTCTTCGGCGCGACGCTCATGTACAAGGTCAATGCCAGCACCACCGCCCGCATGCGGGGGCGGCTCGTCCTGAACGGCGCGACCGAAATCCGCGGCTCCCTCGGCGAAATCTCCGCCACCCATGTCTCGCTCGCCACTGCCATCTGGCTGCAGACCATGGTGCCGCTGACGGCCGGCGATACCGTCGAGCTGCAGGGGTATTTCCGGGTCGCGGACGGCTACTTCGCGGCCGACCACACGTCCTTCTGGGGCTGCAAGATCGGCTGAGCGGCCGAAGGAGGCTTCGATGACCCCACCCCGATCCGAGGGTTACGTGCGCATGCCCGACGCCGAGTTCGAGGCGATCCTGACGCGGGCGGCCGAGGAAGGCGCCAAGCGCGCGCTCGCCGATGTCGGGCTTGACGGCGACGAGGCCGCGCTCGACATCCGCGATCTGCGCTCCCTCGTTGATTGCATCCGGCTGGTGCGCCGCACCGCCATGCAGACCGCCGTCCGCATGATCACCACCGGCGTCATGCTGGCGCTGCTCGCCGGCATCGCCATCAAGCTCAAGATCTTCGGCGGCGGCCCGTAGCGGCACCCCATCCCGTCCATCAGCCCAACCGCACCCGCCTCGAGGCGGGTTTTTCGTTTTGGAGGACCCCATGACAACGACCTTCCACCGCCATTGGCGCGACGTGCCGGCGAGCGCCTGGCGCTGGCCGAATTTCAGCCCGGCCGAGATCGCCTGCCGGGGCACTGGCAAGCTGCTCATCAACGATCTGGCGCTCGACAAGCTGCAGGCGCTGCGGGACCGGCTGGGCAAGCCGCTGATCGTCCGTTCCGCCTATCGCAGCCCGGAACACAACCGTGCCGTCGGCGGGGCAATCCGCTCCAAACACCTCGACGGGGCCGCCTTCGACATCGCGATGGCGAACCACGACCCGGTGGCCTTCGAGGCGGCGGCGCGCGAGGTCGGGTTCCTCGGCTTCGGATTCTACCCGCGCTCCGGGTTCATCCATGTCGACCTTGGACCCGCGCGACAGTGGGGCGAGCGGTTCCCGGTACGGGGGACGGCATTTGCAGCCGAAACGCCGCCCGCGCGCGAAGCGCTGGCCGAGAGCCGCACCATGAAGGGTGGCGGGGCCGCCGGTGTCGCCACGCTGGGCGCTGCCGGCGTGGAGGTCGCGCAAAGCGTCCTGGCCGAGACCCAGACCGCCATCCTGCCGCTGGTGCCGTATCTCGACACTCTGCGCTGGGTGTTCATCGTGGTCGCCCTCGGCGGCATCGCGGTCACCATCTACGCCCGCCTAGACGACTGGCGCCGGGGGCGGCGGTGATCGGCACCTTGCTCGGCGGGATCGCCACGAGCCCGTGGATGCGGGTGGCGATGCGCTACGGCGCCGTGGCACTCGCCGTGCTCCTGTTCCTGCTGTCGCTTCGGCGGTCCGGCGAGCGAGCGGGTCGCCTCGCCGAACGACTTGAGACCATGGAGAAGGCCAATGATGTCCAACGCCGGATGCTGGAAGCCGCAACTCGCCGCCCTCGCGATCGCAACGAGCTTGCTGAGCGGCTGCGCGACGGCCATTTCTGAGCCGCCTATCGCCACCGTCTGCCCACCCGTGGTCGAGTACAGCCATGAGTTCCAGGCGCGCGCGGCCGAGGAACTCAGGATGCTTCCAGACGGATCGGCCGTCGCCGAGATGCTGATCGACTATGCCGTGATGCGGGATCAGGCGCGCGCTTGCCGGTGAAAATGGGCCGGCGGACGTTTTCGTGGGAAGGCTCGGTCGCCTCGACCCCGGCGCATTGCCCAACCCAGGTCTCGGACTCGCGCTGTTAACTGGCGGCAGAGACTACCCGCAAGTAGATGATCGCAGGGGCGCCTGCGCATGCACTGCCTGACGATGGGCACAACTATGGACCTCATTTCAGGCCCTGTTTCGGCGTCGCGGCTTCGTGATTGTGGACCGGTTACCGCTCGATATTTTCGCTTTTCCGACGCAGGTCGGATAGCGGACGCAGCCCAGGAACTTTCCATAGCTGCCGCTGCGTTCGATCAGCCAGCCATCTTCGCATTCAGGGCACGACGTATAGGTGGCGCCGCAGGCACATCGAACTTCGGTCGTTCCATCCGTGCCGCGGGGCATAGCGGTTCCGCAGGATTGGCAGGCGGGCAGCAGGTTGCCACAATGCTGGACGTGCTCGCAGCGATACCAGATGCGGCCATCCTTCCCGGTGACGCCCAACAACCGCCCACCGCACTCGCCGCAGCCGTGTTCCTCCAGCTCTACGCCTGGTGGAGCGACGATGCCGTAGGCGGGATCCTTCTTCAACTCGGTAACAAAGGACGATGGCCGGGCGTTCGAGGCGAGGATCGTCAGTGTGTGCCGGGCCCGGGTCATCGCGACATACATGACGCGCCGTTCCTCGGCATTCTGGAACGCCTCCTCCTCCGGCGACACCAAAGACAGCAGAGGATCGTCAACGATCTCTGACGGGAATCCTGTGCGTCCGCTATCGGCGTTCAGCAGGATGATGTGGTCGGCCTCAAGCCCCTTGGAGGCATGGATAGTCTTGAAGCTGATCTTCAGCCGCGGAAAGCGTCGCCTCAGATCCCGCAGGTCTGGCTCGACGAAGCGGTAACGGCCGAGAAGCAGCACCGTCGCAGGCTTAACCTCCGGTGACGCAGCCGCTGACATGGCGGTAAGAACCTCGGACAGTTTCGCCTCATCCTCGCCCTTGGATACCGTCATGAGCCTGATGGCGGGTTCGGTCGCGGTCCCGGCCGGGACGATCTGTTTCTGAATCTGGGCCGGGTTCCGCAGGACGAACGTTCTGGCCGCAAAGGCGATCTGGTCGACCGATCGGAAGGTGCGGCCAAGATCGACGGTGCGGTGCACGCCGGCCTCGCCATCGAAGGTGCCGCCGAACTCCCGCCCGAAATGGCGCATCAAGTGGATGTCGGACCCGGCAAAGCGGAAGATGGATTGCCAGTCGTCACCGACCGCAAAGACGCGCACATCCGGATGCTGGGCCTTCAGCGCCTTCACCAGTCGCGCCCGGCTTTGCGAGATGTCCTGGAACTCGTCGACCAAGATGTGCCGGAAGGGGCTGACATAGCGGCCGATCTCGGCATAATGCGCGGCGCGCAGGATCATGTCCTCGAAGTCGATCCGGCCACCGAGGCGCTTCTGGTATTCTTCGAAGACCGGCGCGAAGACGTCCAGAAACGCCCGGGCGCGCTTGCCGAGCTTTATCCGGTCAGACTTGGTCTCGCAGTCCTGCAAGCTGTAGCCGCCGCTCTTGAACTTACGCAGGAAGGTTCCAAGCAGCTTGGAGAAGTCGTCGACCTGCTTCAGCTCGACGATCCGGTCGTAGATCGTGTCGGGCGAGCGGGGCTTTAAGGTTACGTGCGGTGCCAGCTTTTCGGCGAGGCCGGTAAGCAAGCGGCCCTCCTGCCGTTCATAGCTGTAGGTCTCGATCAGCGTGGTTTCGTGCTCGGCGTGGACCTTCCGCTTCCAGTCCATGCCCGCCAGGTATTCGTCGCGGTCCACGAAGGGCGCAGTGACCAGCCTTTCGCTGCCGTCCCACGCCTTCTCGCGCCGCACTCCGAAATGCTCAATGTAGATGCCGCTTTCGGTCAGCCGGAAATCCGGCTGGTAATCGCGCCTGCCAGTTTCCGCGATCTTGTGCTCATAGACGGGCTCGTACTCGTATTCGACGCCGTTCTCGTAGAGCCAGTTGGCGATCTGCAGTTCTTCGTAGCTCTTGACCTTTTCGCCCTGCAGCGTCCGCAGGTCCTGGCTCTCCATGTGCGTGTAGAAATCGTGCTTGGTCTTGAAGTCCCATTCTGTCTTAGGCTCGACCAGGAAATGCGCGAAGAACTGGATGATCGCCTTCGATACCTCTGACAGGCGGTAGACCAGGTCCTTCAGGATCTGCTTGATCAGATTGGTGAAGGCCATGTCGTCAGTGGCATGGTCGGCCAGGGCGGGCTTCGATCCTTCGACGATCCCGATGATGTCATAGGCAATCGCGTGGAAGGTCCGCGCCACGATGGGAACGCCGGATCGGGCCTCGACCCGTTCCGACATTTCTTCCGCCGCGTTCTTCGCGAAGGCCAGAAGCAGGATTTCTTCCGGCTGACGGATGCCCGCCTTGACGAGGTAGGCGGCCTTGGCAGTGATGACGCTGGTCTTGCCCGACCCTGCACCGGCAAGGACTAGCGTTGCATCCTCATCGACGACGACCGAAAGGCGCTGTTCCGGCGTCAGCGGCTTGCTCTCGATGGTGTCGAAGAAATCCTTCCAGCGGTCCAGTTCGGCGGTGACGAAGGCCGCGATGCCGTTCGCCCGCGACGTGCGCGGGTCGCTTGCAAACTTCCGCACGGGCGCAACGCGCGCGACAGTCTCACGTCCGATGGCCTCGGCATTCAGCTTCGACAGGAGCGAAGCATCCAGTGCACGGGCCTGTTCGAGCAGGGGCGCGATATTACACGCGGCAGGGTATCGGGACGGGGCTGCCAGCGACATCACCTGAGCGAGGACCCGGTCCAGCCGCTCGGCTTCCTTCTCGAGGGCCGCGAGATTGAAGCGAGTCCACGCTTCCTTGACCCGTTCCGAAAATTCATGAGCATCTTGGTGGCTCGCGCCCTTCAGCACGACATCGTCAAAGTCGCCTGAACTGATTGTCAGGGAGGTTCCGAGCATCCCCTTTCTGAGGGAAGGCGCGGTCGCCAACGACTGCAACGAAATAGACGTGACCAGGCCGCGGCGTGTGGTCCGGATGTAATCCCCGTCCAGCTCCATGAAGCGAGTGGACTTGCCGAAGGGATCGGCCAGAAATCTGAACAGCTTTCGTTGTTGTATTCGACTCAAAGAACTCGGCTTTCGGCATTCCAATGGATCAAACCGCGGTGTGGTAGCTGTGGGCGGCAACGGTCATTCTGCGTCTGCGGCACTGTGGCTGGAAAAGAATAACACGAACTACACAGTCCCTATCTGAGGTCCCGTCACGGCAATGCGTCAAAATCTGGCCTTCGATACCCTTCGACCAAGGCCCGCAGCCCGTCAGGTGCGATCACCTCAACCTTGTCGCCCCACTGATAGAGATGCCACGCCATCTCGAGCCACCCAGCCGCATTAAACCGGACGATCAGGCTTCCGTCATCCTGTGGCTCCAGGACCTGTGTTGGATGAAAGCGGAATTCGGCGGCACGCGCGGCGGCCTCGGTAGCGAAGCGCCAGATCACCTCGCCGTATTGCGCCGGGTCCTGATAGACGCCAAAGGCCTTGGCGGCATAGTCCTCCAGCGTGAATCCCGGTGTGAAGGCAAAGCTTTCGTCGAGCACCTCGGCGACATGAATCCGGTCCATGCGGAAGTTCAGGATCGTCTCGCTGCGTGCTGGCTGCCGCGCCACAAGGTAGCTGCGGTGGCCCAGCAGCAGGCCGTGCGGTTCGATGACCCGAGGTGCGGCATCCACTGATCCGTAGATGACGCGCAGCCGGAACGGGCCTCGCAGCGCCTCCATGACTGCATCCGTCACGTCGGGACGCAGAGCGACGGTCGGACCGGGGCGCATGACCTGGCCGAGACTGGCCAATACTGCCTCGGCATCGGCCTCAGACCTCGTTGCGTCACGGGGTGTCAGCCGGGCCAGCAGCCCATCACGCAGATCCTCAAGCGCGCGAGCATGGCGCAATCGCGCCTGGTCGCGGGCGGCGCGGGCTGCGATTTCCAACGCTTCGATGGTGGTTTCCTGTCGCGGCTGCAGCCGCTCCGGCGGGGGCGCGTCCAGCCGCCAGTACCGTCGGCGGTCCTCGGCATCAGTGGTCGTGACATTGGCGAAAGCGGCGTCCAGCGCCTCGGTCATCCGCTGCGCCGTACGGTGTGAGACGCCGAACTCGACGCAGATGTCCTCAAGGCTGACGCCGCCACGCCGAGAAGCGGCCATCTGGGCGAGACGGAGCAGATCCTGAGCCTTGGAGAAGGACATTTGACCTCTATGCCAGAAATTGACACCATCATAAACTATTGATCAGCTTGCGGTCTGTCGAGGCGATTCCCTCGGGGGTCACGTGTCGCAAGTATTGGAGCATTAATGAGGGACCTCGACGGCCGTATCTTTTTGTCCGCCTCGGATCTCATGCGCTTCATGGGGTGCGCGCACGCGACGACCCTTGATCTGGCACATATGCGCGGTACCGGACCGGACCCGCGCGAAGACAGTGAAGACGCGGCGTTGCTGCAGAAGCAGGGCGACGCCCACGAGGCGGCCCATCTGGCTCACCTCAAGGAAGCTGGATGCACCGTAATCGAGATCGAGCGCAGTGGCCTTGGCAAGAACGCCGAAGCGACACGCGCGGCTTTGGCCGCAGGCCTGGACGTGGTTTTTCAGGGCGCATTCCTGTCGGGCAACTGGGGCGGCTGGTCGGATTTCCTGGAGCGCGTGGAGCGCCCCTCTGCGTTCGGGCCGTTCAGCTACGAGGTGGTCGACACCAAACTGAAGCGCCGGCCGCATCCGAAGCACGTCCTGCAACTTGTGCTCTACTCCGACCTTCTAGCCGAGGTTCAGGACGTTGCGCCCGAGTTCGCCCATGTCGAATTGGGGGACGGCACCCGCGCGACCCTTCGGCTGTCGGACTACGCCGCCTATGCCCGCATGGCGCAGGCGCGGCTCGAAGGGTTCGTGGCCGATCCGCCGCCAACCCGTCCGATCCCCTGCGCAGACTGTGGTCTTTGTCGCTGGGGCGACCATTGCGCCGAGGTCTGGCAGGCCGAGGACAGCCTGTTCAATGTCGCCAACGTCAGCCGTGGACAGGTGAAGAAGCTGGAAGCAGCGGGTATCCAGACCATAGAAGCCCTCGCCAGCCTCGATCATCCGATCCGCGGCATGGCGGAAAACACACGCCTCCGGCTGGTGACTCAGGCCCGCCTGCAACACGCCCGCAAGACTGGGGTGCCCGCGTTCGAGCTGCGCGCTCCGGAACTCGGCAAGGGGTTCGACCTGCTTCCCGAGCCGCAGGCCGGCGACCTCTTCTACGATATCGAAGGCGACCCACATTTCGAGGGCGGCCTCGAATATCTCCATGGCGTCTGGTTCGACGGCCAGTTCCGGGCGTTCTGGGCGCATGACCATTCCGCCGAAGCACGCGCGCTCGCGGATCTGCTGGAGTTCTTCCGTGCGCGTCTCGCGGCTTGTCCGGACGCGCGCATCTATCACTATGCGCCCTACGAGATCACCGCCCTGCGCAGACTGACCACGAAATATGGGATCGGCGAGGCATTCCTCGACCGGCTCCTGCGCGAGCGGCGGTTCGTGGATCTGTTCGCCGTCGTGCGCGGGGCGCTGATCGGATCCGAGCCCAATTACTCCATCAAGTCGATGGAGGCCTTCTATGGCCGCAAGCGCGATGGCGAGGTGAAGACGGCGGGTGGCTCTGTGGTCGCCTATGAGCGGTGGCGCGAGACTGGCGAGCAGCAGATCCTCGACGAGATCGAGGATTACAACCGCGTCGACTGCATTTCGACCGAGGAGCTGAGGGATTGGCTGGTCGGTATTCGACCCGGCGGCCCCTGGCCGTCGCTCGGTCAGGATGCGGGCATGAAGGAGGCGGAAGAGGACGCCGACACGCAGGAGCTGCGTTCGGCCTTGGCGGCCTCCGACCTGCCCGAGGACCGGCAGGAGATGCTGTTCAACCTCGGCCTCTTCCACAAGCGCGAGGCGAAGCCTGCACAATGGGCGGTGTTCGATAGCGTCGGCAAGGACGAGGATGATCTGATCGACGATCTCGACGCCCTAGCCGGGCTCGAAGCCGTGGGCGCGGCTGAGCCCGTCAAACGCTCGATGGCGCGCACCTATCGCTTCCCGCCGCAGGAGACGAAATTGCGGAGTGGCAGGTCGGCGACGGTGCCGGTCCATGACGGGCCGCCCGCCACGATCAGCATCGCCGCTCTGGACCGGACCGCACGTGAGATCACCCTCAAGGCCGGGGCAGCGAAGGCGCATCTTCTCTCCGACCGCCTGACGCTCCACCCGGACTGGCCGCTCAACACCGGTGTCATCGCCGCTGCCCTGCGCGATGTAATTACCGACCAATGCGGGCCGCGCCGATTCACGGCCGTCGACGATCTGTTGTCCCGCGCGGCGCCGCGACTGACGACCGGTGCGAAGCCTGACCTGCTGGATGGCGCTGATCCGGTCGCGGGCGCGATTGCGGCCGTGGGCGCGATGGACGGCACCGTGCTGCCGATCCAGGGGCCGCCGGGCACCGGCAAGACCTATGTCACCGCGCGCGCGATCCTGTCTCTGGTGCGCAAGGGGAACCGCGTCGGCGTCGCATCGAACAGCCACGAGGCCATCCGGAATGTGCTGATGGGCTGTCTCGCCGCGCTGGAAGACGACGATCCGGACATCACTCTGGAAAACGCCGAACTGGCCCACAAGGTGAGCGGAGACGAGGATGGCTATCCCGACGGCTTCACCGGCATCACGCGGGCCACGTCCAACGACGACCCTGCTTTGACGGAGGCCCATGTCATTGGGGGCACCGCATTCTTCTTCTCCCGCCCGGAGTTCGAGCAGACCCTGGACTGGCTCTTCGTCGACGAGGCAGGACAGGTTGGCCTCGCCAACATGGTCGCCATGGGGCGTGCTGCGCGGAACATAGTGCTGGTGGGCGACCCGCGCCAGCTACCGCAGGTGATCCAGGGAGCGCATCCGGACCCCGCGAACCTCTCCTGCCTCGACTGGATGCTGGGCGATCACGCGACGGTGCCGCCGGACCGCGGTATCTTCCTGCCTGTCTCGCGCCGGATGCATCCAGACGTCTGCCGTTTCATTTCCGATCAGGTCTATGAGGGTCGCCTGACCAGCCACCCCGACACCGCGCGTCAGGCCGTGACCGGCACGGCGTTTCCCTCCGCGGGTGCGTTCTGGGTGCCGGTCCCGCATGAGGGCAATGCCCAGATCGCGCCGGAAGAAGTCGCGACCATGCATTCTGCCGCTCATGAATTGCTGACGGGCGCATGGACGGAGAAGGACGGCACGACGCGTCCCATGCGTCAGTCCGACATCATCGTGGTCGCCCCCTACAACGCACAGGTGAACGCCCTGCGCGACGCGCTGCCCGTGGGCATTCGCGTTGGCACCGTGGACAAGTTCCAGGGACAGGAAGCGCCCGTCTGCCTGGTTGCGATGACAGCGTCATCGGCCGAGGAGATGCCGCGTGGCATGGACTTCCTGTTCTCCCTCAACCGGATCAACGTGGCGGTATCGCGCGCGAAGGGGCTGGCGCTGGTCTTCGGCGCGCCGCGTCTGCGCGAGGCGAAATGCGAGACGGTCGAGCAGATGCGGCTGGTGAACACGCTCTGCGCATTGCCTAAATTCGGAGATTTTTGAATGTGGGAGAGTTTTGAGGCACGGCTCGATGAAAACGAACGCGACCGCCCCCTACCGCTGCGCAGGGCGCTTTTCGACGTGCTGCGCGGCTCGGGCCTGCGCCCGGGCGGCGGGGTCACCAAAAAAATGGTGTCCTTTGAATTTGGCGGAGGTGAGCGCCTGCTGTGGGAGATGCAGAATCCGGCCAACATCTTTCTTCATGCAAAGTGGCGCGATCGCGTCGAGGCGAACGGCTTTGCCAGCGAGCTGCGGTCCTATCAGAGCGGCATGAAGGATGGTGGGCGCCATTCTGCCCTCAGCCGGGACTGGTCCTTTGGCGATGCTGATTGCATTGTCGTGCGGATAGATGATGCCGAAGCCCTGCGCCGACTGCTCAGGCCCTTGTTAGATTCCGGAGATGCGTTGGTTCTGAACCCGGCGGCGATCACGCGCTGGATCGAGCGCCTCCGCCACTTCTTTCCCGCCCTGGACCGCTTTGACCGACCCGATCCACATTTCGACGAGGCGGAGCGAACCTATAAGCTTGAGATCGCAACCGAGCTGAAGGCAGCGATCACACAACCCGGATCCGATCAGGATCTCGCCAATGCCGTAAACACCGCGCTCGCCAAAAGCAATCTGCTGCAATGGCGCGCCTATTGGCCGATGTCGCCGAAGGGTGATGCGGATCGTGAAAAGCTCTGGCCCGCCCTGCGCGAGCTCGTCGATGCCGCGCTTGGCGCAGCCGACGGTCACGCCTTGGCACTGGATGCCTTTGTCAACGCCTGGATGGCGGCTGTCCCAAACGGTAAGCCCGATCCGGCCCGTCAGATCGGCGAATTCCTGCTCCTGCATCTCGCCCCAAACGAGGGCATCTATATCCGTCATTCCGTACGTCAGGATCTATGGCTGCAAGCTGTGGGCAGTCGGTTCCCCGATCACTCGTCGGTGGCGGATACCTATCGTGACGAATTGCGCTTCATGAAGGCGGTCCGCAGCGCTTTCGAGGCTCAGGGGCTGGCGCCACGCGACATGATCGATGTGCAAGGCGCACTGTGGGTCGTCCACAATTACAAGGAAGAGGACACAGCATCCTTTTCGCGCGAGGCGATCGAGGCGGCGATGGACGCCTACGACAGCTATCGCCAATCGGGCGAGCACGCCGCGATTTTCGACGCCTTCGGCGAGCCGCGCGATTACTGGGTGCGATCGACACGCGACCGGCCCAACCGGATTTATCCCTCAAAGCCGGTCGTCGGCTTTTTGCGCGGCAAAACGGAACTCAACGGAGGCTGGGGGCAAAAGTCCGATGCCGCAGCCCAGCTCCACAATGCGGGCTACATCATCGTCGATGCCGACGGCGCGCCGGTTGCTTCGCCTGAGCGCTACGAACACCTAATCGCAGGTGCCGACCGCATCCGCCTGTGCGCGCGCAACTACTATATCGAACTGGCTCGCGAGAACGGCGAAGCAGAAGTTGCCATACGAGCAGGCGACCTCGGCCACGACATCGGTCTGAACGATCGGCATCCGGCAATTTGTAGCGCGCTCGGGAGCAAGGAGTTCCAGAAACTCGCGGAGGTTCCGCCCCCGACGCACACCCTGCCAAATCCCAGCAGTTCCACCGTTTTCACCTATAAGCTCGCCTCGGCGGAAGGGAACGAACCCATGACCTTTGAACCCATGACCGCAATGCCCACCGCCACCAATCTTATCCTCTACGGCCCGCCGGGAACCGGGAAAACCTACGCCACGGCTTCAGAGGCGGTGCGCCTATGCTTGGGCGGGAACGCGGCAGAGCCTTTGCGCCATGACCGCGATGCCCTGATGACCGAGTACCGCCGCCTTGCTGGTGAAGGTCGGATCGAGTTCGTGACGTTCCACCAGTCATTTTCCTATGAGGATTTTGTTGAAGGGCTTCGGCCGACGACAGGGAGCGAACAGGAAGGTGACGACGAGGGCGCCGGCACTTCCGGCGGTTTCAGCCTCAAGCCCCATGCCGGCGTATTCAAGATCATCAGCGAGAGGGCAAGACTCGACACAGGCGATGCGCCGGCAAAGCGGCTCGACCGTTCGCGCCCGATCTACAAGATTGCTCTCGGTCAGCGCGGTAGCCAGGAAAGCCGAATTCGCGAAGGCCTCGATGGCGGATTGATCCATCTCGGCTGGGGCGGTGATATCGACTGGTCGGACGAGCGGTTCGACGATTTCGAAGAAATCCGAAAGGCGTGGAACGACCAAAAGGATCCCGATGCATCCGGCAAGGATCCCAATATCGAAATGCTCTTCGCGTTTCGTTCCGGCCTTCAGGTCGGCGACTATGTTGTCATCTCCGATGGCCGTGACAGTTATCGCGCCTTCGGACGCGTGACCGGCGAATATTATTTTGACGCCGACGCCGACTTCCATCCGCATCGTCGCAGCGTTGAATGGATCTGGCGGGACGACAACGGAGCGGAGCGCGCACCTTTCTACGCTCGGAACTTCCGCCGTCAGTCGGCCTATCGCCTCGATCCGAACAGGATCGATTGGGATGCGCTGGAATCGGTGGTGATCGATCCTAATGCCGAGCGGCCGGTGGCCAGTGCGCGGCCGCATGTCCTCATCATCGACGAGATCAACCGGGCCAATATCTCCAAAGTCTTTGGCGAGCTGATCACGCTGCTCGAAATCGACAAGCGGCTCGGGTGCGAAAACGAAGTCAGAGTTCGGCTGCCCTATTCTGGGACGAGTTTCGGCGTGCCGGCCAACCTGCACATCATCGGCACAATGAACACCGCGGATCGTTCGATTGCGCTGCTCGATACCGCCTTGCGTCGCCGGTTCACCTTCCGTGAGCTGATGCCCGACGTTGAAGAACTGCGGCGGGCTCTGGCGGCGCGGCAGCTTGATGCCGCAAATCTCGACGGGGTCGATCTGTGCAAGCTTCTGCGCACCCTCAACGAGCGGATCGAGTATCTTTTCGATCGGGAACACCAGATCGGCCATGCTTACTTCACCGGTTGCACGACCCGCGCCGATGTGGATGACGTCATGCGCCACAAGGTTATCCCGCTGTTGGCGGAGTACTTTTACGAAGACTGGTCAAAGGTTGCGGCAGTGCTTGGCGATGGTGACGGTGCCAACGGCTCCCGTTTCCTCGAATCCAGACGGTTGGCGGCACCAGCCGGCTTCGCCGATGATGATCTGGGCGGAGACAAGCGGCGTTGGAGCGTGAAGACAAGCTTTGATTTCTCGGACTTCGCAGCCTGATGCCCGCCTACACGGTTCGTGAGTGGGAAAAGCTCGCTTATGGCGAGGCAGAGGGTCAGATCGCGGTGCACCATGCCGATCGCCTGGCGGGGCTTGCGGCCCGATCGGCCTTCGCCGGACGCGGCGGCAGTGGAGTGCTCGAGCATGGCAGGAACGCGTTGCGT
Organism: Actibacterium sp.; assembly: GCA_016278325.1. Taxonomy (GTDB): domain Bacteria; phylum Pseudomonadota; class Alphaproteobacteria; order Rhodobacterales; family Rhodobacteraceae; genus JADQCB01. The sequence continues at coordinate 27,104 of JADQCB010000048.1, forward strand.
GCCCGCGGCGTAGTCGGAATTCTGGCAGCGGGCGATGCAAGCTTAGAGATCCTGCCAAAGATCGATGTGGCGCCCGGCGAAACACCCGATCACGAGAACGCCGCGATCCGGAAACGCCTAGTGCATATGCTTGCCGTGGCGCTTGATCTCAAGATCGACCTCGGTGTCATTACCGATCTCGCCTGGCAGCGCGAAACGCTCTTGGAAATCTTGATCCGCATCTTTTGCGACAAGCTGACCGAAACCCTGCGCAAGGGCATGCCGCGCCGTTATGTCGGGCGGGAAGAAGACTTGCCGACTTTGCGTGGCCAGCTGGACGTGAACCGTCAGTTCACCCGACATGCGGTCAATCCTTCACGTCTCGCCTGCCGTTTCGATCTTCTCTCGGAAGACACGCCGCTCAACAGGATCATGAAGGCGGCAGTGGTTCACCTGTTTCGCCTCTCGCGGCGCAGCGCCAACCAGAAGCGCCTGCGCGAGCTGGCGTTTGTCTATGCTGAAATCGCCGACGTTCCGGTCCCAGCCCTACGATGGGACGAGGTCGTCATCGATCGGACCAACCGGTCCTGGCGAGAGCTGTTCGCCATGGCGCGTCTCTTCCTGCACGACCGCTACCAGACGACGACAGGCGGAACGGGTGAGGGCACCGCGATGCTGTTCGAGATGAACGCACTTTTCGAAGAGTATGTCGGACGGCTGATCGCTCGCGCACTGGCGGGAACTGGACTTACCGTTTCGCTCCAAGGTGGACGCCTGTTCTGCCTCAGCACGCAGGACAGCGAACGCGGGCTGTTCCAAACCAAGCCCGACATCCTGATCCGCAGTGGTGGTACGGTAACCCACGTCATCGATACCAAGTGGAAGCGGATATCCTCGCGGATAGATGATCCGAAGCAAGGCGTCTCGCAGGCCGACGTGTATCAGATGATGGCCTATGCGCAGCTGTACCACGCGCCGCGATTGACGCTGCTCTATCCCCATCACCTCGGCCTCGGAACCGAAGATGTTGTTCACGCCCGCCATCGCATCACCGGGCATCCCACGATCCTTGAGACCGCCAGCATAGACGTGGCGAACAGTGAAAAAGTACTCGATCGCATCCGACGACTACTTATCGGCGATGAGGGCATAGTCGAAGCCACTGGCTGACCGAGCTAGAGCTGCTTTGCAGCACAAGTTTGGCATCTCTGAAAGGCGGGTGGGCGTGCCGGAGTGGCCCGGTGTCCGACACGCCCCGATGAAACGCAGCCGCAGGCGCGGCCGCGCGGCCGGCGAAAACTCGAGCCAGCCTAGTGGGCTCCGAGCGGGTTCGCCGCCATCCCCACCACCGCGCTCGATCCGGCCCACAGTCCGGCGTCTCCCGCGGTCCCCGCGCTTATCGGGTCCGGGTCCCCTTCATTCGCCGCGAACGGCTACTCGGCGTCGGCGGCGTCGGCCGGCGTGATCTCGGTGATCGTCTGGAACTCGCCGAGGAACTCGGGGTGGTTCTGCGCCAGGTAGCGTACGACCCGGGCGTTCCCGAGCAGCTTGCCGACATAGCCCTTGATCACGGTCAGATGCAGGTGGTCTTGGCCGTAGGTGTCCTGGATCGAGGCGATCCCCTCCTGCAGACGAGCCAGTTCCTGCTCCATGCGCGCCATGGCCTCGGGGGTGATGCCCTTGACCTTCTTCGGCTTGGAGGACTCGACCAGTTGGGCCTGCGGCGTTCCCGCGAGGATCGCGCTCACGTAGGCGACGGAATAGTTGTTCGCGTTGACCAGAAGCTCTGCCGCCTCGATCTGCCGCATGGTCTTCATCTTGCGCAGAGCATCGAACACGGCGTTCGTGCAGGGCTTGTCTTTCAGGATCGCGACGGCTTCTTCGCAGATGCCGTCCAGAAGGCGCGCCTTGCGCCGGATGCTGCTCATGTTGAGGTCGAGGGCGAGCGCGATCTTCTCCTCAGGCACGCCGCGCTCGATCGCCTTGCGGATCATCTTGTGTTCCTGGATCGGCGCGAGGCGACTGACCTGCCGATTGTAGGTGAAAGCCTCGTCGTCTGTGGAAACGAGACATTCCACCTCGCTCTTGCCCGCGTCTTTCAGCGCCTCGATCCGCAGGTGTCCGTCCAGCAGCAACCAGGTCGCGGACTTGTCCGGGTTTCGGACGACGACGGGCGGCTCGACGATCCCGATCTGGGCGATGGACGCCACGATCTGCCGGTACTTTCGGCTGGATTTCGCGGACTTGCCGAGCGCACGGAGCGGCAGGATCGCGTCGATGGGGAGGGTGACGCAGTCGTCCTCGAACCCGAGCGTGACGTTCTTCAGGGCGTCGCGAGCGTCGCGTTTCATGTGGGTGCACCCTCAGTCATGGACCGCGCGAGATCGGCGGGCATCGTTTCAAGCCCCTCCGCCCTGAGCAGGGTCATGAAGTGGCCGTCCGCGCAGAGCTTGCGGAACGCCTCGCGCACGAACATCAGCCGGCTTTGGGTGAGCTCGGCCTTCTTGATCAGAAGCTTCTGGCGCGTGGCTTCCTGCTGATACGCCCGGACAAGGCCCTCGCTCGTCAGCGCCCGTTTCGGAGGCTTGCGTCCGAGTTGGTTGCTGTGGAGCTGCGGGCCGCGGAGTTCGCGCTGCTGGATCAGGCGGCGCACCAGCGCCAGCTTCCGTCCCCGCAGCTTGTTCTGGGTGTAGGCGTCCATCAGCGCCTTCTGCGCCCCCTTCGCGTCTGTCTTGGAGATCTGGATGGCGAGGTTCAGCGGGAGGACGCCGGTCTCCACGGCCGAGACCAGGCGCTCCTCGCCTTTCTCCAACAGGCCGGCGATCATGTTCACATATTCAGTGGACACGCCGATCTTCTCCCCGATCTGGCGATCGTTGTAGCCGCGCTGGCGGAGCGCGCCGATCTCGCGCATCAGGTCGATGGGGTTGTGCTGCCGCCGCGCGCAGTTCTCGACGAGGCTCATGACCAAGCAATCGCTTTCGTCGGCCTCGATCACGATGGCCGGGATCCAGTCCTGCTTCAGTTCGATGAAGGCCTCGAGGCGACCCTGTCCACACACGAGGTCGTATTCTTGCGGATCGGTCCCGGCGCGCGGCGCCACGGTGATCGGGCGTTTCAGGCCGATGCGTGCAATGTTCTCCACCATCGCTTCGAAGGTGCGTCGGTTGCGAACGCGGGGATTGAGGACCCGAACCCTGTCGGTCGGGATCAGGGTGACCTGCTTCTGGCTGGTCGGCTCCATGTCGTCGGGCATCACGCCACCTCCGCGATCCTGGCCCGCGAGGCGAGCGCGTAGAAGAAATCGAGCGTGTCGAACCGGTACGCATCGAGCGCGAGGCCGTTCTGCTCGGCGAATTTCAGTTTACCTAGGGTCATGTCGATGCTGGGCAGCACGTAGTAGTCGCGCGGCGCCTCGTTCACCTCGTCCATGCGCACGGCGATCGTGATGTCGGGAACAAGGCCGGTGTCGAGGCGGATGCGCCAGCGCAGCGATCCGGCCGCCGTCGCCGTGCAGCGGGCGAGCACGATCGACACTGTGAACTCGTCGTTGACGCGAACGAGGTCGGTATCCGGGTCCTGCACAGCCCGCCCGCCGTGCCGCGTGACCCCGGCGATGATCTCGGCCACGACCTGCGGATGCGCCTGCCGCAGCGCCCGGTTGACCTCGATGTAGCTGTAGTCGCGATCCGGCTGGTATCCGATCAGACGGTAGGCGCGTAGCAGGCTGCCGAAGCGGCTGCGATAGGCACTGGAGGACGGCAGGTCGTCCTCCTCGTCGATGATCAGTCCCGACAGCATGCCCTGCCGTTTCAGGATCGCTCGCAAGGCATCGAGCAGATCATCATCGGAGAAATGGCGACTGCGCGCGTCGACGATCTCCCGCGCGCGCTGGAACAGCGCCTGATCGACGATGGCGGGATATGCACCCTCGGCGCGGATCCACATCTCGCGCGGGTTCACCACGCGGCGCTGCTTCAGCTTGAAGGACACCTTCGCGAAGACATTGTTCCCGATGTATTTTTCATTCGTCAGCACCTGATGCACGGTTGCCCGGGTCCACAGCCTGCCGAGATCGGTGCGATGTCCTTCGGCGTTCAGGAGCTCCGCAATCTCGCGCTCGGCGCGTCCCTCGTTCACGAACATTTCGTACATGCGCTGGACGACCTGCTGCTCCTCCTTGGGTCCGGGGACCAGGATGACGCGGTCGGTCTGCAGGCTCTTCTGCTCGCCGCGCGACAGTTCGCCCTTGGGGTTGCCGTGCTCGTCGATCAGCACCCGCCGCAGCCCGTATCCGGCCGCGCCGCCCTGGCGATAGCCGAGCTCCACCAGGCGGCATTGCCCGGCGAAGACCTTCACCGACAGCTCGCGGCTGTACTCGCCGGCCATCACCCGCTTGACGGTCTTCAACAGGTTGGAGCCGATGCTGCCATCGTTCTCGAACTGCTCGCCACAGTAATGCACCCGGATCCCTGCGCGAGAGCAGACATGCTCGTGATAGGCACCCTCGTCGGCATCCTGAAACCGACCCCAGCGGCTGACGTCATAGACGAGGGTTGCCTTGAAATCGGCCTGGCCGGATTGCACCTCGGCCATCAGGTTCTGCAGCGCCTCCCGGCCATCGAGCCGCAGGCCGGATCGCCCGGAGTCCTCGAACACGCGCAGGATCTGCAGGCCGCGGGCGACAGCGTAGTTGCGGATGACGTCCAGCTGGTTCTCGGTCGAGTATTTCTGGTGATCAGTCGACATCCGGACGTATGCGACGGCGGGCACGTCGGGCTCTGATTGGCTGGCGCCAGTCTCCCTGCTTGCCTCACGCCCTCGCATATGCCCGACTCCGGTTCACGTCGCAGCAATCCGGTCGGGATGGTCCGGACCGTTGCGCATGCTGCCGCGATCATTCGAGCATGCGAGCGCCGGAAAGTCGTTTCCGGAAAAGGGCAATTCCTTTCCATGCCCGGCGCATTGGCGGATCGCCTGCGGCGCGCGTCCGTCCACGCGCTCGATAATCTGCGGTCCCGTTTCGCAGTTCAATTCGGCCACCTTCAAGTGAATGGTCCGTTCCAACAGGCGGCTAAACAGGACCGCCGCGGGAACAGATGGATTCTGCCGTTTTCATGGCTCTCCAAAGATTTAGCGGAGAGAAACATGAAGATGCGCGTGAAGATGGGCACAGTTGTGCCGAAGATGGGCACAGTTGTGCACCCCGAGGACGTTCCAGCTGACTATCGCGCCGCCATGGCCATGGCATTGCATGCGGAGCTCGGATCGACCCACCGGGCGATCAAGTCCGCCATGCGGTGGACAGGCGCCAGCGAGCGGACCGTGAAATACTGGTTCGCGGGCGAGCGAGGGCCGAGCGGCGAGCACCTCGTGTCGCTCGCACGTCATTCTGATGCCGTGCTGATTGCGCTGCTCGCGCTGGCGGACCGGTTGATCGTGGAGGAGGCCGAGGACCGGGAGCGCCGATAGGGGGACGTCCCGCGCGGCCTCGCTACCCTTGTATCGTGTTCGATTTTGGTTATCTTGAATACACACCGAGCAGGGAGAGCGCCATGCCCCGCACCACCACCATGACCGTCCGCGTTAGCGGCGCCCTCAGCGAGTTCGTTGCGACCAACGTCGGCGAGGAGGGCGCCTACGAGAACGTCAGCGAATACATCCGCGACCTGATCCGTCGCGACAAGGAGCGTGCGGAGCGCGAGGCATTCGACCGATTGAAGGCCGAACTGAACCGAGCCTTCGCCGCGCCCGAGGACAGCTACAAGCCGCTGACCGCTGCTGAGGTGATCGCCCGGAACCGGACCTGAGCCCATGGCGATCCGCGTCCAGGAGACGGCTTCTGTCCGCCTCGATGAGATCTATAGATACACCCGCGACCGGTGGGGGGAGGCACAGGCCGAAACCTACATCACCGGTCTGTTCGCCGCCTTCGAGCAGATCGACACACGCGGAGTCATTTCGCGACCCGTACCGGCCGAGTTCGGAGTGGAGGGGTATTTCTTCCGCTATGAGCGGCATTTCGTGTACTGGCGACGGCTGTCAAATGGCGACATCGGCATCGTCACGATCCTTCACGAGCGGATGCATCAGATGGATCGCTTCAAGGAGGATTTCGGGTAACTATTTGTCCAGATGCAATTTTTCTGGATAGCGCCGGTGCTGCGGCCGGCGGGTCAGACTTGGAGAACGTTGGATCTCGGTCCTGTTCCCTCCGCCACTTGCCCT
>JADQCB010000022.1 GCA_016278325.1 Actibacterium sp.
CACGAACCGAAATCGGGGACGGACCCGGCGCGGATGATGCGTCCCGGTCAGTCGCAGCGGCCGACCAGGCAACGAACGACGAATCGTCGGCCTATGCTGCGTGGATAGAGGCCCTGCGCACCCGGCTTGGGGCCGATGTCACGCTTCTTGTTCTCGGCGCCCGCGATACCGGGCCCTATCGCATTACCGCCTGCGCGCCGCACACGGCCCAGCCCGGCAATGGGCTTGTGGCCGCGGTCGATCTTGCCGTTGCGCAACGCAAGCCGATCGTCAAGAGCGGATATGTCGAGGGCGGGGTGACCTCCTGCGCCATCGGTGTTCCGGTTCTCATGGACGGGGCGCTTCACGGCGTCGTGGCGGTGCAACTTCCGGTCAGCGCCGAGCTGGACCTGCGCCGGGTGGTCGACGAGGTGAACTGGGCATTGCCCGCCATTCAACTGCGCTTGCTGGCACAGACCCTCGATGCCGGAGAACAGCGCCAGGCGCGGGCCCGGGCCGCGGTCGAGCTTCTGGCCGGGACGCTGGACGAACCGCGCTGGAGCGTCGCCGCGGCAACCGCGGTAACGGATTTCGCCGACCGGCTTGGCGCCGACCGTGTGAGCCTCGGACGCCGGCGCTGGCGCCGCTCCAGGGTGGTGGCGCTGTCACATGCCGGAAGCTTTTCCCGTGGGTCGGAACTGGTGCAGCGGATTGCCGACACGATGGATGAAGCGATCGACCAGGGAAGCCGCATTCGTTTGCCCGAAGATGCCGACGATCCTCTGACCCTGACCGCGGCACATGTCGCGCTGATCGAGACCGGGGCGCCGCGCGCCGTCCTGACCATCCCGTTGCGCCGCGAGGGCCGGATCGTCGGGGCGATGGTCTTCGAGCGGGGCGCGAACAATCCGTTCCGCGACAATGAGGTGGACCTGATCGAGGCCGTGGCCGGCATTCTGGGACCGGTGCTGGAGGAAAAGCGGCTCAACGACCGGGCCCTGCCGGTCAAGACCGCGGCCAGCATCGCCCGCACCGGCAGCGCGATACTCGGGCCGCGCAGGGCTGGGCTGAAGGCCCTTGTCGTGCTTGCCGCCGCTGCCACCGTTCTTGCGTTTCAGACCGAAACGCCTTTCAGGATCACGGCCGATGCCCGGGTCGAAGGCGCGATCCGCCGGGTCGTCGCCGCCCCGTTTGACGGTTACGTTGCCTCCGTTGCGGCGCTGCCGGGCGATATCGTGGCCAGGGGCGACATCCTGGCCACGCTTGACGATCGTGACCTGAAACTTGAGCTCGCCCGGTGGGAAACGGTGCGCGCCCAGCGCCAGCGCGAATACGAAACGGCACTGTCCGAACGCGACCGCGCCGCCATCGGCATCGCCGCCACCCAGATCAACCAGGCCGAAGCGGAGATCGCGTTGCTGCGCGAGCGGCTGTCACGGACCGAGATGCGCGCGCCCTTTGACGGGGTGATTCTGTCTGGGGATCTGGATCAGTCGGTCGGGGCCCCCGTGTCCCGCGGCCAGGTTCTCTATGAGATCGCCCCGCTCGAGGATTACCGTATCGTGCTGTCGGTGGACGAGCGGGATCTGGCCGTCGTTGAAAGCGGGCTGAAGGGCGCCGTCGTGCTGACGGCCCTGCCCGGCCGCAGCTTCCCGATCGAGACCCGCCGCATCACCTCTGTCGCCGGGGTGAAGGACGGTCGCAACGTCTTTCGGGTCGATGCCGCGCTTTCACGGCCAAGCGACGTGCTGCGCCCGGGGATGGAGGGCATCGCCAAGATCGCCGTCGACGACCGCCCGCTTCCGATGATCTGGACGCATGATCTGCGCAACTGGGCGCGGCTCGCAATCTGGCGCTGGATGCCGTGACCGGTGCGCTGCACAGCCCGTCATGGTATCGTGTCGCGGACCTTGCCCCGCGCCTGCGCAGCCATGCCCAGGTCCACCGTTCGGTGTTTCGCGGCGAAATATGGTATGTCATCGAGGATCACGCGACCGGTGCCTATCTGCGCGTGTCGCAAGCCGCGTGGCGCCTGATCGGGTTGATGAACGGCCGACGCACCGTACAGGAGATCTGGCAGGCCGCCGCCGAGAAGCTGGGCGACGACCTGCCCACCCAGGACGAGACGATCCAGCTCCTGATCCGATTGCATCAGGCCGACGTCCTGCACGCCGCGATCCCGCCCGACATGGCGCGCGTGGTGGCGCGCGGCCGCAAGGACAGCCGGAAGAAGCGTCTGGCCTCGGTGCGCAACCCGCTGGCGATCCGCATTCCGCTGTTCGATCCCGACGGGCTGGTCCGCGCGACGGGATGGCTTGTGCGCCCGCTTTTCGGATGGGTCGGCGTGCTTTTGTGGCTGGCGGTGGTGATCGGCGGACTGGTGGCCGGATTGCAGAATCTGGAGGCGCTTCAGAACAACGTGACCGACCGCGCGCTCTCGGCCGGCAACATCCTGATCATCGCGGCGATCTATCCGCTGGTGAAGGCCCTGCATGAGCTTGGCCATGCCTATGCGGTGCGTCATTGGGGCGGCGAGGTGCACGAGATCGGCATCATGCTGCTCGTATTCATGCCGGTGCCCTATGTCGATGCCTCTGCCTCGTCGGCGTTCCGCTCGAAATGGCGGCGGGCCGGCGTCGCGGCGGCCGGCATCATCGTGGAGCTTTTCCTCGCCGGGGCCGCGATGTTGCTGTGGACGCAGCTTGAACCCGGCCTGCTGCGCGCCGCGGCGATGAATGTCGTTCTTCTGGCCGGGGTTTCGACGCTGTTCTTCAATGGCAATCCGCTGCTGCGCTTCGACGGCTACTATGTTCTGGCCGATCTGGCCGAGATTCCCAATCTCGGCACACGCTCCACCCAGCATCTGCAATATCTCGCACAGCGTTACCTGTTCGGGATGGCCAATGCCGTATCGCCCGTGATGGCCCCGGGCGAGGCCACCTGGTTCACCGTCTATGGCATCCTGTCGCTGATCTATCGCTACATGATCATGGTCGCGATCATGATGCTGGTGGCCGGAATGTTCTTCGAGGTGGGCCTGCTGCTGGCACTCTGGGCGGGCATCCTGCTGCTCGTCGTGCCGGTGGCCAAGGGCATCGGCTTTGTCTTCGGCAGTCCGCGGCTCGAAGGGCACCGTCCGCGCGCAATCGCCGTCACCGGCGCACTCTGCGCCGCCGCAACCTGGATCTTGTTCGTTCAGCCAGTACCATCGACCACCGTCGTCCAGGGAGTCGTCCGGGCACCGGAATCGGCGAAAGCCATGGCCGGGGCAAACGGTTTCGTGGAAGACCTGCTTGCCGCGAGGGGCAAGCGGCTCGCCGCGGGCGACCCGATCCTGCGGATCGAGGATCCCCTGCTTGAAGCGCAGGTCACGCTGCTCGAGTCCCGCATCAAGGAGTTGCGCCTGCGCCGCTTCGAGGCGCTGGCGACCGATCGGGTGCAGGCCGATCTCATCGCGCAGGAGCTTGCACTGGCCCGCGAAAGGCTAGCGCTGGCGGTGGAGCGCCGCGGCGAACAGGTGCTCGTCGCGCCCGTTTCCGGCCGCCTCATCATGCCCGATGGCAAGGATCTGGTCGGCCGGTTCGTCAACCGGGGCGATGTTCTTGCATGGGTGATGGGCGATGAGTCCGGCCTCGTCCGCGCCGTCATTCCGGAATCCGAAATCAGCCTGGTGCGCCAGCGGGTCGAGACAATCGACATGCGCCGCGCAAGCAGGCCGGCGCAAACCATCCCGGTCGATGTCTCGCGCGAAAGCCCTGCCGCCCTGCAGGTGCTGCCGAGCCCGGCGCTGGCTGCCGATGCGGGCGGCCCGATTCCGACTGATCCCACCGCGCGTCAGCCGCTGACCCCGATCGGAACCGTCTTCATGGTCGATCTGCGCCCGGCGGATGGCAGACCGCTTACCAGAATCGGCGAACGGGTGTGGATCCGCTTCCATCATGGCGACGCACCGCTGGGCGCCCAGCTTCTCCGCTCGGTCCGGCAGGTCTTCCTGCGCGATCTCGATGTCTGAGGGCTGGCCGGCCACCGCGGCGGGCGCCTTCTATCCATGGCGCGCGGCCCCACCCGCCAGGACCCGGCTCGATCGGCTGGTGGAACGCTGGCTTGCCCTGCCACGTCGCCGGCGCAAGGCACGGCCCCGACGTATCTTCGCCTGGCGCGTCGGTCGGCTGGCCCGCACGGTCGAGCCGCTCGACGATGCCGAACTCGATACCGCCGTGCGAAAGGTGGCCCACGCGCTGCGCGCCGCGCCCGGTCGCCCGTCCGAACGGCTTGTCGCACGCAGCTTCGCGCTGATCCGGGAATGCGCCGGCCGGTCGGTCGGCCAGCGCCACTATTGGACACAGATCCTGGCCGCGCGGGCGGTGCTCAACGGTGCGGTTGCCGAGATGCAGACCGGCGAGGGCAAGACCCTTGCGCTGACCCTTGCCGCCGGGTCCGCGGCCCTCGCCGGGCGCCGCGTTCACGTCATCACGGCCAATGACTATCTTGCCGGGCGCGACGCTTCGGCGATGGCGCCGCTTTACGCGCGGCTCGGCCTGACCACCGCCGCGATCGAACCCGGCATGTCGAACGAGGCCAGGCGCGCGGCCTTCGACGCCGATATCGTCTATGCCTCGGGCAAGGAAGTGGCGTTCACCTTTCTGCGCGACCGTGTCGCGATGGGGGCGCGGCCCGGCGATATCGGCCTGCGCGCGCGGGCCTTTCTCGACGATCGAAGCTATCTTCTGCCCGGCCTGCAATTCGCCATCGTGGACGAGGCCGACAGCGTGATGATCGACGAGGCGCGAACGCCGCTGATCCTCTCGGTGCCGCCGCCCGACGCGGCGACCGAGGCCGAAGCGACACGCGCCGCGCATGCCATTGCCGCCGGCCTGACCGAAGGGCGCCACTATCGTGTCGAAAGGCTGCGGCGCCGGGTCGAGATCACCGATGCCGGGCGCGACCGCCTTGCCGACCTCGCCCCCCGGATGCCCCCGGCATGGCGCCCCGCCCCGATCCGCGAGGACGCGGTGCGCACGGCGCTTTCGGCGATTCACCTGCACCGTCGGGACGAGCAGTATATCCTTCGCGATGGCAAGGTGGAGATCGTCGATGAATATACCGGCCGCGTCATGCCCGACCGATCGTGGTCGGCCGGCCTGCACCAGGCCGTCGAAGCGAAGGAGGGGCTGGAGATCACGGCGCGGCGCGTCACCCTGGCCCAGATCACCTTTCAGAGATTTTTCCGCCGTTACCTGCATCTGGGCGGGATGACCGGCACCGCGGTCGAGGCCGAGGACGAGTTCTGGTCCGTCTACGGCCTGCCCGTCGTCACGATCCCGACCTTCCGGCGCCCGCGCCGCCGGACCTGGCGCACCATTGTCACCGCGCGGACCAGGACCAAATGGGCGCGTGTCGCCCGCCGGGCCCGCGCCCTTTCGGCGCGCGACCGTCCCGTGCTGATCGGCACCCGAACCGTCGCCGCCTCGGACCAGGCCAGCGCCGCGCTGCGGGCCCTCGGCGTCGATCACCGGGTTCTGAACGCCGCGCAGGACGCTGACGAGGCGGCGGTGATCGCCGCGGCCGGTCGGGCCGGCGCGGTGACGGTGGCCACCAACATGGCCGGCCGCGGCACCGATATCGTTCTCGATGACCGGGCCCGTGCCGCCGGCGGTCTGCATGTCATCATGACCGAACGCCACACCGCGCGCCGCATCGACCGGCAGCTTGCCGGGCGCGCCGGCCGGCAGGGCGATCCCGGCAGCACCGAGGTGATCCTCTCGGGCGAAGATCCGCTGCTGCGCGAATTTGGCGGCCGGCTGTCACGACGCCTTGCCGTCTTCGGGGGTCCGCTGGCGCGGGCGGCGATGTCGGCGGCACAGGCGCGGGCAGAGCGAAGCCATTTCCGCGCCCGGCGCCAGCTTCTGGAGCTTGACGAGCAGCTTGCCGACAGCCTGTCCTTCACCGGCTCACCCGAGTGACCGGCCCCCGCTCGGGGCGGGACCGGTCGCCGGGTATCAGATGGTGAAGGTGGATCCCGTCAGCGTCGCGGGCGGAACGAAGGCTCCGGTCGTCTCGTCATAGACCAGGTAGTCATCCGTTGCCGCCGTCGAGAAGTCGGCGAGCAGCCAGGGCACATGGATTTCCGATCGGCTGACGATATCGAGATAGCTGCTGCTTTCGCCATGCTGATTGACATCTGCGCCCTGCTCGTTCCAGCCCGCGAAGTCGTTCTTCAGCGCGTTCATCTCACCCTTGTGGCCGGACGCCAGGGCGGCCTCGGTCCGGTTCACGATGTCCAGGGCCGTTGCATTATAGGCGATTTTCGTCTGCGTGGCATTCAGCAACGCCGCCACGGCATGGCGTATCAGCGCGTTCTCGCCACCGCCTTTCAGCCCCAGCGCATCGACCAACGTCACGTCGCGCAATCCGTAACTCTCCGGAATGTCGAAAATCTCGCCCAGCGTCTGATCCGGAGAGAAAATCAGGGTTCCGTCAGCGGTGCGCGGCCAGGCAGAGGCGCCATGCTTGTCGGCGTTGTTCTTCCAGAAACCCGGCGTCAGGCCCGCTGCATCGCCCTTGGCCACGCCGTGATGGTGGGCCAGGTCGGTATCGGTCACGCTGCGGTCAATGCCCGCGAACACGGCCGCCGCATTGCCATAGGCGCCCTGCTCGACCTTGGCGTCAACAACGCCTTCAGAGGTGAAAAGCCAGGTCTCGTCGGTGTCCAGCCGGCCGTCGCGATCACTGTCGCCGCCGACATAGCGCGCAGCGAAATCATCGGCGGTATCATCGGCGGTGCCCGCGTCGTCGATCACGCCGGTGGCCTTGTCGAGGACGATCTCGCGGGTTCCCTCATTGGTCACGAGATATGTCCAGACCAGGTTCGTCCCCTCGACCAGAAGCGGGCCGGTTCCTGCATTCGCGTCCTCAAGTTCGGTCGGCGCCGTGACATCAAGCGCATTGACGGCCTTGACCAGCCGAACCGCGTCAACTTCGCCCGTTATGCGGGCATTGTCGCTGTCGGTGACCGGCGCACCCTGCGGGCCGGTGCCGGCAGCGACGGCGATATTCTCGTAATCGCCCGTCGGGGCAACGTCCTCGGCGCGGTAAAGCCAGGTTTCGCCCGCGTCGAGAATGCCGTCATCGTCGCTATCCCCTGCGACATAGGCCGGGTTGAAGTCGTCCGTAACGTCGCCGGGGGTGCCTGCATCGTCGGTGATCGCGGTGGCACGGTCCAGCGTGACACTGGCCGACCCGGAATTGCGCAGCAGATAGGTCCAGACCACGGTCGAGCCAGCCTCGACCGAAACCGGCGTGTCATCCGCGTCCTCGGCATCGGTCGGCGCCCAGGGATCAGCGGCATTCACCGCCTTCTCCAGGTCGATCTGCGCCGGTTCCGGCACGGGAATGCCGGTGTAATGCGCCAGATCGCTATCCGTGACGCTGGTGCCCTGCGCATCGACCGCGACGACGTGGCCGACATTGACATAGGCCCCCGATGTGACGGTTCCGGTCGCCCGGAACAACCAGATCTCGCCGACATCGAGAAGCCCGTCGTCATCCGTATCCCCTGACACCTTGCCGGGGCTGAAATCGTCCGACGTATCAAGCGCCGTGCCGGCATCGTCACGCAGTCGGACATTTTCGAGCGCTACCTGACCGGTGTTCTTGACCAGGTAGGTCCAGGTCACGTTGTCATCGACGAAAAGTTCCGGCCCGCCGGGCGCATCGGCATCCTCGGCAACGGTCGGGTTCAGCGGATCGACGGCATTGATCGCCTTTTCGATCGAGATCCCGACGGGCAGCTCGACGCCGCGATGGTGATTGAGATCGCTGTCGCTCGCCTGCCGGCCGAAGGTGTCGCTGACCTGCACCGTCGCCTCGTTGACGTAATCGCCCGTCGTCGCGGTTCCGAACAGCTCGAAAAGCCAGGTCTCACCCGCGTCGAGCGTTCCGTCGTCATCCGCATCGCCCGCAACGTAATCCGGTTCGCGATCGTCCGACGCGGTCGCGGCGGTTCCGGCGTCGTCGATCAACCGGTCGATCGTGACCTCGGTCGATCCCGTATTTGCGACGAGATAGGTCCAGCGCACCCGCTCGCCCGCCGTGACGACCGGCCCCGGGCCGGTATCGGCATCCTCAGCCGCGGTCGGATTGAACGGGTCGACCGCGTTGATCGCCTTTTCCAGGTCCACCTGCGGCGGCGGCACGTCGATACGACCGATGTGATAGTTCGCATCCTCGTCGCTCACGGTCACCCCGCGCCCGGCGCGCGCGGTCACGGTGGCCAGGTTGGAATAAAGGCCGCTCGTCACGACATGCCGATGCGCCCCTTCAGAGGTGAAGAGCCAGGTCTCACCCATATCCAGAACATCATCGCCATCCGCGTCGCCCTCGACATAGACCGGGCGGAAGGTCACCCCGTCATCGCCGGTATCAAGAAGCTCGACGCGGCGCAGATCCTCGCTGCCGTTATTGTGCACAAGGTATGTCCAGATCGCCTCGGACCCGACCGGCAGCAGCGCCGCATCAAGCGCGGTATCGGCGTCTTCGGCATCGGTGGGATCATGCGGCCGGGCCGCGTTGATCGCCTTCTCGACATCGATCCTCGCCACCGGGTCGTCCGTCACCGCATCGCCATTGCCGGTGGGCGTTGATCCCGCGGCCGTCTGCAACGGAGCGCGCAGGCGGTCGTCCTCGGGGCCGCCCATGCTGTCGTGATCGCCGCGCCCGTTCCCGGGCTGCGGATCGCGCGGCGCACCGTGCTGATCGCCCCATTCCGGATCCTTCGGTGTCACCATCGCGATCACGTCATAGGCATCGGCCCGCGTCGTTCCGGCGCCCGTCGCCTCGGCAAGGTCGAGCAGGAATTCCACCGTGTGCGGCGATGGCATCCGGTTGATCGTCGGTGCCCCGAACCGAGAGAACGGGACGATGAAGCTGTTATACTCGCCGGTCCAGTCGAACATCCGGTCGGTGCCGGAGTTCGCGATCAGCACATCGCGCCCGCCGCCGCCGAACCCGAAATCGGCCGCGCCGCCCGTCGCCTGCGGTGCCAATGCGCTGTCGGAGGTATCGTTCCGCCCGCCATTGGTGCCCAGATTGTCGTCGAGTTGCAAATAGTCGTCGCCCCAGCCGCCGAACAGCCGATCATGGCCGGTGCCGCCGAACAGCACGTCATGCCCGATGCCGCCGAAGATCGAATCCTTGCCGTCCTCGATCAGCGTGCCGGAGGCATCGAAGGTCTGGAAGTTGAGGAAGAAACGCTCGATCCGCGGCCGCGGATCGTCGGGGTCGTAGAACGATTGATAGGCCCCGGTCCCCCGGTCATAGAACGACGTCAGGATGCCCGTCGCCGGGTCGTGAATCATCGGTGCCTGCGCAATCGCGCGTGTGTCCAGATAGAAGGGCTCAAGCGCCTCTGCCCCCGAGATCGCGTCCTGACCTGCCCCGGAATGCAGGAAATCGTCGCCCTGGCCGCCATAGACGATGTCGTCGCCGCCCTGCCCGGGCAGGATCGCATCTACCGTGACCTTGAGATACCCCGCAAGATCGACCACCGCCCCGGTCCATGGCCCGGGGATCGAGATCGTCTGCTCGGATTCCGCAAGGATACCGTTCAGCGGCTCGGACAGGCCGTTCCGGCTTACCCGGATGACGCCGTCATCGCCGACAATCCCGTCTTCCCCTGTGCCGCCGAACAGCCGGTCATCGCCGGTGCCACCCTGGATCCGATCGTCATGGCCGTTGCCATAGGCCACATCGGCGCCGGTCATGGCGCGGATCACGTCATCGCCGTCCTCACCGAAGAGCAGATCGCCGGCGCCCAGGCTGCCGGTATCGGTTCCGGCCGTGTAGTCGAGCAAGCGCACCGCGCGCGGGATCAGGCGCACGTCGCCACGCGGATGCGGGGCGTCTGTCGCGGCCGGGTCGTTCCCGATATCGGGTTGCGTGTCATAGGCGAATTGCAGGAAGGCACCGGCCGCATCGACCAGCACGTGAATATCGCCATTGTCGCCCAGGATCGTGTCCGCGTCCCTGCCGTGATCGGCGGGATCGCCAGAGGTGCTGTCGGCGCCGCTTCCCAACTCGTTTATCGCGATCTGAAGGCCGGCCCCCCCGAACACGATATCGGCGCCATCGGGCCGCTGATCCGGCCGCACCAGCGTGTAGAGCGAGGAACTGCCGCCGATCAGGTCGTCCTGGCCGGAATTGCCGAAGATGACATCGCCGCCGCCGCCGCCCTCGACATAGTCGTCGCCGTCGGTTTCCTCCTCGAACGAGGGCACATGCACGAGATGCCCGTCCGGGCCCCGCCCGGCCGCAACGCGCACCGGCAGGATCGCACCGTCGCCCTGCACCGTGTCATCGCCGAGTTGGGCGAAGATCTTGTCATGCGAGGCACCGCCGGCGATGTCGTCGTCGCCGAACTGGCCGTCATTGCGCGCCTGATAGGCCGTGTCGTGATAGAGATCGGTGATCGCGAACCGCGTCCAGGGCGCACCCGCATGGCGCGGGTCGGCAAAGAGCGTTGCCCGATCGACATTGGCACTGCCGTCGCGGTTGTAGATATTGGACGCGGCCAGGCGCACGACTCGCGCATCCTGGCTGGGCAGCGGGCCGCTGTCCGGGCGCTGCCGCAGCGTGACGTTGTCGCCGAACGCCAGATCCTGCTCGGACCCGCCATCGATCCGGTCGCCGCCGCGCGCGCCCGCGGCATCGACCCGGTTCGCGCCGCCGACAAGGATGTCGCGGCCAGCCTCGCCAAAGATGACGTCATCGCCGCCCGTGTCGATCTGCGAACTCGCGATCTCCACGATCACCTCATAGGCTGTGGTGCGGATGCGCAGCGGCGGCTCTGTCACGTCGATCCGGCCATGATCGCCAAAGACGATGTCATCGCCCGCCCCGGCGCGAATCCTGTCCTCGCCCACCAGCATCAGATCGCCCGATTCCGAAAGCCGCGCGCCGGCGACCGGTACGCTCAGGACCGGCCCGGCCAGCGCGCGCTTTTGCGCCAGGCCCAGGCTGTCATCCGCATAGACGGTCAGATCTCCGAACGGATCGACGTTGAAACCGCTGTCGCCCCAAATCTGGTCGATCCCGCCGCGCCCGAGAATCCGGTCATCGCCGCCGCCGCCGGCCAGATGGTCGCCTTCGCGGCTGCCGATGATGACGTCGTCATTGGCGCCGCCATAGGCCGTGATCTTGCCGGCCTCGACCCCGGCCTCGACCCCGGCCTCGAAGACGCCGGAGACCAGCGTGCCGCCCCCCTCCAGGATCAGCGTCCGCCCATCGGCCGAGATCTCGGCGATGCGGTAAAGCCCGTCATTTCCGCCGGCCCCGGCAACGGCGATCTGCCGCCCGGCGCGGAACCCGGCCTCAAACCAGCTCGACTGCGCGGTGATGCTGCGCGCGCCCGCATTGACGGTAAGGGCGCCGGCCATCTGCGCATGGGTGAGGATCGCATCGCGTCCCGCCACCAGGAACGGGTCGGCCACCGGCAGAACGAAATGGCTGCGGATATCGGCCAGATGCGCGGCGGTGAAGGGCGGGAACGGCTTTTCGCCGAAATTCCTGCCCTTGGTGTCCTCGGGATCGCCGGCGTAGAACACGCCATCCTGCGACGTATCGCCATATACGACCAGAAGCGAACCGGCGCCGCCGCCGCCCTCCACCATGATCGTGTCGCCACCGGCCAGCCCGTTCGCCCCGATCCGGTTGCCGCCGCCATGGATCATGGTCAGCCCGCCATGAATCGCCGTCTCACCACCCTGGCCATGCGTCGTGGGCTGCAGGGTGCCATCGACGCGCAGGGAATCGTCGCCCTGCCCCATCATGATGTTCAGGACCTCGATGCTCGAGCGCACCGGATCGGTCACGAAATTGCCGTCCGCATCGAGCTGCTGGGTCCCCCAGGAAATGCCGCCCGGGATCGTCGCCGGTTCACCGAAGCCGGTGGCCGGGAAGGTAAGGTCGATCGCCATGCCGAAGCCTGTGAGGCCAGTCGAGGTCAGGACGCCCGATTTGTCCTCCTGCGAGCCATCGTCGAATATGTTGAGCACATCGATCTGCGCCGCCTCGTCGGGCTGCGGACCGATTCCGACCGCCTCGCCCGGGGTCTCGCCCGGCAGGATGATCGCCGGGGCGAGCGAGCGGTCGGCGCCGGTAACGCCTCCCTCGACCGAAAGCGGCCCCTGGATCGCCGTGAGAAGATGCGGCCGTGCCGCAAAGCTCATCTTGTCGCGCAGGTCGGGCGGCAGCGTGTAGTCGTCATTGACCGTGACCGTCACCCGCACTTCCCGCGCCCAGTTGCTCGCGTCGAAGCGCACCGCATCCGCGATCCGCGCAACGCGCGCCGCACCCGTGCCCGCGACAAGCGAGTCATCCGGCACGAGACGCAGGAACTCGCGGCCCTGGCCGTCCAGTTCCAGCAGCGCGATCTGATAGGTCCCGGCATTGGGGCCTGCCCCCACCCGGATCCTGTGGCCCGGCAGGAACCCGTCGGCCAGCCAGCTGCCGCCATCGGTCCGGGTGATCGTGTCGCCGATCGGGCTGTCACCGAAGACGACACCGCCGTTGAACAGGCCATCCACGGTCGCGAGCGACAGGGTCACCCCGCTCATGCTTGCCGCCGTGAAATCCGCCGTTTCAAAGACGATGCGGTCGGCGAAGACGTTCTTCACCGTCAGCGCCGTCTCGACGCCGGTGTCATTCGCGCCGCCGCCCGAAACCGTGATCCGGTCGCCGATCTCGACCCCCGCATCAAGGAACGACCCCAGGTCGGTCCGGTGGATCGTGTCGCCATCGAACGTCACCGGCCCGGTGAACAGCTGCGCTTCCTCGAACCGGCCGACATCGACATCGTGCAGCAGCCGGTCGTCGCCGGTAACCGTGTCGACCGCGCTTTGCACACGGCCCTGCCCGTCGGACAACAGCGCGATGGTCACATCCTCGCCGGGCTCCGGCGCCTTTGTCAGGCGAAGCGTATAGTCGTCATTCGTGTTGTTGGTGATCAGCGTGTCTCCGGCGCTCTCGGTCACCACCACATCCGGCGCATCGTTGTCGAGGATTTTCACCCCCAGCCGCGCCGGCGCCACGCCATCGAACACGCTGCCTGCCGAGGTCACGGTCGCTTCTATCTGCAGGCCACGGGGATCCTCGGGCCGGGCGTCGTCAATCGCGGTCAGCGTCACCCATTGCACATCGTCCCAGTTCGTCGCATCGAAGCTCAGCGTCGGGCTGGAGAAAGTCAGCTGCGCATCGGCATCCGGCGCAAGCAGTTCGGCCAGCGAAACCGTCACCGTACTGCCCGCCTCGGGGGCGCGGCTGAGGCTCACACCCACCCGATCGGTAAAGCCCTCCGGCCCTTCAAGAACCCGCGTGTCGAACCCGTCATGCGCAAGCACGATGTCGGGCCGGTCGTTATCCTGGACCGTCACCTCGACATTGCGCACCGCCAGCCCGTCATAGATCGACGCCGCCGGGTCGCCGCCGGGCGCCGCGACCGCGATCACCGAGTGGCTGACCACGACCGTGCGCGCGCCCTCCTCGCGCGTGTCTTCGGCCGCCGCAAGCCAGACGGATTGCGCCTGTGACCAGTTCGTGTGGTCGAAGACGAGAACGACATCGCGCGTCGGAATTTCCTCATCCGCGCCATTGACCGGGACGAGATCCTGGAAATCGCCCGATGCAGTGCCAAGCAGGATCGAATCCCCGCCATCGGGCACACCGTCGCCGTTGCGATCGATCCGGACACGCGGCGCCTCGGTCGGGTCGAACGCCGTCTCGTCATTCGGCGAGCGCGCGGCCGAAACTGTGACATAGACCCGGGTGCCCGCCTTGATCGCCTCGTTCAGCGAAATCTCGTAGCGATCGCCTGAACCGCCCTCGCGCACGATCGTGCGTCCGTCCTCATTACCGTCCTTGTCAACCTCCCGGATCTCCACCGGGCCGCGGCTTTCGCCGGCCACCGTCAGTTCGACGCCTTCGGCCGTCAGGCCGCGATAACTGCCATCGCTGATGACACCGTGATTGATCACCGCGCTCTGGCCTTCCAGGCTTGCGCTGCTGATCGACTTGGTCACGTCGCCCGCGACATTGACCACGTCGCTGCCGAGATTGCCGATCAGGCGAACCGCCAAGCCGATCCGTGTCGATTGCACGAAGAACTCGTCATCGCCCTCCAGGCCGTCGACTTCGAGCACCTCGACATTGTCGAAAGACACGTTGAGGCCACCGCCAAAGACGCCGTCCTCGCGGATCACGAAGGCATCGCCGAACTCCGTCCCCAGGATCACGACCTTGTCAAAGCCGGTGCCGCCATCGATCGAGACCGGCGCGTTCATGTTGTAGCGAACCTGGTCCTCGCCCGTGCCGGTGTTGATGATGTTGCGCCCCGCGATGGAGAACTGGTCGATTATCGGGTCGAAGTTCTCGTCCCCGAGCGCGAAGGCCCGCACGATGAAAAGATCGTTGCCGGCGTCGCCTTCGAGACGGATCTCGGCCTTGTTGGAATAGACCGTGAAGCTGTCATTGCCGTCCCCGCCCTGCGCAAGGAGCGGTTGCAGCGCGCCGGTCGTGAGATAGCCGCGCGTGGTGCGGATCACATCGGGCGGCATGTCGCCCGGCGCCGGGTTCAGGTGGAACGGCGCGCCGTCCGGGTTCGCCGGATCGGCCACGCCGTGAAGCTGGCCGATCTGGAAGCGGTCGGCACCGCCGCCCCCGTCCAGCGAGGTGATCGCGCTGTTGCCGTCCACGGCGAACAGGTCGGCGCTGCCAAGGCCGAAGACCTTCAGCCGCCCGTTCACCGCGCGGTCATAGTTGATCCGCTGCACGGCGGCGGGGCGTTCATCGCCTGTCTGTGCCTGCCCGATGGCATTGTCGAGCGACCGATCGGAACCGTCCGGATCGGCATGCATCAGGGCCACGAATGCCGGATCAGAGGTCGTGCGCGCCGCGATCGAGGTGATCCGGCGCAGCAGGAACACGTCCGCCTCGTCCGAGCCGGTAATCGACAGGATGTCGGCGCCGTTATCCGGCGCCCCGGTATCGAGAACGTTGATCACATAGTCGCGCTGTGCGCCATAGGTGCCGGTCGTGTTCACGACATAGACATCCGTGTCGCCCTGTCCGTCGAGATCGAGCGTGTCCCGCAGGCCGTCGGCCCGCGTTGTCGTCATCGTGCGCAGCGTGTTGACGACAATCTCGTCCTCCTGCCCGGCGGTCCGGATAAAGCCCTGCGTATCCAGTTGCAGATCGTTCAGCGTGACCAGGTCCACGTCATCGCCCGATTGCAGCACGAACCGCTCGCCATTCTGATCGCCGCGGGTCGCGATCTGCCCGTGCAGATCGACATTGCTTCCGAAATCCGGGTCGGCATCGCTTGCGGACCGGGCCGCGCCCATCCGCGTCGTATCCACCTGCATCGTGACGCCGGTGCCGGCGATGATGATGGCGTTCTGCGGCATCGCCACATCGTCGCCGACCCAGAGCGCGACCGAGCCTGCCGCATCGACAGCCGCACGGGACAGCGATTGCAGCACGCCCTGTTCGACCCGGCGCGCCCCGTCGACAAGAAAGTTCAGATCCTCGGCCGGGTCCGTCGCCGCCAGCGGCCGGCCGCGCGGCAGGGTCGGAACCTCACCCGTGTCCGGGACAGTCAGCCGCACATCGCCGTCAGCGGCGCGCGCAAGAAGCAGGTTCAGCTCATTCGCCGTCTCGGTGAGGTAGATGCCGAACTGGCCATCCGCCGTCACCCTGCCGGTAAAGTCGCCCGGCACGCCGCTGTCGATGTCGAGATCGTCAGAGGGCGCGCCGATCGCGCCGCCAGCGGCCACAAGGTCGATGTGACGGCCGGTGACGTTGTCATCCTCGCCCGCGCCGCCGTTGCTGTCGAGGATGCCGCCGCTGCGCGCCGTCAGCGTGACATCGCCCTGTTCGCTGTCGATCCTGTTGACGCGCATGTCGCCCGCGGTTTCCCCCAGCCGGATCGTCAGCGGCGCCCGGGCGGTCAACGTCCCCTTTACCGCCGATCTGTTCACGCTGTCGAGCAGATCGGTCTCGACGAAATCGGCATCGGTGCCGATCCCGCCCCTGTCGGCGGTCAGATCGATGTTCACGCCGCTCACGTCGAACGGATCGGGCGTACCATCGGACGGGTCGGAATCGAGAATGCCGCGTGGCGCCGAAAGCGTCACGTCCCCCGCCGAGGATGCAATCCGACCGACCCGCAGATCGTCGAGATCGCCGGCCAGAACCGCGTCGATCTCGGTCAACGCGATATCGCCATTCGTCGCCGCGTCGATGTAATGCGCGCCATTGCCGTCGCCATCGCCGCGCAGGATGTTGGTGTTCGACACGATCCGCACGGTCTGCGCATCCGATGCGTCCAGAAGCTGCCCGTCGGTGGTCGAGAGCCCGGTCATGGTGATCCGGCTTCCCGCCTCGACGAGGTCGAAGTCCCAGGTCGTCGTCGCCAGCCTGTGCGCATCGGGCGAATAGCCGGCGCCAGCGCCAAGCGACAGCACACCCCGGTCGGGATAGAAGAACGACCGATAGGTGCCGTCATCGACGCCGTCGCCGTCCACCTTGACGCCCGGGCCATCCACCGTCTCGTTCTCGCGCTGCGCGTTGCGCAGCGAAAGCGTGGCCTCGGTCGCCGCGGCGATGACCCCCGCGGTCACTGTCGCCACGTCGGCCGTCATCCCGGTGCGGATGCGCAGCCCGAGATCCATCCAGAGCCGGTCCCCCGAGGCGCCGTAAATCGACTCGTCCTCGTTCGCCTGGCGGACCAGTTGCACCTGCACCGCATTGGCGGCGGTGCCGACATCGCCCGATATCGCGTCGATCCCGTGGAACAGCGACACGGTGCGCACCGCCGTCCCCGTCGCCAGGTTCGACGCCCGGGTAAGGGTCAGCACATTGCCATCGACCTGCGCGACCTGGTGCACCTCGTCGCCGATCCGGATCAGGTCGCGCGCGGCAATGCGCATGTCCGCCCAGTTGGCACCATCGGTGCGCACCAGCTCTTGCGCCCCGGCGCTGCCGATGCACAGCTCGATCTCGGTCCTGTCCACCGCCCAGGGCATGAATTCGGTATCTGCAAAGCGCCGCACCCGGTCGCCATCGCCCATCGTGTTGGTGCGGATCACCGCGCCGTCCGTCAGGATGTCGCCCCCGGTGTTCAGAATTCGCGTCTCGCCCAGCGGGTTCTCGATCGCCGCGCCGTTCTCGTTGGTGCCCGACAGCAGGATGTCGCCCGCGCCAAGATTGCGGATATCGACCAACGGGTCGCCATAGCCCTCCTTGATCGCGAACTTCATCGCGCTCGCCGATCCGTCCTGATCGACCAGATACACTTTCGCCCTGGCCGTCTCGTTGATCATGTCGATACGGTTCACGACCAGGTCGAAATCCGAAAGGTTCGTCAGCCGCACCTCGTCGAAGCCGCGCAACACCCGAAGCTCGGTCCAGTATTTGCCGGGCGATGCGATGTCACTGTCCTGGGTGATCCGCGCGTTCGACGCCCACATCACGACCTCGCCGACATTGCTTGGTGCGATATCAGCGACCTCGATCACCTTCTCGCCCGCAGCATTCGTGTAATAAGCCGGTGTGCCGATCTGCCGGAACCCGAAATCGCCGTTCTCGTCCTTCAGCTTGACATTGATCGCGCGCACGACATTGCCGTCCGGATCGACCACCAGTTCGGGCGACGGCCCCATGCTGATCTCGATGTCCGAATCCCATTCGATACCGGCGCGCTCGGCGATATAATCGTCGTCTTCACCGTATTCGCTCGAGCGGCCGACCCGAAAGCCCACATCGTCGGTGCTGCCGGCGTCGACGGCGCCATAGACGGCCAGAAACGGATAGATCGGGTCTGATCGAAGGGCATCCACAGGCAGATCGGCCGGGTGCATGGTCTGGTACGACAGGCGCGGCGCGGCGAACACCGTCGTCCCGGCATCGCCGTCGACCAGCGCCTTGTATCTGACCGTCGGGTCAATGTCCTTGGTGCCCGCGCCGATCCCCCAAAACACCGCCCTGGCGTTATTGTCGAAATCGATCTGCGCCGCATCGGTTTCGAAATCGGCGCCGCGCCGGGCATGGATCAGCGTGCCGTCGGTCAGCGGATCGTGGCCGCTGGCCAGATGCCCCTCGATCAGAACGCCGCTGTGGATGTCGATCGTGCTGTCGATCTCGGCCCGCGTGCCGCCGAACAGGCCGCCCGCCTCGGCGCGGACATAATTGTTCACCTTCAGATCGCCGCCAAGCCCGCGCGAAAAGTTTTCCAGTGCGGGCACGATGCCGAGATTCGCGGTCACGTCGACGGTTCGGGCGTCGATCTCGGCCCCGTCGCCGACCACCGAGAACGTATAGGCCGTCACATTGGCCGTGTTATAGGCGCCCGCCCCCGCGATAAGGCCGCCCCCGTCGGCCACGACGCTTGTCGTCGTCTCGAAATCCGACTGCGCAAACTGGCGGTAATTGCCGGCCGCCTCGATCGTGACGGAATCCGCCTGCACCACGGCGGCCGGCTCATTCGCCGTGTCGTTGCCACCACTCCCCATGGACAGGCCATGGTGCGATGTTCCGGTCGAATCGCTTTCGGTGATCCGGGCGAGTTGGCCAACCGCAGTCGTGCTGCGCATCGTCACCGTCACGGTGCCCTTGGACTCTCCAACCTTGAGCACCCCGCCGGCGGCATTGCTTACCGTCATGTCGGCCTTGCTGTCGGCCAGCGAGAACAGCGTGACATCGCCCGTCGCCTGCACCAGATCGGCGTTGATGAAGGCCTGCGCCTGCGAATTCACCGTCAGGTCGGCCGTGGGCAGGGAAAGCTCGAAAAGTCCGCCGCCGCCGCCGCGCGCCTCGGATTTCGTCCGCCCGTCGAAGCCGACGAAGACGGAATCGCGCACCGGCACGCCCTCTTCGTTCTCAAGCCCCATGCCGGGTTGATCCGTCGGGTTGCCGGGCAGCGCGTCGAGGTCGAGGCGGAACTCATGGCGCCCCTTGGTCGGGGCGCCGATATCGACCTCCACCCGTTCGAGCCGATTGGAATACCCCAGCGTCACCGGCACAAACACCCCGCTGTCCAGCTGCACGTTCCGCACGCCAGAGAAGGTCACCGCGTTGCCGTCGGCATCCAGCAGGCGGAAACCATCGGCCAGGGCGGTGTCGGTCGCAGCTTCGGCAACGCGATAGGTCACCCCCTGGCGCAGGCCCGCGATCGCCAGATCCGTCGCCTTGATGAAAGAATGAACGGTTCTGTTGTCGTAGGTGTCGGGGACGGCGGCGATCTCGATCGGCGTCACCGGGGTGACCACATCGCCGTTCTCGTCATAGACGCCCTTCGCCTCGTCCAGCGTCTTGGCAAGCTTGATGCGGAAATCGTCAACCTTGATGACGTAATAGCCGCGGCCCGCCCGCAACCCGTCGATCGGCTGGGCGGTCCCTTCCGTCGCTTCGGCGGAATAGATCACCAGGTCGCCGGTCTGGAAGTCGTGGGTCTCCATCACGCCGTTCCGGTCTGCGTCGGTGCCCAGGTAGATCTCGTTATTGTCCTCGGTGATCAGGTCGCCCTCGCCATCGACATCCGGCTCGGTCCCGTTGCCGCGCGTATCGACCAGGGCACCGTTGAACGCCTTCGCCGCTCCGGTGTTGCTGTAGGTCACCAGATCGCCGGCGGCGAAGGGCATCGCGCCGGGATCGATGACGCCCGAGGAAACATCATCGCCTTCGAAGGTCAGCCGGTCGGTCGCGGCGTTGAAATCCGAATTTGCCAGACGGATCGTGAAATCGTCGACGACGCGGACCTTGTAGCTCTGTTGCGAAAGCCCGCCGATCGCATCGCCCGAGGGCACATAGACGATCTGGTCGTTGTCGCTGAAGTTGTGACGATAGGCAAAGCGGATCGTGTCGCTCAGCGGATCGACCTGCGCCGCCCCTTCCGGCGCGACGGCATAGAAACGGTGCATCCCCGTCGAGGTCTCAAGCGCAACCGGCGCGCCGGTGCCGTTCTCGGCATCGGACTTGGACGTGTAAAGCTCGATCCCGCCGAGGGCATTATCGACGACGCGCACGTAATAATTCTGCGCCGCATCCACGACTTTGGAATTCGATCCTGCGTCGTAACCGACCCGCTGGCCGGTGAACAGCGCGATTCCGGGACCGACATAGATGCGGTCGGCAGCAGTATCGACACCACGCGGGGCCAGAATGTCCAGCTTGCCACTCTGCGAACCGGTATCCTCGGCCTGGCTCTTGGTGTCATAAAGCTCGATCATGAAGGCATCGATGATCCGGACATAAGCGGTGCCGTCGGTCGCGAAATCGCTTTCCACCGCGTCGCCGGTCGCAAGGTTGTGTGCGCTGGCAAAGCGGATCTGGCCCGCAGCCTCGTCGATCGAACTGATCGATGCCGGCGCATTGCGGATGGGCAGCCTGGCAGCCGAGGCATCGAAGCCCTGCGCCGCATCGATGGACAGGGCCGCGCCCAGGCGGAAATTGTCGGTCGGGTCGGGGGTTTGGCCGGCAACCTCCATCACCGTATAGGGGCCATCTGCCGCGCCGGCCCCGGTCAGGACGATCGCATCGCCTTCCTGCAGGCCGTGCCGTTCGAAGCCGACCGTGTCGGTCGTGCCGTTCATCGTCACCACGTCCGAGGGTTCGTCGGCCGCACCCTCGGAAGCCGTCGCGCCAACCGTGACATCGGCGGCAAGGACTCGCGCGCCGTCGCCGAGGAATGCCTCGACATCGTTATCGGCCCGTGCATCGGTCTGGACGGCGCCGATATCGATGCCGCCGCCGCCATAGGCGCTGCCCTTGGCCTTCGCCTCGCCCACGATGTTGTTGGCCGTGACGTTCATATCGCCCGTCATCCGGGCGATCGCGCCGTCATCCAGGAAGGCCGCCGTGTCGGTCCACGTATAGGCATCCACGTTGGAGCCGCGGCCGCCGGCGATGGCGCCGCTCGCAACCAGAGTGTCCGAGTATGTGGCGGCCTGGCTCGTTGCCGCGACATCCAGATTCCGGCCGCTGACCTGCGCCCCCTCGCCCAGCCACGCCCGCGAACTGACGGACAGGTCCACATCCGCCACCAACACCGCGACGGCAAGCCCGCCTCCGGCGCCGACTTCGCCTGTAACCGAGGCATAGTCGCGACCCGTATCGCTTGTGACAGAGATGTCGGCCGTGGTCGTCACGACGGCGTTGTCACCGATCCACGCCTGGGTGGTCGCCTTGTCGGTGTCATTCCGCGACCCGACATAGGCCACGCCCTTGGCACCGGAACCCGCACCGACCGCCACGCCGACAACCAGCAGGTCAGCCTTTGCCGACCGCTTCGTCGATGCCGCCGAGACCGCAAGGCTGTTGGCCTCGATCGAACTGCCGGCCCCGACATGCGCGGTAAGCGCACCGTCTACCGTCGCCGTCGGCAACAGCACCGCCACCGCGATGCCGCCGCCCGCGCCGCCATGCGCCCAGGAATAGGCATCATTGCTTTCTTTCGCGACGATCGAGACATTGCCGCCGTCGTGCATCCACGTCGCGGCGCCAGCTTGTGCCATGCCCTTACCGGGACCGAAGCCGGCAGCGGTATCACCCTCGACGAAGGTGTTCGACCGGCCGCCCGCGCCCGACAGGGCGGCGACGCCGGCGACCAGGATCTCGCTGTCGCCGTCGCGCAACGCATCCGCCGTCACCGTCAGATCGCCACCGGTGATCTGCGTGCCCTGCCCGACATGGGCGGTCACGTCGTGGTTGATCTCGGCTTTGGCCAGCATCGCCGCGATCGACAGGCCGCCGCCCGATCCGCCCAGGCTTCGCGCCTCGGAATAGACATCCGCCTCGGCGCTGACCTTCGTCCCGGCTGCCCCGATCACAAGCGTGGTCGCCTGGCCGGAGGCGCTGTCCGCCGGCCCCGTCCCGATCCGTGCGAGCGTCTGGCCGGTGACCGCCGTCTGGGCATTGGATCCCGCACCGGCAAGCAGGCCGACCGCCGCCCCGGTAATCTCGGCATAGGCATGCCGGTCGGCCTCGGCGGTGACGACCAGACCACGGGCCTTCACCGACGAACCCGCATCCACGATCGCCCGTGTGTCGCCCGAGATCGACGCGTCCGACAACGCCGCGGAAACGCCCAAGGCGCCAACGGTCACCGCCGTGGCCACCGTGTCGGCATGGTCGTCGGCAATCGCCTTGACGATGACAAGCCCGCTGCCGTCAGCGGTGCCGGTCGCCTCGACCGTCTCGCCGGACACGCCGATCAGCGCCTCGACATCGCGCGTCACGGCAGCGCTGTTGCCGGCGGTACCGGCCGGCGCATCCGAATAGGCGCCCAGCCCGGCCCCCGTCGCAAGACCCACCCCGACCGAAACCTGTTTGCCATCGGCATCGGCGAAACCGTCCGCTAGAACCGTCACATTGCGACCGGTCACTGTCGAATTGCCCTGGATTGCCGCGCGCAGGAGCCCGCTGACTTCGGCCGTCGCAAGCATGACCGAAATCGACACGGCCCCGACCCCGGCCCCCTGCGCGGTTGCCGAAACGGTGCTGTCGGACGAGGCATCGACGCTCACGTCGCCTTGCGCCGTCGCATTCGAATCCGCGATGAGCGCCTTCACGTCGCTTGCCACGACGGCAGAGGCGCCGACCCCCGCGCCGGAGATGGAGGCCGGCGAAATCGTGATCGAGGCCGCGGTGCCACGCGATGTCAGCACGTCCTGATCGGCATCGGCCGTCACGCTGATGTCGCCCGTGGCCCCGACCGTGCTGGACCCGGCGATCTCGGCGGTCACGTCCCGGTCGATATGATTGTCGATGACGACGGCGGCGACACCGAGCGAGGCGACGCTGAACGAAATCGAGACCCCGACCGCCTCGCTCTCCAGCGTGGCGGTATCCTCGGCCTGAAGCCGCACGTCGCCCGTCGCGGAAACGTCGCTGTTGACGATCGCCGCATCCACCGACCCCTCGACGCTGTTCTCCACCAGCACCAGCGTCCCGGTCAGCGTCAGAGAAATCAGGGAAACCGCCCCGGATAGTGACACGGCAACCGTCTTGTCGTCGATGGTCACGTCCGAATCCGCCCGCACCCGCACATCGCCGGACAGTTTGTCGGTGGTTTGCGTATCCTGGTCGGGTCCGGTCGCCTCGACGGTCGAATTGGCGATCCGTGCGGCCAGCGTCGAGCCGTGGGTGTTGTAGACCCCGGCGCCGGCCAGCGCGACCGAGACCGAGACCCCGCTCTTGACGTCCAACGCGAGGCTGAAGGCAAGCGACGCCGCCACCGCGACCCCGTCGATCGACGCGTCATCGCGTGCATGGACATCGATCGCGCCGGCCGAGATCCGCGGCGGGGCCTGATCGGTCGCGCCGCGCGAATCCACGATTTCGGCGGTAATCGTATTCGTGATGCTGTTATCGACATATCCGCCCGCCCCCGATATGGCGACCGCGGTGTTTGTGCCGATGCTGATCGAGGCCGCCGCCCCGACCGAGATCGTCTCGATCGACCCGGTGGCCCGCGCCTCGACAGTCACGGTTCCCGCCGCCTCGATCGCGGAATCCGAGATGCGCGCGGTGACTTCGTTGGCGATCTTGTTGACGCTCACGAAAGCGGCGATGTTGATCGTGACCCCGGTCTGACCGAAGGTCAGGCCGATCGCCGCGCCATCGGCGCTTGCGAAGATGTTGGCCTGGTCGTAGGCCAGCACCTTGATGGCCCCGGCCTTCTCCGACGCCGTGGCGCCGTCGATGGTGCTGTCGCCCCTGATCTCGGCAACAACGGTGTTGGTGATGTCGTTGAACGCGAAGCCGCCGGCCAGGCCAACCCCCACGGCCGTGCTGCTCGGAGAAATCGCAGCGCCGCCCGCCACACCGATGGCGATGGCGTTGATCGTCGTGTTGGCCGCATCGGCAGAATAATCGAAATCCGCCAGACCCGAGAGCTGACGCTGTGCATTCTCGGCCGTGGATTCCAGCGTGCTGGCGCTGATCGTCACGTCCCCGCCCGAGCGGATGCCGGACTGGTCGAGCCGCGCGATGATATCGTTGTCGATCTCGTTGACCGAGACCGATGCGGCAACGCTGCCGGCAACGCCGGTCCCGCCGCCGCTGAGGGCCAGCACGAAGGACCCGGCCAGCGCGAATGTGTCGATGGTGGAGCCGTCCTGCGTCAGTATTCGCGTATCGCCGCCGCCGGTGCTGGTGAAGGACGACCCGGTCAGCGACGCCTCGGTGGCGAATGCAATGTCGCTGATCGCGATGCTGCCCGCGCCCGAGAAGCCGACCGAGGTTTTTGTTCCGATATTCGCCGAGACCGAGACGCCCAGCACGAACGTGTCGATCTCCGCGCCCGAGATCGCCCCGATTTCAAGGTCGCCCGCCGCGCTTTCCAGCGTCGAATCGTTGACCGTCGCGCCGACATCGGGGCCCGTCGCCCCCGCCAGCCCTTCGATACTGTTTTTCGCAACCGCGATCCCGAGAGAGACCGAGGCGGTCGAGTTCAGCCCGATGGCGATGCCGACACCGCCGGCATCGGCCCTGATCCGCGCCCCGTCGGTCAGCCCGCCCGTGACAAGGATGCCCTTGTCACCCGCCGTGATTTCGGCGTCGTCCACATCGGCCAGCGCACGCAGGCGCAACCGGTTGCCCGACCCGGTTCCGGCAACCGCGATCGCCGCCTGTCCCATTGCCAGGCCGCCCGCGCCGGCGATGGTCAGCGCCTGGATCTCGGCATCCATCCGCGCCGAAATCACCACGTCCTTTTCGGCCGCGTTTGCGCTGGTCCCGGCGGTGATCTCCGCACCGTCGACATCGGCCATGACATCGGCGGTCAGGTTGTTGACGGCGACCGAAAGGCCGAATGCCCCGGCGGCCTTCTTGCCCAGGGCTAGCGCGATGCCGAATCCGCCGGCATCGGCATCTATCGTGGCACGCTCGACGGCGGCAATCTCCACCTTGCCCTTCGCGGCTTGCAGCGTCGTGGCGCCCGTGGCCTCGGCCCGGACCACCGTGTCGATCGTGTTGACCGAGACCGAGCCCGCCCCGCCGACGGCAAAGCCCTTGCCCGCCCCGCCGGCGATCGAGACGGCGACGCCATAGGTATAATTCTCGATCTGCGAGGTGTCGTCGGCGCTGATCGTGATGTCGCCGTCCTCGGCGATGATTTCCGCGTCGCGCGCCCGCGCGACCACGTCGAACGACTGGCCATCATTGCCGATCTCGTTCACCGAGATCGCGACGCCGACCGCGCCGCTGTTCGACCTGGACACGCCATTGGCGAGCGAGAAGGCAAGCGCCCCCGAGATCGACAGGATGTCGGGGGCCGCCGTCGCCCGGATCGTCGCCGAGCCGGCGGTGAGCCTGGCCTTGGAGTCCGAGAAATACGACCGCACGGAGCCCTTGATCAGGTTGACCCCGACCGAGATCGCGACGCCCACGGCGTTCGCCGAGGCCGGCCCCTTCGTCACGGCGGCGCCGAGGCTTCCGGCGAGCGAAAAGATGTCGCCGCTGCGATAGGCGTCCACCTCCATCCCGTCAGAGAGGTCCATTTCGGTGCCGAGCACCTGAGCCACCGTATCGCCGGAAAGATCATTCGCACTGACAGCGCCCGAGATTCCGACGCCGGTCTGCGTGCCCGACCCCCCAACCTGGCCGGTAGAGACCGCGATCGCGAAAGACCCCGAGACCGAGACGATCTGCGACTCGTTGTTCGACGTGACCTCGAGCGACCCCGCCTTGACATGACCGGCCTCGGCGATCGAGGCGCGCGTCGTGTCATAGACGAAATTCAGCGCGACCGAGCCGGATACCCCCACCCCGACCCGGGTCGGGTTCTCCAACGGCTGCTCGCCGAACAGGATGCCCAGCGACACGCCGTCCAGCGGATCGCTGGTTCGGTCGGTCGGCGGATTCGTGCTCTGAACCGCGCCGGCGATGGAAAAGCCCCAGATCGCGCCGTCATTGATCGCACGGACAGAAAGACCGCCCTTCAGGTCGAGGTTGTTGGCGGTGCCGATCGCATACTGGGCCTCACGGTCCGGATTGTCGGGGCCGATCACCGCGCGGGTATTGCGCGTGATGTCGTTGACCGCGATCGAGACGCCGACGCCGACGGATTCACCCATGAACAGCCCGCCGGTGACCCCGATATGCGTATCGAGAGAGCCGGCATAGAGCCGCGCATCCCAACCCGACACATGCGCCCGCTCGCCCAGCTGGACCAGCGTGTCGCTGTCCTGCCAGATGACGGAAATCGTGCCGCCCACGCCGAACCCCGAGTCGGATTTCGCGCCGGACTGGGCCAGGCCCAGATTGAACAGCGCCTCCTCGGCCTTCATGTTGAAGCCGCCCGACCGGCCGGTATGGATGCGCGCGCCATTCTCGACGATCGAATGGGTCGTGTTGTCGATCAGCTTGACATAGAGCGTGCCGCCGATCCCGCCCTTGCCGCCCGAGTTGAATGAGGCGCTCGGCTTTTCCAGGCTGAACGGCTTGCCGCCATCGAAGGCGCCGCCATTCTTCGAAACATAAAGGTCGCTCAGACCGATCGACCCCAGCGAAAGGCCGAAGATGCCGGCCATGTCGATCTGCTGCTGATAGGTCGTCGCCTCGACCGACACGGTCTGTTCCCCGGCAAACGGATCGGTGGCCGGAACGAAAGAGGTATCCTGGTTGATCCTGGCCCCGTCCTTGACCACCGCCTTGGCGGTCGTGTTCTGGACCTGGAAATTGATCGATCCGGCGATCGAGACGTTGTCCGCCGACGCGGTGGAGGCAGACCAGGAATTGAGGAACCCGGCCAGCCCGAAAGTGCTGTTCACATACTGAGTGATCGCACCGTACCCTTCGGTCTTGAACAGGTCGACGGCCTCGCCCGCCGTGGTCGGCAGGAACTGGTCCGGCGCCTGCGCAAAGGGATAGGTCACCCCGCCGATCACCCGCGTCGCGCGCTTGGCGTCGAGATTCGCCCCGCCGAAGACGGTCGCGGTGGCATCGTTGTTGGTAATCGAGACGATGACCGCGGCGCTGACGGTGTTCGGGGCGCTGGTCTGGCCGGTGTCGTTCTGCTCCTGCGGCTCGCTGCTCGACTGCGCGAAATTCTTGACGACATGCGTCGTCTCTGCCGTCACTTCCAGATCCTCGCCCGAGCGCAGGACGGCCGTCGGATGCACGTTCGTCGTCACGTCGTGATCGTTGTACTGGAAGGCCAGCGCGACCGCGGCGTTAAGCGCATTGGGCGCGGCGCCGGCCGCCTGCAACGCGGAATTCGTGGCGGCGGCTGTCGTAAGGCTCGACATCAGGCCCGAGAAGACATTGCCGATGATCGACCCGGTGACGTTATAGCCTGCCGGGCTGTCCTGCGCTGTGCCGTCCTGCGAACTCAGCCCGGCGCCGGATTCCGCCGCCGTCTCGGCCTCCAGCGTGGCGCCGACACCGACCCCGGTGGCAAAACCCGGGTCGAGGATATGCGCCGCGCTCAACGTGAAATCGTCGCCGGCCACCGCCCCCAGATCGATCGCGACGCCGGCGCGCGCCTCGTTCTCGGTCTCGGCAAGCTGGATCGTCTGGCCGTCGGCACCCACGCCCGTGCGCGCCCCGCCATCGAGGTTGAACTGGTTGGTGCCGGCAATGACATAATAGGTCTGCCCGTCCACCAGCCCGTCGATCGAGGATCCGGCGCCGGCATGATAGACCACCGCCTGCCCCAGCGGGAAAGTCTGGTCGAGCAGGGAAAAGGCCGTTCCCGATCCCGTAAACGCACCGTTCGGCAGGGCGATCTCGTCGGTCGCGGTGTCGACGGCATCCGCGCCGAACGTCTTGTCGTTCGTGGCGGGGTAAAGCGGATCGCTCGCCGTGCCGTTGAATTCGACGAGGTCGATCTCGGATCCCTGGAAAACGTCGTCCTCGAAAGCCGCGAGCCTGATGTAATGATCTTCTTGCCTGGATGTTGTCGGATCGTCGGCGTCCTTCAGGACGTAATAGCTCGCCCCGTCGACAAGCCCGCCGATATTGTTGCCGCGGCTCGACGTGTAGGTAACGACATCCTCGGTCGCAAGGGCGTTCGGCCCGACAAAGATCTCGTTCGTGTCGAGATCGACATAACCGCGCTGGCCCGGCCCCACGGTCGGGTCGAATTCCAGCTTGACCACCGCGCCCGGCCGGTCATGGCTGATGACCGTTCCACGGATATCGGTCGTGACCTCGGCATCGGAGAGTTCCACCGCAAGCGTCGCGCCGACGGCACCACTGGAATAGAGACCCGATGATGCCGAGGCGGAAGAATCCACATCGCCCCCCGCCTTGAGATTCGCGGTCAGGCCCGCCTCAACCCGCGCCGTCTCGGCCAGGGTCAGTTTCGAAATTAGCGTGGATCGCGCCACCGCAAGCGCGAGCGCGACCTGCGAGTTGGAGTCCACCGGCACGACACCGAGCCCGGTATCGGTCGAGGCGGTCATGTTCGCGGTCGATGAAGCGTCCGAGGTAACGACGACGAACCCGTCGGAAGAGATCGAGGCACCCGACTTTATGTTGACCGTCGAATGTGCGGTGGAATCCGCCCAGCCCAGGCTGGCAAGCTGGAAACCGGCCGAACCCGTCGCATTGGTGACGGCATCTGAATAGATGCCGACCCCGGTCGTACCGGTGATCGTGGCATTCTCGCCCACATCGACGCGCGCATCGGTCCTTTTCACCAGCACCGAGAACGGGAATTGCAGCAGCGACGTCACCTGCCCCAGAAGCGGGCCGATAAGGTTGGTGTCCAGCGCGGTGGAAATGCCCAGTTGTTCCTTGTAGCCGCGCTCCTGCGCCTGCGCGATCAGATAGACACCGCCCGAGGTAATGCTGGCCCCGTCGCCGATATCGACCGCGGCGGTCTTTGACGACGGGAAAATCGGGGACAGGTTTTCAAGCTCGGCCGTCCCGATTCGGCGGCTGCGGAACTCGACATAGGAATTGCCGGTGCCGTCATCGGCCTGGATGCTGACGTTGTCGTTGACGGTGATCGTCTCGGCGATCACCTGCATGGAGCCGTCGCCCAGATCGATATCGCCAGAGAATGTCACCCCGTCCTCGCCGCCATCGGCGGTCAGGGTTTCCGCACCGTCGAACTCTCCGTAGATCTTCAGATCGGCCGAGAAATTCGCCGACAGGCTTTGCACGTCGAGCGTGTCGGACCCCGACCCAAGGTTGATCGTGAGAGAGCCGGTCGGGTTGTCGAACGTGATGTTCTCGAAGGTAGGGACAAGCCCGCCCGTGCTTCCGACATAGAGCTGATCTGCGCCCGCGGCACGCAGCACGGCCGTATCGGCCTTCCCGGACAGGTCGATCACGACATCGTCTGTCGCCCCGTTCATAGTGATCGGTTCGAGCCCGACATAGCGCAGCGTGCGGCCGTCGATGTCGATTTCCCCGTCATGGGCGTTCTCGGCACGGAAGGCCACCGCCGAAAAGCCCTGCGCGATGTCCAGGCTGTCGAAGCTCCCGGCGCCGCCGTCGATCGCGATATCCCTGGCCAGATCCGACGTCGAAAGGGCAAAGCTGTCATCGCCCCGGCCGCCGCGCAGCACCTCCATTCCCGAGAACTCGATCGTGACCGATCCGGCCTCGGCACCTTCGGCATCCGTCACCGTGATCGTCGCCACGCCCGATGCCCCGGTCTCGTCGACCTTGCGGATATCCCACGCGGTGTTGGCCCGCCCCCCGTCCTCAAGCGGCCCGTTGACCAACTGCAGGGAATCCTCGCCGCCCGCACCGGCCACGTCCAGGGCCGGAAGATCGCCGCCGGCGCCGATCGTTTCGAAGAACGACCGCGCATCGATGACGATATTGTCGCCGACATCTCGCCCGGCGACGCGAACCGATGCGGAAACCGGCACGCTATCGGCGCCGCTGAACGCCTGCGTGACCTGGGCGCCGCTGGAATTCAGCGCGCGCATTGCCGTTTCGCCGCTGGACCGCAGCGCCTCTATCTGCAGCAGATCGCCATCGGTCCCCAGCGCATCCGCAAGCGAAACGGTGAAATCCGCGGCCAGCAGGATGCGCGGCTCCAGCTGCTCGATGCGAATCTTCCGCGCGCTGCGACCGGCCTGTCCGGCGGCTTTCGTAAAACGTGAATGGCTGGCACGACGACGCGTTGCGCCGGGAAAAAACGGAAAAGACATAATACGATCCCTTGCCAACACCCAGCCATACAAGAGCCAATGAACGCATGACCAATCCGAAAAAGCTTAGACAGCAAAGGGCTTTTTGTCTAGCCTCGGGAACGCCCCGTATGCCGGGGTCGCATGGTGACGGATTCATGGTTTCCCGAAGGAGAACAATGTAGATGGCAGTTCAACAATTGTTTTACAAAACAGCGGTTCCGGTAAACGCGCAGAGGCACCTGGATCTCTCGGTGAAGACCGGCAATACATATGCTTTCGCAAATGAAACGAATTCCGTGCCAATCACCGCGGTCGAGTTCGGCATTGCCGCCGGCGATCATCCGATCGTCTTCGCCGGCGCGGGGGAAGAGCTGTTTCCCGCCGTCGTCGTCGGAACCCGCGACAACGAGAATCTCGCGGTGGATGCCGACGGCCAGTGGCGCGATACATACATCCCCGCCTTCGTCCGCCGCTACCCGTTCATCTTCTCGCTCGATGCCGAGAAAAACACCTTCACCCTGCTCATCGACGAAGAGTTCGAAGGCGTGAACCGCGACGGACGGGGTGAGCGGCTGTTCGATTCGGAAGGCAATCAGACGACCTATCTTCAGGGCGTGCTGCGCTTCCTGCAAGATTACCAGGCCGGCTTCGCCCGCACCCAGGCATTCTGCAAGCACCTGAAGGAGCTCGATCTGCTGCAACCGATGCAGGCGCAATTCTCGCTCGCCGCCGGCGAAAAGCGGACGCTGGGCGGGTTCCATGTCGTCGACCGCGAGAAGCTCAAGGCACTGTCGGACGAGACGCTCGGCGATCTCGTTCGCAAGGACGAGCTTGAATGCATCTATCTTCATCTTTCGTCGCTGCGTCATTTCCGGCGCATGCTGGAACGCGCGCAGCCCGCCGCCGACCCCGCGCCCGAAGAGCCCGCCCTTGAAGAAACGACCGAACCCGCCGGGAGCGCGTGATCCCGTGCGCCTGGCCGCGCTTGTTCTGCTGTCCGCCCTGTCCGCGGCCCCGTCCCGGGCCGCGGAATACGATTGCGTCATCGACCCGTCCGAGACCGTCGATGTCGCCGGCGCAACCGGTGGCGTCGTGGCCGAGGTATTCGTGGAACCCGGCGACAGGGTAACGGACGGCCAGCTCGTCGCGCGCCTCGATTCGACCGTCGAACGCGCAACGATCGACATCCTCAATCTGCGCGCCAATGACACCTCTGCGATCGAGGCCCAGCGCTCGCAGCTCGACTTTCGCGAGGCCCAGCTGGAGCGCACGCGCGCCTTGTCCAAGCGCGGCGTCGTGACCCGCGAGGTGCTGGAAGAGATCCAGAGTTCGGTCGAATCCGGTCGTTCGCTGCTCGCCCAGGCCGAGCTTGCCCAGCGCATCGCCCAGCAGGAGCTGCGGCGCGCCAAGGCCGCCCTCGCCCGGCTTGAAATCCGCAGCCCGATCGACGGCATCGTGACCGAGCGCTATTTCGACGCCGGCGAATATCTTCCGCAGGAAGGGCGGATCGCCACCATCGTCCGGCTCGACCCGCTCGATGTCGTGACGTTCCTGCCGGTCTCTGCCTATGGCAGCGTGCGCGAGGGCGATATCGCAACCGTCCATCCCGCCCCGCCGGTGAAAGGCGACTACGCCGCGGAGGTCACCCGGATCGACCGGGTCTTCGACGTGGCAAGCGGCACCTTCGCCCTGCATCTGAGGCTGGACAACTCCGATCACGCGATCCCCGCAGGCCATCGCTGCACGGTCACCATCGACGAGAGCAGTTGAGCGCGGCAAGCGACAACGCCCTGACGGGTCTCGGGCTGCCAAAAGAGATTTGCAACCGGAACGGTTTCCCTTCGGCCGGGCCGGACGCCCTGCCCGCCAGACGTTGCCACCGTTGACGTGGCCATCCGCTGCCGAAGTGGAACGTCATGCGGGCAGAAGCCGGGAGAGAGCACGATAACCGAGGGCGCGGCAAGGGATGCCAATGGGTCGCGCCCCGGGCAGAACGATCGATCTTCCGGGCCTGACAAGATGGTGACACGCGACTGCGACCGCACAAGCGCATCGCGCGATTTCCTGATTGAGCAACCTGTCGTCTAGGCGTTCCATCCCGGATGATCACATAATCCCTCGGCGATCAGCCCTTTTCATGGCAAGATCTGTTTTGAGGGACGTTCGGGAC
>JADQCB010000001.1 GCA_016278325.1 Actibacterium sp.
TTCCGGTTCTCTGCCCGGGCAGGCGTGTATTGGAAGCGAGCGATTTTCTCACGTTGTTTGTTGGCCTGCACCGGGCAACGCGTCCTGTCCGGGCACTCCCTGCATACGGAGGGATCGAAACGCGCCTGCAGTCTTGAGTTCGACGCAGAGGTCGAAACCGGTGCGACTCCGTTTGGACACGCCAGCACCCGACCGGCCTCATCAAGGCAGAAAGCCTCCAGGGTCTGGCGCCCTGAAGAGCCGCCTTTGACCGTTCGTGCCGGAGCCGTCAGATCAAGGCTGAATTCCTGGGCCAGCGCCATGTTTTCGGCCGACCCATAATGTGAATCGGCCAGCAGCACCTTTGGTGTGAGCGACCGGTCGGCAAGATCCTCCAGTGCGCCCGGCAATCGATGTCCGTCATGGACCGTCATCTTATGAATTGCCACATGGGTGATCAGCTCGGGCGACCCGGGGGGCGGTCCATCCGCGGGTCCATCATCCTCGGCATAGGTTTCGACGATCTGCGCCATATAGCCCAGCCCTCGGTGGGCATTGTAGCTGGCGTCCGGATCGGCAGGGTTGCTGACGCCATCGCAGGGCATGTCCACAGGTTTGCGCGGAGTGGCGAGGGTTGATGGCGTCTCGTCGTCCCCGCCTTCGGTGACCTCGAACTGCTCGTGCAGGACCTGGTCCAGCAACGCAGATCCAGGCAACCCGGCAGCCTGCGTATTGCTGAACTTCACCACGAGGTGCAGTAGATCGCGCCCGGCCTCATCAAGCCTGCGCCTGGACGCGCTCGGTGCCGTATTTGCGAAGCAGCCGGCGCCTTCTCGATCAACATATCGCCGGATCAGGTCGCCATCGATCAGCGCGTGCAGCTCGGGGTGAAATCGCTCAAGTGTCACATCCCGGA
This sequence comes from Actibacterium sp., assembly GCA_016278325.1. Taxonomy (GTDB): domain Bacteria; phylum Pseudomonadota; class Alphaproteobacteria; order Rhodobacterales; family Rhodobacteraceae; genus JADQCB01. Next base: position 896 of record JADQCB010000001.1, read on the forward strand.
GATTACGCCACCTTCAAATTTCCACCAAATTCGCGACACGACCCTTCCTTTTGGCGAAGCATGAACCGGATCAGTCATACACAAAAGAGCGTACACTCTCCATTCCGGGACCTTGTGAACGGTCCCTGGATCAGATCATTTCTGCGGGGGTGCTTCGCCAACCCGCATGATTTCCCACTGTAAATCTATTCCGCTGTTTTGGAAAACCTTTTTTCGGACCAGCTCGCCCAGCGATTCGAGGTCTGCCGCGCTGGCATTTCCGGTGTTGATCAGGAAATTCGGATGCTTTTGCGACATCTGCGCGCCGCCCAGCCGCGCGCCGCGCAACCCCGCATCGTCGATGACCTTCCATGCCTTCATCGCGTGGCTGTCATCGGCCCGTCCGGTCGAGCTGTAACCGGCCGGGTTGCGGAAGGTGGACCCGGCGCTGCGCTCTTTCACCGGCTGGCTGGCATCGCGGCGGGCCAGTTGCTCGGCCATGCGGGCCTCCAGCGCGGCAGGGTCGTCCGCCCTGCCCTCGAAGGTCGCCTCGATCAGAACCCAGCCCGCGGGCAGGTCGGTCTGGCGGTAGCGGAAATCCAGATCCTTCGCCGTCAGCGTGACGATCTTGCCGCTGCGCGTCACCGCCTGCGCCGAAACGAAGACATCGGCCGTGTAGGTGCCGTAACAGCCCGCATTCATCCGCACCGCCCCGCCGACCGCGCCCGGAATCGTGCGCAGGAAGCTCAGGTCGACGCCCGCCGCCGCGGCCTTGCGCGCGACATGCGCGTCCAGCGCCGCCGCCCCGGCCGTCACCCGCACGCCGTCTATGGCGATCGTGTTGAAACCGCGCCCCAGCCGGATCACCACGGCGCGCAGGCCGCCGTCGCGCACGATCAGGTTCGAGCCGACCCCCATGGGAAAGACCGCCACGGAAGGATCCAGCGCGCGCAGGAAAGCCGCAAGGTCCTCGGCATCGGCGGGCTGGAACAGCCAGTCGGCCGGGCCACCGACCCGCAGCCAGGTGAGATCGGACAGCGGCCTTGCCGGCGTCAGGGTGCCGCGCACCGCGGGCATGGCGATCATTTCCCCGCGCCCCCCTTGCTTGCACCCAGCAGATACAGCGCGACCGACAGCGCCAGCGTTCCCGCCCAGGGCAGGATCACCTCGGCCCGCGACACCGCGAAGCCATGCGCCGCCAAAGCCGTGGCCAGAACCGCCGCGGTATAGAGCGCGAAAAGCGTCGCGAAGGGCGCCGCGCGCCGGTCGAGCCCGTGAACCAGCGCCTGATAGGCCAGAAGCGGGGCCGCGCCCCATGTCGCGTAGGCCAGAATAACGGTGAAAGAGCCCATGGCGTCTCCTGTCTTCGCAATCACGACCCTCTAACGCGCAAATGCCGCAGACACCAGCGGACCAGGTAGATCACCGGCCAGCGCAGCACCGAGGCGCCGAGCGTCAGAACGACCATTCCCCAGACCGGGCCGTTCTGCCAGGTGACGTACCCCAGCAGCGGGATGCCCACCGCCACCAGCGCCCAGGCGGCGGGCCAGTGATTGCGCCGGCTGGGCAACAGGCCGATCACGTTGGCCAGGACCAGCCAGAGACAGGCCAGGATCAACGACACGCTCATGCGCCCACACCGGCCAGCGAGAAGCCAAGCGCGGCCAGGGCGGTGATCAACCCCAGCCAGGGCACGAAGACCGGAACCCGGAACGCGGCGAAAGGGGCGCGCCGCTTCATCGCGATCAGTGACAGGTTCACCAGGGCGAACACCGTCAGAAGGACCGAGGATGTCGCGCCGACAAGCGCGCTTACCGGCAGGGTCAGCGCCGAGACGATCACGATCGTGCCGAGAAGAAGCGTGGCACGAACCGGGGTGCCGAACCGGGGATGCGCCTGATGGAACATTGCCAGCGCCGGCGCGCGGCGGCCCAGCCCGTAGAGAACCCGCGCCGCCATGATGATCTGGGCCAGAACCCCGTTGAGCGCCGCCGCCACGGCTATGGCCGACAGGATGGCCGGGTTTTGCCCGCTGCCCGCGACCCAGACCAGCGCCAGCGGCTGCTCGCTTTCGGCAAGCCGGGCATGCGGCACGGCGCGGACCGCCGCCAGGCTGACCCCGGCATAGATCACCGCCGTGATCGCGATCGACAGCAGGATCGCCCGCGGCAGGGTGCGTTCGGGGCGGATCGCCTCTTCGGCCATGTTGGCAATATCCTCGAACCCGACAAAGGCGTAGAAGGCCAGAATCGTCGCAAGCCCCAAACCCGGCCAGACGATCCCGGCCGGGGCGGTCCAGTCGGGAACGGGCCTGGCCACCGCGCCGGCCCAGACCACCAGGCACAACCCGAACAGCTCGACCCCGGTGAAGATCGCGGTCAAGGTCAGGCTTTCCAGCACCCCGATCACGGCCACCGCGACCAGAGCCGCGCCCATGACCACGATCACCGCCGACAGGGGCAGATCCAGGATCGAAACCAGGTAGCCGGCCCCGCCGCGCAGCACCGCCGCCGCGGATACGACCCCGGCGACCGCGATCGCCACCCCCACCGCGACGCCAAGCCAGGTTCGGCGCAATCCCTGGTCGACGAAGGCCGCGGCGCCGGCCGCCTCGGGGATGCGGCTGGACAGCTCGGCATAGCTGAGCGCCGACAGCCCGGCGATGCCGGCCGCGATCACGAAGGACAGCGGCGCCCAGACGCCGGCCGCCCCGACCATCGCGCCGATCAGGACATAGATGCCCGCCCCGACCATCACGCCGACGCCATAGGCGGTCAGCAGGCCCAGACCCAGCCGGCGCTTGAGACCATCGTCGCCGCCGATCACGGCGCCCCCTTTCGGGCTAGGATCCGGCACGTGACGCAGGGGGCTGTCCGCCCCCTCTTCGCCTGCGGTGAATTCACCCCCAAGAGTATTTTCCCGAGGAGAAGGGTGGGATCAGCATCAGGTTGCCCGGTCATGGCGCAGCCTTTCAGGCAGGTTTCCCGCCCAGGTGCTGATCGTGCCGGCGCCGAGGCAGACGACCATGTCGCCCGGCCAGGCCCGGGCCCGCACCAGGCGCGCGAGGTCTGCCTCGTCTTTCAGCGCGAGCGCATGGCGGTGACCGTGCCGGATCAGCCCGGCGACCAGATCATCGCGCGACGCCCCTTCGATCGGCGCCTCGCCGGCCGGGTAGACATCGGCAATCGCAACGATATCGGCGTCGTTGAAACAGGCGCAGAAATCGTCGAAAAGCGCGTGCAGCCGCGTGTAACGATGCGGCTGGTGCACCGCGATGACGCGGCCCGCGGTCGCCTGGCGCGCGGCCCGGAGCACGGCGGCGATCTCGACCGGGTGGTGGCCGTAATCGTCGATGATGGTCACGCCGTCCACCTCGCCCACGCGGGTGAAGCGGCGATTGACCCCGCCGAAGCCGGCCAGCGCGGAGCGGATCACGTCGCGATTCATCCCCAGGTGGCGGGCCACCGCCACCGCGGCCAGCGCATTCGAGACGTTGTGATCGCCCGGCATCGGCAGGGTGCAGCCCTCGATCACCATCCCTTCGGCCTGAAGCGCGATATCGAAATGCGCGGTCCCGGCTTCGTAGGTCAGGTTCACCGCGCGCACATCGGCCTGGGCGTTGAAGCCGAAGGTCACCACGCGGCGATCGGTGACGCGGCCGACCAGCGCCTGCACCTCGGCATGGTCCGTGCAACAGACCGCGAGGCCGTAGAAGGGAATGTTCGAAACGAAATCGTGGAATCCCTGGCGCAGGGCGTCGAAGCTGCCCCAGTGGTCCATGTGCTCGGGGTCGATATTGGTGACGATGGCGATGGTCGCGGGCAGGCGATTGAAGGTGCCGTCGCTCTCGTCCGCCTCGACCACCATCCAGTCGCCCTCGCCGATCCTGGCATTGGAGCCATAGGCGTGGATGATCCCGCCATTGATCACGGTGGGATCGATGCCGCCCGCATCGAGCAGGGTGGCGACCATGGTGGTGGTGGTGGTCTTGCCATGGGTGCCGGCGACGGCGACATTGGATTTCAGGCGCATCAGCTCGGCCAGCATCTCGGACCGACGCACCACCGGAAGCCCCTTGAGCCGGGCGGCGTCCAGTTCGGGGTTGCCCGGCTTGATCGCGCTGGAAATCACCACGACCTCGGCGTTTTCCAGGTTCTCCGCGCGCTGCCCGATGAAGATCCCGGCGCCGAGCCGCGCCAGCCGCGCGGTGATCGGGCTGGCCTTCAGGTCCGAGCCCTGCACGGTATAGCCGAGGTTCAGCAGCACCTCTGCGATGCCTGACATGCCGATGCCGCCGATCCCGGTGAAATGGATCGGCCCGATGTCGATCGGAAGCTTGGTGGCTGCTGCTGCGTTCATTCGGGTCTGTTCCTGCCTGCCAGAGTCTCGACAATCTCGACCAGGCGCCCCGTGGCATCGGGCACGCCGCAGGACAGCGCGGCCTGCGCCATCTGCGACGCCCCTTCGGGGTTGGTGAGAACGGCGGCTATCTGCGCGCAAAGCGCGGCGGGTTCAAGCCTCGATTCGGGAATCACGATCGCCCCGCCCGCGCGGGCCAGCCCGCGCGCGTTCTCGGCCTGGTGGTCGGCGGCGGCGGCGGCATAGGGGATCAGGATCGCCGGCCGGCCGATCACCGAGATATCCGCGATGGAGGCGGCCCCGGCACGCGAGATCACCAGCTGCGCCTCGCTCATCCGGCGCGGGATATCGGTGAAGAAGGGCTTCACGACGGCGTCGATCCCGGCCGCCGCATAGGCCGCGGCGACCCGTTCGGCATCCTCGGCGCGGGCCTGATGCGCGACGCGCAGATGGCGACGCTGCGCGTCGGGCAGCGCGGCCACGGCCCGGGGCACCACATCCGACAGGATGCGCGCGCCCTGGCTGCCGCCCATCACCAGGATCGACATCGGGTAGTCGCCCGGCGCGATATAGGGCGCAGCGGCACGGTCGAGAATCGCGGCGCGCACCGGAGTGCCGGTGTGAAAGCCCTCGACGCCGTCGGGCAGGGCGGTGGGCCAGATGCCGCATGCGACCGCGTGAACGCGCCGCGCGAAGAGCTGGTTCACCCGGCCGAGCACGCCGTTCTGTTCGTGGATCATCCGCGGCACGCGCAGCAGCGTGGCCGCGGCAAGCGCCGGTATCGCCGGGTAGCCGCCGAAGCCGACCACCACCGACGGCCGGTCGCGCAGCATCGCCAGCGCGGCGGCCCCCGCCCCCGCCGCCAGCCGCAACGGCACCATCGCGCGCGCCAGCGCATTGCCGCGGGCGAAACTGGCCGCCGCGACCTGTTCGACCTTTACCACATGCGGAAACCCGCCGGCATAGCGCGCCCCGCGCGCATCGGTGGAAAGCTTGACCCGCCATCCCTTGCGCACCATCGCCTCGGCCAGCGCCTGGGCAGGGAACATGTGCCCGCCGGTGCCGCCCGCGGCGATGACCAGAAGGGGCGCCGCATCTGCCATCAAGGCCTCTTGCGGCGCAGGATATCGCCGATCTCGCCCTGCGGCCGCTTGCGGGTCAGCGCCAGCAGCATCCCCATCAGGATACCGCCGGCCACCAGCGACGATCCGCCATAGCTGACGAAAGGAAGCGTCATGCCCTTGGCCGGCAACAACCTGACCGCGACCCCCATGTTGATCAGCGCCTGCGCGCCGAAGATACAGGCCAGCCCCGTGCCCGCCAGCCGGATGAACGGGTCACGCTCCCGAATCAGGCGATAGAGCGAGCCCAGCACGATGATCGCGTAAAGCGTGATGGTCGCCAGCACCAAGGCCAGGCCGTATTCCTCGGCCGCGACGGCGATGATGAAATCGGTATGCGCGTCGGGCAAGACCTGTTTGACCTGCCCCTCGCCCAGGCCGACGCCCAGGAAGCCGCCCTCGCGGATCGCGTCGATGGCATATCCGATCTGCGTGCGCGGGTCGATATCGGCCGACAGGAAGCCGTCGATCCGGCGCGCAAAATGCTCGGAATTGTTATAGGCCACGACCCCTGTCGCCACGCTCAGCCCGGCCACGCCCATCAGCAGGGCCAGCGGGGCGCCGGCGACGAAATACATCACCCCCCAGATGAACAGGATCAGCGCCGCCTGTCCGAAATCCGGTTGCATCGCAAGGAAGGCGACGACCGCTATGGCGATTCCGAAAGAGAAGGACTTGCCCGGCGGGCTGTTCACCTCCTGGCTGGCCGACATCAGCCAGGCGACAAGCATGATGAAGCCGGGCTTGAGGAATTCGGACGGCTGCACCGAGCCGAAACCCAGCGAATACCAGCGCACCGCGCCCTTGCCAAAATCGGTGCCCAGGACGGGCAGCAGCGCCAGCGCCACGAAGGTCACGACAAAGCCCAGCACGCCCAGCCGGCGCACCATGTCGGGCGACATCATCGAGAAGGCGAACATCACGATCAGCGCGATCGCGCCGAACAGCGCCTGGCGTTCGACATAGTGGAACGGGTCCAGGCCGTTGCGCGCGGCCAGCGGCGGCGAGGCGGCAAGCCCCAGCAGCATTCCGATCCCGAACAGCAGCAGAACGCTGGACAGGGCCCATTTGTCCACGGTTCGCCACCACCGCGGCAGAATCGGGTCTCCGACGCGCATGGGCGCGGCGCCATACACCATTTCCGTCATGATCGACCGCCTCGACTGCCTCTATCGTGCCCGGTTTTCCGGGTCTGCCGCCAGTGTAGCCAGAAAATGCGCCCGACGCCAGCGCGGAGCGTTCAGGCCCGGCGGAAAACCGAGTACTGGAAACGCTGTTCACGCCCCATCGGGGTACGATGGGCATACGCGCAATGCTCCAGCAGATCAAAACGCCCCGGCGCGTGACGCGCCAGTTCGTCGGTCAGTGTCTCGGGTGAATAGCGCAGCACCGGCAGACCGGAGCATTGTTCCGGACCGTTGAGGGCGAAGGTCGCGATAATCGCCAAGCCATGCGGCGCCAGCGCCTCCTGGAGATTCAGGACATAGGCCGCTCGCTGCGCCGGGTCGGTCAGAAAGTGAAACACCGCCCGGTCATGCCAAACGCGATAGCGTCTGCGCGGGCGCCATCGGGTCACGTCGGCCACCTGCCAGTTCACATCACGGGCACGCATGCCCAGCCGGGCCCGGCTGACCGCCAGCGCTTCGGCCGAAAGATCGAGAACCGACACGTCGCAAAAGCCCGCATCAAGAAGCGCATCGGGCAGGCGCGAGGCACCGCCGCCCACGTCAAGAACGGCGTCTCTCGGCCGCGCATGTCGCATGATCAGGTCCAGCGATCGCTCGGGCGCGGCCTCGAACCAGCTCAGTTCGGCGGCGTCTCGGTCGCGATAGATGTCGTCCCAGTGCATTCGCCCTCCGGGTTTCACGCGGTTCGCAAATAAGGCTTGCGGCGGCGCGCCACAAGCTGCGCACGGCTTGCGCCTCATCCCGGCGATGCCTACGCTGCCGTCAAATACATGGCGCGGGTGATTTTCTTGAACCGACCGAATATCCTGTTCCTGTCGATCGAGGATCTGAACGACTGGATCGCGCCGCTGGGCGGGCACCCGGACGCGGTGACGCCGAACCTGACGCGGCTGGCGGCGCGGACAATGGTTTTCGACCACGCCTATGCCGCGGCGCCGGCCTGTTCGCCATCGCGCACTTCGACGCTTTATGGCCAGCAGCCCTGGGAAACCGGGATCTATGGCAATTTTCACAAGCCCGACCACCTGTATCCGCGCGGCATGCGCCTGTCGCTGGTGGGCGTGCTGCGCGATGCGGGTTTCGACACCATCGGCGCGGGCAAGGTGTTCCACGTCTTCCCGAAGCAGTTCGACCATGATGAATGGAGCGAATGGAATCCCGACGCGCCGGACGATTTCCCGCCGATCAGCGCCACGGCGAAATCGGGCGATCCTGGCGCGAATGGCGATTTCGGGCCCGACGATGCCGACCGGCCGCAATATGACGAGCGCAACACCGACTGGATTGTCGCGCGGATGCGGCCCGGCGCCGAAGGACAGTTCTGGGCATTGGGGATCTATCGGCCGCACCTGCCCTTCATCGTGCCGCGGAAATATTTCGACATGCTGCCGGAACGGGTGGCCGATCCGCCGGGGCTGGGAATGAACGCCTTCGACCCGGACAACGAGGCCCGGCTGGCCGGCCTGCCACGCCCGGCGCGGCGGCTGATCAGGATGAACGCCGGGCTTGGCCAGACCCTGCACCGGCATGGCGAATACCACGCCTTCCTGCGCGCCTATCTTGCCTCGATCGCCTATGCCGACGCCCTGCTGGGCCGGGTGCTGGACCGGATGGACGAAACCGGGCTGTGGGACAATACCATGGTGGTGCTGTGGTCGGATCACGGCTGGCAACTGGGCGAAAAGCTGGCCTTTCGCAAGTTCACCCTGTGGGAGCGCGCCTTGCGGGTGCCGCTGTTCATCGGCGGGCCGGGCATCGCGCCCGGCCGGATCGCCGAGCCGGTCGGCCTGATCGACCTGGCCCCGACCGTGCTGTCGCTGGCCGGCACCCCGGTGCCGGGCCGCTTTTCGGGGCAGGATCTGGGCCCGGCGCTGGCCGGTTCGCCCGAAAGACTGCGCGGCCATGCGCTGTCGGTCTGGGGGGCCGAGCTGGACAGGCCCGCGCCGAAGCTCGCCTTTTCCGTGCGAACCCGCGACCACCGGTTCATCCGTTACTGGACCGGCGCCGAAGAACTTTACGACCACAGCAACGACCCGTTCGAGCATCACAACCTGCTGCACGATCCCGACCCGGCCGGGCGGGCGCGGCTGAAACCGGTCATCGACAGGCTGAACGGCCTTCTGCCAGGCGAAACGGCCGCGCCCATAAGGACGCGGCCGCGAAATGCCGGTCGGCGGCGCTGATCGGCCTCAGATGACGACCACGTCCAGCGGCGGGAAACCGTTGAAACCGACCGAGGAATAGGTCGAGGTATAGGCGCCGCAGGCGCGGATGATGATCCGGTCGCCCGATTTCAACCCCAGGGGCAGCTGGAGCGGGCGTTTTTCATACAGCACGTCGGCGCTGTCGCAGGACGGGCCGGCCATGATGCAGGCGCCGGTTTCCTCGTGGTCGCGATCGGTGGTGAACTGATAGCGGATCGCCTCGTCCATCGTCTCGGCCAGGCCCGAGAACTTGCCGATATCCAGATAGACCCAGCGATGGGTGTCGCTGTCGGACTTGCGCGAGACCAGCAGAACCTCGGCCGCGATCATGCCGGCCTCGGCCACCAGGCCCCGGCCCGGCTCGGCCATCACCCGGGGCACGTCGCCGAAACGGGCGGCCACCAGCTCCATCACCCCCGCGGCATAGCGGGTCGGATGCTCGATCTGCTCGCCGTAGAAGGCGGGAAAACCGCCGCCGATGTTCAGCAGGCTCAGGTCATGGCCCGCGGCGCGGGCGCGATGCCAGATCTCGGCCACCTGGTCCAGCGTGGCGGTCCACATCGCGGCCTTCCGGGTCTGGGATCCGACATGGAACGAAAATCCCACCGGGTGCAGACCCAGCCGCGTTGCCCGGGCCAGAAGCGGCAGCGCCTTGTCCCGGGCGCAACCGAACTTGCGCGACAGCGGCCAGTCGGCCTCGGACGCATCGACGATCAGGCGGATATAGACCTGCGCGCCGGGGGCGTGCTCGGCGATCTTGTCAAGCTCTTCCTCGGCGTCGGCTGCGAACAGACCGATCCCCGCGTGATGCGCGAAGGCAATGTCGGAGGCGCGCTTGACCGTATTGCCGAAGGAGATCGTCTCGGGCGCCGCGCCGAGGCTCAGGCAAAGCTCGATCTCGGCGCGCGAGGCGGCATCGAAATGCGAACCCAGTTCGATCAGGGTCTCGATGATCGCCCGATCGGGGTTGGCCTTCACCGCGTAATGGATGTCGGCGCGCCCAAGCCCGTCTTTCAGCGCACGGAACTTTTCGGCCACCGCCTGGGTGTCCAGCACCAGCGTCGGCCGGTCGAAATGTGTGGCGCGGATGTAGCTTTCGATGCGCGAGGCAGGTGCAACAGCGGCACGTCCGACAAAGTCGGTGATCGTAGCGTTCATGGTCATCTCCTATAGACCCGGCCATACATGACCGCTCACTTCCAAGGGAGACGTTACCGTCGCTACTTAACCGCTGGGCGTACCAGTGCCCGGACAGAGGCGCGTGCGTTGGCGTCTATGATTGCGCATCTAGGGCCGCGCCCGAGTCGTTGCAACAGGCAATATCGGCGGGACGAAAAAATCGGTGCACAGCCCCGCGCGCGTTGCATTTTCGTCGCAGCTCCTTGCCGGGGACTTTCCGGGACTACCCGCGCCCGCCGGCCCGCGCCAGCGCCTTTTTCACCTGCGCGATGAAATCCTCGCCGCGCTTCTCGAAATTGTCGTACTGGTCGAAACTGGCCGTGGCCGGGGCCAGCAGCACGGTGTCGCCATCCGTGGCCTCTTCGGCGGCGCGGGCCACGGCGCGCTCCATCGTCTCACAGACCTCGTGCGGGATATCGGCCAGGTGCAGCGCGAAGGCGGCAGCCTCGCGCCCGATGACATAGGCCTTGGCGACATGGCCCAGCTGCGCCGTCACCGGGCCCAGCCCGCCCTCCTTCTCCAGCCCGCCGCAGATCCAGCGGATGCGCGGGAAGGCGGCCAGCGCCCTGGCCGCGCTGTCGGCATTGGTGGCCTTGGAATCGTTGACGAAACGCACGCCGCCCGCCTCGGCCACCAGCTGGCTGCGATGCGGCAGCCCCTCGAAGCTGTGGAATGCCTGTTCGATGAGTTTCGGCGCCAGGCCCAGCGTGCGCGCGGCGGCATAGGCGGCGCAGGCGTTCTGGTGGTTATGCGCGCCGGGCAGGCCCGCCACCGCGCGCAGGTCGATCGCGGCAACCTGTCGCCCCTTGCGCCATTCGGCAAGAAAACCCTTGCGCGCAAAGACCATCCAGCCCGGTCCGGCCAGTTTGCGATCCGCCGAGACGCGGATCAGCCGCCCGTCGCCCCCGCCCTCGGCCATCTGGTTGGCCAGGTACTGGCCCTCGACCTCGTCCACGCCGATGATCGCGCGTTCGGGTCCGCCCTCGGCGAACAGCCGGCGCTTGGCCGCGAAATAACCGCCCAGCCCGCCGTGCCGGTCCAGGTGATCGGGCGAGAAGTTCGTGAACACGGCGATGTCGGGGGTCAGGGCGCGGGCCAGTTCGGTCTGATAGCTGGACAGTTCCAGCACCACGATCCCGCCATCGCCGGGCGGGTCGATATCCAGCACGCCGCGCCCGATATTTCCGGCAAGCTGCACCGCGCGCCCGGCGTCGCGCAGGATGTGGTGGATCAGCGCGGCGGTGGTCGATTTGCCGTTGGACCCGGTCACCGCAATCACCCGCGGCGGGCTGTCGTGATGGTCCCATTCGCCGGTCGCCAGCGAGCGGAAGAACAGGCCGATATCGTTGTCCACCGGCACGCCCGCCTCCCAGGCAAGACGGACCACGCGATGGGGCGCGGGATAGAGATGCGCGATGCCGGGCGAGACGATCAGCGCGGCGATCCCCTGCCAGGCCTCGGGGCGGGTCAGGTCGGCAACCGCGAAGCCTTCGGCCGCGGCCGTGTCGCGCGCCGCCGCATTGTCGTCCCAGACCAGCAGCTCGGCCCCGCCCGCGCGCAGCGCGCGGGCCGCGGACAGCCCCGACCGGCCGAGGCCGAGAATGGCAACCCGCTCTGCCTCGTAACCGCGTACTGAAATCATGATGCCTCCGACCGGCTTGCCCGTTTGATCCGGGGCACAGATAGACCGCAGACGCGGCAGAGACCAGCCCCGCAGGACGGGCCGGCAACGCTGCGCCCCGGTTCCAGCCGGGCCCGCCGGGCGGGGACGGTTGCTAGCGCACCTTGAGCGTCGCCAGGCCGATCAGTGCCAGGATCAGCGCGATGATCCAGAACCGGATCACGATCTGCGGCTCGGCCCAGCCCTTTTTCTCGAAATGATGGTGGATCGGTGCCATCAGGAACACGCGCTTGCCGGTGCGCTTGAAATAGACCACCTGGATGATCACGCTCATCGCCTCGATCACGAACAACCCGCCGACGATGGCAAGCACGATTTCATGCTTGGTGGACACCGCGATCGCGCCAAGCGCGCCGCCCAGGGCCAGTGACCCGGTATCGCCCATGAACACCGCCGCCGGCGGTGCGTTGTACCACAGGAACCCCATGCCGCCGCCGATCAGCCCAGCGGTGAAAATCAGGATCTCGCCGGTGCCAGGCACATAATGCAGTTCCAGATATTCGGTATAATCCACGCGCCCGACGACATATGCGATGACGCCCAGGGTGCCGGCCGCGATCATCACCGGCATGATCGCAAGCCCGTCCAGCCCATCGGTCAGGTTCACCGCGTTGGCTGAGCCGACGATCACGAGCATCACGAAGGGGATATAGAAATATCCCAGGTTGATCAGCGTGTTCTTGAACACCGGCAGCGCCAGTTGATACGAAAGCTCGTCCGGGTGCAGAAGCGCGGCCGCATATCCCGCGGCCGCGGCGATCACCAGGCCGATGCCGAAGCGCACCCGTCCCGGCACCCCCTTGGCGTTGTTTCGGGCGATCTTGGCATAGTCATCGGCAAATCCCACCGCGCCGAAGCCGATGGTGACACAGAGAACCAGCCAGACATAGGGAATATCCAGCCGCGCCCACAGCAATGTCGATAGGATCACCGCGCCCAGGATCAGCACCCCGCCCATCGTGGGTGTGCCGGCCTTGGCCTCCAGGTGGCTGACCGGGCCGTCGGCGCGGATCGGCTGACCATTGCGCTGACGCCGGCGCAGAAGGTTGATCAGCGGCCGGCCGAACAGGAACCCGAAGATCAGCGCGGTGAAGAACGCGCCGCCGGCGCGGAAGGTGATATAGCGGAACAGGTTGAACAGGTCGCCCCCGTCCGAGAATCCGCTCAACCAGTACAACATGTGCTTTCCCTGCCCCTCAGCCCGACGTCGGGATCGCTTGTCCCAATTTGCGCAAGGCGTCAACCACAAGCGACACGCGGCTGCCCTTGGATCCTTTCACAAGAACCACGTCGCCCGCATCCACAAGCGCATGGGCGCGCGCGGCCAGGGCCTCGGCGGTTTCATGCCAGCCGCCGCGTTGTCGTTCGGGAAGCGCGTCGTGCAGCGCCCGCATCCGCGGACCGACGCAATGCACCAGCGCCACGTCGGCCAGCGACGGATCCTCGGCGATCGCACGGTGCAGGGCGATCTCGGTCCGGCCGAGCTCCAGCATGTCGCCGAGCACCGCAATTCGCCGCCCGCGCGCCACGCGGCCGATGCCGTCCTCGGGCCGGGCCGCGGCGAGCACTTCCAGCGCCGCCGAAACCGAGGCGGGATTGGCGTTGAATGCGTCGTCGATCAGGTCGAAGGAAAGCCGTTCGTCGACGATATCCAGCATCACCCGCTGCCGCGTGCCGCGCCCGGCCGGCGGCGCCCATCGGCCCAGATCCGACGCCGCGATCGCCCCGTCAAGACCCAGTGCCGCCGCGGTGGCAAGCACCGCCAGCGCGTTCAGCGCAAAATGGCCCCCCGCCGTGCCGAGCTTGAACAGGATGGCTGCGTCCCCCGCGCTGGCCTGGACCACCGTCGCGTCATCGTGCAGCGTGACCCGGCGCAGGCGAAAGTCGCACCCCTCCGCCGCGCCAAAGCGCAAGACCCGTGCGCCGCAGGCGGCCGCCTTGTCGAACAGGATCGGGCTGACCGGCAGATCGGCGTTCAGCACGGCCGTTCCGCCGGGGTCCAGCCCGTCGAGGATCGACGCCTTTTCATGCGCGATCCCGGTAATATCCTCGAACGCCTCCAGGTGGGCGGGCGCAACGGTGGTGATCACCGCGATGTCGGGACGAGCCAGCCGCGCCAGCGGGGCAATCTCGCCGGGGCGGTTCATGCCGATCTCGATCACCGCGAAATCCGCCTCGGGCGGCAGCCGGGCCAGGGTCAGGGGCACGCCCCAGTGGTTGTTGAAACTGGCCTCGGCCGCATGCACAAGGCCCTGCCGGTCCAGCACCACGCGCAACATCTCCTTGGTCGAGGTCTTGCCGACCGAGCCGGTAATGGCGACGACCCGCGCCCGGCTTCGCGCCCGGCCGGCCCGGGCCAGCGCCTGCAACCCGGCCAGCACGTCATCGACGATCAGCAAGGGCGCGTCGGCGGGAACGTCATCGGGTATGCGTGAGACCAGCGCCGCCGCGGCGCCGTTCGCCAGGGCCTGCGCAACGAAATCGTGCCCGTCGCGCCGGTCGGTCAGGGCCACGAACAGATCGCCCGGCGCCAGGCTTCGCGTGTCGATCGAAACGCCGGTGGCCTGCCAGTCGCCCTGCGCCCGCCCGCCAGTGCCGCGCGCCGCCTCGGCCGCGCTCCACAGAACGCTCATGATACCCGCCCGTCCAGCGCGGCGACCGCCACGCTGGCCTGTTCCACATCGTCGAAGGGATACACGTCGTCGCCCACGATCTGGCCGCTCTCGTGCCCCTTGCCCGCGATCAGCAGCGCATCGCCCGGACCCAGGGCATCGACACCGCGCAAGATCGCCTCGGCCCGATCCCCGACCTCATACGCATCCGGGCAGGTTTGCATTATTTCTGCACGAATTGCCGCAGGATTCTCGGTTCTCGGGTTGTCGTCTGTCACGATTACAACATCCGCCCGGGTCGCCGCGGCCTGTCCCATCAACGGACGCTTGCCCCGGTCGCGGTCGCCACCAGCGCCGAACACGACCACCAGCCGGCCCATGACATGCGGGCGCAGGGCGCCGAGCGCCGTCTTCAACGCGTCCGGCGTGTGCGCGTAATCGACGAAGACGGCCGCGCCGTTGTCGCGGGTCGCGGCCAGCTGCATCCGGCCCCGCACGGTGACCAGGCCGGGCAGCGCGGCAAAGACATCCGCTGCCGGATTGCCGCTGGCGATCGCAAGCCCGGCGGCCACAAGCACATTGTCCGCCTGAAACCCGCCGACCAGGTCAAGCCGGACCTGCCGGGCCCGCCCGCGCCAGGAAAAGCGCAGATCCTGCCCCGTCGCATCGAAACGCTGCGCGAGAAGGCGCAGATCGGCCGCTTCGGCGCGACCGACCCCAAGCACCGCCTGCCCCCGCGCCGCGGCGATTTCCGCGATCGCGGGACCGTGCGGATCGTCCATGTTGACCACCGCGGTTCCGTCGGGCGGAAGCACGCGGCCGAACAGGCCGGCCTTGGCGGCGAAGTAATCGTCGAAGCTGGCGTGATAATCCATGTGGTCGCGCGTGATGTTGGTGAAGCCCGCCGCGGCCAGATGCACCCCGTCAAGCCGGCGCTGCGCCAGCCCGTGGCTGGAGGCCTCCATCGCGGCATGGGTCACGCCCTCGGCGGCCATTTCTGCCAGCAACCGGTGCAGGGTGATCGGCTCGGGCGTCGTGTGGCTCACCGGCGCCGCATAGGCGCCCTCGACCCCGGTCGTTCCGATGCTGGCGGCGGCCTGTCCCAGCTGCGCCCAGATCTGGCGGGTAAAGCTGGAAACCGAGGTCTTGCCATTGGTGCCGGTCACCGCGACCATGACCCCGGGCTGCGCGCCGAACCACAGCGCGGCCGCCCGGGCCAGCGTCCCGCGCGGATCCTCGGCCACGATCAGCGCGGCGTCGGACCCGGCCAGATCCGCGGCAGCGATCCGGGCGCCCCGGGCATCGGTCAGCACCGCGCCCGCCCCCATTCGCAGGGCATAGCCGATGAACTCGGCCCCATGCACGCGCGTGCCGGCAAGTGCTGCAAACAGGTGCCCCGGCTTCACGCTGCGGCTGTCGACCGACAGGCCGGTGACATGCGCCTCGCGCCCGGCTTTCGCGTGCAGGCCGAGCTCGGCCAAAGATTTCGTCCCATGCCGTGCCATGCGGACCCCCGCTGTCAGTTCCCGGCGAGTGTTACCCCGAAGCCGGGTGCAGGTTCAATCGCCGGCCGCAGCCCGAGCAACGGCGCGACGCGCCGGATGATCTCGGCGGCGACCGGCACGGCGGTCCAGCCCGCGGTGCGGCGCGGCTCCGATCCGGTCCTGTCCTCCGGCTCGTCGAGCGTCACCACCAGCACATAGCGCGGATCGTCGGCCGGGAACATGCTGGCAAAGGTGGAAATCACGCGGTCCTTGTAATACCCGCCCGTCGGTTTCGGCTTGTCGGCGCTGCCGGTCTTGCCGGCCACGGCATAGCCCTCGACATCGGCCATGCTGGCGGTGCCCCGGACCACGACCTGGCGCAGCATCTTGCGCACCTTCGCCGACACCGTTTCGGAAATCACCCGTTCGCCCTGCTGCACCCCGTTTCCGGCCAGAAGGGTCGGCTCGATCCGCCGGCCGCCATTGGCGATCGTGGCATAGGCCGCGGCCAGGTGCAGGGGGCTGACCGACAGCCCGTGCCCGTAAGAGATCGTCATGGTCGACAGCTCGGACCATTTCGCGGGCAGCAGCGGCTCGATTCCCGGCGCCTCGACCATCTCCAGCCCGGTCGGTTTCAGCAGGCCCAGCCGACCCAGGAAATCGCGCTGTCGTTCGGCGCCGATCTTCTGGGCGATATGCGCGGTGCCGATATTCGAGCTTTCGACGATCACGTCGGTGACCGACAGCTTGTCGCCGTAATCGTGGAAATCGTTGATCGAATACTTGCCCCAGCGCAACGGCCCCTCGGTGTCGATCATCGTGTCGGGCTCGACCAAGCCCAGCTCGAGCGCCTGCGCGATCGCGAAGGTCTTGAAGGTCGACCCCAGTTCATAGACGCCCTGGACGGCGCGGTTGAACAGCGGACTGTCCGAGGGATGCCCCATGTTCAACGGGGCCGGCCGGTCATTGGGATCGAAATCGGGCAAGCTGATCAGCGAAATGACCTCGCCGGTATGCACATCCATCAGCACTGCCGCCGCCCCCTTGGCGTTCAGAAGCGTCATCCCGCCGGCCAGCACCCGGCGCGCCGCCGCCTGCACCGTCAGATCCAGCGACAGGCGCAGCGGTGCCGCGCCGTTGGCCGGATCGCGCAGATATTCGTCAAAGGCCTTTTCGACCCCGGCCACGCCGACCACCTCGGCCGAATGTACGCCCTCTTGCCCGAAGCGCGTGCCCCCCAGGACATGGGCCGCCAGCTTGCCATTGGGGTAAAGCCGCATCTCGCGCGGACCGAACAGCAGGCCGGGATCGCCGATATCATGCACTTGCTGCATCTGTTCGGGGCTGATCTGCCGCTTGATCCACAGGAACTTGCGCTTGCCGGTGAACTGCCGAAGCAGCCGGTCGCGGTCGAGATCGGGGAAGATTTCGGCAAGCTCCCGCGCGGCGCGGGCCTTGTCGATCATGAGCGGCGGCTGCGCGTAAAGCGAATGCGTCGCAAGGTTGGTGGCCAGGATGCGCCCGCGCCGGTCGGTGATATCGGCCCGCTGCGCCACAATTGCAGCGCCCGAGGCGATTGCGCGCGGCTCGCCCGGTTCGTCGGAGGCGGCCAGCACCGCCATCCGCCCCCCCACGGCCGTGAACGCACACAGGAACAGAAAACCCAGGATCAGCAGTCGCCCCTCGGCCCGGGCCCGGGCGCGATCGCGCATCTGCTCATGACGCAGGCGCAGGTTCTCGCGTTCGATGGCTTCGGGGTTCTCGCCCCGCGCGCGGGCGTCCAGGATCCGCGCCAGCGGGCGCAGCGGCGTGCGGATCATGGCTTTTGCTCCAGGTTACCGACCAGGTCGATCGGCGTCGAGATCGCGGGCAGCTCTGCCAGCGGATAGGATACCTGCCGGATCAGGCCGAACTGCTCGGGGCGCAACGGCATCAGGCCCAGGCGGTCGAAATTCAGTTCGGCCAGCTCGGCAAGCCGCTCGGGCCGGTTCAGATAGGCCCATTCGGCCCGCAGCATCGCCAGGGTCGCGCGCATCTCGGCGATCTGCGTTTGCAGGCTCTCGACCTGGTCCAGCGCCTGCCGGGTTCGATAATTCTCCTGATAGGCCCAGAAGGCCAG
Organism: Actibacterium sp.; assembly: GCA_016278325.1. Taxonomy (GTDB): domain Bacteria; phylum Pseudomonadota; class Alphaproteobacteria; order Rhodobacterales; family Rhodobacteraceae; genus JADQCB01. Next base: position 18,821 of record JADQCB010000001.1, read on the forward strand.
CGCCATGACTGCAAGCGTGGAAAGAACGAAATAGAATGGTCGCATCTAGCCAGCCCCCCTTGTCATCATCGCCGGCAGGCCCAGGGCGGCACGATCCGCCTCTCCTGCCGGGGCATCCGTGCGTTCGGCCACCCGCAGCTTGGCCGAGCGGGCGCGTGCATTGCTTTCGATCTCGGCCGGGTCCGGCGCTATGGCGCGGCGCGACAGCAGGCGGAAGCGGGGCGCGTCGCGCGCGATTTCGGGGCCATGACGGCTGCCGCGGCCGCCCCCGCCCGAGCGTTGCTGAAGAAACCGCTTCACGATTCGGTCCTCGATGGAGTGAAAGGTCACGACGGCCAGCTTTCCGCCCGGCCGCAACGCCCGCTCCGCGGCGCCCAGCCCCGCGACCAGTTCACCAAGCTCATCGTTCACCGCGATGCGGACGGCCTGGAAACTGCGCGTGGCGGGATGAACCTGGCCGGGCTTCGGGCGCGGCAGGCATTTCTCGACGACCGCGGCCAGTTGCGCGGTGGTCTCGAAGGGCTGCACATTGCGCGCGGCGACGATGGCCCGCGCGATCCGGCGCGAGGCACGCTCTTCGCCATATTGAAACAGGATATCAGCCAGCAGCTTTTCATCGGCCTCGTTGACCAGATCGGCCGCTGTCGGGCCGGCCCGGCTCATCCGCATGTCGAGCGGCCCGTCCTTCATGAAGGAAAAGCCGCGTTCGGCCTGGTCCAGCTGCATCGACGACACGCCCAGATCCAGGACCACGCCATCCAGCGGTTCGTCGCTGTAGCTGTCGAGCCGCGAAAAACGGCCCTCGACCAGCTTCAGCCGATCGCCCCATTCAGCCGCCCAGCCCGCCGCCATTGCCAGCACCGACGGGTCGCGATCCACGCCGATGACCTTTTCCGCCCCGGCGTTCAACAGCCCCAGCGCATAGCCGCCCGCGCCGAAGGTGCCGTCCAGCCACAGCCCGCGCACCGGCGCCACCGCCGTCAGAAGCGGACGCAACAGGACGGGAACATGGGGTCGGTCGGCAGATGCGGAAGACGCCGGCGCCATCATGCCCCGGATGCCTCCGCACCGTCGAGCAGCGAGAGCGGGTCGAAATCCTCTGGCAACTCGTCCAGCCAGGCTTCGGTTCTGGCCAGTTCTTCGCTTTCATAGGTTTCGGGCTTCCAGATCTGGAACGTGTCACCCGAGGCGATGAAGAACGCCTCGCCCTTCAGCCCGATCTTGTCGCGAAGCTTCTGCGGCAGCACCAGGCGGCCATCGCCATCGACCTCGGTCGGGTAGGACTGGCCGTGAATCAACCGCTCCAGCATCCGGCGCGGCATCGAACCGCGCGGCATGGCATCGATCCGGCGATCCACCTCGTCGATCGCCTCGATCGTGTAGCATTCCAGGAATTTGCGGCGATGATCGCCATAGACGATCACCAGCTGGGGGCGCAGACCCTCTTTCCAGTCGGGATCGCCGGCCTCCAGCACACGGCGAAACAGGGCCGGAATCGAAACCCTGCCCTTGCTGTCCACCTTGTGGTGGCTTTCGCCTCTGAACCGTCGCGCCACTGTCCGACGCTCCTTGCGTTACGTCCCGCCGTTGCCCCGGCGGAGACGAAAACGGCGGATTGAGCCGCTGCCACTGCCCAATCCGCCGCCCTCGTCCCACGTCGGGGTGTCCAACTGCGCAAGCCACCTGGGGGGATGTCTGCTCGCGTGCGCGTCGGATCTCTGTTTTCCGATGAATGCGGGTGCCTGTATGAAACCTGACTTTCGCCTCGTTCGGGGTCTTGATCGCCCCTTGATGTGCCCGTCTCCATCCGATGAACAAGGGATGCCATGGGAATTCATGGAAATCAATGTTTTTCTATCGCTAGAGACAGCGGAAAATGGCCCTGGCGCCTTTTGACGGCCATGCTATCGCGGGTATTTCTTCGGCGAGACATCACTATATGTGGAGTGATCGAGAAAGCAGCACAAAATATGGGAATTTTTGGGCAACGGCCAGACTTCCCCATGAATTCCCGGAAATTTTCTCAAATCAGCAAATCAACCGCGCTCCGAGGCGGGATTCACCCTGAATCCTGCGAATCGCGCGCATGATTCGTCGGAAAAGGCACCGGCGCATTTCGTGACCCATGAATTCCCGCAAGCCGGGCCGGCGTCAGTCCCCGGCCAGCCACTTGTACATGACCAGCGCATCGACAAGCCCGGCCTCGGGATGCCGGAAAGCACACGGCAGCCGGCCGACCACGTCGAATCCCATCCGCCTCCACAGCGCGATCGCGGTCTCGTTGGTCGCGACGACAAGGTTGAACTGCATGGCGAGATAACCCAGAGCCAGCGCCCGCTCCTGCGAATGGGCGCACATCGCCGCGGCCACCCCCTGCCCGCGCGCGCGCTCGGCGACCATGTAGCCGCAATTGCACACATGCTCTCCGCCGCCGCCCTGATTGGTCTTGATATAATAGGTGCCCAGCACAGCGCCGTCCCTTTCGGCAAGCCAGCATTCGCGCGGGGCGTCCAGCCAGATGCGGCGGGCATCCGCGCGCGTGCAATCGGGCGCAAGCGCATAGGTGTCTCCGGCGCGAACGACCTGCCGGAAGATCGGCCACAGGTCGGACAGATCCGCCTCGGTGGCGCGACGGATGTGCAATCGGCTCACGCCATGCCCCCGCCGATCAGCCTTGCGGCCAGTTGCGCATAGGCCTCGGCCGCCGGCCCGTCCCCCAGCGCCGCGGGCGTGCCGGCATCGCTCGCCTCGCGCACCTCCAGGGCCAGCGGCAACTCGCCCAGGAAGGGCACGCCGATCTTCTCGGCCTCGGCGCGAACCCCGCCATGCCCGAAGATATGGGTTTGGCTGCCGCAATCGGGACAGACAAAGACGGACATGTTCTCGATCAGCCCGAGAACGGGTTTTTCGAGCTTCTCGAACATGGCGATGGCGCGGCGCGCGTCGATCAGGGCCACGTCCTGCGGGGTCGAGACGATCAGCGCGCCGGTCAGGTCGGTCTTCTGGCACAGCGAAAGCTGCACGTCCCCGGTGCCCGGTGGCAGATCGACGATCAGCACGTCAAGCTCGCCCCAGGCGACCTGGGTCAGCATCTGCTGCAACGCGCCCATCAGCATCGGACCGCGCCAGATCACGGCCTGGTCGGGATCGACCATCAGACCGATCGACATCACCGTGACCCCGTGGGCCTGTAGCGGAACGATGGTCTTGCCATCCGGCGAGGCCGGCTTTTTCGACACGCCCATCATCTGCGGAAGCGACGGCCCGTGAATGTCGGCGTCCAGCAACCCCACGCGGCGCCCCTGTTTCGCCAGGGCCACCGCGAGGTTCGAGGACACGGTGGATTTCCCGACGCCGCCCTTGCCGCTTGCCACGGCAATAATCCGGTCGACACCGGCGATGCGCACCGGTCCGCCGGGCTTGGGATGGCCGCCGATCTTCAGGCTCGGCGCCTCTTTACGCGGCTCATTTCGCGGCGCGGGGGCGCCGCCGCCATGGGCGGTCATCACGACCGAAACCGTGTCCACCCCGTCGAGCTGCAACACCGCCTCTTCCGCCGCGGCGCGGACCGGCTCCATCCGGCCTGCCTCGGCGGCGTCGGCGACCTCCAGCACGAATCGCACCCGCGCGCCGTCGATGCTCAGCGCCCGGACCATGTCTTGTGACACAATATCGCCACCATCCGGCAGGACAATGCGGCGCAACCTGTCAAGAATGACGTTACGGGATGCAGGCATGATGAAACTCCGATTGTTGTGCCTCCAACATGGTCCCCCGTCGCGCGGGGGCAAGGGCGAACTCAGATCGCTCAAAGCATAGGCGAGGCGCTCAAAAAATACGTCAGCACCACTTATGCAAATGCTGCATGGCAGAATTGCCCATTCGTCCATTGTGCGTCCGCAGCATCGGCGTATGTATTGCCTCAACAGCGCGCGTTTACGAACAGAAACGAAAGCGCCACGCAAGACAGAAGTGAGACGTTCAAATGGCACATGCACAGGATATCCGCATCGCCCGGCCCGCATTCGGCGCATGGCTGCGCGAGTCGGCCCAGACCATCCGCGCGCAGTTTGCGCAACGCAGGCTTTATCGCAAGACGCTGGCCGAGTTGCAGGCGCTCGATAATCGCGATCTCGCCGATATCGGCCTGAATCGCTCGATGATTCGCCGGGTCGCCCATGAGGCCGCCTACGGCAAGTAAGGAACACGGATCAGAAAGCCCCCTCCTCCTCCCAGGGCTTTCTGCTTTACGCGGCGGCATCTTCCTCCTCCCTGATGCCGTCGCGCGCTACACCGGGGCCGCAATGGCTTCGGACCGAGATGCGGCAAGGTCTCCTCCTCCTCCCTGAGGCCCCCGCATCCACAGACCGGCAGCGCCCTCCTCCTCCCTGGCGCTGCCGGCCGACATAACCGGGGCCCGGTGCATCGCACCCCGCCCCACCGGAATACGCCGGTCTTCCTCCTCCTCCCTGAGGGCCGGCGTTGGCAAGAACGGCGGCGCCCTCCTCCTCCCTGGCGTCGCCGTTTTTCGTATTTTTCCGCAGCCCGGAAAAGACCGCCTTCGCGTGATCGGGCGCGATCTTGCAGCGGGCAGGCCACGCTTCGAGAAACCGGCCACAAATCATCCCGCCACCGCCGCCCTTGGCATCGTGACATGGCCGTGACGGCCGCAGGCATGTGCCATCGCCCGGCGAACCGGGGATCACGCCGGTGTCTGGACTCCGCCCGGCCGAAAGGTCAGGGTCGCATCACCCCCGGATGCGGAGCCTGCGCAATGCCCGATGACAGCATGATCCACGACCCAAGCGGCGGCATCGCCCGCCTGCTGGCGATCATGCGCCGCCTGCGCGATCCCGACAGCGGTTGCCCCTGGGATATCGAGCAGGATTTCGCCTCGATCGCGCCCTACACGATCGAGGAAGCCTACGAGGTGGCCGATGCCATCGAACGGCAGGCCTGGGACGAGCTGGAAGCAGAGCTGGGCGATTTGCTGCTGCAAACCGTCTATCACGCTCAGATGGGCGCCGAGGCGGGCCTTTTCGACTTTGACAGCGTGGCCAAGGCGATTTCCGACAAGATGGTGGCGCGTCATCCGCATGTGTTCGGCGCGCAGGACCGCGACAAGTCGGCCGCGCAACAGGCCCGCGACTGGGAGGCGATCAAGGCCGCCGAACGCGCGCGCAAGGCGCAGCGCGGAACACTGGATGGCGTGGCGCTCCACCTGCCCGCGCTGACGCGGGCGGTGAAGCTGCAAAAACGCGCGGCCCGCGTGGGTTTCGACTGGCCGCACAGCGCCCAGGTGATCGACAAGATCGTCGAAGAGGCGCGCGAACTGGAAGAGGCCCACGCGACCCAGAGCATGGCAGAGGTGAAAGAGGAATTCGGCGACCTGCTTTTCGTCATCGCCAATCTCGCGCGGCATCTGAAGCTGGACCCGGAAGAGGCGCTGCGCGCCGCCAACGCCAAATTCACGCGCCGTTTCAATGCGGTGGAAGCGGCGCTTGAAGACCGTGGCAGGCGCCCCGAAGACAGCGACCTGGCGGAAATGGACGCGCTGTGGGACGCGGTGAAAGCGGCGGAGAAAGATGGAAGGTAATCCCGACAAAACAATTCAGGTATTGACCCGATAAAAAGACTCGGATTTAACCGGCCGCATCGAGTGAACAGGAGTCGATACATGATAAGCAACCTTCGAATCGCGACCCTGGCGCTGGCCGGGATCTCCCTTGCCGGACCCGCGCTGGCCGAGGTCAACATCTATTCGCAACGCCAGCCGCAATTGCTGGCCCCGATCACCGAGGCATTCACCGAAACGACGGGGATCGACGTGAATGTCGCCTATCTGCCCGAAGGCCTGACCGAGCGGTTGCTGGCCGAAGGCGATCGCAGCCCGGCGGATATCATCATGACGGTCGATATCGCCCGCATCTCCCGCGCGGTCGAGGCCGGAGTCACCCAACCGGTGAACAGCGATGCGCTGACGGAAAACATCCCCGCCGCGTTCCGCGATCCGGGCAACGAGTGGTTCGGCGTCACCACCCGGGCGCGGATCGTCTATGCCAGCAAGACACGGGTTCCCGACGGCGCGGTGACGACCTATGAAGACCTCGCCGACCCGAAATGGCGCGGCCGGATCTGCACCCGCTCGGGCACCCATCCCTATAACCTGGCGCTGATGTCGGCGATGATCGTGCATCACGGCGCGGAATACGCCAAGGACTGGGCCGCCGGTCTCAAGGCAAACCTGGCACGCAAACCGCAGGGCAACGACCGCGCCCAGGTCAAGGCGATCTGGGCGGGCGAATGCGATATCAGCCTCGGCAACACCTATTACATGGGCGAGATGCTGGAGGATCCGGAACAGGCCGAATGGGCCAAATCGGTGCGCATCGAGTTCCCCGAGTTCGAGAATGGCGGCACGCACATGAATATCTCGGCGGTGGCCATGACCGCTGCCGCGCCGCATCCCGAGGATGCGAAACGGTTCATGGAATTCCTCGTCTCGCCCGAGGCGCAGGAGGTCTATGCCGAGGCCAACTATGAATTCCCGGTGCGCCCGGGTGTTCCGCGCTCCGATCTCGTGGCGTCCTGGGGCGCGTTCACGCCCGACGACGTGAACATGATGGACCTGGCCGAGCAGCGCCCGGTTGCGCTGCGCCTGATGGAAGAGGTCGGTTTCGACGGCTGATCCCCGCCGGGCCGACAGGGGGGCGCTGGACAATCTCCGGCGCCCTTGCCAGTCTCCGCCGCAACGCGCAGGAGACGGCGATGCCACCCCCCCGAAGGATCATCCTCGACAGCGGCCCGGTCCGGGATCACCCGGTGGCGATCCTGCCGGCGCGGGGCGGGCCGCAGCGGGCACGGATCCCGCAAATCACCATCTTCAGCGGAATCGCGCTGCTGGCTGGCGCCCGGATCGGCCTTCGGCCCGTCGCGGGGCAGCATGCCGAAAGGCGGGCCCGGCGATGAGCCTTCTGACCCTTGCCGCACGCGACGACATCGCGCCCCTGCTGCCGCTGGTCGCGGCCAGCCATGCCGGGCTGGGCCTGTCCACCACCGAGGACGAACGCCGCGCCGCGCTGGAGGCGCTGCACGATCAGGACATCCAGGCCGCGATCTGGCTGATCGGGCCGCGCCGCGCGCCTGTCGGCTATGTCGCCGTCAGTTTCGGTTTCTCGCTGGCGCGCGGAGGGCGCGAGGCCACGATCGACGAGATCTTCGTGCGGCAGGCGGTGCGCGGGCGCGGCATGGGCAGCCAGGCGCTGCACCTGCTGCTGCCGATGCTGCGCGAGATGGGGGTGCGGGCGGTGCATGTGACCCTGCCCCATGCCACGCCGCGGGCGCTGGCGCTGCTCGAACGCGCCGGTTTCGCCCCGCGCAGGGATGCCGATCAATTGTCGCGCCCGCTGTGACGGGGCTGGCATTCGGCCCCATGGAACCTAACTGTGAGTCAAAGGACGTTCCATGAGCATCGCTTTCGACAACAGCTATGCCCGCCTGCCCGGGCAATTCTATACCCGGATGCCGCCGACGCCGGTGCGTGCGCCGGCGCTGATCGCGTTGAACGCCGCCCTGGCGCGCGAGATCGGCATCGACCCGGACTATCTGCGCAGCGACGAAGGGCTGGCCATGCTGGCCGGAAACGCCGTGCCCGACGGGGCCGAACCGCTGGCCCAGGTCTATGCCGGGCACCAGTTCGGCGGCTGGTCGCCCCGGCTGGGCGACGGGCGCGCGATCCTGCTGGGCGAGGTGGTCGGCGCCGACCGGCGCCGCCGCGACATCCAGCTCAAGGGCGCGGGGCCCACGCCCTATTCGCGCGCCGGCGACGGGCGTGCCTGGCTGGGGCCGGTCCTGCGCGAATACCTGGTCTCCGAGGCGATGCACGCGATGGGCATTCCCACCACCCGCGCGCTGGCCGCGGTCAGCACGGGCGAGGACGTTCATCGCGAGGCGCGCTATCCCGGCGCGGTGCTGACCCGCGTCGCGGCCAGCCATATCCGCGTCGGCACCTTCCAGTATTTCGCCGCGCAGGGCGATGTCGCCGGGCTGCGCGCGCTTTGCGCACATGCCATCGCCCGCCATTATCCCGAGGCCGAGGGCGCGATGGGGCTGCTGACGGGCGTCATCGCGGCCCAGGCCCGGCTGGTGGCGCAATGGATGGGGGTCGGTTTCATCCACGGGGTGATGAACACCGACAACATGAGCATCGCCGGCGAAACCATCGACTATGGCCCCTGCGCTTTCATGGATCGCTATCACCCGTCGACCGTCTTCAGTTCGATCGACCAGTTCGGCCGCTATGCGTTCGACAAGCAGGCCGATATCGCGCTGTGGAACCTGGCGCAGCTGGCCTCCAGCCTGTTGCCGCTGATCGACCCCGACGAGACCCGCGCGATCGACCGCGCGAGCGAGGCATTGCACGCCTTCCCCGATCTGTTCCGCGATGAATGGCTGGCCGTTTTCCGCGCCAAGATCGGCCTTTCCGGCGCCGAAGCGGACGATACCGCGCTGATTCACCAGCTTCTCGACCGGATGGCCACCACCGGGGCCGATTTCACCAACACCTTCCGGGCGCTTGGCGGGAATGCGGCGCGCGACCAGTTCGCCGACCCGGCCGCCTTCGACCAGTGGGAAACCGCCTGGCAGGCGCGGCTTGCGCGCGATGACCGGGCGCCCGACGCGAGAAAGGCCGCAATGGAGGCCGCGAACCCGGCCGTGATCCCGCGCAACCACCGGGTGGAAGAGGCGATCCGGGCCGGGCTGGCCGGCGATTTCGGCCTATTCGAACGGCTGCTGGGAATCGTGACCCGACCCTTTGTCGAAACGCCGGAAAATTCCGCTTTCCGCCGCCCCCCGGCGCGCGGCGAGGAAGTGCGCCGGACCTTTTGCGGAACCTGAAATCGCCGCGGCTCAGCCCGGCAGCCGCGGTCGCCGGTTGATCAGCACGATTCCCGTCGCCACCAGCGCCAGCGGCCCCAGGATCGCCGGGCCGATCGGCTCGTCCAGGATCAGCCAGCCGAAACCGACGCCGAAGATCGGCGACAGGAAGCTGAAGCTGGCCACCCCGCCGGCGGGATAGACCGTCAGCAGCCACAGCCAGAAGATGAATGCCGCGGTGACGATCACCACGGTCTGGAACGCCAGCCCCCACAGGTGAACCGGTTGCAGATCGCGCAGCAGCGGGCCGAAAAACGGTGCCAGCGTCAACAGGATCGGCGCCGAGACGGCCACCTGCCAGAACAGCTGAGTCTCAGGCGGCACACGGATCAGCGGCGTTGCCCGCGCGCAAAGCGCGATGCCGGCCCAGCCCAGGGCCGCGACCAGCGCGAACAGGTCGCCCGCCAGGCTGGCCTGCCCCGCGCCGCCACCGCGATCCGAGATCGCCCAGGCCACGCCGGCGAAGGCCAGCACCAGCCCGACGCTCTTCTGCTGCGTGATCCGCTCGTCAGGCAGCAGGAAATGCCCCGCAAGCGTCAGCCAGACCGGCATCGAATAGAAGATGATCGAACTGCGCGTGACCGTGGTCAGGTCAAGCGCCATGAAAAGCCCGAGAAACTCGACCGAGAAGACAACGCCGATCAATACACCCGCCCCGATCGTTCCCGTCGCGAAATCCAGCCGCCGGCCCCGGATGCGCAGCCACAGCCAGATGCAGATCACCGCCCCGAGCGAGCGCAACCCGGCGAAGAACACCGGTTGCAGGCCCGCGTTCACCACCTTGATCACGACCTGGTTGAACCCCAGCAGCGCCGAGAACATCACCAGCGAAACCGCCCCGAAGGCGTCGACCCGATCCTTTCGCTGCATCGCTGCGCGTCCCCTCGCCCGTATCGCGGCGCAACCTTTCGACGCCCCGCCCGGGCTGTCAACCCGTGCCGGGGTTGCGCCATCCGAAACGATGGGGGTGCTTTTGTGCCGATCCCGTGAGCCCGATCAGGCGATCCGCGCAGGGTCGCCGCCTGCCTTCTTGCCCGGCGGCGGCCCGGCCGCGCGTCGCCCTGCCCGCGGCGCGATGATTTCCGGGTTTTCGCCGGGTGCATGGCAGGTTAGAACAGCGCAGGACACGGACGGGGCGCGGCCATGACCGATACCATTCTCGCGCGCTGCGAGGCCAAGGGCCTGCGGATGACCGGCCAGCGCCGGATCATCGCCCGCGTGCTGGAATCCAGCCACGACCACCCCGACGTGGAAGAGCTGCATTCGCGCGCCACCAGGATCGACCCCGGGATCTCGATCGCCACGGTCTATCGCACGGTCAAGCTGTTCGAGGAGGCCGACATCCTGGACAAGCTGGAATTCGGCGACGGGCGCGCGCGCTATGAGGATGCCGAGCGCGAACATCACGACCACCTGATCGACATGCAATCGGGCCGGGTGATCGAGTTCTGCGACCCCGAAATCGAGGCGTTGCAGGAACGGATCGCCGAAAAGCTCGGTTACCGGCTCAAGGGGCACCGGCTGGAACTTTATGGCGTTCCGCTGGGCAAGAGGCCGCGCTGATCCGGATCGGCGTTCGCGCCGATTACCGGAACGGCTTTGCCAGCGTGTCGAAGATCAGCACCAGGTCCAGGCAAAGGTTGCGATGTTCGAGATAGATCAGGTCCAGCCGGGCCTTGCGCGGGATGCAGCTTCGGCAATAGATCGCATCGGTTTCCCCGGCGCTCCGGCTGCGCGCCAGAAGCCGTTCCTCATGTTCGTGGTAACGCGCCGAGGCCAACCCGGTGATCCCGGGGCGTGCGCGAAGAACCTTGGCATAGGTTTCGGGGAAGCGTTCGACATATTCGCGCAGCGGCGGGCGCGGACCGACGAAACTGATATCGCCCTTCATCACGTTGAAAAGCTGCGGCAGCTCGTCCAGCCGGGTGCGCCGCAGGTAACGGCCGGTGGGGGTGACGCGCGCCGCCTTGTCGGCCCCCGACACGCCCCTGTCCGCCGGATCGGGACGCATGGTGCGGAATTTCACCAGCAGGAACGCCTGGTCGGGGGTGCGCATGCGTTCGGAAAAATGCAGGATCGGCCGGCCGTCGCGCAGCGCGATCGCCACCGCAACGCCAAGGATCAGCGGCGCCAGAAGCACCGACAGGATCACCGAGAACACCAGGTCGAACAGCCGTTTTGCCGGGGTCATCGCGGATCCCTCACGCGCTGCCATTGCTCGACCATCGCCTTCGGGGTGCCGGCATCTGCCGCGAATGCGTGAAACGCCCCCAGGCGGGTGCAATCCAGCGTCACGCGCGCCACCGCATCGTGCGGCGCGGGAACGAAGCGGAACGGCGCGTTTGCCGCGCGCAGCAGGCTTTCCATTGCCACCGGCACCGGGGCCGCGACGTTCAGCACCGGCGGAAGCGGCGCATCGTGGCACGCGAGGCTTTCGAGCACCTGCGCAAGGCTTGCCACCCCGATATAGGAGCGCACCGGCCCCTGCCCGTCGGCAAAGCGGTGCAACCGGATCGGCTGTTCCGCGCAGGCCCCGGCGACGTTAAGCAGCGCGGCATCGGCGCCGGCCACGTTGCCGATCCTCAGACAACACACGTCCAGGCCGCGCGCGCGCCATGCCCGGCAGGTCTCCTCCGTCGCCAGCTTTGCCTGCCCATAGCCCCCTTCCGGGGCGGGGTCATCGGTCTCGCACCAGTCTGCGGGTTTCGCCGTGCCATAGACGGCCGCGCTCGACGCGACGATCACGCGCGGGATCCCGACGGCCTGCGCCGCCGCCAGGGCGGCCTCGGCCAGGGCGGCATTGTCGGTCAGGGCGCCGTGGCTGCGCGGGGTGACGCCGGCGAACAGGAACATGCCTGCGATGGCCCCCTTTTCGCCGACCCAGCGGCGCAACGGACCGGCACCGGCAAGCGGCGCCCAATCCAGGCTGTCGGGGTGCCCGGGCCGGTCGCGGAACTGGGGGACGATCTGCATGTCTTGCGGCGGGTCATTTCGCCACGCCCGCATCAGCATCCGGCCCACGCGGCCCGACGCCCCCAGCATCACCCATCTGGGCGGGTCCGCTTGCGCATGTCGATTCGGCTGCCCGGCCTGCATTGCAAAATCTCCGCGACGGATGGCCCCAGCATAACCTCTCGCCGCGAAAGGTGTAGGCCACGGGCGCAGATATTCGCGACGGAACCGACCGGGGTCAGTCCTCTTCGCCGTTCTTTTCCGGGTCCAGCCCGTGGCGACGGAAAACACCGCCCTGGGTCATGAAAAAGACGAAGATTGCCAGGGTCAGGCCGAAGGTCTTGAAATTGACCCAGGCATCGGTGCTCATGGTTCGCCAGATCACCTCGTTGAGCACCGCGAGCCCCGCGAAGAACGCGGCCAGGCGTCGGGTCAGGATCATCCAGCCCGCATGGGTCAGCGGCATCATGCCTTCCATGACGTATTGCAGATAGCTTTCCCCGCGCAGCAGGCCAAAGCCCAGGATGCCCGCGAAAAGCGTATAGATCATCGTCGGCTTCATCTTGAAAAAGCGGTCGTCGTTCAGCCAGACGGTCAGCCCGCCGAAGATCACCACCAGGACGGCCGTCGCGACCTGCATGCGCGAGACATGGCCCGACAGTTTCCACAAAAGCGCGGTGGTCAGCAGGATCAGCGGGATGAACCCCGCCGTGACCAGGATGAACCCGTCATATTCGGTGCCGCCGACCACGAAGCTGCGGCCGCGCAGCACGAGATAGCCGACGAAAAAGGCCGCGATCGGGCCGATCTCCAGCGCCAGTTTCAAGGCGGGGTTGATGCGTTTCTTCTGGCTCATCGTTTCCGGCTCCTATCCGCCCATCTCAACTATCACGGCCCCCGCGGCGATCAATCCCATAAGGGCCAGGCGGCGCGGGCCAACCGCCTCTTTCAGCACGACCCAGCCGATCAACGCCGCGAAGACCGTCGAGGTTTCGCGCAGCACCGCCGCCTCGCCCACCTTGTCCAGCCGCGTGGCCAGCATCACCGAGCCGAAACTGCCGAAAGCGATCACCGCGCCGGTCAGCCCCCGCGCCAGCAGCGCGCGCAGCGGCGGGGGATGGGCCATGCTGCGATAGCGCAGCGTCGCAAGCACCGGAAAATCGACCGCGGTGACCAGGAAGAACCAGGCAAGAAAGGTGAACGGGTCCGGCGTCGCCCGGATGCCATAGGCGTCATAGGTCGTGTACAGCGCCACCAGACCGCCGGTGGCAAAGGCCAGCCACAGCGCCGAGACCAGCGTCGCGCGCCCGACATCCACATGGATCAGGTTGTAAACCGCCAGGCCGAAGATCCCGCTCAGCAGGATCGCCACGCCAAGCCACTGAACCGGCGTGAAAACCTCGCCGAAGATCAGCCAGGCGCCGATCACCGCGAAAAGCGGCCCGGTGCCGCGCACCACCGGGTAGACGACCGTATAGGCCCCGCGCGTGAAGGCCAGGGCCACGCCCATCTTGTAGGCGAAATGAATCGGCAAGGCGCCGATGATCAGCAGCCATTGCACCCCTTGCGGCCAGGGCACCAGGAACAGCGCAACCGGCAGCGCGATCAGGAAGATGAACCCGTCCATCGCCCCGCGGGAAAGCCAGGGGTCGAACCGCCCCTTCTGAAGCGCCGCGAATACCGCATGCAGAACCGCCGCGCTCAGCGCCAGGAAAAGCGCCGCGCGATGCCCGGCGGCCGACCCTTCGAGACCGATCAGCCAGTCGCTCACCCCGCCTCCTTCCGGCCTCGACATCCAAATCGGGCGCGACTAGGTCTGAAGGCGGATATGCAAGGGGTGGATCCGATGCTTGACAGGTTGCTCAGCGATTTCGCGACGCCGTTCGACGGGTATCCGGCCGAACTGGTCCTGCTGCGCCTGTTGATGGCAGTCTTTCTGGGCGGCCTGATCGGCTGGGAGCGCGAATCGCGCAACAAGCCGGCGGGCCTGCGCACCCATATCCTGATCGCGCTGGCCGCCTGCCTGTTCACCCTGATCGCCTTCGGCATGATCGACAGTGTCGCCCCGGAAGAACAGGCCCATGTCCGGACCGACCCGTTGCGCCTGATCGAGGCGGTCACCGCCGGCGTCGCCTTCCTGGCCGCCGGCGCCATCATCCAGTCCGGCGGCTCCGTGCATGGGCTGACCACCGGCGCGGGCATGTGGCTGGCCGGTGCGATCGGCCTGGCCTGCGGCTCGGGCCGGCTGTCGCTGGCGATCCTCGTCACGCTTGTCGCGCTCATCGTGTTGCGCGCGCTGCGCTGGCTGGAAAGGGGCTCGGGCCATCGCCGAAGGTCCGGGGAATAGCCCCGCTCACGCCTCTGCCCCCGACAGGGCGCGGGCGAATTCGCCGGGGTCGAACGGGGCCAGATCGTCGATCTGCTCGCCCACCCCGATGGCATGGATCGGCAGGCCGAACCGATCGGCCAGCGCCACCAGCACGCCCCCCTTGGCGGTCCCGTCCAGCTTGGTCATCACCAACCCGGTGACATCGGCCAGCTTGAGGAAGGTCTCGACCTGGTTCAGCGCGTTCTGCCCGGTGGTCGCGTCCAGAACCAGCAGCGTGTTATGCGGCGCGTCGGGATCCTTCTTGCGGATCACCCGGACGATCTTGGCAAGCTCTTCCATCAGGTCGGCGCGATTCTGAAGCCGCCCGGCCGTGTCGATCATCAGCAGGTCGGCACCATCGGCCTGAGCCCGGGTCATCGCGTCAAAGGCAAGGCTGGCCGGGTCCGACCCTTCGGGCGCCGTCAGCACCGGCACCCCGGCCCGCGCCCCCCAGACCTGCAACTGTTCGACCGCCGCGGCGCGAAACGTGTCGCCCGCGGCGATCACAACCGACTTTCCGGCCGCCTTGAACTGGCTGGCCAGTTTGCCGATCGTCGTCGTCTTGCCCGACCCGTTCACGCCCACCACCAGAACCACCTGCGGCTTTTTGGAATAGAGCGGCAAGGGCCTGGCCACGGGTTCCATGATCCGGCCGATCTCATCGGCCAGCAGCGACTTGATCTCGCCCACCGACAATTTCCGCCCGAGGCGCCCCTCGGCCATGTTGGCCGTCACGCGCATGGCCGTATCGACGCCCATATCGGCACTGATCAGCAGATCCTCGATCTGTTCCAGCATGTCGTCATCCAGCACCCGGCGCTTGACGCCACCGGGTTTTGCACGTCCGAACAGCCGGCCCATGAAGCCGGGCCTTTCCGCCGTATCGCCGATCTCGACACCGCCCGGCCCCCAGGTCGGGATCTCCTGCGGGGTCTGGTCGGGCAGCGGCTCGTTTTCGACCGGGATCTCTGCCGGGCTGTCCGATTCGACCCTGTCGCCGCCCGGATCAGGCACACCCAGCGGCACGGCTTCGGGCCGTTCCTCGGGCCGCGGCCGGGGCGGCTCCGGCATCGGGGCCGGTGTCGGCTCGGGCGTCGGGCGCGGCTCGGGCTCGGGGGGCGGCGTCGGGGCGGGTTCGGGCTCTTCGGGGCCCGGCGCCGGCCCTTGCTCGGGGGCCGGTTGCGGGTCCTCGGGCGCGGGTTCCTGCGCGGGCGCCGGCCGCGGCTCCTCGGGCGCGGGTCCGGAGATCGCAGCATCCTCGCCCGCCTCGTCCTGATCGACGATCGCTTCCAGCCCCGCCTCGATCTTCGACGAGGACTTGAACAACCGGTCCTTGAGCTTGCTGAAAAATGCCATTCCTGCCTCCGCCTGAGCGTCATCTAATACCTCTCGCGTCCCGATGGAAGAGAGAGCACACCTCGCTCGTGCATCCGGGGGCTGGCCAAGCGGCGCGCTTTGGCGCATCCTGCCGCGGGTCGATCCCATCAGCCCCAGCGTGGACCCCGCCGATGCCACAACGCCACCCCGTCACCCTGTTCGCCCTCGCCACGCTGGCGCCGCTGCCATTGCTGGGGCTGGGGGCCTGGCTTGGCGGCGCCTGGACGTTGCTGCCGCTGGCCTACATGACGGTTCTGGCGGCGCTGCTCGACCGGCTTGCCATGCCTGCCGCCCCCGACGCCCCTGCACAGGCCGAGTTTCCCGCCGCCGACCGGCTGTCGGTGGCGCTGGCACTGGGCCATTTCGCGGCTCTGGCCCTCGGGATCGCGGCCGTCGCCGGCGCCACCGGCCTGTCGGGCTGGGAACGGGCCGCGCTGTTCGCCGGGTTCGGCCTGTTCCTGGGCCAGATCGGCAACGCCAATGCGCACGAGCTGATCCACCGGCCCGGGCGGGGCCTGCGCTGGCTGGGCACCCTGGTCTATGTCTCGCTGCTGTTCGGGCATCATGCCTCGGCCCACCCGCAGGTGCATCATCGCTTCGTCGCGACACCCGACGACCCGAATACGGCCCGCTCGGGCACCAGCTTCTATCGGTTCGCGATCCGCGCCTGGACGGGATCCTTCCGGGCCGGGCTGCGCCTGGAATCGCGCCGTCTGGCCCGACGCGGCCTGCCGGCCTGGCGGCATCCCTATGTCGCATATGTCGCCGGCGCGGTGGCGATGCTGGCCCTCAGCGCGGTAAGCCTTGGCCTGCCGGGGCTGCTGGCGCATCTCGGCCTGGCGGGCTATGCCACGGCGCAGCTTCTGCTGTCGGATTACGTCCAGCATTACGGGCTGCGCCGCGCCCGCCTGCCCGATGGGCGATATGCGCCGGTCGCCCCGTGCCATTCGTGGAATGCCCCGCACTGGTTCTCGGGCGCGCTGCTGCTGAACGCGCCGCGGCATTCCGACCACCATGCGCATCCGTCGCGCAAATACCCGGCGCTGCGCCTGCCGCCCGAAACCACGGCGCCCACCCTGCCCTATGGCCTGCCGGTGATGGCCTGCATCGCGTTGATCCCGCCGCTCTGGCGCCGGCTGATGGACCCGCGCGCGGCGCGATGGCGGCAGGACGCGGCGGATAACGCAACCGTGGCTGGCAAGGCCGGCGCGGCTCTGGCAGAGTGAGACCATGAAGCCCGGTATTCCCGTTCTGGCCCTGACGCTCTGCGCCGCCCCTGCGCTGGCCCAATCGCCGATGAGCGCCGAGGCATTCGAGGATTACGCCACCGGCAAGACGCTGATCTATGGCGAATCCGGCATGGCCTACGGGGCCGAGCAGTATCTGCCGGGCCGCCGCGTGATCTGGACTTTCCTGGACGGCGCCTGCCGGCGGGGCGAATGGTACGAAAAGGCCGAGCAGATCTGTTTTCGGTATGAACACGCCCCCGACGACCCGCAATGCTGGACCTTCTTCCGCTCGCAGACCGGCCTGACCGCACGGTTCGAAAACGACCCGCAGGCCCGGATACTGGTCGAGGTCGAGAAAAGCACCGAGCCGCTGATCTGCCCCGGCCCGAAGGTCGGGGTCTGAGCCGGCGCCCCTCGCGCACCGGCGACACGATCCGCCGCCCTGCCGGGGGTGCGATGGCGCGGCCCGCCGATACAATCCCCGGCACCCCCGCAGATTTCCCGTTTATGCGCAAATGTCACGGCTTGTCGCCGGGCGGCCCGGGATTATGTGCTGACAGGGCCGACGCATGGCGATACATCCCGGGGTGTTTGCCGCAGCGACCGGACACGATACCCGCGAGAAATAAAACGAAGGACAGGCATGACCCGCATCATTCCGGAACACGATCCGCGCGGTTTTCGCACGGTTCTGGGGCGCTTTGCCACCGGGGTCACCGTCGTCACCGCCGCGGCGCCGGACGGGCCGATGGCGATCACCGCGAACAGTTTCTCGTCGGTCTCGCTGGACCCGCCGCTGGTTCTGTGGGCGCCGGCCCGCGCGTCGCGCCGGTTCGAGCTGTTCCGCGACGCGCCGCGCTTCGTGATCCATGTTCTGGCCTCGGATCAACTCGGCCTGGGGCGCCACTTCGCGCGGACCGGTCACGATTTCAGCGCCGCCGACTGGCAGGCGGGCCCCGACGGGTTGCCCTTGCTCGACCATTTTGCCGCGCGGTTCACCTGCACCCGTCATGCCGTGCATGACGGCGGCGATCATGTCATCGTCCTGGGCCGGGTCGAAACCGCCGAGGCGGGCAACCACCCGCCGCTGGTCTTCGCCGACGGCGCATATGGCCATTTCGCCCCCGACCGATAGGCCGGCCCGGCCCGAAGATACGATACCCGGCCCGGACCATCAGAACGCGAACGGGCGGCCCGGATCGGGCCGCCCGTCGCTTACGATCAGATTTCGTCTCTATTCGAAGGTGCTGAGATAGGCGATCACCGCCTCACGGTCCGCAGCATCGCTCAGACCCCGAAAAGCCATCTTCGTGCGGCTGACATAGTCCCGCGGATTTTCCAGGAAGGTGCCGAGCGATTCCGCGTCCCAGACCTTTCCGTCCTCGCCCATTTCCGCCATCGTGCGGGAATAGCGGAAACCGTCCACCGAACCGACGGTTCGGCCGAGAACCCCGTTCAAATGCGGGCCGACGCGGTTCTTGGCCCCATCGCCGATCATGTGGCAGGCCTTGCACTGGCGGAAGACCTTTTCACCGGCGGCCACCAGTTCGGGGTCCGGGCCGGCGGGCGCCGCCGGTTCCGGTTCTGCCTTTGCCTCATCCTGCGGGGCCGCGTCCTGTTGTGCCGCCGCGGCCTCTTCGTCCGTTTCGGTGCCGGGCGTCACGTCCAGGACCGAGGCGTGCATGGTGATCTCGACGCTGTCCTTGCAGTCCTCCATGCAGGGCTCCCGGATGAATTTCGGGAATTCCACCTTTTCGCGGTCATCCACGATGAACCCGTCGGCATTGGGCATCTCGACATCGAGAAAATTCTCGTCCGACAGCACGAAATCGCTGTCCACCAGGAAGTTCGAATAGAGGATGTAGGCCGTGATCGCATAGGTCTCGTCGGCCGTCAGGGTCTGCGCGTTGCCAAAGGGCATCGAGCGGTGGATGTAATCCCACGCGGTCGACAGATAGGGCCAGTAGGAGCCGACGGTCTTGACCGGGTCGGCCCGGTCGAGCGTTCCCTCGCCGCCGGCGAGTTTCGGCCAGCGCCCGACCCCTTCGGCAAATTCGCCGTGGCAAACGGCGCATCTCTCCACGAACAGGGTCTCGCCTTGCTCGACCGAGCCCGACCCGTCGGGAAGCCCCGTGCCGTCGGGGCTGACATCGAGGTTCCAGGCGGCGATTTCTTCGGGCGTGGCCGTGCGTCCCAGGCCGTATTCCCCGGCCAGTGCCGGGCCGGCCAGCAGGGCCGAGGCCAGCGCGGTGCCGATCACCAGGTTACGATACTTCGACATTTTCGGCCTCTCCGTTCGGCTTGACCCACCAGGTCTGGATACCGTTGTTGTGATAGATCGAATTCTCGCCACGGATCGCACGCAGCGCGTCCTTGGTGGGCTGCACATATCCCAGGCTGTCCATCGCCCTGCTCTGCAGCAGCAGCTCGGACCCGTCCCAGTCGACATCCAGGTAGAACCGGCTGACGGCCTTGTCCTGGCCCGGCGCGGCCAGACGCGCGGTGCGCCAGGTCATGCCACCATCGGTGGAGACGTCGACCCGTTCGATCGCGCCGCGCCCCGACCAGGCAAGCCCGGTGATCACAAGCGGGCCGGGGCCATGGGTGATCGGCGATTGCGGGCTGGGCGATGTGATGACCGACTTGGCGTCCATCTCCCAGGTCCATTTGCGCGATGTGCCGTCGGCCAGCGTGTCGGTGTATTTGCTGGTCTCCTCGCGGCTTTCGACGGGGCCGTCCATCACCTCGACACGGCGCAGCCATTTGACCCACATGTTGCCTTCCCAGCCGGGCACGACAAGCCGCACCGGATAGCCATGCTCCTTGCGCAGCGCCTCGCCATTGGCCTTGAAGGCCACCAGCACGTCGTCCAGCGCCTTGTCCATCGGGATCGAGCGGCCGTTCGACGAGGCATCGGCCCCCTCGACATAGATCCACTTGTCCTTGAGCGTGCCGGCGGCATCCAGCCCGGCCTCTTCCAGCAGGGTGCGCAGCGGCACGCCGGAATATTCCATGTTGTGGATCATGCCATGCGTGAACTGGGCGCCGTTCAGCTGCGCGCCGGCCCATTCCATGCCGCTATTGGCCGCACATTCCAGAAAATAGACGTGGTTTTCGCGCGGGAACCGCTCCAGGTCGGCATAGGTGAACACCAGCGGTCGATCGACCAGCCCGTTGATCATCAGCCGGTAATCTTCCTTCCGCAGCTCGATCGCCCCCGAATGGTGCCGCTCGAAGGCGCAGCCCTGCGGGGTGATCGTGCCGTCCAGCGCGTGGATCGGCGTGAAATTGACCGAACTCATCGTCTCGGCGGTGAGCCAGGGCACATTGCGCCGGATCACGTCGTCCTCGAACTTGATCGGCAGGCCATAGGGCACCGCATCGACACCGACACCGGTGAACCGCGCCCAGGGCTGAACCTCGGTTATAAGCGGATCGCCAGCGGCGCGGGCCGCCCCGGCCGTGGCCACTGCCCCCCCCGCGGCAAGCCCTGCTTGCAGAAAGCCGCGCCGGGTGGTCGAGGATCCTGACTGATCTGTCATCTCTGCAACCTCCTCAAAAGATGCGTCACGTTATATTCGCATCTCAGAATATGTAAATCCGATTCCGATCACGCGCCCGTGACCTTGACCGATTTGTTCGGATCGACGCTGACCGTGCCCTGGCGCTTGATATAGCTTTCGACCACGTCCCAGATCGCCGGGCCCTCGGTGCCTTCGTTGACCGAGGCCCAGCCCGACACGACATAGCTGCGCGCCGGCGCGATCGCTTCGCCGGTCTTCAGCAGGGTCATGTCGCTGATGCGCTTGCCCCGCTCCGCCCGGACGTCGATGCGATAGCCCATGCCGCCGACGCGGACCATGTCGCCCCCCTGCTGGTAATAGGGGTCGGGGTTGAACAGGTTGTCGGCCACGTCTTCGAGGATCAGCTTCAGCGTCTCGCCGGTCATCTCGGACCGGTAGGCGGCCGGATAGGTCATCGCCGTGGCGTTGAACAGGTCCTCGCGCGTGATCGGCGCGCCGGGCAGCAGGCTGGGCCCCCAGCGGAACCCGGGCGACAGCGCAATATCGGCCTCGCGCTCATCGATCAGCGCATTGCAGATCAGATCGTCCCAGGTGCCGTTGAAATTGCCGCGCCGATACAAAAGCGTGTCGGTGGTGCCCAGGACCTCTTCCAGTTCGGCCTTGAACGGCGCGCGCTGCGCGTCGATCAGCGCGGCCACGTCGCGATCCGGTTCGATCACGTCCGAGAAGACCGGGATCAGCTTGTGCCGGAACCCCATCAGTTGCCCGTCGCGAACGTCCAGATCCAGCCGGGTGACGAACTTGCCGTTCGAGCCGCTGGCGATCAACATCGTGTCGCCCACCATCACCGGCTCGGGCAGCGCATCATGCGTGTGGCCGGTCAGGATCACGTCGATCCCCTTGATCTGCCCGGCCATCTTGCGGTCAACGTCAAAGCCGTTATGCGACAGAACGACCACCAGGTCGGCGCCCGCGTCGCGCACTTCCTGCACCAGCTCGGCCATCCGTTCATCGCGGATGCCGAAGCTGAGCTCGGGGAACATCCAGTCTGGATTGGCGATCGGCAGATAGGGGAATGCCTGCCCGATCACCGCGATCTTCGCACCGCCCCGCTCGAACATCTTGTAGGGCTCATAGGCCGGTTCGTCCCATGTGGCATCGAAGATGTTGGCGCCCAGGAACGGGAAATCCAGCCCCGCCACGATCTCGTTCACCCGTTCGGTGCCCAGCGTGAATTCCCAGTGCGAGGTCATCGCATCGGGCTTCAGCGCATTCATCACGTTCACCATGTCCTGCCCGGAGGTCCTGAGCGTGGTGTAGGAGCCGTGCCAGGTGTCGCCGCCATCCAGCAGCAAGGCGTCGGGCCGGTCGGCGCGGATCGCGTTGAGCACGGTCGCCACCCGGTCAAGCCCGCCCATCTTGCCGTAGCTGCGCGCCAGCGCGACGAAATCCAGGTAGGTCAGCGCATAGGCATGCGGCGTGCCCGGCTTCATGTCGAAATAGTTCAGGAAATCCTGCCCGGTCAGATGCGGTGGCTGGCCCCTTGCGGCCCCGACACCGATATTGATCTCCGGTTCGCGGAACCAGACCGGTTTCAACTGGCCGTGGATGTCGGTCACATGCACCAGGGTCACGTTGCCGAACGTGTCGAAATCCAGCAACTGGTCCTGGGTCAGCGCCTGCTGGGCCGCCAGTTTCGACCAGTTACCGACACCCGAGGCGCCGTAAATGGCCGACGCCGCGACCGTCGCCTGCAGAAAATCTCGCCGCGAAATCATGCTCTCGTCTCCGTTCAGGATGCATTGCGCCAACCGGCGAATGCGGGGCATCTGCCGACGGGCGCGGGTTTGGATAAAGGAACAAACAAATGATGGCCGCGCGCCACAGCCTGGGCGCGCGACCTTCGATCAGTTGCGCACCGACGGCGCCTCAACATCCAGCCCGTTGCCACGCGAGGCGACGTAGAGTTCCAACGCCACGAATTCCGGCGATCCGGGTTTGTAGGTCTCCGCGCGCGTATCGCGAACACAGCCCTTGAACCGCGAATGCACCGCGTTGAGCTTGGCGTTCTTGAGGCGGTAGACCGGGAAGCCGTTGATCTGGCCCTGGCTGAGGTGATCCGCGCGGATCATGTCACCATAGTGGTCCTCGTGGCAATTGGCGCAGCTCAGCTCAAGCTGACCGGTCCGGGTATAGTAGAGCTCCTTGCCCTTTTCCCAGGTCGATTGCGCCGGGCCGTCGATCGCCACATTGACCGGCATGCCGCGCGACTGGAGCGAGATCAGGGCGACCATGCTGGTCATCCCCTTATCAGTATAGCCCCAGGCTTCGGCGCCCATCCGGTTGGTGCGGCAGTCATTGATCTGCATCTCGAGGGTGCGCACCTCTTGGGCGTCCTCGTTCCACTTGGGATAGACCGCGCGCACGCCCTTCATGCTTTGCGCCGGATCGTCATGACACGAAGCGCAGGACTTGCCCTCGGACCCATCGGCCGTATTCCAGACCTGCCGTGCCTGATCGACGAAGATCATGCCCGGATTGTCGAAATCGTCCATCTGGACCTCGCGGGTCGCAGGCGAGCGGAATTCCCAGCCGGAGTAGATCGTGTCGAGCGCCCCGTCGAGATGAGCGGGCGCCGGCGCCTGGGTGGTGATTTCGGTTTCACCGTTGACCACAAGCTTTTCGTCCGTCTGCGCCGCCGCGGCCCCGGCGCCAAGCGTCAGCATCGCTGCGGTGCAGATCATCGTCTTGAGCGATGTCGTCATCATGTCGTTCCTCCCTGTATGCGACGCGGCAATCACCCGACCGTGACGGTCTCGGTCTTCTCGTAGACGGACCCGTCATCGTCATACCAGGTGAAATGCATGTCACCGGATTCGGGGATGGTCGCCTCGAACTCGAAATAAGGATTGGTCGAGATCGCGGGCTCCATCTTGACGTCGATCACGTTCTGCCCGTTGAAGTCGCAAACGAAGCGGTGGATGATCGAGCGCGGGATGATGTTGCCGTCGCTGTCCTTGCGCTGGCCGGATTCCATCGGGTGGCTGATCAGGGTCTTGATGACCACCGACTCGCCGGCTGTCGCATTGCCCGGAACCTTGACGCGGGCGCGTACACCTTCTGCCATTTTAACTTACTCCTCTGATCAGCCGCCGCAGCCGCCGATGGTGACTTTGACGTTGTTGGACGCGCGGACGAAACTGCCATCGGCCATCTTGGCCACGGCGACCACGTCCTGCGTGCCAGCCAGGCGGATCCGCGTCGAGGCACGCTGCGCCCCGGCCAGCGGCCCGAAATTGAACGTGGCGACCTTGGGTGTCGGGTTGCCCGTGGCGAAAACGGCGATCGCCGTCGCACCCGGTGCCCTGACCTCGATCGGCACGGTGTTCCCGTTCTCGGCGATCTCGGGGGTGATGAACTCCAGCCCGCCCTCACCCATCTCGGCGCCACCGGTGAACTCGGCGATCGCCGCGTCCGCACTTGCCATCGCACGGATGGGCAGCACCAGGGTGGCCGCGACACCGGCGCCCAGCGCGATCGCTCCACGTCGTGTCAGTTCCATTTCATTCTCCTTGTCCTGGAGCGACCCGTAACGGGATCACTCGTATTTCAGCGTCATCAGATAGGCGACCACATCCTCGATCTGCTGGGCAGTGAGGAGCGGCGGCAGCGGCTCTTGCGCGGCCTTGCCGGTAAACCCCTTGCCCGGGCGGATATAGCCCGTTGTCTTGTAGAAAGACGGCATCATCGATTCGGGGAAGGTCATCTTGGCATTGGCGACGATGCCGCGAAGCTGGGCTTCGCTCCAACGGTCGGCGGCGCCATCAAGCGGCGGACCGATCTCGCCATGGAACGGCACGTCGTCGATCAGTTCCGAGATCTTGTGGCAGGCGACACAGTTTCCAAGGCTTTTGGAGCCAACGACCTTGCGCCCTGCCGCCGCATCGCCCGGCTGGCCGGTCAGCGACTGTTCGACGGCGCCGTATTCCCCGTATTGCACGTCTTTCGGCGCCACCTCGGCGGCCGCTGCGGCCCCGACGCCTGCCGCGACACAGACGGCGCTCAGTATTGCGCGATTCATTGCGTGTCTCCTCCCGCTTCTTGTTCGATTTCCGAAACTATCGCAGGTATTCCGTCGCATGCAACAACAAATCTATTTCTTTGCATACGACAGGATGCCTGCCCTCGCTCCGCCTCGCGGCCACCGGGCGCGCGACTCCATCTGCCGAGGCTAACCGCATCAGTCCTTGCCCGTCACCATCCGCGCGACGTATTTCTGGAAATGCTCGTCGGTTTCATAACCTTTTTCCAGCACCCAGGTCAGCATCGCCCGCGTCGTTCCCTTGCCGAAGGCGCCGGGCATGGTCATCACCGCGGCCTTCCCGGCATTGCCCGATTCAGGCAGTTCCTCGGGCATGAACATCATCGTCGGAGTAAACATGATTCCCCAGCGGCGCGCCATCTGCTTTTCCGGCAGGGCGGTGCCGTCGAAGTCGGTCACTTCCACATCGCCGAACAGGTTCAGCTGGACGACGAAGTATTTCTCGCGCAGCAGCGCGTCGATCTCCGGGTCGGGAAAGACCTCTTCGTGCATCTTGCGGCAATAGATGCAGCCGCGCTGTTCCCAGATCAGAAGCAGGCGCTTGCCCTGCGCGTTCGCGCTGGCCAGGTCGTCGCCGACATCCTTGAACGTCTCTTCCAGCCAGGCGGGCTTGTGCAGGCCGTCATCGCCCATCGGCACCTCGGCCACGGCCGGCCCGGCCAGCGCCATGACCCCCGCCAGAACATAACGAATCAATCGAACCATTATCGTCTCCTCCGCGAATTCACCCGTACCTGGAAAAGGCCGGGAAGGTATCGAGCATCCACTGGGCAATGTAATTCACCGAGTTCGTGGCGATGAGCACGCCGAACAGGATCAGCATCGCCCCCAACGCCTTCTCGACATGCCCCATGTATTTCCGGTTGCGCTGCATCCAGCCCAGGAAGGCCCTGGAAAAGAGCGCCGCGAAAACGAAGGGCGCGGTCATTGCCAGGCCGTAAACCAGCAGCAGCAAACCGCCGCGCCAGATATCGCCCATGCCGCTGGCCACCATCAGGATCGCCGCCAACGCCGGGCCGACGCAGGGCGTCCAGCCGAAGCCGAAGGCCAGCCCCATGACATAGGCGCCCAGCACCGTCGAGGGCTCTGCCCTGCTTTCCAGACGCGCTTCCCGATACAGGAACGGGATGCGGAAAATCCCCAGGAAATGCAGACCGAACAGGATCAGGATCGCCGCGGCGACATAGGAAAGCGGCGTCATCCAGGCGCGGAACGCCTGCCCCAGCGCGGTCGCGCCCATGCCCAGCATCACGAAGATCGTGGTCACGCCCAGCGCGAAGAACACCGATGACAGCACCAGCCGCCGTTGCGCGCCCGCTGCGATTTCTCCGTCGCCGCGCAGCTGGGTCATCGAGATGCCCGCCATGTAGCACAGGTAAAACGGCACCATCGGCAAGACACATGGTGACAGGAACGACAGGATGCCGGCCAAAGCCGCCCCGCCGAAGGAAATATCGAGCAATACCGGCCCTCCCTTGTCGCGCCCATACAAACATATTACATTATTTCTATGTTTTGGAGAAGCTGGTCAATGGCGCGTTTCATCATATCCCTTGTCACCGCGGCGCTCCTCGCGACGGGCATCGCCCTGCCCGCCGCGGCAGAGCTGCGCCTGGTGATGTTCGAGGAAAAGGGCTGCACCTATTGCGAGATGTGGGACAGGCAGATCGCACCGATCTATCCCAAGACGCCCGAAGGCCGCGCCGCGCCCTTGCAGCGGGTGGACGTGAACGCGACCGTGCCTGCGGATCTCAGGCTGGAATCGCGCCCGCGCTTCACCCCGACCTTCGTTCTTGTGCGCGACGGCGTGGAACTCGGGCGGGTCGAGGGCTATCCGGGCGAAGCATTCTTCTGGGGCCTTCTGGGCATGATGCTGACCGAACGCGCCGGGGTCAGCCTGACGCCTGCGCAAGAGCAGAAGATCGCGGCCGACGGATGAAATCGCCCGGAGACATCGCGATCGCGTTACGCGATCGCGGCAAAGGCGGGATGAACTCCCATTTCCGCACGGATTATGCTATCAGAATGACGCGACTTGCCGATAACAGGCCGAAACAAAGAAGATGGACAGGGTGAGAGCCCTGAAAGAACGATGGCAGAAGCGATTTATCCCTTCGGCGCGAGCGCGCGCGACATGGACCGGCTCGACGCCAGCCCGGTCGTGGCAAACGAGATGATCGACAAGGCCGAGGCCGCGTCGAGTTTTCTCAAGGCGCTTTCCCATGAAGGGCGGCTGATGATCCTGTGTCACCTGTCCACCGGGGAAAAAACGGTCACCGAGCTGGAAAACCTGCTTTCCTCGCGACAGGCCGCGGTCAGCCAGCAACTGGCACGCCTGCGACTGGAAGGTCTGGTCGCCTGCCGGCGCGAAGGCAAGGCGATCTATTACTCGCTGGCCGACGACCGCGCGCGGCGCACGATCGCGCTGATCTACGACATGTTCTGCAACCGCCCCTGAGACGCGGCGGCAGGGTCGGACCGTAGGGAGGACCAGCTCAATGGACGTTCTACCGATTGGCGCCATCGCCGCGCTGATTGGCCTGGCAACGGGCATGGTGCTGGGCCTGGCGGCCCGGCTTGGCGAGTTCTGCACCCTGGGCGCAATCGAAAGCGCGGTTTACGGCGACGATCAGCGCCGGTTGCGGATGTGGGGAATCGTGCTGGGCAGCGCGATCTTCCTGACCTTCCTGCTTGGCGGCGCCGGCCTGATCGACATCGAGGCGACGCTGTATCATTCCGTCACCTGGAACCCGGCGGCCAGTGTGCTGGGCGGTGTCACCTTCGGCTATGGCATGGCGCTGGCCGGAAATTGCGGTTTCGGTGCCCTGGCGCGATTCGGCGGCGGCGATCTGCGATCCATGGTCGTTGTCGTGGTGATCGCGATCTTCGGCTTCATCACGCTGAACGGTCCGCTGGCCAATCTGCGCCAGCTGGTTTTCTCGCAACAGGTCTCTGCCGGGCCGCAGGGCTTTGCCCATCTGGTCGAGAACCAGCTGGGCATGCCCAGGCTGGCCTTCGCAACGCTGGTGGCGGCGGCGTTCACGGCCTGGGGCCTGTCCTATGCGCCGCTGCGCCACTCGCCGCGCCGCATCGGCTGGGCCGCGGCGGTGGGCGCGGCGATTGCCCTGGCGCTTTGGGGCACCACCGCGTTGCACGAGCAGAGCTTCGGCGCGGTTCCGGTCGAGGGGCACAGCTTTACCGCGCCGCTGGGTCGAACGCTGCTATGGCTGATGACATCCTCTGCCGGCGGGCTGGGATTCGGCGTGGGCTCGGTTGCCGGGGTTCTGGCCGGCGCCTTCATCGGCTCGTCGATCAAAGGCCTGTTCCGGTGGGAAGCCTGCGAGGACCCGCGCGAGCTGGGCCGCCAGGTCACGGGCGCAGCGTTGATGGGAATCGGCGGCGTGGTCGCCCTGGGCTGTTCGGTTGGCCAGGGCGTGACCGCCTTCGCCACGCTGGCCTATTCGGCGCCGTTCACCCTGGCCGCGATCTATCTGGGCGCGGTGATCGGGCTGCGCCGGTTGATCCACGGTTTCCAGCCGGACTGACACGGGCAGCGTTGCATCCCGGGGCGCCTTTCCTGCAAATGGGCGGGACCGCCACAGGAAGGACCGGCATGAACCACGACGAGCTTGCCCATTGGTCGAAACGCGCCGCCGATTGGGTGCGCGACTATCACGCGGGGCTGCGGGAACGCCCCGTCCGGGCGCGCAGCACCCCGGGCGAGACGGCGGCGAAACTGCCCGCGCAACCACCCGAACAGCCCGAGCCGATAGCGGATATCTTTGCCGATTTCGACGCGATCGTGCCCGATGCCATGACCCATTGGCAACATCCGCGCTTCTTCGCCTATTTCCCGGCGAATGCGGCGCCCGCCTCGATGCTGGCCGAACAACTGGCCAATGCCATCGCGGCGCAGTGCATGTTGTGGCAGACCGCGCCGGCCGCGACCGAGATCGAGCAGGTGATGATGCGCTGGCTGCGCGATGCGCTGGGGCTGGGCCCGCATTTCACCGGCACCATCCATGACAGCGCGACCACCGCCACGCTGTCGGCGGTGCTGACGATGCGCGAACGGGCGCTGGACTGGGCCGGGAACGCCGACGGATTGTCGGGACAACCGCGGCTGCGTCTCTATGCCTCCGACCAGACCCATTCCTCGGTGGACAAGGCCGCGCGGATCGCCGGAATCGGGCAGGACAACCTGGTGAAGGTGCCCACCGACGCGGCCCTGGCGATGGACCCGGCCGCGCTGGACGCCGCGATTCGCGCGGATCTGGAGGCGGGTTTCCTGCCGGCCGGCGTCGTTCTGTGCATCGGCGGCACCTCGGTTGGTGCGTCGGACCGGCTGGACGCGGCCATCGCCGTTGCCCGCGATCACGGGCTGATGGCCCATGTCGATGCGGCCTGGGCCGGCGCGGCGATGATCTGCCCCGAGTTCCGCCCCCTCTGGCAGGGGGTGGACCGGGCCGATTCGGTGGTCTTCAACCCGCATAAATGGCTCGGCGCACAATTCGACTGCGCGGTGCAGTTCCTGGCCGATCCGGTCGATCAGGTGCGCACCCTCGGGCTGCGGCCCGATTACCTGGAAACGCTCGACCAGGACGAGGTGGTCAATTTCAACGAATGGACGGTGCCGCTGGGGCGCCGTTTTCGCGCGCTCAAACTGTGGTTCACGCTGCGCGCCTACGGGTTGGAGGGGCTGCGCAAGAGAATCCGCAACCACGTGGCCTGGGCCGCCGAACTGGCTGAGGCGATCGCCGCGCTGCCGGATTTCGAAATCGTCACCGCGCCCGCGCTTTCGCTGTTCACCTTCCGCTATCGCGACAGTGACGAGGAAACCGCGGAGCTGCTGCGGCGGATCAACGACGATGGCCGGATCTACCTGACCCAGACCCGGCACCAGGGGCAATTCGTGATCCGGGTCCAGGTCGGACAGTTCGACTGCACCCGCGATGATGTCATGTGCGTGCATCAGGTTCTGCGCGACCTGGCCTGACGCGGCAAGACGGGCCGGTTATCCACCGGCCCGCCCGCGGTTCGCGACACCGAAACCGGCATCAGAAGTGGAACGACACCCGCGCCGAAAGGGTCGTTGCTTCCAGGTCGACATTGCTGCCGTCGAAATTGTCGAACTGGTGATACAGCGCCTCGCCACCGACGGAGATGTTGTCGGTGACCATCCGCTCGACACCGATCCCCGCGAAATAGCCCGTATCGCTGAGCGACCCGCCGATATCGGCATTGGCAAAGGCCGGACCGGCGGTGCCGTAAACAAGCGTCCGGCCCAGATCGTAACCGCCGCGCAGCTTCAGCCGAGTGACGTTATCCAGGCTTCCCGCGCCGCCCGACAGGTTGATGTCGGTCACGTCATGGTCGATCTCGCCGCCCAGGACGAAATTGCCGAAATCATGGTTGTAGCCGGCATGAACGCCGCCGGTTACCCCGTCGCCATCCGCGTTGGCCGCGCCGCTGGCATCGACGTTGCCATATCCCAGTTGCGCACCGGCATAGGGGCCGGTCCAGTCGCCGCCCGTGGCTGCCCGCTGCACGACAGGGCTGGCAATCACCGGATCCTGCGGCGCGGGCTGAACATTGCCCGCCATGGCCGGACCGGCGCCCAAAGCGATTGCGGCGAGTATCGTCATATGTCTCATGAGTGATCTCCTTGTCTTGTGAATCCGGATTGCATCCGTCGGGCCAACAGTCGGCCTGTTCCCTGATGGAAATGGGATGCACCGGCGGCCGGACAAGGGCTTCACGCCGTCGTGACGAGCGGGTCGGCAAATTACTGCTGAAAAAGGAAAAATCCGGCACCGATGCGCAGGATTGCGCCGGTTCGTGGCATCCGCCGGCGTCGGGCAAACGGGCGCTGGCCTGCCGGCGGAATCGCGGCGCGGCCCGCGATCAGCCTCGGCGTTCGCCCAGCTTTTCGATCAGCCGCGCCTTGACCGCCGGGCTGACGAATTTGGAAACGTCGCCGCCCAGGCGCGCGATCTCCTTGACCAGCTTGGAGGCGATGGCCTGGCGCCGGGCATCGGCCATGAGGAACACCGTCTCGACGCTGGAATCGAGCGCGCGGTTCATCCCGACCATCTGGAATTCATATTCGAAATCGGCCACGGCGCGCAGCCCGCGCACGATCACGGTCGCGCCCACGTCATGGGCGCAGTCGATCAGCAGGTTGTCGAACGGATGGACCAGCACCTCGGCCGCGGTGATCCGGGCGCATTCCTCCTCGAGCATCGCCACCCGTTCGTCGAGATCGAACATCGGCCCCTTGTCGCGGTTGATGGCCACCCCGATCACCAGCCGATCGACCAGTGTCGCCGCCCGCTGGATGATGTCCAGATGGCCCAGCGTTACCGGGTCGAAGGTGCCGGGATAAAGACCGATGCGCATGACTGTCCCCTTCCGAGTTTTCCCGGACGCAACATCACCGCGCGCGCGAATGCAAGCGCAAGCCGCATCAGCGGCCCATGATCATGCCTTGCAGCGCGTCCTTTTCCATCGCCAGCTCGGCCAGGCGCGCCTTGACCACGTCGCCGATCGAGATCAGCCCGATCATCTCGCCATCCGCCATCACCGGCATGTGGCGAAAGCGCCCGTCGCTCATCTTCTGCAACACCTCGACGGCGGTTTCGTCGCGTGCGCAGGTGACGATCTCGCGGGTCATGAGATCGTCCACCCTGTCGGACATGCAGGCGACGCCGCGCCGGCCCAGTTCGCGCACGATATCGCGTTCCGACAGGATGCCGGTCACGGTCTTGCCGTCGGGCGAAACCACAAGCGAGCCGATGCGCTTGTCCGACAGGATCCCCGCCGCTTCGGACACGGTCGTCCCCGGGGCGATCGTCAGCACATCCGCACCGCCGTCTTTCATTTTCAGGATCTGATGCACTTGCATGAGGGCCCGGCCTCCATCTTCCGGTTTGAAAGGGTCGCCCGGAGGGCCGGCACCTGTCAAGTCAACGCTTCCAGCCGCGCCACCTCGCGCTTCAGCCCGTCGACCAGCTCCGCGGCAAAGCGGGTCAGCCGCTCGACCTTCCGGTCATCGGCATGGCGCAGCAGATAGAAGCTGCGCGTCAGCGACAGCGCCTCGGGCAGCACCTTGATCAGCCCCGGCGCGAAGGGCAGCGCGAAATCATGGACGATCCCGACCCCGGCGTGCTGGCGCAGGAAATTCAGCTGCACCGCGACCGAGTTCGACGACAGCTCCACCCGCTCGGCCCCGGTGGCGGACAGGTAATCCAGTTCCTTGTCGAAAATCATGTCGGGGATATAGCCGACCATCCGGTGGGCCCCGAGCCGATCGAGCGAGTCGATCGGATCGTTTCGGTCGAGATACCGGCGCGACGCCACGAGATGCAGACGGTAATCGGTGATCTTCTGCACCGTCAGCCGACCGGTATCCGGCGGGCTGACGGCGATGGCCATGTCGGCCTCGCGCCGGGTCAGGTTGACCACGCGGGGCTGGGCGACGATCTGCACCTCCAGACCGGGATGGCTGTCACAGATCGCGGTGCAGACCTGCGGCAGCAGGAAATTGGCGCAGCCGTCGGGGGCGCCGATCCGGATCGAGCCGGTCAGCTGGCCGGCCTTGCCGCCGGCCTCTTCGGTGGCCAGCGAAACGGCCTGCTCTGCCTGCTCGGCATGGACCAGCAGCCGTGCGCCGTCATCCGAAAGCGCATAGCCCTGCGGCGACTTGGCGAACAGCGCGGCCCCCAGACCCTCTTCGAGACGCTGGATGCGCCGGCCCACCGTGGCCGGGTCCATCTTCAGCGCCCGGCCGGCGGCGCTGAGGCTTTCGGCCCGGGCCACGGCAAGGAAAACGCGCAGGTCATCCCAATTGGGTTCCATCCACGGACCCGTTTTTTTGCAAAACGCTTTTGAAATACTGGCCCTTTTCGACGCAAATTTGCAAGACTATTGTGATCAGCAGATTTCCCGAAGGGAGGACCCCATGGAAGAGCTTTGTCATTTCATCAACGGAAAACGTGTCAAGGGCACGTCGGGCCGTTTCGCCGATGTCTACAACCCCGCCACCGGCGAGGTGCAGGCCAGGGTGCCGCTGGCCAGCCAGCAGGAACTGGACGCCGCCGTGGCCGACGCCGCCAAGGCCCAGGTGAAATGGGGCGCGACCAACCCGCAGCGCCGGGCGCGGGTGATGATGGAATTCGTACGCCTGCTGAACCGCGACATGGACAAGCTGGCCGAAAAGCTCAGCTCGGAGCACGGCAAGACATTTCCCGACGCGAAAGGCGATGTGCAGCGCGGCCTGGAGGTGATCGAATTCTGCATCGGCGCGCCGCATTTCATGAAGGGCGAGTTCAGCGACGGCGCCGGGCCCGGCATCGACATGTATTCCATGCGCCAGCCGCTTGGCGTCGCGGCCGGCATCACGCCGTTCAACTTTCCGGCGATGATCCCGATGTGGAAGATGGGTCCGGCCCTTTCCGCCGGCAACGCCTTCATCCTGAAACCCAGCGAGCGTGACCCCTCGGTGCCGCTGATGCTGGCCGAACTGTTGCAGGAGGCCGGCCTGCCCGATGGTGTGCTGCAGGTCGTCAACGGCGACAAGGAAGCGGTGGACGCGATCCTCGACAACGAGACGATCCAGGCCGTGGGCTTCGTCGGTTCGACCCCGATCGCCGAATACATCTATGGCCGCGGCTGTTCCAACGGCAAGCGGGTGCAATGCTTCGGCGGGGCCAAGAACCACATGATCGTCATGCCCGATGCCGACATGGATCAGGCCGCCGACGCGCTGGTGGGGGCCGGCTATGGCGCGGCGGGCGAACGCTGCATGGCGATCTCGGTCGCGGTGCCGGTGGGCGAAAAGACCGCCGACAGGCTGATCGAAAAGCTGGTGCCGCGCATCGAGAAGCTGAAGGTCGGCCCCTATACCGCCGGCGACGACGTGGATTACGGCCCCGTCGTGACCGCCGCAGCCAAGGAAAAGATCCTCGGGCTGGTGGAAAGCGGCGTGAAGCAAGGCGCCGAACTGGTCGTCGATGGCCGCGGCTTCAAGCTGCAGGGTTACGAGAGCGGCTTTTTCGTGGGCCCCCACCTGTTCGACCGCGTGACGCCGGAGATGGACATCTACCGCCAGGAAATCTTCGGCCCGGTCCTGTGCCAGGTGCGCGCCGACAGCTATGACGACGCGCTGAACCTGGTGATGGACAACGAATACGGCAACGGCACCGCGATCTTCACCCGCGACGGCGACACGGCGCGCGATTTCGCCAGCCGGATCAATGTCGGCATGGTCGGCGTGAACGTGCCGATCCCGGTGCCGCTGGCCTATCACACCTTCGGCGGCTGGAAGAAATCCGGTTTCGGCGATCTGAACCAGCACGGCCCCGACGCGTTCCGCTTCTACACGCGGACCAAGACCGTGACCTCGCGCTGGCCCAGCGGCCTGAAGGAAGGCGGCGAGTTCCATTTCAAGCAGATGGACTGACCCTCCGGCAAGGATTTTACGGGCCCCGGCGTTTCGCGTCGGGGCCCGTTGTTATTCGTGGGCCGTCCATATGCCCCCGGGGACACGAATGCGTGTCCGCTACCGGTCCGCACTGGACGGCCGATCCCGATTTTGCGATCTAAATAACAACAAGGCACCCTTGACCAGAGAGGCCATGATGAGCAGTCAGATCTTTTCCCGCCGCGCCACGCTTCTTGGCGCGCTTGCCACGCTCGCCGCACCCGCGATCGCGCGCGCCCAGACGCCAGACGCGCTGAACGACGCCGGGACGCCAACCCGGCACAACGTGTCCAGCTTCGTGACGCAACGCTGGCAGGACCATTTCGATTCGCTGGGCGTGGCGACAATCGTCGCCGATACGAAATCGCGCGCCCTGCATTACTGGAACGCGGACGGATCGGATTACCGGCTTTATCCGACCTCTGTGCCCAGAACCGACGAGC
Organism: Actibacterium sp.; assembly: GCA_016278325.1. Lineage (GTDB taxonomy): Bacteria > Pseudomonadota > Alphaproteobacteria > Rhodobacterales > Rhodobacteraceae > JADQCB01. Next base: position 53,234 of record JADQCB010000001.1, read on the forward strand.
TGACCCGGCGCGGCTATACCGAGGTGGTGCGCAAGAGGGTCGGGCCGGACTGGACGCCGACCGCCTCGATGCGCGAGCGAGATCCGTCGCTGCCCGCCTACATGCCGCCCGGCCCGGGCAACCCGCTGGGCACCCATGCGCTGTATCTGTCCTGGCCGGCCTACCTGATCCATGGCACCCACGACACGCGCAAGATCGGCCGGCGTTCGTCCTCGGGCTGTATCGGCCTTTACAACCGGATGATCGCCGAGTTGTTCGACCTGGTTCCGGTGGGCGCGCAGGTCCGCCTGATCTGACAAAACGGCCTTGCGATTCCTCCAGTTGCCCCGGACGCCCGCGCGCTGCAAAATTGTGGCAACAAATGTGAATTAAACATACGTTCAATTCACATCTGCGAGCGGAGGAGCCGTCAATGGATTTCGCGTTGTCCGAGGAACAGGGCGCCATATTCGACATGGCGCGGGCGTTCGGCGCCGAAGAGATCGCGCCGCATGCCCGCGACTGGGAGGCCAGCGGCGACATCCCCAGGGATCTTTGGCCGAAGGTCGCCGAGCTGGGCCTGGGCGGGATCTATGTTTCCGAGGATTACGGCGGCTCGGGCCTGACCCGGCTGGACGCGACACTGGTGTTCGAGGCGCTGGCGATGGCCTGCCCCGCCGTGGGCTCGTTCTTGTCGATTCACAACATGTGCGGCGGCATGATCGACAGGTTCGGCTCGGAGCAGACCAGGGCCAAATGGCTGCCCGATCTCTGCCGCATGGAAAAGCTGTTCTCCTATTGCCTGACCGAGCCGGGCTCGGGTTCCGACGCGGCGGCGCTGAAGACGCGGGCGGCGCGCACCAATGATGGCTACACGCTGAACGGCACCAAGGCGTTCATCTCGGGCGGCGGCTATTCCGACGCCTATGTCGTGATGGCCCGCACCGGCTCGGACGGTCCGCGCGGCATCTCGGCGCTGGTGGTCGAGGATGGCGCGCCGGGCCTGTCCTTCGGCGCGCTGGAGGACAAGATGGGCTGGCGCGCCCAGCCCACACGGCAGGTGCAGTTCGACGATTGCAAGCTTCCCGGCGACAACCTGATAGGGGAAGAGGGCAAGGGCTTTGCCTATGCCATGGCCGGGCTCGATGGCGGGCGGCTGAACATCGCCGCCTCGGCGCTTGGCGGGGCGCAGGCGGCGCTGGACGCCACGCTGGCCTACATGGGCGAGCGCACGGCCTTCGGGCAGACGCTGGACCAGTTCCAGGCGTTGCAGTTCCGGCTGGCCGACATGGAGGTGAAGCTGCAATCGGCGCGAATTTTCCTGCGGCAGGCGGCCTGGAAACTGGACAACGGCACGCCGGACGCCACCAAGTTCTGCGCCATGGCCAAGCTCTATGTCACTGACCGCGCCTTCGAGGTGGCCAATGACTGCCTGCAACTGCATGGCGGCTATGGCTACCTGGCCGATTACGGGATCGAGAAGATCGTGCGCGACCTGCGGGTACACCAGATCCTGGAAGGCACGAACGAGATCATGCGCCTGATCGTATCGCGACAGATGCTGGAGGCCCGGGCGTGAGCGCGGATATCCGCACCGCCATCGAAGGCCGGGTCGGGCGCATCACCTTTGCCCGGCCGAAGGCATTGAACGCGCTGACGCATGAGATGAGCCTGAAGATCGAGGCAGCGCTGGATGCCTGGGCGGCGGATGACAGCGTGGCGATGGTCGTGATCGACGCCGAGGGCGCGCGGGCCTTCTGCGCCGGGGGCGACATCGCGGCGATATATCGCGAAGGGATCGCGGGGCGATATGACGGCGCGCGTGCCTTCTGGCGCGACGAATACCGGATGAACGCCAGGATTTTCGGGTATCCCAAACCGGTGGCGGCCTTCATGCAGGGCTTCGTCATGGGCGGTGGCGTCGGCGTGGGCGGTCATGCCGGCCACCGCGTTGTCGGCGACAGCATCCAGGTGTCGATGCCCGAATCCGGTATCGGGCTGATCCCGGATGTGGGCGGCACGCTGCTTCTGGCGCGCGCGCCGGGGCGGCTGGGCGAATATCTCGGCACCACCGGCGCGCGGATGGGGCCGGGCGACGCGATCCATGCCGGCTTTGCCGACCACTATTTGCCCGAGGGCGACTGGCCCGCCCTGATCGGGGCACTGGTGGAAACCGGCGATCCGCGGTTGATCGACGCCGCGGCCCGCCCTGCGCCAGACGCGCCGCTGGCCGCGCAGCAGGCCCTGGTCGATCGTTGCTTTTCCCGGGCGACCCTGGCCGGTATCCTTGCCGCGCTGGAGGCCGAGCCGGACGCCTTCGCGCAAAAGGCGCTGACGGCGATGCGCCGCAACTCGCCGCTGTCGATGGCCTGCGGGATCGAGCTGATCCGCAATGCGCGGGTCGAGAACGACATCCACGCCGCGCTGCGCGCCGAATACAGGTTCACCCACCGCGCGATGGAACAGGGCGATTTCCTGGAAGGCGTGCGCGCCCAGATCATCGACAAGGATCGCAACCCGCATTGGCGACATGCCGATGCCGCGGATCTGCCCCGGGCGGATATCGCCGCGATGCTGGAACCGCTGGGCGCGCAGGAACTGACATTCGAAAAGGAGTAACGGCCATGAAGATCGGATTCATCGGGTTGGGCAACATGGGCGCGCCAATGGCGGCGAACCTGGCCCGGGCGGGGCACGAGGTCGTCGGGTTCGACCTTGCCGCCCCCTGCCCCGCCGGCGTGAGCAGCGCCGAATCGGCCGCCGCGGCGGCCACCGGCGCCGAAATCGTCATCACCATGCTGCCCAATGGCCAGATCCTGCGCGATGTGGCGAACCAGATCATCCCGGCGATGTCCGCCGGCGCGGTGTTCCTGGATTGCTCGACCGTCGATGTGGACAGCGCCCGTGCCGTGGCCCGGCAGGCGCAGGAGGCCGGGCTGTCGGCGCTGGACGCGCCGGTGTCGGGCGGCGTCGGCGGCGCCGAGGCCGGGACGCTGACCTTCATGGTGGGCGGCGACACGGCCGGCTTCGAAAAGGCCCGGCCGCTGTTCGACATCATGGGCGCCAAGGCAGTGCATTGCGGCCCTTCGGGCAACGGGCAGGCCGCGAAGATCTGCAACAACATGATCCTCGGCATCACCATGATCGGCACCTGCGAAGCCTTCGCCCTGGCCGACAAGCTGGGGCTCGACCGGCAGGCCATGTATGATGTCGTCAGCACGTCGAGCGGTCAGAGCTGGTCGATGACCACCTATTGCCCGGCGCCGGGCGTGGGTCCGAAATCGCCCGCCGACAACGACTATACCCCCGGCTTCGCCGCAGAGCTGATGCTCAAGGATCTGCGGCTGAGCCAGCAGGCCGCCGCAAATGCCGATGCCGACACGCCGCTGGGCCGGCACGCCGCCGATCTCTATGCCGCCTTCGTCGAGCAGGAAGGCGGCAAGGGCAAGGATTTCTCGGCCATGTTGCCAAGGTTCGAAAAGCGCCACAGGGGATGAGGCAACAGATTGCGGGGCCATTGACGCAAGTCATGGCGGTGCCCACATGAAAGATGGAAGATTTCAATGGAAGCGCCCGGAAACCGGGCGCCGCAGGAAATCGGAGGTCAGCCATGCTCAAGACCAATGTCGGAAATATCGACCGTGTGATCCGTGCCATTATCGGGATCGCCCTGGTGCTCGCGTTCTTCATGGGCTCCGGCGGCGTGGCCGGATGGATCATGCTTGTGCTGGGCATCATTGCCCTGGGCACGGCAGCAATGTCATCCTGCCCGCTTTATTCGATCCTCGGGATCAATACCTGCCAGCGCAAGGTCTGAGCGGGACCGGCACGATCTCGCGCATCGCTCCGGGCGTCGTGGACAATCGCGCCCGGAGAGACCATTTTCGGATCGACTGATCGGAGACGAAGATGCGCATTGTTACAGTTTCACTGACCGCCCTGGCCCTGGCTTTCGGGGCCGGCGCGGTGTGGTCCGGCCCGCCCGGGGGATGTCCGCCCGGGCTGGCGAAGAAATCCCCGGCCTGCGTCCCGCCCGGACAGGCCCGGAAAATGAACCGGCAGGACATTGAAACGCATGATCGGTGGGATCCCGAGAACGGGTATTACCGGCACGGCCGGGTTGTCGACGCGCATTTCGTGCTGATCGAAGCGCCCTGGCGCTATGGCCTCGATGGACCCGGCCAATACTATCGGCGCGACGGTTATATCCTGCGGGTCGATCCCGAAACGCGAGAGATCCTGGACCTGATCGGCGCGATCGGCGCGCTGCTGGACTGAGCGGCGGCGGGCCCTATTCGGCCGCCACGCGCCGCGCGTTCAGCATCTCTTTCAGATAGCGCCCGGTATGGCTGCGCTCGACCGCGGCAACCTCTTCCGGGGTGCCGGTGGCGACGATCTCGCCGCCGCCATCGCCGCCCTCGGGGCCGATGTCGATCAGGTGATCGGCCGTCTTGATCACATCGAGATTATGCTCGATGACCACGACGGTATTGCCCTGCTCGACCAGTTCGTGCAGAACCTCCAGCAGCTTTTTCACATCCTCGAAATGCAACCCTGTCGTGGGCTCATCGAGGATATAGAGCGTGCGCCCCGTCGCCCGCTTCGACAGTTCCCGGCTGAGCTTCACGCGCTGCGCCTCGCCCCCCGAAAGGGTCGTGGCCTGCTGACCGACCTTGATATAGCCAAGCCCGACACGCATCAGCGCATCCATCTTCTCGCGGATGCTGGGAACCGCCTTGAAGAATGCCTGCGCTTCCTCGACCGTCATCTCCAGAACATCCGCGATCGACTTGCCCTTGAACCTGACTTCCAGCGTCTCGCGGTTATAGCGCGCGCCCTTGCAGGTTTCGCAGGTGACATAGACATCGGGCAGGAAGTTCATCTCGATCTTCAGGACGCCATCGCCCTGGCACGCCTCGCAGCGCCCGCCCTTGACGTTGAAACTGAACCGCCCGGGCTTGTAGCCGCGCGCCTTGGCCTCGGGCAGACCGGCGAACCAGTCGCGGATCGGGGTGAAGGCCCCCGTATAGGTGGCCGGGTTCGACCGCGGCGTGCGTCCGATCGGGCGCTGATCTATGTCGATCACCTTGTCGAGATGTTCCAGCCCCTTGATCGTCTCGCAGGGCGCGGGGGTCTGGCGCGCGCCGTTCAGCCGCATCGAGGCGGTCTTGAACAGCGTTTCAATGGTCAGGGTCGACTTCCCCCCGCCCGATACGCCGGTGACGCAGACAAACTTTCCCAGCGGAAAATCCGCGCTCACCCCGTGCAGGTTGTTGCCTGTCGCCCGGACCACGGTCAGCGTCTTGCCGTTGCCTTTGCGTCGGGTTGCGGGCACCGCGATTTCGCGCGTGCCGCTCAGATATTGCCCGGTGATCGAGGCCGGATCGGCGGCGACCTGCTCGGGCGTGCCATGCGCGACGACCTGGCCGCCATGCACACCGGCACCGGGGCCGATGTCGAAGACGTAATCGGCCGCGCGGATGGCCTCTTCGTCATGTTCGACGACGATCACCGTGTTCCCCTGGTCGCGCAGGTTCCGCAATGTCTGCAACAACCGGCCGTTGTCGCGCTGGTGCAGCCCGATGGAGGGTTCGTCCAGAACGTAAAGCACGCCGGTCAGCCCGCTGCCGATCTGGCTGGCCAGCCGGATCCGCTGGCTTTCCCCGCCCGACAATGTGCCGGCGTTGCGCGACAGGGTCAGGTATTCCAGCCCGACATTGTTGAGAAACCCGAGACGCTCGCGGATCTCCTTCAGGATGGCTTTCGCGATCTCGTTCTTCTGATTGGTCAGATGCCCGGGCACCGTCTGGCACCACTCATGCGCCTCGCGGATCGACATCTCGACCACCTGGCCGACATGAAGCCCGCCGATCTTCACGGCCAGCGCCTCGGGGCGCAGACGATACCCGCCGCAGGTTCCGCAGGGGCGGTTGTTCTGATAGCGCTCGAATTCTTCGCGCACCCAGGCCGAATCGGTCTCGCGCCAGCGGCGCTGCATGTTGGGGATCACCCCCTCGAAGGGCCGCGTCACCTGATAGACGCGCCCGCCCTCGTCATAGCGAAACGCGATCTCCTCCTGGCCGGAACCGTAGAGGAATACCTGCTGCACATGCGCCGGCAGATCCTTCCACGGCGTGTTCCTGTCGAATTCATAATGCCTGGCGATGGCTTCGATCGTCTGGCGGAAATAGGGCGACTTGCCCTTGCGCCATGGCGCGATGGCCCCGTCATAGACCGTCAGCGCCGCGTCGGGCACGATCAGGCGCTCATCGAAGAACAGCTCGACCCCCAGCCCGTCGCAATCGGGGCAGGCGCCAAAGGGCGCGTTGAACGAAAACAGCCGCGGCTCGATCTCGGGGATGGTGAAACCCGAGACCGGGCAGGCGAAATTCTCGGAAAAGGTCAGGCGCTCGACCTCGCCCTCATCCTCGCGCGGGGCGGTTTCCAGAACCGCGATACCGTCGGCCAGGTCCAGCGCGGTGCGGAAAGAGTCGGCCAGGCGTGTCTCCAGGCCTTCGCGCACCACGATGCGATCGACCACAACGTCGATGTCGTGGCGGAACTTCTTGTCCAGCGTCGGCGGCTCGTCCAGCTCGTGGAACTGCCCGTCCACCTTGACCCGCTGAAAGCCCTGCTTGCGCAGCTCGATGAATTCCTTGCGATACTCGCCCTTGCGATCGCGCACGATCGGCGCCAGCAGATAGCCGCGCGTCCCCTCATTCAGCGCCATGACGCGATCGACCATGTCCTGCACCTGCTGTGCCTCGATCGGCAGGCCGGTGGCCGGGGAATAGGGGGTGCCCGCGCGCGCAAAGAGCAGGCGCAGGTAGTCGTAGATTTCCGTGACGGTCCCTACGGTGGAGCGGGGATTCTTCGAGGTCGTCTTCTGCTCGATGGAAATCGCCGGGCTGAGGCCGGAGATGTGATCGACATCCGGCTTTTCCATCATGTCGAGAAACTGCCGCGCATAGGCCGAAAGCGATTCGACATAGCGGCGCTGCCCCTCGGCATAGATGGTGTCGAAGGCCAGGCTGGACTTGCCGGACCCCGAAAGCCCGGTGATCACCACCAGTTCGTCGCGCGGGATATCCACGTCGATGTTCTTGAGGTTGTGCTCGCGCGCGCCGCGCACCTCGATCTTTTTAAGCTCGGCCATCAAAGCCCCCGTTCACCATGACCAACAGATAGGCGAGGCGCGCCGAGTCTCCAACCGCAAATTGGGAACATGATGCGAACATGCCCGCGCTGCGCCCGGAACGGCCATTCTTATGCTGGCAGGGTTCGGCCGCGCAAAGCGCCATGACCGGGGCGCGGCCGTTCCCGGGCGTGGCAGGCCGCAGCCGGCCCTGATCCGCAGCCATGCGATGCAAGCCGCCAAGCCTTTCATCGGCCGGAGTCGAAACGGGCGGCCCCGAAGGGTCGCCCGTGGATCCGGTAAGCGGCCTTGCGACAGGTCAGCCCGCGCTGGTGCCTTCCTTTTTCTGGTCGGCATAGATCATCAGCGGCGCAGCGCCTGCGGTAACGGCCTCTTCATTGACGACCACTTCGACCACGTCATTCAATCCGGGCAGATCGAACATCGTGTCCAGCAGGATATCCTCCATGATCGAACGCAGCCCCCGCGCGCCGGTCTTGCGGGCGATCGCGCGCTTGGCGATGGCCAGAAGCGCATCTTCGGTAAAGGTCAGCTCGGTCTCTTCAAGCTCGAACAGGCGCTGATACTGCTTGACCAGGGCGTTCTTCGGCTGCGTCAGGATGGTGACAAGCGCCTCTTCATCCAGATCCTCGAGCGTGGCAATCACGGGCAGCCGGCCCACGAATTCCGGGATCAGGCCGAATTTCAGCAGATCCTCGGGCTCCAGCGCGGTCAGCGCCTCGCCGATGCCGCGGCTTTCGCTGTCCTTCACATCGGCGCCAAAGCCGATGGCCGACCCCTTGCCGCGTTGCGCGATGATCTTTTCCAGCCCGGCAAAGGCCCCGCCACAGATGAACAGGATGTTGGTGGTATCCACCTGAAGGAATTCCTGCTGCGGATGCTTGCGCCCGCCCTGCGGCGGCACCGAGGCGACCGTGCCCTCCATCAGCTTCAACAGGGCCTGCTGCACCCCCTCACCCGACACGTCACGGGTGATGGACGGGTTGTCGGACTTGCGGGTGATCTTGTCCACCTCGTCGATATAGACGATGCCACGCTGGGCGCGTTCGACATTGTATTCGGACGATTGCAGCAGTTTCAGGATGATGTTCTCGACATCCTCGCCGACATAGCCCGCCTCGGTCAGGGTGGTGGCATCGGCCATGGTGAACGGCACATCGAGGATTCGCGCCAGCGTCTGGGCAAGCAGCGTCTTGCCACAGCCCGTGGGGCCGATCAGCAGGATGTTCGACTTGGAGAGTTCGATCTCGTTACCCGATTTCGCCGAGTGGTTCAGCCGCTTGTAGTGGTTGTGCACGGCCACCGACAGCACCCGCTTGGCGTGGAACTGGCCGATGACATAATCGTCCAGCACGTCGCAGATCTCCTTCGGGGTCGGCACCCCTTCGGAGGATTTCAGCCCCGACGACTTCGTCTCTTCGCGGATGATGTCCATGCACAGCTCGACGCATTCGTCGCAGATGAACACCGTGGGTCCGGCGATCAGCTTGCGCACCTCGTGCTGGCTCTTGCCGCAGAACGAGCAGTAGAGCGTGTTTTTCGAGTCGCTGCCTGAGTTGTTCGCCATGGTTATCCTCTAAGGGCCCGGGCCGCGGCGCAACCGCGGTCTTGCCCTGTCGCGTTCGTGTTTCGATTCAGCCTAGGGCAGGCAATCGGTGGGCACAATGTCAAAATCCGTTACCTTGCCGCGCGATGGCTATTGCGCATCGTCGGTCTTGGGACGGTTGGCGACGATCTCGTCGATCAGGCCCCAGTCCTTGGCCTGTTCGGGATCCATGAAATTGTCGCGCTCCAGCGCGTCCTGCACGGCCTTCAGTTTCTGGCCGGTGTGCCGGACATAGATCTCGTTCAACCGGTCCTTCAGCTTCTGGGTTTCCTGCGCATGGATCATGATGTCGGTGGCCTGTCCCTGATACCCTCCGGACGGCTGGTGAACCATGATCCGCGAATTGGGCAGCGAGAAGCGCATTCCCGGCGCCCCGGCGGCCAGCAGCAGCGACCCCATCGAGGCCGCCTGCCCCACGACCAGCGTGCTGACACTGGGCTTGATGTATTGCATCGTGTCATAGATCGACAGCCCGGAGGTCACGACACCGCCGGGGCTGTTGATATACATGCTGATTTCCTTGGAGGGATTCTCGGCCTCCAGGTGCAGCAACTGGGCCACGATCAGGCTGGCCATGCCGTCATGAACCGGGCCGGTGACAAAGATGATCCGCTCTTTCAGCAGGCGCGAGAAGATATCATAGGCGCGTTCGCCGCGCGCGGTCTGCTCGACCACCATCGGCACGAGGTTGTTCATGTAGTGTTCGTGAGGGTCGTTCATTGCCACCTGCCTGTTATCCCGAGGGCCATGCTAGGCCCGAAAAACCTGACAGAGTCTTAGGACGCCGCCCCGGTGGCTGCAAGGGGCAGCGGTCAGTGACCGGGTGTCTGGCGCTTGATGTCGCCGGGATCGAGCACCGGAGCGGCGTCCATGTCACCGGCGTTGAGCAATGACGCCACGCGCTCCAGCGCCGCGACGATCATCGCCTGTTCCCAATCCGGAAGCGCGTCGAACCGGTCGACGTAACGATCCTGCAACGGGTCCGGCGCGCGGGCGATCGACGCGCGCCCCTCGTCGGTCAGGAAGATATTGGTCTGGCGGCGATCGGCCTCGGACCGCTGGCGCGACACCAGCCCCTTGGCAACCAGCCGGTCGATCAGGGTCGTGATGGTGGCCTGGCTGACCCCCATCCGGGTGGACAGCGCCTTGGGCGTTGATGCTCCGGTCTCGGCAACAATCTGGAGCACGCGAATCTGCACCGCGGTCAGACCCGCCGATTTCGCCAGCTCCCGCCCGTAAAGCTCGGTGGCGCGGAGAATGCGGCGCAGCGCAATCAGGCTGATATCCGATCTTTTCACGACAACTCTCCCTGCGGGCCGGCGCCCGAATCGCGGCTTGATCCTGAAAACAAGAGGAAATCGCTTTGCGAGGCAAATACTTTTTTACAGCAAGACAAAGCAATATCCACAAAAATCAACAGGTTTCCTTCGATTTTCTTGGAATTTTCCCGAACCAATCAGCAATCTCCCAGAAATTACACTTAGCCTATTGAAGTTTCGCATGGCTAACTATATTGTTGGTCGTGAGCAGAGTGAGGACCGACATGAACATGCAGACCCCGAAGGCCCTTAAGGCCGCCAAAGCCCCGATCACGTTCCGGACCCCGGTCCAGGAGGACGGCGCCGAGATCTGGGAGCTCATTCGCGCATGCAAGCCGCTCGATGAGAATTCCATGTATTGCAACCTGTTGCAGTGCGATCATTTCGCCGACACCTGCGTGGTGGCCGAGATGGAAGGGAAGATCGTCGGATGGATTTCCGCCTATGTGCCCCCCAGCGACCCCGAAACTGTGTTTGTCTGGCAGGTCGCGGTGTCGCCGGACGCGCGTGGCCGTGGACTGGGCAGCAAGATGCTGCACGAACTGTTTTCGCGCGAAGCCTGTTACCAGGTATGGCGCCTTCAGACGACGATCACCCGTGACAACGATGCCTCCTGGGCCCTGTTCAAGCGGTTCGCGGACAGCTGCGGCGCCGCGATGGACAGCGAAGCCTACTACAAGCGGGACACCCATTTCCGGGGCATCCACGACACCGAGCATATGGTGACAATTCGCCTGGCCGAGCAACTCAAGGCCGCGGCCTGATTGCCGGCGCGCGATTGCGTGACGCCAGCCCCCAGAATTTCATCCACAAGAGGATCCCATGACGACTGTTGAAACAGCCGACAAAGAAATCTTTGCACGACGCGAGTCCGAGGCCCGGTCCTATTGCCGGAACTTCGACACCGTCTTTACCAGTGCCGAAGGCAGCACCATGACCGATGCCGACGGCCGCACCTATATCGACTTCCTGGCCGGATGTTCGTCGCTGAACTATGGCCATAACGACCCGGACATGAAGGCCGCGCTGCTGGACCATATCGCCGGCAACGGCATCGCCCACGGGCTGGACATGTATACCGATTCCAAGGCCGCCTTTCTCAAGGCGTTCGAGGAACTCGTGCTCTGGCCGCGCGGCATGGATCACAAGGTGATGATGACCGGCCCCACCGGCACCAACGCTGTCGAGGCCGCGATCAAGCTGGCCCGCAAGGTGACCGGGCGCAAGAACGTGATCTCGTTCACCAACGGGTTCCACGGCATGACGCTCGGATCGCTGGCGCTGACCGGCAATCACGGCAAGCGCGCCGGCGCCGGTGGCGTGTCGCTGAACGATGTCACCCGCATGCCCTTCGAGGGGGCGCTTGGCGACGACGTGGACACGTTGCAGATCATCGAATCGATGCTGGCGAATTCGTCCTCGGGGATCGAGCCGCCGGCCGCGTTCATCCTGGAACTGGTCCAGGGCGAAGGCGGGCTCAACGCCGCCAGCCCGGAATGGGTGCAGGGAATCGCCCGCCTGGCCGAAGCGCATGGCGCGCTTCTGATCGTCGATGACATCCAGGCCGGCCTGGGCCGCACCGGAAGCTTCTTCAGCTTCGACAATTTCGGCATCGTCCCGGACATGGTGACGATGGCCAAGTCGCTGTCTGGCTTCGGCCTGCCGTTCGCGGCGCTGCTGATCAAGCCGGAACATGACATCTGGAAGCCGGCCGAGCACAACGGCACCTTCCGTGGCAACACCCACGCCTTCGTCACCGCGCGCATCGCGCTGGAGAAGTTCTGGGCCGACGACCGGTTCCGCCACCAGATCGCGCTGAAGAGCCAGGTTCTGGAAGAACGCCTGCTTGGCATCGCGGCCCGGATTCCGGGCGCCACGATCAAGGGGCGCGGGATGATGCGCGGCGTCGATGTCGGATCGGGCGAGCTGGCCGGCGAAATCTGCGCCGAAGCCTTCCGCAACGGTCTTATCATCGAAACCTCGGGCGCCGAGGACGAGGTGGTGAAGGTGCTTGCGCCGCTCACCACGCCGATGGAACAGTTCAAGGAGGGGCTCGATATTCTCGAGTCGGCCGTCGATACCATCCTCCCTTTAAAAGTAGCTGCGGAGTAAGCGCATGATCGTACGCGACTTCAACAAGCTGAAAGACAGCGACAGGGCCGTCTCGGACGCGCAATGGACCTCGGTGCGGATGCTTCTGGCCAATGACGGGATGGGGTTTTCGTTCCACATCACCACGCTGAAGGCCGGTTCGGAACACACGTTCCATTACAAGCACCACTTCGAGAGCGTCTATTGCATCTCGGGAGAGGGCTCGATCACCGACCTTGCCTCGGGCGAAACCTACGAGATCAAGCCCGGCGTGATGTATGCGCTGGATCAGCATGACAAGCACACCGTCCGCGCCACTGGCGAGGATCTGGTGATGGCATGCTGCTTCAACCCGCCCGTCACCGGTCACGAAGTGCACCGCGAAGACGGCTCCTACGCGCCGGCAGACTGACAAAAGGACGTGCTCGGGCAACCGGGGACGGAACGACAGTGACCCATAAACATACCGTCGAGAAGATCGGCGGAACCTCCATGTCGCGCGTTCACGAACTGCGCGACACCCTTTTCATCGGCGACCGGACCGGCGACGACCTGTATAACCGGGTGTTCGTCGTGTCGGCATTCGGCGGCATTACCGACCTGTTGCTGGAACACAAGAAATCCGGCACGCCGGGCGTCTATGGGCTCTTTTCCAACGCCGACAACGATCGCGGCTGGTCCGACGCACTGAACGACGTGGCCGACGCGATGCGCGCCGCCCAGGACGCGGTGCTGGACCATCCCGCCGATCGCGCCTCGGCCGACGATTTCGTGCGAGAGCGGATCGAGGGCGCGCGCTCTTGCCTGATCGATCTTCAGCGGCTGTGCTCTTACGGGCATTTCCAGCTGTCGAGCCACATGCAGATCATCCGGGAGCTGCTTTCCGGCCTGGGCGAGGCGCATTCCGCCTTCGTCACGGCCACGATGCTGCGCCGCGCGGGTGTCGATGCGCGCTTCGTCGATCTGTCGGGCTGGCGCGACGAGGGCAGCTATACGCTGGAAGAGCGCATCAAGCAGGGCTTTTCCGATGTCGATTTCGCGCGCGAATTGCCGATCGTGACCGGCTATGCACAATGCGCCGAAGGGTTGATGGCCGAATTCGACCGCGGATATTCCGAGGTCACCTTCTCGAAGATCGCGGCGCTGACCGGCGCGCGCGAGGCGATCATCCACAAGGAATTCCACCTGTCCTCGGCCGACCCGCGACTGGTGGGCGCGGATTCGGTGGTGAAACTTGGCCACACCAACTATGACGTCGCCGACCAGCTGTCGAACATGGGCATGGAGGCGGTCCACCCCAAGGCCGCCAAGATGCTGCGCCAGGCCGGGATCTCGCTGCGCGTGACCAACGCCTTCGAGCCGCACGATCCGGGCACGCTGATCGACGAGGAAGACGGCAATACCAGCCGCGTCGAGATGGTCACGGGGCTGGGTGTCTATGCGCTGGAAGTGTTCGAACAGGACATGGTCGGCGTCAAGGGTTACGACAGTTCGATCCTCGATGTGCTGACCCGTCACAAGGTGCGTATCGTCGCCAAGACATCGAACGCCAACACGATCACCCACTATCTGGATGCCCCTCTGAAACTGATCAAGCGGGTGGAGCGGGACCTGGCCGATCGCTATCCCGGCGCGCAGATCAGCGTGCGCAACCTGGCCGTGGTCGCGGCGATCGGGCGTGACCTGAAGGGCCTGAAAGTTCTCTCGCGCAGCCTGGCCGCTCTCGAGGACGCGGGGATCGACCCTGTTGCCGTTCAGCAAACCACGCGCGACGTGGACGCCCAGTTCATCGTCCCGCGCGACAAGATGGACGATGCCATCCGCACCCTGCACCGGGAACTCGTCGAATCCCCTTTGGCATCACTGAGACAGGTCGCATGACGACCTGATGTCGGCCCGCTGCTCACGGGCTGCGCCCCGCCGCACACGCGATTTTGTGTGGCGGGGCGTCCGCGTTTTGCGCTTTACCGTCGGGCGACAGGTTCCAACGGGAAGGACAGAAGTATGAAACGTCGCTTCGCAGCGGTCATCGCGGCCGCTCTTGTTGCATCGAGCGCCGCGGCCACGCCCGATCCGGCCGACTGGGATGCCGTGCTGGCCGAGGCCGAGGGGCAGACCGTCTATTTCAATGCCTGGGGCGGTTCGACCGCGACCAACGACTTCATCGCCTGGGCGGGGGCGCAGGTGAAGGACCGGTACGGCGTGACGGTCGAGCATGTGAAACTGTCCGACACCGCGGACGCGGTCAGCCGCGTGCTGGCCGAAAAGACCGCCGGCCAGGATCAGGGCGGCGCGGTGGACCTGATCTGGATAAACGGCGCCAATTTCGCCGCCATGAAGGAAAACGACCTGTTGTTCGGCCCCTGGGCGGAAGACCTGCCCAACTGGAAATATGTCGATGTCGAAGGCAAGCCAGCGGTGGTCAACGATTTCACCGTGCCCACCGAGGGGTTCGAAAGCCCGTGGGCGATGGCGCAGGTCGTATTCTATCACGACACGGCCCGCCTGCCGGAGCCGCCTAAAACGATCGCCGGATTGCTGGATTGGGCCAAGGCGAACCCGGGCCGGTTCACCTTTCCGCAACCGCCCGATTTCCTGGGCACCACCTTTCTGAAACAGGCGCTTTACGGGCTGGTGGACGATCCCTCGGTCCTTCAGAAACCGGTGGACGCGGTGGACTATGCGGCGATCACCGCGCCGCTGTGGTCCTTTCTCGACGAACTGACCCCGAAGCTCTGGCGATCCGGCCGGGCCTATCCGCAGACCGGGCCGCGCCAGATCCAGCTCATGGCCGATGGCGAGATCGACCTGGCGATCTCGTTCAGCCCGGGCGAGGCATCCACCGCCATCGCCAACCACCAGCTTCCCGACACGGTTCGCACCTTCGTGCTGGAGGGCGGCACCATCGGCAATGCCAGCTTCCTGGCGATCCCCTATAACGCCACGGCCAAGGCCGGTGCGATGGTGCTGGCGAATTTCCTGCTCTCGCCCGAGGCCCAGGCCCGCGCCCAGGATCCCGATATACTGGGATATGGCACGGTCCTGTCGATGGCCAGGCTGAGCGCCGAGCAGCGCGCGGCCTTCGACGCGCTGGATCTTGGCATTGCCACGCTGCCACCGGAACAGCTTGGCCCCGTCCTGCCCGAGCCGCATCCCAGCTGGGCCACCCGCCTGGCCGAGGACTGGACCGCGCGCTACGGCATCGCGCCATAGATGCGGCTGGCCCCGACGGTCACCCTGCTGCTGTTGCTCGGGCCGCTGCTGGCCGGGCTGGCGGGAACGCTCGCACCGGCATTGGGGGTGTTCCCGGCCCTGGGCGGCACCCGGCCCAGCCTGGCCCCGCTGCACGCGCTTCTTGCCTGGCCCGGGCTTGTCCCGGCCAGCCGCCTGAGCCTGACCACGGGCCTGGTAGCCACCGCGCTGTCACTGGCCGTCACCACGCTGATCATGGCCGGCTGGTCGAACACCGCGGCCTTTCGCTGGATGGAGCGGGCGCTTTCGCCGCTGCTGTCGGTGCCGCATGCCGCGGCAGCCTTCGGCATCGCCTTCCTGATCGCGCCGTCGGGCTGGATTGCCCGCGCCCTGTCGCCCTGGCTGACCGGCTGGACACAACCGCCTGACCTGCTGATCGTGCAGGATCCCTGGGGCATGGCAATGGTGATGGGTCTGGTCGCGAAAGAGGTGCCGTTCCTGTTGCTGATGACCATGGCCGCCCTGCCCCAGACAATGCCGCGCCGCAGCCTGACCGTGGCGCAGGCCCTGGGCTATTGCCGTGTCACCGGCTGGCTGAAGGCGGTGTTCCCGCAGGTCTATCCGCGGATCCGCCTGCCGATCTACGCGGTCCTGGCCTATTCCATGTCGGTGGTCGATGTGGCGATCATCCTCGGGCCGAACACCCCGGCCCCGCTGGCGGTTCAGGTGGTGCGCTGGATGGGGGATCCGGATCTTTCGATGCGGTTCATCGCCTCGGGCGCGGCGGTGTTGCAATTGCTTCTGGTGCTTGCCGCGATCGGGCTGTGGCGCATGGGCGAAATGCTGGTGGCCTGTCTTGGCCGCCTGTGGATCGACCGCGGCGGCCGCGGGCATCTCGACCCTCTGCTGGCGCTGGCCGGGGCCGGCGCCGCGGGGCTGAGCGCGGCAGGTATCCTGTTTGGCCTGGCCGGTCTGGCCTTGTGGTCGGTCGCGGGATTCTGGGGGTTTCCCGACGCGCTGCCCGACAGGCTGAGCCTTGACGGATGGGCGCGCCACGGCCCGATGCTGGCCGATCCGGCGACCGAGACGATCGTGATTGCCGCCGCCGCGACGCTGCTGGCGCTGGCGCTGACCCTGGCCTGCCTGGAGGCCGAACACCGATTCGGCCTGACGCCGGGCACGCGCAGCCTCTGGCTTTTGTACCTGCCATTGCTGATTCCCCAGATCGCATTTCTGCCGGGGCTCCAGACGCTGGCCCTGCTTGTCGGCGCGGAGACCGGCCGCGGTGCGGTGATCCTGGGGCACGTGGTCTTCGTTCTGCCCTATGTATTCCTGTCGCTGGCCGGGCCCTTCCGCGGGTGGGACAGGCGCTATGCCACCGTGGCGGCGGCGATGGGGGTCACGCAGAACCGCACCTTCTGGCAGATCCGTCTTCCGATGCTCCTGGCGCCGGTGCTGACCGCCGCCGCTGTCGGCATCGCTGTCTCGGTCGGGCAATACCTGCCGACGCTCTTGCTGGGTGCCGGACGGGTGCAGACCCTGACGACCGAGGCGGTCGCCCTGGCCTCGGGCGGCGACCGGCGGGTGATCGGGCTGTTTGCGCTGGCGCAGACCGGCATGGTGATGCTGGGCTTTGCGCTTGCCATCGGACTGCCCCGGCTGGTCTGGGCCAACCGGCATGCGCTGCGGGGGACGGCATGAGCGCGGGGCTGCACCTGGACGACCTGTGCATCCGGCATCACGGCGCGGCGCTGGTGCGGCTGGATGTGCATATCGCTCCCGGCGAGGTGCTGACTGTGATGGGCCCCTCGGGGATCGGCAAATCCACGCTGCTGGCGGCGATAACGGGAACCCTGCCGCCGGGCTTCACCACGACGGGGCGGATCACGCTCAACGGCCGCGACATCACCCACAGCGCCCCCGAGAACCGCCATGCCGGCATCCTGTTTCAGGACGAATTGCTGTTCGGGCACATGTCGGTCGGCCGCAATCTTTCCTTCGGCCTGCCGGCGACGCTGCGCGGCCGCGCGACGCGGCGAGCCAAGGTTGCCGCCGCACTGGCCGAGATCGGCCTCGAAGGCTTTGGCCCGCGCGACCCGGCGACGCTGTCGGGCGGGCAGAAGGCCCGGGTGGCGCTGATGCGGATGCTTCTGTCAGAGCCGCAGGCGCTGTTGCTGGATGAGCCGTTTTCGCGGCTCGACGCGGCGCTGAAGGACCAGATGCGCGCCCTTGTCTTCGAGCGGGCGCGCGACCGGGCGTTGCCGGTTCTGCTGGTGACCCATGACCCCGGCGATGCGAAAGCGGCCGGCGGCCGGGTCGTGACTCTGGCATAGGGCGCGACGGCCGCTGCGGTCAGAATGTCTCGGGCCGGGCCTCGCGCGCCATGTGGTCGATCACCGCATTCACGAATTTCGGCTCGCGCCCCTCGGGAAAGAAAGCGTGGGCGAGATCGACATATTCGTTGATGACCACCCTGGGCGGCACCGCCTTGCCCACGAGCTCGGCACCGGCCCCGCGGAACAGCGCACGCAGGGTCGGGTCGATCCGGTCGATCGGCCACTTGGCCACCAATGCACGGTCGGTCATCTGGTCGATCTTCGCCTGCCTGTCCACGACCGTGTCGAGGATCGAGCGGAACAGATCCAGGTCGGCCTCGGCCATCTCGTCCTCGTCATAGACGGCACCGATCCGGTGCGTCTCGAACTCCTTGCGGATCGAATCGATCGACTGGCCGGAATGCTCCATCTGGAACAGCGCCTGAACGGCATAAAGCCGCGCCGCGGATTTCATCTGACGGGTGCTCATGCCCTTGACGGGCCTTCGCTGTCGCCACCGGCCATCCGGAATTCCTGTCCGGCGGGTCTGAAGCCGACACCACGGGTCTCGCCGCCCCATCTGCGCGACAATGCCATCAGGTGCAGCGCCGCGGCCGCGGCCCCGCCACCCTTGTTTTGTCCCGACGGGTCGGCGCGCGATTCCGCCTGCGCATGGGTCTCGACGGTCAGGATGCCGTTGCCGATGCACGCCCCCGAAAGCCCCAGCAGGGTCAAGCCGCGTGAACTGTCGTTGCAAACCGTCTCGTAATGCGTGGTTTCGCCGCGGATCACGCAACCCAGGGCCACGAACCCGTCGAAATTCGACTGCCGATGGGCCAGTGCGATGGCTGCGGGCACCTCCAGCGCGCCGGGCACCTCGACCAGATCATGGGTCACGCCCGCCGCGTCCAGTGTCGCGCGCGCGCCCGCGATCAGCGCATCGGCGATATCGCGGTAATACGGCGCGACGACGATCAGAACCCTGGCGGGCTTGTCGAAATCCGGCAGCGGCAGCGTGTAATGGCTTTGTCCGGCCATGATTCATCCCTTTCCGGAAATCTTGCGGGTTCCCTCGATCGACAGGCCATACCCTTCGAGGCCGACGACATTCGGGCGCGGCGAGTCGGTCAGCAGGATCAGCTTGTGCAGGCCGAGCGCCGCCAGGATCTGTGCCCCCAGCCCGTATTGCCGCAGCTTGTGCGGCGAGGTCGAGTCGCCCGTCGCCAGCTTCATCGCCGTGTCGCGCAGCAGCACCACGGCGCCGCGTCCTTCCTCGGCGATGATCTGCATGGCGCGGGCCATTTCGCCGGTATCGCCGCCAACGCCCAGAACGTCCTGCAACGGGTTCAGCGCGTGCATCCGCACCAGGACCGGCGCCGGATCCGACAGATCGCCCTTGGTCAGCACGATATGCTCGGCGCCCTGGGTCTCGTCGGTGAAGACCCGCATCATCCAGTCGCCGCCATATTGCGCATGAACGGATTTGACCGCGCTTTCGTTGACCAGGTTGTCGTGGCGTCGGCGATAGGCGATCAGGTCCGAGATCGTGCCGATCTTCAGGTCGTGGCGCTGCGCGAAGCTGACAAGGTCGGGCAGCCGGGCCATGGTGCCATCCTCTTTCATCACTTCGCAGATCACCCCCGACGGGTTCAGCCCGGCCAGGCGCGCCACGTCCACCGCGGCTTCGGTATGCCCGGCGCGGACCAGCACGCCACCATCCTTGGCGCGCAGCGGAAAGACATGCCCGGGCGTGGCGATGTCGGCACCGGTCTTGGAGGTGTCGATCGCCACGGCCACGGTGCGCGCGCGGTCATGGGCGGAAATGCCGGTTGTCACGCCCTCGCGCGCCTCGATCGAAATCGTGAACGCGGTCTCGTGGCGCGACGAGTTCTGCGAGGCCATCAGCGGCAGGCCAAGCGCGTCGATCCGCTCTCCGGGCAGGCTGAGGCAGATCAGCCCACGCCCATGGGTTGCCATGAAATTGATCGCCTCGGGCGTGGCCATCTGCGCCGGGATCACAAGATCGCCCTCGTTCTCGCGATCCTCGTGATCGACGAGGATGAACATGCGCCCGTTGCGCGCGTCTTCGATGATCTCCTCGACCGGCGAAATCGCGTCGGCGTAATCGTATTCCTGGCTGTCGTTCTGTTCGGTCATCATCCCCAACCTTCTGAGCGCCCGACTGTTAGCCCGATGCGCCGGGAATGGAAAGTGCCGGATTTGCCGGCGCGGCCGCGATGCGATTTCACCATTCCGGCAACAGCGCGCCCTACGCGCGACATATTTTCATGTCAGAAACAGCAGGTAAAGGATAGGCAACCACGACCGAAGGAATCCCCGATGGCAATGCAAGCCGATCTGCGCGCAAATCCCGGCGCGTGGCGGGAAAACGTGATTTCGCGCAACAGGCTGCTGATCGCATTGATCGGCCTTCACCTTATCCTCACGATCGCCGTCGGGATGGTCGCCACGACGCCGTTCGAGCCGGGCATTTTCAATGCGCTGCTGCTCCTGTTCGCGCTCTTGCTGCCGATCTTCGCCATGATCATCGTGGTCTGGCGCTTCGGTTACATGGCGCTGCGGGTCCGGCCGGCACGACCGATCCACTGGCTGGCACGCGATCTGTGGCGTATCGCTGGTGATCGCGAGCGCCTGACCGAGGGCGCACTGACCCTGCTGGCGCTGACGGTCTTCACCGCCTGCTTCGGATATTTCAAACAGGTCATTCCGCAACTGAACCCGTTCAGCTGGGATCCGGCGCTGGCACGGCTCGACGTGATGCTGCATGGCGGTGCCGCGCCGCACGAATACCTGATGCGGCTTTTCGGCGCGCCGCGCGTGGTGAGCCTGTTCAACACCGCCTATCATGCGTGGTTCTTCGTGATGTATTTCATCGTCTTCCTGGCGTGCTTCACGACGGAACCGGACCGGCGCGAGACCCGCAACACCTTTCTGCTGGCCTTCGTCCTGACCTGGGGTTTGGGCGGCAACGTGCTGGCGACGGTGTTCGCCTCGGGCGGGCCGGTCTATTTCGAGAAACTGGGATTCGGCACCAATTATGCCCATCTGAACGCCATGCTGGCCGCCTTCGACCGGATCAGCCCGATCTCGGCGCTCGAAACTCAGGACATGCTCTGGCAGGGCTATGCCGATGAGGGCCGGGTCGCAGGCATCTCGGCCATGCCCAGCATGCACATGGCCAGCACCACGCTTCTGGCGCTGTACGGTTTTCGCCATTCCCGCCTGGCCGGGGCGCTGTTGACGGCATTCGCGGTGACGATCGCGATCGGCGCCGTCCTGCTGGCCTGGCACTATGCCGTGGATGTCTATGCCGGGGCGCTGTTCGCGCTGATCTGCTGGTGGGCCGCGGGATGGCTGAGCGGTGACACCGCCGCCTTCGGCCGTGCCGGGCTCAGCCCCACTCGCTGAGCCGCGCCACATAGCGCGCCAGCGTGTCGATCTCCAGGTTGACGCGATCGCCCACCGACAGGTCGCCCCAGGTGGTGACGGCCTTGGTATGCGGGATGACATTGACGCCGAATTCGGCGCCATCGACCTCGTTCACCGTCAGCGACGTGCCGTTCAGCGCGATCGAGCCCTTGGGCGCGATGAACTTCGCCAACGCCTCGGGCGCGCGAAAGGTCAGCCGGGTGCTGTCGCCCTCGTCGCGGATCGCCACCAGCTCGGCCACGCCATCCACATGGCCCGACACGATATGCCCGCCCAGCTCATCGCCCAGTTTCAGCGCCCGTTCCAGGTTGACCCGCTTGCCCACGGTCCAGTCGCGCAGGGTGGTGCGCGAAACCGTCTCGGCCGAAATGTCCACATCGAACCACCCGGCCCGATCATCGCCGCCGCGGTCCGTCACGGTCAGGCAGACCCCGTCGCAGGCGATGGAGGCACCGATGGCGATGCCCGCGGGCGGGTAACCTGTGCCGATGCGGGCCGTCAGGTCGCCCTTCTGATCCAGCGCCGTCACGGTGCCGATATCGGTTATGATGCCTGTGAACATGCGCCGCCCCTTGCTGATCCCGGGCCAGAAGTAACCCCTCGGGCCGGGCAGGACAAGGCACAGAGCCGTCGCGCCCGGGCCGCAAATCCGCCGTTTTCACCTGTTCGAATGCGAACAAAGCGGATGACAGGCACCCGGCGGGCGGGCCATAGAACATGCCATGACATCGCCGGGCCGAAACCACTGGAAGGGCAGCATGACCACGCGCTTGGGACGGGATCGGCGCTTTTTGTTCCTGCAGGGACCGCACGGACCATTCTTTCACCGGCTGGGGCGGATGCTGCGTGCCGCGGGGGCCGAGGTCTGGCGCGTCGGCTTCAACCGTGGCGATCAGGCGTTCTGGTTCAACGCCCCGTCCTACATCCCCTATACGGGCCGGGCCGAGGATTGGCCGGACCGGTTCGGCGCGCTGCTGCGCGACAAGCGGATCACCGATATCGTGCTCTATGGCGATACCCGCCCGATCCATGCCCAGGCGATCCGCATCGCCCGTGCGGCGGGGCTTGGCATCCACGTTTTCGAGGAAGGCTATCTGCGGCCCTATTGGGTGACCTATGAACGCGGCGGGGCGAACGGCCACTCCCGCCTGATGGACCTGACGATAGAGGACATGCGCGCCGCGCTGGAAGCGGTCGATCCCGATCAGCCCGACGCGCCGGCACGCTGGGGCGACATGCGCCATCATATCTTCTATGGCGCGCTTTATCATTACTTCGTGATGCTGCGGAACGGGCGCTATCGCAATTTCCGGCCGCATCGCGATATCCCGGTTGCGCGCGAGTTCCATCTCTACCTGCGTCGGCTTCTGCTGATGCCGTTCCAGGCGCTGGACCGCTTCGCCGCGACCCAGCGGATCCGGCATGGCGGGTTTCCCTATCACCTGGTGCTGCTCCAGCTGGAGCATGATTCCAGTTTCCGGATGCACGGTCCGTTCACGACGATGACCGAGTTCCTGGACCTGTGCATCGCAAGCTTTGCCAATGGCGCGCCCAGCCATCACCACCTGGTGTTCAAGGCCCACCCGCTGGAGGACGGGCGCGTGCCGCAACGCCGCGCGATCCGGCAGCTGATGCGCCGATACGGCGTCGAAGACCGGGTGCATTACGTGCGCGGCGGCAAGCTGGCCGGGCTGCTGGATCATGCCCGCACCGCGGTCACCGTGAACTCGACCGCGGCGCAGCAGGTGCTCTGGCGGGGCATCCCGCTGAAGGTGTTCGGCAACGCGGTCTACGCCAAGCCGGAATTCGTCTCGACCCTGCCGCTGTCGGAATTCTTCGCCGCGCCGGGCCGGCCGGACAGCCGTGCCTATCGCGATTATCGCCGCTATCTGCTGGAGACATCGCAGATTCCCGGCGGGTTCTATTCGGCCCGCGGCCGCCGGCAATTGCTGCGCCAGGTGGTCGACATGATCCTCGACGATGCGGACCCCTATGATGCGCTGCGCCTGGGCAAAGCGGCACCGCGGCAACAGTTGCAGATCGTCAAATAGCGTGATGTATCGCTTCGCTGGCGTTTTGTTTCGGGATTCTGTAGTCTTGCCGGAAAAAGATAAGGCAGTTTCGGCAGAAACGAGGAGCCCGAGCAGTGAAGAGACAGGAATTTCGCAGGGCCAGAGTGCTGGTCCTGATGGTCCTTGTGGCAAGCCTCGCCGCATGTGGCCTCCCCCGGTCGGGGCCCAGCAAGAAAGAGATTTTCGCGGGATCCGTTCAGAAACAGGGCGATGCCTTCGTGGTCGATGTCAATGATCGGGTGACGCGGGCGACCGCGCTCGTGCCGTCCCTGGGCTTTCCGAGCGCCTTGAAAAAGGCCGGCCTCGTCGGGTCGGATGTCATCAATCCCGGCGATACGCTTGGCCTGACGATCTATGAAAACGTCGATGACGGGTTGCTGGCCGGGCCGACGGGAAATGTCAGCAATCTGAGCGAAGTGCAGGTCGACGGGTCCGGCAATATCTTCATCCCCTATGCCGGGCGGATCCACGCGGCCGGAAACACGCCCGAAAGGCTGCGCCAGATCATCACCGAGAAGCTGGACGCGCAAACGCCCGACCCGCAGGTGATGGTCCGCCGGGTTGCCGGCAATGGCGCCACAGTATCGCTTGCGGGCAGTGTCGCGGCGCAAGGCGTCTATCCGATCGAACGCCCGACCCGAACCCTCTCGGCCATGCTGGCGCAGGCGGGCGGCGTGACGATCCCGCCAGAGGTGGCACAGATCACCCTGATACGCGGCGACAAGCGCGGCAAGATCTGGTTCCGCGACCTATATGACAACCCCGAGTTGGATATCGCGCTGCGTGACGGCGACCGCATCCTGGTCGAAGAGGACACCCGCGCCTTCACGGCCCTGGGCGCCACCGGCGCGCAGAACCGGGTTCAGTTCCAGTCCCAGACCCTTTCCGCGCTGGAGGCCATCGCCCGCGTCGGCGGGTTGCGCACCAGCCTGGCCGATCCGACCGGCGTGTTCGTGCTACGCAACGAACCGGCCGAGATCGCGAACGCCGTCCTGGGCCGGAACGATCTGCAAGGCGATCAGCGTTTCGTCTATGTGCTTGACCTGACCCAGCCTAACGGGATGTTCGAAGCACGCGATTTCCTGATCCGCGACGGCGACACGGTCTATGTGACCGAAGCGCCCTTCGTGCAGTGGCAGAAGACGCTGAGCGCGATCACCGGCACCGCATCTTCGGCGGATTCGCTGGCCTCGATCGGCCAGTGAACCCGGAAATGACGGGCCCGGCGCCGGACGGCGGGGCCGCCGGGCGGCCCGGACCCGCCCGGCGGCTTTACGTCTATAACGGCGGCTTCCTGACCCAGCGCCGCGTGCGGCGCATCCTGGAACTGTCGGGCTTTCATCTCCGCCTGGGCAAGCCCGGACCCGGCGATTGGATCGGCGTCTGGGGCCAGTCGCCCACCGCGCCGCGCGGCGCCGCGATGGCCCGCTTGACGGGCGCGCCGGTGCTGCGCATCGAGGATGCCTTCCTGCGCTCGGTGCTGCCCGGGCGCGCCGGTGGCGATCCCCCGCTGGGGCTGTTGCTGGACCGCGCCGGGGTGCATTTCGATCCCTCGACACCATCCGATCTGGAACGGTTACTGGCCGGCGCGGCGCTTGACGACACCGCATTGCTGAACCGCGCCCGCGACGCCATGGCGCGCCTCCAGGCCCTGCACCTGTCGAAATACAACGCCTTCGACCCGGCCGCACCGGTCCCCGCGCCCGGCTATGTGCTGGTGATCGACCAGACCGCCGGCGATGCCTCGGTCATCGCCTCGGGGGCCAGCCGCGCCACATTTCGCGAGATGCTGGCCTTCGCGCAGATCGAGAACCCCGGCGCGCGCATCCTGATCAAGCGCCATCCGGAAACGGTCGCGGGTCACCGAAAGGGACATTTCGACGCCGCGCAGGCCACCGGGGCCGTGGAATTCTTCGATCGCCCGGTATCGCCGTGGAAACTTCTGGACGGGGCCATCGGCGTCTATACCGTGTCGTCGCAACTGGGGTTCGAGGCGATCCTGGCCGGCCACAAGCCGCGGGTCTTCGGCCAGCCATTCTATGCCGGCTGGGGCCTGACACGGGACGAAAACCCGGTGCCGCGACGCGAACGGCGCCTGACCCGGGCACAGCTTTTCGCCGCCGCGATGATCCTGGCACCGCGCTGGTACGACCCCTGTCGCGACCGCCTGTGTTCGCTTGAGGATGCGATCGCCACGCTCGAGGCCGAGGCCCGCGCATGGCGCGACGACCATGACGGCTGGGTGGCTTGCGGCATGCGGTTGTGGAAACGCCGCCATCTTCAACAGTTTTTCGGCCGGGTCCGCCCGGTCCGCTTTTGCGCGGCTCCGGGCAAGGCCGCGGCACGGGCGCAAGCCGAGGGACGCCGGGTGATGGTCTGGGCCGGAAAGGCCGAAATGGCCCCGCCGGGCGCGGTCCGGGTCGAGGACGGTTTCCTGCGTTCGCGCGGCCTGGGCGCGGCCCTGACACCGCCCCTGTCGCTGGTCTGCGACGATCTGGGGATCTACTATGACCCGGCCACCGAGAGCCGCCTTGAGCGATTGATCGCGGCGGCGCCGGATCTGCCCGAGGCCGAGCTGCAGCGCGCCCGGCGCCTGATCGCGCGCCTGACCGAGGCCGGGGTCACGAAATACAACCTCACCGGCGCGGATTTGCCGGATCTGCCGTCGGGGCGCCGCATCCTGGTGGCCGGGCAGGTGGAAGACGACGCCTCTATCCTTGCGGGCTGCATCGGGGCCGAGCGGAGCAACCTGGCATTGCTCGAACGCGCGCGGGCCGAGAACCCCGACGCGGTTCTGCTTTACAAGCCGCATCCGGACGTGGAGGCAGGGCTGCGCGCCGGCGCCCTGCCGGCGGGCGCGGCCGCGCGGCTGGCCGATGCCGTTCTGCCCAGTCTCGCGGCCGAAACCCTGTTCCCCGAGATCGACGCGGTCTGGACCCTGACCTCGACGCTGGGTTTCGAGGCGCTGTTGCGCGGGCTACCCGTCACCTGCCTCGGGATGCCATTTTATGCGGGATGGGGGCTGACGCGCGACCTGGTCGCGGCCCCCGCGCGGCGCGCGGGACCGGTCGCGCCGGAAGCGCTGGCCCATGCCGCGCTGATCGGCTATCCACGATACCTCGATCCGGTGACCGGGCGGCCCTGCCCTGTCGAGGTGATCGTCGAACGCCTGGAGAGCGGCATCGCGACGAGGGGCGGGGCGATCACGCGGGTTCTGTCCAGGCTTCAGGGGATTTTCGCGACCCAGGCGCATCTTTGGCGGTGAACGCCGTTCGACCCGGCCGTCGCCCTTTCCGGCGGGGTTTTTGCCAGGCATGGGGGCAGAGGGGGCTGCCTGCCCCCTCTGCCGCTGACGCGGCATTCACCCCCGGGAGTATTTACACCAAGGTGAAGAGCGCCGCCCTCAGGCGCGCAGCCAGCGGTGGAGAACGTCGCCCCCCAGGTCGCGCGTTTCGACGAGCGTGAAGCGCGGCGCGTCGGCCAGCCGGTCCAGCCCCATCGCGCCCAGGGCCGGGCGCCCTTCGGCCCCCAGGACAAGCCCGGCGGTGAAGCCGACCAGCTCGTCCACAAGGCCGGCGCCAAGCAGGGACGCGGCCAGGGCGCTGCCGCCTTCGCAGAAGACCCGGGTCAGGCCGGCGCGGCCCAGGGCCTGCAGGATGGCGCCCGGATCGAGTTGCCCACCGGGACCCGTGGCGACCGGAAGCAGCGTTGCGCCGAGTTCGGACCAGGCCGCGCGCCGTTCCGCGGGCGCGTCCTTGCCGTGGCAGAGCCAAAGCGGGGCCGTGGCGGGACTGCTGGCCAGGTTCCCGTTCAGCGGAAGATCGAGCCGGCGCGTGCAGATCACGCGCAGGGGCTGTTTCGTCACCCCCAGGTTGCGCACCGTCAGCGCCGGATCGTCGGCGCGCGCGGTGCCGCCACCCACCATCACCGCATCATGTCGCGCCCGCATCGCATGCACCATGCGCCGGGCCCCGGGCCCGGTGATCCACCGGCTTTCGCCGCTGGCGGTGGCGATGCGCCCGTCGAAGGAACTGGCGAGTTTCAGGGTCACCATGGGTCGGCCTTGTGTGCGGTTGAGCACGAACCCCGCATGCGCGGCGCGCGCCTCGGGCTGCATCACGCCCTCGGTCACCATGACCCCGGCGCGCGCCAGGCGCGCATGACCGGCCCCGGCCACGCGCCGATCGGGATCGACGAGCGCGGTGACCACGCGTGCAACGCCGGCGGCGATCAGCGCGTCGGCGCAGGGCGGCGTCCTGCCGTGATGGGCGCAGGGTTCCAGGGTGACATATGCGGTCGCACCACGCGCGGCGGCGCCGGCCTGGCCCAGTGCCACGACCTCGGCATGCGGGCGCCCGCCGGGTCGGGTCCAGCCGCGGCCGACGATGCGCCCCTTGCGCACGATCACGCAGCCGACCGCCGGGTTGGGCCAGCAATTGCCCTGACCGCGCTGGCCCAACGAAAGTGCGAGCGCCATGAAACGGCGGTCTGGTGGCGCGGCGCTCACTCTTCCGGCTGGTCGGTGGGCCGCAATTCGCTGACGAACCTGTCGAAATCGTCAGCGGCCTGGAAATTCTTGTAAACGCTTGCGAAGCGCACATAGGCCACGGTATCGATCCGGGCCAACGCCTCCATCACGATCTCTCCGATCAGCTTGGAGGGGATGTCGGTCTCGCCCATGCTTTCGAGGCGCCGGACGATGCCCGAAATCATCTGGTCGACGCGTTCGGGTTCGATATGGCGTTTCTGAAGGGCGATGCGGATCGACCGTTCCAGCTTGTCGCGATCGAAATCCTCGCGCCGGCCATTGCTCTTGATCACCACGAGGTCGCGCAGCTGCACCCGCTCATAGGTCGTGAAACGACCGCTGCATGCGGGGCAGAAACGCCGGCGACGGATCGCGACGTGATCTTCGGCGGGGCGCGAATCCTTGACCTGTGTATCGACATTTCCGCAGAACGGGCAGCGCATTACCTTCCCCTCGGTCCCAATCCCCGATTATCCACAGGCACTATAGGGGAGCCTCCATAATTTGGGTAGGGGGCAATTTGTGCCGCAAGATGATGAATGTTGACCACCATCAACGAGCGGCAATCCGAGATATGGTAATGGTCTGCCTTCCGCATAGGAGGATATCATGAGTATCGCACGCGTAACGGAAATTTCGTCCAGCTCGACCCAGAGTTTCGAAGATGCCGTAAGGAAAGGCATTGCCCGCGCATCGGAGACATTGCGCGGCGTCAAGAGCGCCTGGATCAAGGAACAACAAGTGGACGTGACCGACGGGGCCATCACCCAGTTCCGGGTGAACATGATGGTGACATTCGTTCTGGAGGACTGAGGCCTGGCCCATCTCTGCCGCGACCTGCCTGTGGTGGGGCGCGGCAGAGATATTCGAAAAGGTAAATAGTATCTCTATATTTCAGCGCCCGATGCCAAAAGATATCGAAAACAGGCAAGCACCCTGACCCATCCAACATGGCAGCGGCGTCAGCAACCGGTCGCCCTGCCCCACGCAGCAATCCCACGGATGCCGCGGCTGAAACCACAAGGCCTGCGGTGGCACGGCGATGAACGCCGGGGCGCGCGGAATGGGCCGGGATAGGCGGGAAGGGCGACCCGCGGGCCGCCCCCGGTCACTGGTCGAGGAAACTGCGCAGTTTGCGCGAGCGGCTGGGATGCTTGAGCTTGCGCAGCGCCTTGGCCTCGATCTGGCGGATGCGTTCGCGGGTGACGCTGAACTGCTGGCCCACTTCTTCCAGCGTGTGATCGGTATTCATGCCGATACCGAAACGCATGCGCAACACCCGCTCTTCGCGCGGGGTGAGGCTGGCCAGCACGCGTGTCGTCGTTTCCTTCAGGTTGCCCTGGATCGCGGAATCGAGCGGCAGGACGGCGTTCTTGTCCTCGATGAAATCGCCCAGCTGGCTGTCTTCCTCATCGCCGATCGGCGTTTCCAGGCTGATCGGTTCCTTGGCGATCTTCATCACCTTGCGGACCTTTTCAAGCGGCATCTGGAGCTTCTCGGCCAGCTCTTCCGGCGTCGGCTCTCGGCCGATCTCGTGCAGCATCTGGCGCCCGGTGCGCACCAGCTTGTTGATCGTCTCGATCATGTGCACCGGAATGCGGATGGTGCGGGCCTGATCGGCGATCGAGCGCGTGATCGCCTGGCGGATCCACCAGGTCGCATAGGTCGAGAACTTGTAGCCGCGGCGATACTCGAACTTGTCCACGGCCTTCATCAGGCCGATATTGCCCTCCTGGATGAGATCGAGGAATTGAAGCCCGCGGTTGGTGTATTTCTTGGCGATCGAGATCACCAGCCGCAGGTTGGCCTCGACCATTTCCTTCTTGGCCTGGCGGGCCTCCTTTTCGCCCTTCTGGACCTGGCTCACGATACGGCGGAATTCACTGATATCGACGCCGACATACTGGCCGACCTGGGCCATCTCGGTGCGCAATTCATCGACCTTCTCGCCCGAGCGTTCGACCAGCGCCTGCCACCCGCGACCGGATTTCTGCGACATCCGCTCCATCCAGGCGGGGTCCAGCTCGCAACCGCGGTATTCGTCGACGAATTCGCGGCGATTGATCCGGGCCTGATCGGCCAGTTTCACCATCGCGCTGTCGATCGACATGATCTTGCGGTTGATGCCATAGAGCTGGTCGATCAGCGCTTCGATCCGGTTGTTGTGCAGGTGCAGGGAATTCACCAGCTCGACGATTTCCGAGCGCAGCTTCTGATAGGCCGCCTCTTCGTTCTTCGAAAACGAACCGTCCTCGTTCAGGGTGGCCGACATCCGCAGATCCTGCATGTCGGACAGCATGGCATAATTGTCGGCAATCCGGTCCAGCGTTTCCAGCACGCGGGGCTTCAGCGCGGCCTCCATCGCCGCGAGGCTCATGTTGGCCTGTTCGTCCTCGTCGTCCTCTTCCGAATCGTCGGCCCGGATCGGATTGCCGTCGGCATCCAGTTCGGGCTGTTCCGAATCGTCCTTTCCATTGCCCTGCTGCCTGGCCTCGCCCTGCGGCCGGACGCTGCTGGCCGGCGCGACCTTCAGCGATGCGACCACCGGTTCCTCGACGCCATCCTCTTCGAGTGAGCGACCGAAAGTGGCATCCAGGTCGATCACGTCGCGCAGCAGAATGTCCTCGTTGAGCAGCTCGTCGCGCCAGATCGTGATCGCCTGGAAGGTCAGCGGGCTTTCGCACAGCCCGGCAATCATCGTGTTGCGACCGGCCTCGATCCGCTTGGCGATGGCGATCTCGCCCTCACGCGACAGCAGTTCGACCGACCCCATCTCTCGCAGATACATGCGCACCGGGTCGTCGGTGCGGTCCAGTTTCTCGGTTTCGGTCTGCGCGACGGTCACCTCGCGCGAGGTCGATGCCTCGACCACGTCGGTGGAGCCTTTCTGCGTGTCGTCCTCGGCCTCTTCCTCCTCGATGATGTTGATGCCCATCTCGGAGAGCATGGACATCACATCCTCGATCTGCTCGGACGACACCTGCTCGGGCGGCAGAACCTGGTTGAGCTGTTCATATGTTATGAAGCCCCGTTCGCGCGCCTCGGTGATCATCTTCTTGACCGCGGCCTGGCTCATGTCGAGCTGAAGCTCGGGCTCCTGATCGTCGGTCTTGGCGTCGTCGGTGTCTTTTGCGGCCATTCTGTGCTCCTTGCGGGGGGAAGCTGATTCGGCAGTTTACCCAGCGTCCGAATCATTAGCGCGAATCATGCGGCTACACACCCGTTTAACGGTGATTTCTTATTCAATCGTCGCAGCGGCGTCACGATGGTCTTCGCCCTCCCTTGGCGAAATCTATCTGTTCGAGAAGACGATCGAAGGCACTGCGCTCATCGCGTTTCATCCGGGCGCCATTCGGCGCGAGGTCGTATTCGTTGCGATCCTCGGTATCGCCACGCCCGGCACGATTGCGCGCCTCGGCCACCTGGCTCAACCGCCAGGTCACGCCCTCATCCGCAAACCCGGACAGATCGTTCATCGCATCCTCGATCTCGCGCGCGGCCCCGCGCACGGCATCCAGCTTCGCCAGTTCCTCGGCCAGGCACAACGCCGCCTTTTGCGTGTCGGTCCGGTCCAGCAGAGGTGGCGCAATCTGCACATGGCTCAGGCCCAGAAGCTTTTCAAGGGGGCCGGGCCCCAGCGCGTCCCCGACCGCAGCATGCAGCCTGTCCGGGTCGGCGATATCGACATGGTTAAGCAGCGCGTTGCGGATGCGGGCGTGATCGCGTGTCACGCAATGCAGCCGTTCGATCTCGACCTCGAACTCGGGCAGCAGCGCGGGATGCGTCAGAAGGGTGGCGAGGATCACCGCCTCGCGCAGTTCCTCTTCGAATTGCGGCGGGGCAAGGACCAGCGCCGATTGCTTCGTT
Organism: Actibacterium sp.; assembly: GCA_016278325.1. GTDB lineage: Bacteria > Pseudomonadota > Alphaproteobacteria > Rhodobacterales > Rhodobacteraceae > JADQCB01. The sequence continues at coordinate 84,809 of JADQCB010000001.1, forward strand.
GCCGGCTGGAACGACGGCCCGGCATCGCGGCGGCGCCATTTGCCGCGCGCCGGGGCCGCGCCGCGCCGCTGGCCGAACAGTTCCCACCGCAAGCGGCGGATTTCTTCGCCGTAATGGCCGCGAATCGACGGATCCTTGATCCGCGCGATGGCATTGCGCAGGTCGCGATCCAGCGCGGCCTTGCGTTCGGGGCTGTCCAGTACACGGCCCTCGGTTTCGCGCTGCCACAGGATCTGCACCATCGGCTGCGCATTCTCCAGCAGCTTGCGCATCGCCCCGGCGCCACCGTCGCGGATCACGTCGTCCGGATCCTTGCCCGCGGGCATCAGCGCAAAGCGCAGGGACTGGCCCGCCTCCAGCAGCGGCAGCGCAAGGTCGATCAGCCGCCGCGCCGCACCCAGCCCGGCGCTGTCGCCATCCAGCGCGATTACCGGCTCGGGGTGGATGCGCCACAGAAGCTGAAGCTGGGTTTCGGTGATCGCGGTGCCCAGGGGCGCGACCGCGGCGTCGAACCCGGCTTCGGCCAGCGCGATCACGTCCATGTAGCCCTCGGCCACGATCAGCGGGCCGGCCTTGCCCGCGGCTTCGCGCGCGCGGGCCTGATTATAGAGGCTGCGCCCCTTGTCGAACAGTTCGGTCTCGGGCGAGTTCAGATACTTGGCGTTTTCGCCGGGATCCATCGCCCGACCCCCGAAGGCGATGGCGCGTCCGCGCCCGTCGCGGATCGGAAAGATGATCCGGTTGCGGAACACGTCATAGGGATTGCGCCCCTTGTCCGACGGTTTCGCGAGACCGGCCCCGAGCATCAGTTCGGGCGACACGCCCTTGCCGGTCAGGTGATCCCACAGGTTCTGCCACCCCGGCGGGGCAAAGCCTATCTCCCAACGCTCCAACGCGGCCGCGTTCAGGCCCCGCCCGGCCAGGTAGTCGCGCGCCGCGGCGGCGGCACCGGTGTTGAGTTGCAGGCGGAAATACCGAACTGCCTGCTCCATCACCTCGGCCAGCCGGGTCCGACGGTCGGCCTTTTCGGCCGCCCTGGGATCGCGCTCGGGCATCTGCATCCCGACCTCGCCGGCCAGAATCTCCACCGCCTCCATGAAATCGACATTCTCGGTCTCGCGGATGAAACTGATCGCATCGCCCTTGGCGTGACATCCGAAGCAATAGTAGAAGCCTTTTCGGTCATCGACGTGGAAGCTGGCCGTTTTTTCCTGGTGGAACGGGCACGGCGCCCACATGTCGCCCTTGCCCTGGTTCGACTTGCGCTGGTCCCAGATCACCTTGCGCCCCACCACCTGGGACAGCGAGGCGCGGCCACGCAGTTCGTCGAGGAATCCGGGGGGCAGGCTCATGCCCCATAATATCGGCTCACAATCCGCGCGTGTCCAGCCGGTCGCGCCGATTCGTGACGCGCGACACCGTCTGCGGGGTTTCGCCGTCCCCCCGCGCCCGCCTATACTGCGCCGGCAGGCATCGGGCAGGGCAGGAAATGATCGCAGCGGACGGGCGAAAATCTTTCAATATCATGATCGTCGGCCAGGCCGGGCGGCTGCAATACGAGGCCCTGCTGTTTGCCGCCTCGCTGCGCCATTGCGATCCCGGGTTCGACGGCCGGCTGATCGTGGCCGAACCGCAGCCCGGCCCGCTCTGGCCCGACGATCCGCGCATTCGCGACGCCGAGATTCGCGGGTTGCTGGCCGAGCTCGGGGCCGAGATCGTGCCCTTCGAATCGCGCGTCTTCGGCGCCGCCTATCCGCAGGGCAACAAGATCGAGGGGCTGGCGGCCCTGCCCCCGGACGAGCCCTTCGTGTTCTTCGACACCGACACGCTGATCACCGGGCCGCTCAGTTCCGTGCCCTTCGACTTCGATCGCCCCGCCGCCTCGATGCGACGCGAGGGCACCTGGCCGGTGATCGAACTTTACGGCCCGGGCTATACCGAGATCTGGAAATCGCTCTATGACCGGTTCGGGCTGGATTTCGACAGCTCGCTCGACCGGTCGCAACCCGACGAATACTGGCGCCGCTATCTCTATTTCAACGCGGGCTGGTTCTTTTACCGCTGCCCGCGGGAATTCGGGCGGCGTTTCCTGGACTATGCCACGGCGATCCGCGACGACCCGCCGGCCGCGCTGGTCTGCCAGCCGCTCGACCCCTGGCTGGACCAGGTGGCGCTGCCGCTGGTCATCCATTCCCTGGGCGGCGGCCGGCCGGGGCCGGAATTGTCCGGGCTGGATGGTGACATCAGTTGCCACTGGCGGGTGATGGCGCTGTTTTTCGCGCGTGAAAGCGATCGTTCCATCGCGGTTCTGGACGCCATTGCCGCGCCCAACCGGATCAAGAAGGCGCTGAAACGCTATGAGCCGTTCAAGCGGATGATCTATCAGGCCAAGGGCCGCAAGGCGCGCGAGATGTTCGACCGAAGCAACCTGCCGGCGCAGGAAAAGATGATCCGCAACCGGCTGAAGAAAGCCAAGATGTGGATTCGCTGAACCCCCGAGCGCCGCCGCGTGCGAGGTCTGCAATTGCCCCCGAGGCGGCTTCGTGCTTTTCTCGACCCTGAAATTTCCGGAGGATCCCATGACCAACTCTTACGGTTTCGACACGTTGCAAATTCACGCCGGCGCGCGGCCCGACCCGGCCACCGGGGCGCGGCAGACGCCGATCTATCAGACCACATCCTATGTGTTCCGCGACGCCGACCATGCCGCCGCGCTGTTCAACCTGCAGGAGGTCGGCTTCATCTATTCGCGCCTGACCAACCCCACCGTCGCGGTGCTTCAGGAACGCATGGCGACGCTGGAGGGCGGACAGGGCGCGGTCTGTTGCTCGTCGGGACATGCGGCACAGATCATGGCGCTGTTCCCGCTGATGGCGCCGGGCAAGAACGTGATCGCCTCGACCCGGCTTTACGGGGGCACCGTCACCCAGTTCAGCCAGTCGATCAAGCGCTTCGGCTGGTCGGCGAAATTCGTGGATTTCGACGATCTCGACGCGCTGAAAGCCGCGATCGACGACGATACGCAGGCGATATTCTGCGAATCCATCGCCAATCCGGGCGGCTATGTCACCGATCTGGACGCGGCCGCGAAGATCGCCGACGAGGCGGGCATCCCGTTGATCGTCGACAACACCTCGGCGACGCCCTACCTGTGCCGCCCGATCGAGCACGGCGCGACGCTTGTCGTGCATTCGATGACGAAATACCTGACCGGCAACGGCACCGTGACAGGCGGCGTGATCGTCGATTCGGGCAAGTTCGACTGGTCCGCCTCGGGCCGGTTCCCGTCCCTGTCGGAACCCGAGCCTGCCTATCACGGCCTGAAATTCCACGAAACCTTCGGTCCGCTGGCCTTTACCTTCCATGGCATCGCGATCGGCCTGCGCGATCTGGGCATGACGCTGAACCCGCAGGCGGCGCATTACACGCTCATGGGGATCGAAACCCTGTCGTTGCGGATGCAGCGCCATGTGGAGAACACGAAGAAAGTGGCCGCCTGGCTCGAGAAACATCCCGCCGTCTCGAAGGTCACCTATGCCGGCCTGCCATCGAGCCCCTATTACGAACGGGCGCAGAGGCTGTATCCGAAAGGCGCCGGCGGGCTGTTCACCTTCGGGCTGAAAGGCGGATACGAAGCCTGCGTCAAGCTGGTCGACGCGGTGGACCTGTTCAGCCATGTCGCCAATCTGGGCGATACCCGGTCGCTGATCATCCATTCGGCCTCGACGACCCATCGCCAGTTGAACGAAGAACAGCAAAAGGCGGCGGGGGCCGCGCCCGACATGGTGCGCCTTTCGATCGGGATCGAGGATCCCGACGACCTGATCGCCGATCTGGATCAGGCCCTGGCCCGGGCCACGGCCTGACCCCGAGCCGGCTCAGGCAGACAGAAGCGCGCGGGCGGCGGCGCGGGCCTCATCGGTGATGATGTCGCCGGCCAGCATCCGGGCCAGTTCGTCGATCCGCTCCGCCGCGGCGACCGGGGTGACGGTGGACAGGGTGGTGTCGCCTTTCACCGTCTTCTCGACCCGCCAGTGATGCGCGCCTTTCGCCGCGACCTGCGGCGAATGCGTGACGACCAGGACCTGACCACCTTCGGCCAGCCGCGCAAGTCGGCGGCCCACCGCATCGGCGGTGGCGCCGCCCACCCCGCGGTCGATTTCGTCGAAGATCATCGTCAGGCCGCTGCCGCCCCCGGTCAGGCAGACCTTGAGCGCCAGAAGAAAGCGCGAAAGCTCTCCGCCCGACGCGATCTTGTTGAGCGGCCCTGCCGGCGCGCCGGGGTTGGTCGCCACAGCGAAGGTGACGGCATCGCGACCTTCCGGACCCGGTTCGCCCGGCGCGATCTCGGTGGAAAAGACCGCGCGCTCCATCTTAAGCGGCGCCAGTTCCGCGGCCATCGCGCGGTCGAGCTTCGCGGCGGCGGCCTGGCGGCGGCGCGACAGCGCTTCGGCCAGCCGGTCGTATTCCTCCCTTGCCCGGCTGACATCGGCGCGATGGTCTTCGAGCTTTCCCTCGCCCGCGTCGAGGGCCGCCAGCCGGGCGCGCAGATCCTCGGCGAATCCGCCCAGGTCGTCGGGCAGAACGCCATGCTTGCGCGCCTGGGCGCGTATCTCGAACAGGCGTTCCTCGACCCGTTCCAGCTCGGCCGGGTCGAAGGCGAGCTGTTCGAGAAAGCGTTCGATTCCCTGCTGCGCCTCGCCCAGCTCGGCCAGGGCCCGGCCAAGCGCGTCGATCGCCTCGTCCAGCGCGCCTTCGGCGGTCGTGGCCGCCCCCTCCAGCCAGCGCAACGCATCGCCCATCATTCCCTCGGCGCCGTCGCTTCCGGTCGCGGAATGGGCGCGGATGATGTCCTCCCGGATGCGGTCGGCGGCCTGCATCATCCGGCGCCGGCTGTCCAGTTCGGCCTCTTCGCCCGGCTGCGGGTCCAGCCTGTCCAGTTCGTCCACCGCGTGACGCAGATATTCCTCTTCCCTGCGCATCGCCGCCAGCTCGGCCTCGGCGGCCTCCAGCGCGGCGCGCGCCTTGGCCAGGCCACGCCACGCGGCGCGGGTGGCGGCGACATCCGCAGCGGTGCCGGCAAAACTGTCCAGAAGCGCCCGGTGCGCGCGCGGGTTCAGCAGACCGCGATCGTCCTGCTGGCCATGCAGTTCCACCAGCGTGTCGGACAGGGCGCGCAACACCTCACCGCTTGCGCGACGGTCATTGACCCAGGCCGTCTTGCGCCCTTCGGCGGTATTCACCCGGCGCAGGATCAACTCGTCGCCCGCGGGCAGACCGGCCTCTTGCAGGATGGCCCTTGCCGGATGATCCTGCGCCAGGTCGAACGCCGCCACCACCTCGCCCTGGGCGGCGCCCGCGCGCACCAGTTCGGCCCGGCCGCGCCAGCCCAGCACGAAGCCGAGCGCGTCGAGCAGGATCGACTTGCCGGTCCCCGTCTCGCCGGTCAGCACGTTGAGACCCGGCTGAAAGGCAAGTTCCAGCCGGTCGATGATAAGCAGGTCCCGGATGTCGAGACTGCGCAACATGCCCTAGTGCCCCATGATCAGAGCCACTCGCCCTTGATCATCTGGCGATAGACCTTGCTCAGCCAGCCGGTGCCGCGCTGCTCGGGCTTCAGCCCCTGGCCGCGAAGCAGATCATAGGCATCCTGATACCATTCGGTGGAGCGGAAGTTGTAGCCCAGGATCGCACCCGCCGTCTGTGCCTCGTCGGTCAGGCCCAGCGAAAGGTAGCTTTCGACCAGCCGATACAGCGCCTCGGCGGTCAGCGTCGTGGTTCGGTAATCTTCCACCACGACGCGGAACCGGTTGATCGCCGCCGCATAATTCCCGCGCTTGAGGTAATAGCGCCCGATCTCCATCTCCTTGGCGGCAAGATGGTTGAAGGCCAGGTCGAATTTCAGGATCGCCGATTGCGCATATTCGCTTTCCGGATAGCGCTCGATCACCGTGCGCAAGGCCTGAAGCGCCTGATAGGTCAGGCCCTGGTCGCGGCCGACCAGGTCGATCTGGTCGTAATAGGTCAGCGCCAGAAGGTATTGGGCATAGGCCGCATCCTCATCGGCCGGGTAGAAATCTATATACCGCTGCGCCGCGGCGCGGGCCTCTTCATATTTCCGGTCGCGGTGAAAGGCATAGGCCTGCATGATCAGGGCGCGCCGGGCCCATTCGGAATAGGGATACAACCGCTCGACCTCTGCGAACAGCTCGGCCGCCTTTTCCGGATCCTTGCGCGATTCCAGTTCGAATTCCGCCTTGCGATAGATCTGCTCGGCGGTCAGGCTTTCCAGCGCCGGCTCTTTCGGCCCGCCCCCGAATCCGCCGCCCCCGCAGGACGCCAGCAGGCCCAGCGACATGACCGCCGCGACCAGCGCCTTGTGCGACCTGCTTGTGCCCATGAACCGCCTACCCTTGTCGTTTCCGTGTTCTCGACGCGCCAACGGGCGCCGTGCCCCCGTTTCGTAGCACAGAAAAATCCGGCGCAAAATGTCTTTGGCCCGGATTTCGGAGATCAGGCGACGAGGCGCAGATCGTCGGCACGGATCCCGACGCCCGGCAAACGCCGCGCAGTGCGGGGATCGCATGTAATCATGCGGAAAGAAGCCGGACGGGCGAACATCGTCCGCAGCAGCCGATTGGTCAGCGCGTGACCGGCGCGGGTTCCGGTATAGCGTCCCAGAATGGGCGCCCCGGCAAGGGCCAGATCCCCCAGCGCATCAAGCATCTTGTGGCGAACCGGTTCGTCGGAATGGCGCATTCCACCGGGGCTGAGCACGCGGGGCCCATCCACGACGACCGCATTTTCCAGCGTGCCGCCCATCGCAAGCCCGGAGGCGCGCATCGCCTCGACATCCGCCTGGCGACAGAAGGTGCGGCTGTCGCAAAGCTCGCGCACGAAGGCACCGTTGGCCATGTCCAGCACCTTGTCCTGGCGGCCGATCGCCGTATCCCGGAAATCGATATGGAACGCGATCTCCAGGCTTCCGGCCGGTTCGAGCCGCGCCCGCGCGGCACCGTCGTGAACCTCGACCGGCTCCAGGATCTCGATGGCCCGTTCCGGTGCGTCGAGCGATCGCAACCCGCACTCCAGTATCGCGTGGACGAAAGGTGCGGCCGAGCCGTCCAGGATCGGAACCTCGGGGCCGTCTATGTCGATCATCGCGTTATGCACACCGCAGCCGGCCAGGGCCGCCATGACATGCTCCACGGTCGAGACCGAAACCCCGGACTCGTTCACCAGCCGGGTGCAGAGTTTCGTCGGCACGACCGAATCCCAACGCGCCGCGATCAGCGGATCGGCACCCACGATGTCGGTGCGGCGGAACCAGATGCCGTATTCGGCCGCGGCCGGGTGGATCGCCAGGCGCACCTTCTGACCGGTATGGAGCCCGATGCCGGTAAACCGGGTCCGGGATTTCAACGTGGTCTGCATGGTTCACCCGATCTGTCGCGCCCGCTCGTTCCGACAGGCGCCCTTTGGCTACGCCGCAGGACACGGGACCTCAACTCAATCTTTGCAACAGAATGTAACATCGTCCGCAACTTTCGGCTGCATCCCGCCCAGCCTGCAACCATCCAATGTAAGACATTGATACAGATCGGAAAAGTTAGGTCCGGATCATCACCCCGCCCGATTCCCGTCCCGACTTTCGCGATCTGGCCGACGATCCGGACGGCGGCCCGATGCGGATGCCGCCGAAATGCTGTCCTTGTCGCATGCGGCGCGGCCCGCTGGCATGTTTGCCATGGTCATCTGCAATCGCTGTGCCTATGTGACTTGCATAAGTGGGCGCGTCCTTCGCAGCCGGGCCGGCTGCGCAGCGAACAGCGCGGCAATGCGCCGACCTGGGGCCGGCGGTGATGCAAATGGATCGACGCGGGAACCGCATTGCCGGTCCGGTCCCGCCGGTAGGAGGGTCAATCAAATGCCGGGCGACGTGAAGGCCGTCATCTTCGATCTGGACGGCACGCTGCTCGACAGCGCGCCCGACATCCATGCCGTGGCCAACGCGACGCTGGCCGAAGCCGGGTCCGGTCCGATCTCGTTGGACCAGGCGCGCCGTTTCATAGGCAATGGCGCGGGCGTCTTCGTCAGCCGGATGATGGCCGCCTGCGGGATCGAGGAAACGCCCGAGGCGCACGCCCGGCTGCATGCCGCCTTCGTCGCGCGTTATGATGGGGCAACGGCACTGACCCGGCCCTACCCGGGCGCGCGCGACGCGCTGATGGCATTGCACGAGGCCGGCTTTGCCCTTGGCCTGTGCACGAACAAGCCGCAACGCCCGACGATGTCGGTCTTGCGGCATTTCCGGCTGCACGGCCTGTTCGGCACGGTGGTGTGCGGCGACACCCTGCCCCGGCGCAAACCCGATGCTGCACCGCTGCAAAAGGCGGCGGCCGATCTGGGCGCCACCTTTGCGCTGTTCGTCGGCGACAGCGAAATCGACGCCGAAACCGCCCGCGCCGCCGGACTGCCCTTCGCCCTGTTCACCGAAGGCTATCGCAAGACCGGGTTCGAAAACATCCCCCACACCGCCTCCTTCGACAGGTTCGCAGACCTGCCCGAAATCGCGGCCGGCCTGCTGGCGGCACCGGCCTGACCCCGGCCTCGGCTTGAACTGGATCCCATTTTCGATATGTAACAGCCGCGCCGCTCGCCCCGAGGCCAGCATCTCAATCGCAACGGAGAGTTTCATGGACATCCGCCCCATCACCCCGGATTTTGCCGCCGCGCCGCAAATCGCCGCCACCGACCTGCCCGAGGCCGCGCGCCGCGGCTTTCGCACGCTGATCTGCAACCGCCCCGACGGCGAGGAACCCGGCCAACCGGATTTCGCCGAAATAGAAAAGGCGGCAAGCGAACTCGGCATGGCGGTGCATTACCTTCCCATCAGCAACGCGGTCGGCCTGACGACCGAGACCGTGGATGCGCTCGAAAAATTGTTGGCAAAGGCGGAACGGCCGGTGCTGGCCTTCTGTCGCAGCGGCACCCGATCGACGATGGCCTGGGGCATGGCGATGTCTGCCAGCGAGGATCCCGAGACGCTGATCCGCGCGGCGGCGACAGCCGGATACGACCTGGCGCCGCTGCGCCCGGCCATGGAAATGCGGCACAAGTCAGCCTGACGGCATGAAGCCGGGCACCGGCGTCGATGCCCGGCTCGATGCGTTCGCCGATGGTGCCGAAGCGGGGTGTCGCACCGATGATGCGCCCCCCGCTGCGACCGGGGACAGTCCTATCCCAGCTGCGCCCTGACTGCCTTTTCCGTTGCCGCGACGATCTGGTCGGCTTCCTGCCGGTTCAGGCACAGCGGCGGCGCGAACCCGATGATCTCGCCCTGCGGCATCGCCCGCGCGATCACCCCGTCTTCGGCCATCGCGCCGACGATGCCGGCCGCCGCCTTCCGGTCCGGGTCCATGAACACCCGGTCGGCTTTGTCCGCAACAAGCTCAACCGCGCAAAGCATGCCGTCGCCGCGGATGTCGCCCACGTTCGGATGATCGCCCAGCGCCTCGCGCATCGCCCGGTTCAGATAGGCGCCCGTGTCGCCCGCATTCGCGACCAGGCCCATCTCGTCGATCAGCTTCAGGTTGGCCACGCCCGCCGCCGCTCCGATCGGATGCGCCGAATAGGTCCAGCCATGGCCGATCGGCCCGTTCTCGTCGGTGCCCTGTTCCAGCACTTTCCACATCTTGTCGGATACGATCGACCCCGACAGCGGCGCATAGGCCGAGGTCAACCCCTTGGCGATGGTGATCAGATCGGGTCGCATCCCGTAATGATCCGAACCGAACATGGTGCCAAGCCGGCCGAAACCGGTAACGACCTCGTCGGCGATCAGCAGAATGTCATGCTTTTCCAGCACCGGCTGGATCGCCTCCCAATAGCCCGCCGGCGGGGGCACGATGCCCCCGGTGCCCAGAAGCGGCTCGCCGATGAAGGCCGCGATGGTGTCCGCGCCTTCGCGTTCGATCAGCTGCTCCAGCTCCGCCGCACACCAGGCGCTGAACGCTTCTTCGCTCATGTCGGGATCGGGACGGCGGAAGTAATACGGCGCCTCGGTATGCACGACCTGCGCCAGGGGCAGGTCGAACTTCTTGTGAAACAGCTCCAGCCCGGTCAGTGAACCGGTCATCAGGCCCGAGCCGTGATACCCCCGCCAGCGGCTGATGATCTTCTTCTTCTCCGGCAATCCGCGGATGTTGTTGTAATACCAGATCAGCTTGATGTTGGTCTCGTTCGCGTCCGATCCGCCAAGGCCGAAATAGACCTTGCTCATGTTGTCGGGCGCACGATCGAGGATCATTTTCGACAGGGTTATGGACGCCTCCGTGCCATGCCCGACATAGGCATGGTAATAGGCCAGCTCACGCGCCTGTTCGGCAATCGCCTCGGCGATCTCACTCCGTCCATAGCCGACATTGACACAGTAAAGCCCCGCAAAGGCATCCAGCAGGCGATTGCCCGCGCGATCCTGGATGAACACGCCCTCGCCGCCGGTCACGACACGCTGCGGTGCCTCTCCGCGCGCGAACTGGCCCAGATGGGTGGACGGGTGCAGGAAATTCTCCCGGTCCCATTGCTCGAGCAGATCGTTCTTCAACATCGTTTCTTTCCTTTCTTCTTTCCTGGTCGCGCGCCGCCCGGCACCCGACCCTTCTTCTCGGGGAAAATACTCCCGCCGGAGGCGCCCTGCGGCGCTGCCTCCTGCTGCGGCTCAGGCCCAGTCGCGGCAGACATACTTGACCTCGGTGAAGGCTTCCATCCCGAGGCGCGCGCCCTCGCGGTTCACACCGGATTGCTTGTAGCCGCCAAAGGGGATCGGCGCGCCGGTGACCTTGGTGCGGTTGACCGCGACCATGCCGAATTCCAGCGCGCGCGAGGCGCGATATATACGGCGCGGGTCCATCGTGTGCAGATAGGCCACCAGCCCGTATTCCGTCGCGTTGGCCCGTTGCAAGACCTCGTCTTCGCTGTCGAAGGGGGTGATCGCCGCGACGGGGCCGAAGGTTTCCTCGCGCATGATCGATGCCGCGTCGGGCACATCGGCCAGCACCGTGGGCTGATAGAACAGCGGCCCCTGCGGGCCGCGCGCGCCACCTGTCATCAACCGCGCGCCCTTGTACAGCGCATCGGCCACATGCTCTTCCTGCTTGGCGACCGCCTTTTCGTTCATCAGCGGGCCGAGATCGGGATCGTCCAGCCCGTTGCCCAGCGTCAGCTTTTCCGTCGCCTGCGCGAAGCGGGTGCAGAACGCGTCATAGACCGACCGCTCGACATAGAACCGGTTTGCCCCCAGGCAGTCCTGCCCGGTGGTGGCGAATTTGGCCTTGATCGCCTCTTCCACCGCCTGATCCATGTCGGCATCGGCGAACATGATGAAAGGCGCGTGCCCGCCCAGTTCCAGCACCAGCCGTTTCACGGTATCGGCGGACTGGCGATAGAGCAGCTTGCCGATCTCGGTCGAGCCGGTGAAGGACAGCGCACGCACGCGCGGATCGGCCGTCCAGGGCTCCACGACGGCGGACGCCTTGCCGGTGACCACGTTGAAGGCCCCGGCGGGCAGGCCGGCACGCTCGGCCAGTTCGGCCAGCGCCAGCGCCGAGAAGGGCGTCTCGCCCGAGGGGTGCGCGACCACCGTGCAGCCCGCCGCCATCGCCGCGCCGGCCTTGCGGGTCAGCATCGCCGAGGGGAAATTCCAGGGCGTGATCAGCGCGGCGACGCCCACCGGCTCGCGCCAGATCTCGACCTCCGCATCGGGCAGGTGGCTGGTCACGCCCTCGATATTCGGGCGCTTGGCCTCTTCGGAATAGAACTCCAGGAACGAGGCGGCATAATCGATCTCGCCGCGCGCTTCCGATATCGGCTTGCCCTGTTCCAGGACCATGATCCGGGCCAGGTCCTCGCGATGCGTGCACATCAGTTCGAACCAGCGGCGCAGCAGGCGCGATCGCTCCTGCGGCAGCAACCCCGACCAGACCGGAAAGGCCGCATCGGCGGCGTCGACCGCGGCGCGGGATTCCCCGGCCGACAGGCTGGCCACCTCGCCCAGCCAGGCGCCGGTGGCAGGGTCGGTCACGGCCAGCGTCGCATTGTCCCCGGCGCCGGTCCACTTGCCGCCGATATAGGAAAACTGGCGCACCAGGCGCGGATCGTTAAGCGCGTTCAGCGCGGATTGATGACGTGACATGGGCGAACCTCCGACATGGGATTTGGCCCGAGGATACATCCTGCCGCGACGAGGATGTAACCAAAGCGAAAGCCGCAAACAGACGATTCCGCCTGCCGGGATCGGTCGAAATAGTCAATTCGTCTGCCTTGCCTGCGATGCAAGCAGATCGAGCGGCGGAAGGCCAGACGTTTTGACCGGCTTCGTCACGATATAGGTATAGTAGCGTGCCAGTCCGATTCGGGCGGCCAACATCCCGTCGATCAGCCGTTGATAGCTGTCGATCGACGGCGTCACGACCTGCATCAGATAATCGAACCCGCCACCCAGCGCCCAGCATCCCGTCACCTCGGGATATTCCTGCATCGCGGCTTCGAACCCGGCAAAGGTCTCGGTGCGATGATTGTCCAGTTCCGCCGCGACGAAGACCAGCACATGCGGGCCCAGTGCGCGCAACGAGATCCGCGCGCCATAGCCTTCGATCAGTCCCGCTTTTTCCAGGCGCTTCAGACGTTCCCAGCAGGGTGTCGGCGACAGGTTGATGCGTGCGGCCAGGGCTGCCTTGGTGATCCGTCCCTCGCGCCAGAGAATGCGCAGGATGTCCAGGTCGCGTTGATCCAGCCGGGTCATGCGCGCGGGCCCCGGAGTTTGCCCCGGGTCCGGACAGGGCGCCGGCCGCCACGCCGCGACCGTTTCGCGGGCGCGCGGAACCTTCCTGCTGCTATGCGGTTGCAGCGGCGATCCATGTCATCTAGCGTCCGCAGCATCCGCCACCTTTGTCGTTATGGGACAATTTCATGTCGCCTGCGTTGGGGAACGGGCCTTTGAAAGCCGCATCCTGAGTCGTGGTTCAACGGGACCGGCAAGCCGGCCCACCCCCCAAAGCAGCACGCGACCGAAGCCCAAGTCAACATGGGACGGGTCGGTGTGAGCGCTGACGAGGAGACAGACGGCCGTGATGGAAGACAGTTCCGAATTTCCCTATCTGGCCGAAAGCCGGGCCCCTTTCAGCCTGGCCGAGTATGAACGCCGCCTTGACAAGGTGCGCGCGGCGATGGACGCCCAGGGGCTGGACATGCTGTTCATCGAGGATCCGTCGAACATGGCCTGGCTGACGGGCTATGACGGCTGGTCGTTCTATGTCCACCAGGGGGTGCTGGTCTTTCACGATGCCGATCCGATGTGGTGGGGCCGCGGGCAGGATGCCAACGGCGCGGTGCGCACCGTGTGGATGGACAACGCCCATGTCGCCCAATATGCCGATATCTATGTGCAATCGACCGAGCGTCACCCGATGCAGGCGCTGGCCCGGATGATCAAGGATCTGGGCTATGGCGAAAAGCGCATCGGCGTCGAGATGGACAACTATTATTTCTCGGCCAAGGCCTATCTGACGCTGCTCGAGGAATTGCCCGAGGCGCAACTCATCGACGCGGGCGGGCTGGTGAACTGGCAGCGCGGCGTGAAATCCGACGAAGAGCTGGATTTCATGCGCCGCGCCGCGCGGATCTCGGAATCGCTGGTGGACAAGGTGCTGGAACTGGTCGAGCCCGGCCTGCCCAAGAACGAACTGGTGGCCGAGATCTGCCGCCAGGCCATTCGCGGCGTGGACGAGGATTGGGGCGATTATGCCGCCATCGTGCCGCTTCTGCCCTCGGGGTCGGATGCCGCGGCGCCGCACCTGACCTGGGACGGCCGCCCGTTCGAAACCGGCGAGGCGACCTTTTTCGAAATGTCGGGCTGCTACCGCCGCTATCATGCGCCGTTTTCGCGCACCGTCTTTCTGGGCGAGCCGCCGGATTACCTGCTGCGCGCCGAGGCGGCGCTGGTCGAAGGACTGGAAGCCGGGCTTCAGGCCGCCCGCGCCGGCAACCGTGCCTGCGACGTGGCCAATGCGCTGGCCGCCCCGCTGGAAGCCGCGGGCATCAGCCGCAGCGCCCGCTGCGGCTATCCCATCGGCCTGTCCTATCCGCCGGACTGGGGCGAGCGCACGATCAGCTTCCGCGCCGAGGACGAAACCATCCTGGAGCCGGGCATGACCTTTCATTTCATGCCCGGGCTGTGGATGGAAAACTGGGGGATGGAGATCACCGAGCCGATCCTCATCACCCCCTCCGGTCCGGCCGAAACCTTCTGCAACCGGCCCCGCCAGCTTTTCGTCAAGAGGTGACATGCTCGACAGAACCCAGGCCCTGCTGAAGGATCTGGTGGCCTATCCCACCGTGTCCTCGGACAGCAATCACGAGATGATCGTGCATATCGCCGCGCTGCTGTCGGAACTCGGCGCGCGGGTCGATCTGATGGAGGATGAAACCGGCCACAAGGCAAACCTGTTCGCCACGATGGGGCCCGCCGATGCGCCGGGCGGGGTCGTGCTGTCAGGCCATACCGACGTGGTGCCGGTCGCCGATCAGGACTGGTCATCGGATCCGTTCGCCCTGCGCGAGGCGGACGGGCGCCTCTACGGGCGCGGCAGCTGCGACATGAAGGGCTTCATCGCCTGCACCCTGGCGATGGCGCCACGGTTCGCGCGGGCCGACCTGAAGCGGCCTTTGCATTTCGCCTTTACCTATGACGAAGAGGTCGGCTGCCTGGGCGGCCAGGCGCTGGTGGCCGAGTTGAAGGCGCGCGGCATCCGCCCCGACATCGCCATCATCGGCGAACCGACGGAAATGAAGATCATAGACGCGCACAAGGGCTGCTTCGAATACACGGCCGAATTCCACGGGCTGGAGGGCCACGGCTCTGACCCCGGTGTCGGGGTGAATGCCGCCGAATATGCGGTGCGTTATGTCACCCGACTGCTTGAATTGCGCGACGCGCTCAAGGGCCGGGCCCCGGCCAACAGCCCGTTCGACCCGCCCTTCACGACGATCAACCTGGGCCGGATCCACGGCGGTGTCGCGCATAACGTGATCCCCGGCAAGGCCGAGGTCGAATGGGAGATGCGCCCGATCCAGCCCGGCGACGCCGATTTCGTCAAGGCCGAGATCGCACGCTATTGCGACGAGGTGCTTCTGCCCGAGATGCGCGCCATCCACCCGGATGCGGCGATCGACACCACCGTGATCGGAGAGGTCGTCGGCCTGGACCCGATGGACGAGAATGCAGCGCGGCAACTGGTTGCCGAACTGACCGGACAGAACGGCACACAGACGGTGCCCTTCGGCACCGAGGCGGGGCTCTTCCAGGACATGGGCATGTCGGCCGTTGTTTGTGGGCCCGGCGCGATCGCGCAGGCCCACAAGCCCGATGAATTCGTCGCGATCGACCAGCTTGGCCAGTGTCTTGCGATGTTGGACCGGCTCGCGACACAGATGGAACGCGCCGCCTAACTGCCCGGAGTGCTCTTCATCTTTTCGAACATCGCGTTGCCGATATTCATCAGCTTGCCGGTTTCGGCCGCGTATTGCTCGACGGCGGTCTTGAGGAAACCTGCCTGAATCTCGGCCAGCCGGTCCATGTCGCGACAATTCAGCAAAGCGTGCTGGGTCTTCACGTCCTCCTTTATCCGCTCGTTCAGAAATTCGGTGAATTCCGCCCCGGCGCGGGTCGCGCTCTCGATCATCGCCGTGCCGAACCAGCCCAGCATCCCGAATTGGGCCGCCTGTGCCTGATTGAAACCGGCCATCGGTTTGGCCTGTCCGGATGTCCGTTTTTGCGTATCGGTCATTTTTCCCCCCATGGTGATCCGAGCCGCAAGGATACACCGAAATGCGTGGCCAGGGATTGCGCCAAATCATTCCGGCCGGTCGGCGCGGCGTCACTTTCGTATTTTCGGCAGGAAACTGCCGATGGTGCCCGACCTGGCCTGCACCTCACCTCAGGGCGATCACAGCCAGCCGCGCCGGCGGAAATACCACATCGGCAGCCCGGCCGAGACGATCATCAGGACAACCGCAAGCGGATAGCCAAGCCGCCAATTAAGTTCCGGCATGTAATCGAAATTCATCCCGTAGATCGATGCGATCAAGGTGGGCGGCAGGAAGGCCACCGCCGCGACCGAGAAGATCTTGATGATCGCATTCTGCTCGATATTGATCAGCCCCAGGGTCGCCTCCAGCAGCAGCCCGGTCTTTTGCTGAAGGAACCCGGCCTGTTCCGAGATCGTGCGGATATCGCGGTTCTGGGTCTTCAACCGATCGCGCAGGGCCTTGTCGGCCTTGCGGCTCTCCAGCACCGGATAGAGGTATCCGGTAAGCCGTTCCATCGTCAGAAGACTTTCGCGCAACTGCATCAGGAGCCCGTCGTTCAGCCCGATCTGGCGCAGCAATTCGCGGTGATCGCTGCGTTTGTCATCATCCTCGTTCCGGAAGGTCCGGCGCGAGATCTGATCGATTTCCTGGCCGGCCTGTTCGGTGATGTCGGCCAGTCGGTCGATGATCTCCTCGATCAGACCCATCAGAACCCCCTCTGGCGTCGAACAATCGCCCGAGCTGCGCCCGGCCCGCGGCGGATAGGTGGTAAAGGGGCGCGGATCGTGATGCCGAATCGTGATCAACCGATCTTTCGCCAGAACGAATGTGACCGGCCCGCTCACCGGCTCTTGCTGATCGCTTCGCGCTGGCAAAAGCGCGGTCATCACGGGAACCCCGTCATCGATGTATAACCGCGAGGATTGCTCGATCTCTTCCTGATCGGCCCGGCTCGGCAGCGCCACCCCCACCAGTTCGGAAAGCGTCGCACGCTCCTGCTCGGTCGGGCGAAGAACGTCGATCCAGATCACGCCCTCGCCTGTTGCGTCCGGCGTGCCGACCAGGGCGCCATCCTTCCGCCGGTATCCATTTATCATCGCCGCCTCCGCGTGGTGATTGACCCGATTTGATGTCCAGTATACCCGCAACGCGGATGGAAGCATAATCCGCGCAAGGCCGCTGAACTTGCGCGCGCGGCCGCCCGGGCCACGGACCCGGCGAAGAACGGATTCGCACAACAACGCCCTATTTCGGCCGTCTTTTTTTTCCACACCCGAGTCAGCCAAACGACCGGAGCGCGGCCATGACCTGGATTTCGACCATCACCTTCGACGAGATCGCGCTGAGCATCGTGACGCTCTGCATCCTCCGCGGGACAATGATCCACATCCTTCCGGATCACGTCGCCGGCCCGGGCGGATGGCTGATCGACACCGGTCCCGAGGATATGTGACGGATCATCGCTTTCGAAATCGCACCGGGATGCGTGCGATAGCTTAACCGCGCCTCGCAAACGCGCAGTGAGGTATCGCCTTGTGCGCCACGGGCACGCGCGATCAAGGCGGCGTTCCTCAGCCGGCACCGGTCCCGGCGGCAACGATCACGCCGGGGTTCATGATGCCGTTCGGGTCCAGCGCCGCCTTGATCGCGCGGATCGCGGCCAGCTTGGCCGGATCGCCATAACGGTTCAGATCGGCGACCTTGAGCCGGCCGATACCGTGTTCGGCACTGACCGATCCCCCCATCCGGTGCACGATGTCATGCACGCATCGCTTGATCGCGTCGCGCTGAAATTCATGATCCGCCCGGCTTGCCCCGGCCGCGGGGAACACGTTGTAATGCAGGTTGCCATCGCCCAGGTGGCCGAAGCAGTTCACCCGGAAGCTGTCGATTTCGGACAGCGCGTCGATCCCCTCGGGGATGAAGTCCGGGATCGCCCCGAGTGGCAGCGATATGTCATGCGACGAGATCGCGCCGATCTTTCGGTTGGCCTCGGGGATGCGTTCGCGCAACGCCCAGAACTCGGCGCGCTGCGCCTCGGACTGGGCGACGACGCCATCGCTGACCAGCCCCGCCTCGGCGGCCTCGGCGAACAGCTCTTCCAGTTCTGCCTGGGGGGCCTGCCCGGCGCCCAGCCCGAGGTCGATCAGCACCATCCAGTCGGGCCGGTCGGCAAATGGCTGGCGCAATTCCGGCATCGTCTCGGCCAGGAAATCCAGCCCCATGCCCCCGATCAGCTCGAAGGCCGAGATCCCCTCGCCGATCCGCTGGCGGGCGATGGCCAGCAGGTCCAGTGCCGCCGCGGGGTCGTTGACAACGATCAGCGCGGCCCCTTCCCGCGCCGGCCGCGGATAGAGCTTCAGCGCCGCCGCGGTGATCACCCCAAGGGTGCCTTCGGCCCCGATCAGCAGGTTGCGCAGGTCATAGCCGGTATTGTCCTTGCGCAGGCGCGTCAGGCCGTGCCAGATCGACCCGTCGGGCAGCACCGCCTCCAGCCCCAGGCACAGATCGCGCGCGTTGCCGTAACGCAGCACGTTGCTTCCGCCGGCATTGGTGGCCAGATTGCCGCCGATCCGCGCCGATCCTTCCGACGCGAGCGACAGCGGAAACAGCCGGTCCGCGTCCCGGGCGGCGGCCTGGATGTCGGCCAGGATCGCCCCCGCCTCGGCCACCACGACGTTCTCGCGCGGGTTCACGTCGCGGATCGCGGCCATGCGCTCCAGCGACAGGATCACCGGCGCGGGACCATCCTCCATCACCTGTCCGCCAACCAGTCCGGTGCCGCCGCCATAGGGCACAAGCGCGACCCGCGCCGCATTGCAGGCGCGGACGATCAGGGCCACCTCGTCGGTATTGGCGGGTGCGACCAGCAGCCCGCCATGGCCGTGATAGCGGCCGCGCGGTTCTTCCAGATAGGCCGGGGTCAATCTGCGAAAGGCCGCCGCGGGCAGGTCAGCGCGCAGGCCCGCGATGAAATCGTCGGTCACGGGGTTGAGTGTCATGTGCATTCAATGCCCCGGTCGGCGCCCGGGCGCAAGCCGGTCGGTCGCCGCGCGCCGCATTGACGCCGGCGGCCGGGCTCACCCCACATCGGTGCGCCCGCGGCGATCACCGCGCAGATTGGCGTAAAGGACGTGATTGCGCCAGCGGCCGGCAATCTGAAGATAGCTCTGGGCGACGCCCTCATACTTGAAGCCGCAGCGCTCCAGCACCCCGCGCGAGGCGGCGTTCTCGGGCAGGCAGGCGGCTTCGATCCGGCTGAGATCGAGCTGCGTGAACGCATGATGCACCACCGCCTCGATCGCTTCGCGCATGTAACCCTGCCGCGCATGCGGCTGCCCCACCCAGTAACCCAGCGTGCCCGACTGCGCCGGGCCGCGGCGGATATTGTCCAGCGTGATCGCCCCCAGCAGCACCTGGTCGGAACGCCGGATCAGAAACAGCGGCAACGCGGTCCCCCCCGCCAGCGCCCGCTGCGCCCAATAGACACGGTTGGTGAACGCCTTGCGCGTCAGGTGATCGTCGGCCCAGGTCGGCTCCCACCGGACAAGGAAATCGCGGCTGGACTGGCGCAGGCGCGTCCAGGGGGTGAAATCGACATGCTGCGGTGGGCGCAGCGTCATCCGGTCGGTCTCGATCCGGACCTTCCGCCGCCGCGACAGCATCACGCGGCACGCCCGCCCTGAAGTTCGGCAAGCTCCGGCGCATCCTCCACCGGGCCATAGAGCGCCATCGCCGCGCGCCCCGACGCCACGAGATCCGCACCGAACGCCTTCACGTCGCCGGTGGTCACCGCGTCGATCCGCGCGATCGTCTCTTCCAGATCCGGAATCCTGTCCCAGACCGCCAGCAGATGCGCCAGCCGCTCGGCGCGGGCCGACGGGCTTTCCAGCCCGATCAGCAATCCCGCCTTCATCTGCGTCCGGGCCCGGCCCACCTCGGCCGGGGTCATGTCCCGGGCCGCACGGGCCATTTCCGAGATCGTCAACTCGCCAAGCTCGCGCAGCTGTGCAGCAGAAGTGCCGGCATAGATCGTGACCATCCCGGTATCGGCGAAGGCCCCGGCCTGCGCGAAGATGGTGTAGCACAGGCCGCGCTTTTCCCGGATCTCCTGGAACAGGCGCGATGACATCGCCCCGCCCAGGGCGCTGGCATAGATCTGTGCCGTATAGACGGCCGGATCGCGATATCCCGGGGCCTCGAAGGCAAGCGCGAAATGCGCCTGTTCCAGCGGCCGGACCATGCGCTTTTCGCCGCCGGAAAACCGGGCCGCGGTGGCGTCCGGCTGGCTTGCCGGTTCAAGATGGCCAAACAGCTTTTCGGCCAGGCGCACGATCTCTCCGTGATCCACGGCCCCGGTCGCCGAAAGTATCATCTGTTCTGGCGCGTAATGTTCGCGCACGAATTTGGCCAGATCGGCGCGGGAAAAGCTGCGCACACGCTCGGCCGGGCCGAGGATGCTGCGCCCCAGAGCCTGGTCGGGATAGGCGGCCTCTTGCAGCCAGTCGAAGATGATGTCGTCGGGCGTGTCCAGGACCTGGCCGATTTCCTGAAGGATCACGCCCCGCTCGACCTCTATCTCGGCGGGATCGAAGACCGGATTGAGCACGATATCGGCGATCACGTCCAGCGCCAGCGGCACGTCGGCCTCCAGCACGCGGGCGTAATAGGCCGTCATTTCGCGGCTGGTATAGGCATTGATATGGCCGCCGACATCCTCGATCGCCTCGGCGATCTGCATGGCGCTGCGCCGCTCGGTCCCCTTGAACGCCATGTGTTCCAGGAAATGCGCGATACCGTTCTGTTCGACCCGCTCGTGGCGGCCGCCCGCCGTCACCCAGATCCCCAGCGCCGCCGATTTGAAACCGGGCATCACCTCGGTCACGATGCGGAATCCGTTGGACAGCCTGTGGATCTCGACACTCACGCGCGGCGCCTTTCCTTGATCAGCGCCTCGATGGCGCCCAGGTCGTTTGCAACACGGCTCACCCGTTCGTCGCGTTCGTAAAGATCCGCGAGCCGCGCCGGCAATGGCGGGCGCAGCCCGGTTGCGGCCTCGACCGCATCGGGGAATTTCGCGGGATGCGCTGTGGCCAGCGTGACCATGGGGACCGGACCGCGCAGATGCGCCTCGGCCACCCGGACACCGACGGCCGAATGCGGGCAGAGGATCTCGCCCGTTGCGGCATGCACGGCGCGGATCGTCGCCGATGTCTCCTCTTCCGACG
The DNA here is from genome assembly GCA_016278325.1 of Actibacterium sp. Classification (GTDB taxonomy): domain Bacteria; phylum Pseudomonadota; class Alphaproteobacteria; order Rhodobacterales; family Rhodobacteraceae; genus JADQCB01. The sequence continues at coordinate 105,904 of JADQCB010000001.1, forward strand.
CGCGCCCCGAGGCAAAGCTCTCGCCCAGCTTCTCCAACGCGCCCTGGCTGATATGGAAGCCACCCTGTGTCTTCAGCTCTTCCATCAGCTGCGCCACCGCCTTGCCGTCGCGTTCGTAAGCCTCGAAAAGCGCGCGCTCGAAATTGGAACTGACCTGGATATCCATCGACGGGCTGATCGAGGGCACCACCCCCTGCTTGACATACCCGCCCGTGCCGAGCGCCCGGTGCAGGATGTCGTTCTGGTTCGTCGCCACCACCAGCTGACCGACCGGCAGGCCCATCCGCTTGGCGATGTAGCCCGCGAAGATGTCGCCGAAATTGCCGGTGGGGACCGTGAAATCCACGACCCTGCCGGGCGCGCCCAGGCTGACCGCAGCGCTGAAGTAATAGACCACCTGCGCCAGCACCCGCGCCCAGTTGATCGAATTGACCCCGGCCAGCCCCACGCTGTCGCGAAAGGCGAAATCGTTGAACATGTCCTTCACCGCCGCCTGGCAATCGTCGAAATCGCCATCCACCGCCAATGCGTGGACATTGTCCTCGGTCGGGGTGGTCATCTGCCGGCGCTGCACCTCGGACACGCGGCCATGCGGAAACAGGATGAACACGTCGACATTGTCGAGCCCGCGGAACGCCTCGATCGCCGCGCTGCCGGTGTCGCCGCTGGTCGCGCCGACGATCGTCACCCGCTGCCCCGAGCGCTCCAGCGCGGCCTGGAACAGCTGGCCGATCAGCTGCATCGCGAAATCCTTGAACGCCAGGGTCGGGCCGTGAAACAGTTCCAGAAGGAAATGGTTGGGGCCAAGCTGCACCAGCGGCGCGCGGGCCGCATGTCCGAACGCGCGATAGGCCCGCGCGATGATCGCCGTGAATTCGTGATCCGTGAACGCATCGCCGACAAAGGGCCGCATGACCCGGAACGCCGTCTCTTCATAGGACAGGCCGGCCAATGCGCCGATCTCGGCCGGGGCCATGACCGGGATCGTCTCGGGCAGATAAAGACCGCCATCGCGGGCCAGCCCGGTCAGCATGGCTTGCTCGAAATTCAGAACCGGGGCCTGGCCCCGTGTGGAAACATATTGCATCCGCCCGCCTTCAATCGGTTTTCCGCCTGATACGCCACAGCAGCAGCCCTGTCATCCCCAGCCAGACCAGGGCGAGCGAAAACCATGTGATGGCGTATTCAAGGTGATCGTTGGGAATGCCCCGGGCCGACACCGGCAGGCGCATCAGGGTCGAATCGCCCGGCGTGATCTTGCGCGCGACGACCAGAACCGGGCGCGCGCCCAGCGCGGCGGCCATCGCCGGCACGTCGCGGGCAAACCACAGCCCCTGAGCTAGGTCGGGTTCGGGCGTGAACCCGTCCACCTCGTCGGGCCAGTGCAGGTTGCCGATGACCCTCACCCGTCCGTCGGGCAGCTGGCCCGGCGCCGCGCCATCGGGCAGAAATCCCCGGTCGACCAGGATCCGCCGGCCGTCATCGGTCTGCAGCACGCGGATCAGGCGGTGTCCCGCGCCGACCTGCCGGATACTGGCAAGCACGCGCAGCGCCCCGGTGTCCCAGCGCCCGGAAACCGTGACGGGCAGATATTCATCGCGCGCCGGGTCGGGCGCAACCGGCAGGGCGACGGGCGCATCCGCAATGCGCGCCTCGATCCGGGACAGCACGCCCTCTTTCCACGCCAGGCGCTGCAATTGCCACACCCCGAGCGCGACGAGCACGCCCGCCCCCAGCAGGCCGAACAGAAGTGGAACGATCATACGTCGCGTCATGACTTGTCCGTCCTCGACGGCAAAGGGCGCAGGAAACCCCGCGCCCTGCCGATTTCACCTTGCCGAAAATTCACGCGCCGACGGCATGGGCGCGGTCAGCCGCCCCAGATATAGACCGCCGCGAACAGGAACAGCCAGACCACGTCGACGAAGTGCCAGTACCACGCCGCCGCCTCGAAACCGACATGCTGCTCCGGCGTGAAATCGCCCGCCAGTGTGCGCAGCAGGCACACGAACAGGAAGATCGTGCCGATGACGACATGCGCGCCGTGGAACCCGGTCGCCATGAAGAAGTTCGCACCATATATATTGCCCGAGAAGCCGAACGCCGCGTGGCTGTATTCGTAGGCCTGCAGCAGCGTGAAGGTCAGCCCCAGAACGATCGCCAGGATCAGGCCGTTGCGCATGTCGCGGCGGTTGTTCTCATGCACCAGCGCATGGTGTGCCCAGGTCGCCGCCGCGCCCGAACACAGCAGGATCAGCGTGTTGATCAGCGGCAGGTGCCAGGGGTCGAATGTCTCGATCCCCGCCGGCGGCCATTGTCCGTCCACCGCCGGGCTCTGCGGCCCCATCGGATAAAGCGCGTGTTTGAAAAAGCTCCAGAACCAGGCGGCGAAGAACATCACTTCGGACATGATGAACAGGATGAAGCCATAGCGCAGGCCGATCCGAACCACCGGCGTATGATCGCCCGCGCGCGCCTCGGCGACCACTTCGGACCACCAGCCGAACATTACATAGGCCACCAGGGCGAAGCCGATCAACATGATCCAGGGGCCGTTGTCGTGGAAGAACATGACCGCGCCATAGAGCATGACGAACGCGCCCAGCGCCCCCAGAAGCGGCCAGATCGACGGGTTTATGATATGGTAGTCGTGGTTTTTCTCATGCGCCATTGGGGTCCCTCGCCTGAGACGTCAGTTGAAGTTTGTTGTGGTGCCGGTATCGGCGTCGAGCCGGGCCTGCTCTTTCGGCAGTTCGGCCTCGTGGAAGGTATAGCTCAGAGTGATCGTCGGAACGTATTTCGCCTCCGGGTCGTCCTTGATGGCGGGATCGACATAGAAGGTGACAGGCATCTGCACCCGCTCGCCCGGCTGCAATACCTGCATCGTGAAGCAGAAACAGTCGATCTTGGTGAAATACCCGCCCGCGGAATAGGGCGCAACATTGTAACTGGCGCTGCCCGCGATCACCCGGTCCGTCGGGTTGTAAGCCTCGTAGAAGGCGAGCCCGGTCTCACCGATCTTCAGCTCCATCGTTGTCTCGACCGGCGCGAATTCCCAGGGAAAGCCGCGTTCCCTGGAGGCATCGAACCGGATCTCGATGGTCTCGTCCAGCACCCGGTCCGACCCGGCCGACGCGACGCCGGTCGTGCCGCCGAACCCGGTCACCCGGCAGAACAGGTTGTAGGCAGGCACCGCCGCCCAGGCCATGGCGCCCATGAAGACCACGACACCAGCCAGCTTCAGCACGGTCTTCTGCTTGGCATCCATGCTCATTGGCCGCTCTCCTGCCGGTCCGCGGGCATTGCCATCTCGGGCCGCGCGACATGATCGAAGGCCTGCATCGGATCGCCTTCGGTCACCTTGACCACGGTCAGGCCGAAGACCAGGACGACGAAGGCCGCCAGCACAAGGCCCAGCCCCAGATTGCGGCCAAAACGGCGCTTGTGCAATTCGTGTTCTTCGCGGAACGACATGCTACCACACTCCAAGCCCGTAGGCGCCCATACCGCTTTGCACCATCAGCGCCACGAAATGCAGGAACAGATAGATCAGCGAGAACCGGAAGAACCGCTTTTCGACCGCGTAACCGTCCGCGTCGGCCGCAGCCTCGTCGCGGCGGCGGATCGCGAGCGCCCCGCGGATGAACTGCGCGTTCAGCACCAGCGACACGGCCAGATAGACCGGCCCGCCGATCGGGGTGGCCGCGATCGCCAATGCCACCGGAGCCAGCAACAGCGTGTAGGCCAGCACATGGCGTCGCGTCGCCCGGCGGCCATGCGTGACCGTCAGCATCGGCACGCCGGCATCCGCATAATCGCTTTTCATGAACAGCGCCAGGGCCCAGAAATGCGGCGGCGTCCACATGAAGATCAGCGCGAACATCAGAACCGATTCAAGGCTGACGCCACCCGTGGCCACGGCCCAGCCGATCATCGGCGGAAACGCCCCGGCCGCGCCACCGATCACGATGTTCTGCGGCGTCGCGCGCTTGAGCCACATCGTATAGACCACGGCATAGAAAAAGATCGTGAAGGCCAGCAAGGCCGCGGCGAACCAGTTCGACGCGAGGCCCAGCATCACCACCGAGAAGCCCGAAAGCGCCAGCCCCAGGCCCAACGCCTCTTCCGGGGCGACGCGACCGGCCGGCACCGGGCGTTGCGCCGTGCGCCGCATCACCGCATCGATATCGGCGTCCCACCACATGTTCAACGCGCCCGACGCGCCGCCGCCCACTGCAATGAACAGGATCGCAAAAAATGCCACGAAAGGATGGACGGCCACCGGCGCCACGACCAGACCGGCCAGCGCCGTGAACACGACCAGCGACATCACGCGGGGCTTGAGAAGCGCCACGTAATCGCCGAACCCGGCTTCACCGGTCTGATCGAAGGCGGTTGCGATATCGGTCATTCTGTCCTCGGGTCGGGGTGGGGCGGGCGGTCAGCGTTCCGCCCGCCCGCGGAAATTCAATCGGCCGACGCCACCTTGACCGGCTTCGCCGCGCCGGCATCGGCATATTCCGCCTTGGCCTTTTCCAGCCACGCCTCATAAGCTTCGGGGGTGACGGCCTTGACGGTGATCGGCATGAAGGCATGGTTCGAACCGCACAGTTCCGAACACTGCCCGAAATAGATCCCCTCCATCCCCTTGTCGACCTTGAACCACATCTCGGCCAGGCGTCCGGGGATCGCGTCCTGCTTCACGCCGAAGGCCGGCATCGCCCAGGAATGGATCACGTCGGCGCCGGTGACCTGGATCACCACGTTCTTGCCGGTCGGCACAACCATGGCCGTGTCGGTCGCCAGCCGGTACATGTCTTCGGGATAGCCCGCCTCGGCCAGCTGGTCCTTCTGAAGCATGTAACTGTCGAACGAGAACCCCTCATCGGGGTATTCATAGCCCCAATACCATTGATAGCCGGTGATCTTGACGGTCACATCGGCCTTCGGGATCTCCATCTGCTTGAACAGCACCGGCAGGGAGAAGGCCCCGATGACGACCAGGATGATGATCGGCACGATGGTCCAGGTGACTTCCAGCGGCGAATTGTGGGTAAAGCTGGCCGGCTTGGGGTTCGCACGACGGTTGAATCGCAGGATGACGATGATCAACAGCGCCAGGACGAACAGGCAGATCGCCCCGATGATCCAGTTGATCATCCCGTCCAGCCCCTGCAAATCGCGCGCCAGTTCCGTCGCGGCCGGCTGAAAGCCGGTCCCGCCATCCACCGGCTTGCCGATGATCCTGAGCCCGTCCACAGTCTCCTGTGCCAGCGCCGATTTTGCCATGATCGTTGCAGCAGCTGCGGCCGAGACGCCGCCAAGCAAAGATGAAATCCGCATGTGCATTCCCTGTTCGAATGGCGGCCCGTGGCCGCTGAACGGCACCCGAAATTCGGTCAGGCCGTTGAGTTCCCGGCCCCAAAAACCATATTACACCGGATGAAACAAGCCATGTTTGTTGCGGCATTGGGCCGCGATTTGATCTGGCGCAAGGACCGATGATGCAGCACCCCAGATTCCAGCCGTTTACCGATTCTCTCGACCAGGAGCGCGCCCTTGCGGTCTTGCGCGATGCCACCGCCGGCGCCGATGATGGCGAGCTGTTCCTCGAACGGCGCCGGTCCGAGGCGATCATGCTGGATGACGGGCGAATCAGGACGGCCAGCTATGACGCATCCGAAGGTTTCGGCCTGCGCGCCGTGCGCGGCGCGGCCTCGGGCTATGCGCATTCCACCGAGATCAGCGAAAGCGCGCTCCGACGCGCGGCGCAAACCGCGCGGCTGGCGGTCGGCGATGGCGGCGGCGTGATGGCGGACGGGCCGCACGCGACCAACCGGCGGCTCTATACCGATGCCGACCCGATGGCGGGCGCCGAATTTCCGGTCAAGATCGAGACCCTGCGCGAGATCGACGCCTTCGCCCGCGATCTGGATCCGCGCGTCGTGCAGGTTTCGGCCACCCTGGCCGCATCGCTGCAAGAGATCCACATCCTGCGCCCGGATGGCCAGCTTCTGTCGGATATCCGGCCGATGACGCGGCTGAATGTCTCGGTCATCGTCGAGGAAAACGGGCGCCGTGAAAGCGGCATGGCCGGCGGCGGCGGGCGCACCGGCCTGGGCGGGCTGATCGCGCGCGACCATTGGCAGACCACCGCGCAAGAGGCTTTGCGGATCGCGCTGGTCAACCTCCGGGCCGAACCGGCGCCGGCCGGCGTGATGGACGTGGCGCTCGGGGCCGGGTGGCCCGGCATCCTGCTGCACGAGGCGGTCGGCCACGGGCTGGAGGGCGATTTCAACCGCAAGGGCAGTTCGGCCTTCGCCGGGCTGATGGGGCAGCGGGTGGCCGCGCCCGGGGTCACGGTGCTCGATGACGGCACGATCCCCGACCGGCGCGGCTCGATCACCTTCGATGACGAGGGCACGCCCTCGGGGCGCAACCTGCTGATCGAGGACGGAATCCTCGTCGGCTACATGCAGGATCGGCAGAACGCCCGCCTGATGGGGGTCGCGCCCACCGGCAATGGCCGGCGCGAAAGCTTTGCCCATACGCCGATGCCGCGGATGACCAACACGATCATGATGGGCGGAGACGCCAGCCCCGACGACATCGTGACCGAGGTGAAGGATGGCATCTATGCCGTGGGGTTCGGCGGCGGACAGGTGGATATCACCAACGGCAAGTTCGTGTTCAGCTGCACCGAGGCCTATCGCGTGATCGACGGCCGGATCGGCGCGCCGGTCAAGGGCGCGACCCTGATCGGCGACGGCCCCACCGCGATGCAGAAAATCCGCGCCGTCGGCAATGACATGGCGCTCGACCCGGGAATCGGCAACTGCGGCAAGGCCGGCCAGTGGGTGCCGGTGGGCGTGGGCCAGCCGACGCTGCTGATCGGCGGCCTGACGGTGGGCGGCGCGGCGCGCTGACCGGCCGGCCCCGCCGCAAGCGCCCGGCCTGCGGTGTTGGCCCGGGCCGGAAAGCGGGGCTGGCGGGCGGGCAGGTTTTCGGAAAAATTTTCACCGCCGTTCATGTGCCGTTAACCTTGCTTCGCGCAATCTCGGCCCACGGATGAGACGGAGTCGCGCGGCCAGTGGACAAACATTCTTCCACCCACCCCCTCGCACCACCCACCCAGGAAGAGTCCCTGGTCGCATGGCTTCGTCTCATTCGGTCCCGCCGGGTCGGCCCGGCAACCTTTTTCCGTCTGATGACAGAGCATGGCAGCGCCGAGGCCGCGCTGGAGGCGCTTCCGGGTGTGGCGCGGGTCGCCGGGGTCGAACGCTATGCCCCCTGCCCCGCCGCAGCGGCCGAGCGCGAACTGGCCGCGGGCCGTGCCGCCGGCGCGGTCCCGGTGCCCTTCGGTTCGCCCGACTACCCGAAGGCGCTGGCCGGGGTTCCCGATCCGCCGCCGCTGCTCTGGCTGCGTGGCCAGCCTCACCTGTTGCGCCGGCCGATGGTGGCGATGGTCGGGGCGCGCAATGCCTCGTCGCTGGGAACACGCATGGCGCGCGCCCTTGCCGCGGGGCTGGGCGAACACGGGATCGTCACGGTCTCGGGGCTGGCCCGCGGGATCGACACGGCGGCACATATGGCCTCGCTCGACAGCGGAACCGTCGCGGTGATGGCCGGCGGGGTGGACGTGACCTATCCGGCCGAGAATGCCGATCTTGCCGCGCGTATCGCCGAGACCGGTCTTGTTCTGTCCGAGCAACCGGTCGGCATGCAGCCCCAGGCGCGCCACTTTCCCAGCCGCAACCGCATCATCGCCGGGTTGGCCGAGGCGGTCGTGGTGGTCGAGGCGGCGGCCCGATCGGGCAGCCTGATCACCGCGAAGAACGCGCTCGACCAGGGGCGCGAGGTTCTGGCCGTGCCCGGCCACCCTTTCGACGCGCGTGCGGCCGGTGCGAACATGCTGATCCGCGACGGCGCGGTTCTGGTGCGCAACGCCGCAGACGTGATCGAGGCGCTGCCCCCCGCACACAGCCCGGAGCCGGCGCATTCGGATATGTTTCCGATCCGCCGCCCGGAACCGCAGCCCCGTCCTGCGCGCGGGCCCGAAACGGCGCGGCCGTCGCGTTTTGCCAAGATCCCGGCCGGCCCGGAACGGCGGGCCCGGCGCGCCAGCGAAATCCCCGCGCTTCATGCCGAGATCCTGTCGCGGCTGGGCCCCTCGCCCGTGGCCGAGGATCAGCTGATCCGCGATCTCGACCTGCCCGCGGGCCAGGTCACGCCCGAATTGCTGAACCTGGAGCTTGAGGGCCGCGTCACCCGCCAGGCCGGCGGTCTTCTGTCGCGCGCCGACTGAGGCCACCGCGGCCCGGTCCCCTTTCACCTGTCTCCGACCAGGGCAGCCCCCCGCCGCCAATCGATTTTTCCGCCCCGAAGGGGCGTTCGGCGCCGGCCGCGGGGACACATTGACATTCCCCCGCCGCCACCCACATTTTGCGCCGCCAGTGGCCCGTGCCACGAGTCGAAAGGAATTTCATGCCCGTTGTCGTCGTCGAGTCCCCCGCCAAAGCAAAGACAATCAACAAGTATCTGGGCGACGATTATACCGTTCTGGCCTCCTACGGCCATGTCCGCGACCTGCCGCCAAAGGACGGCTCGGTCGATCCGGAGCATGGCTTCGACATGAAATGGGAGGTGGCCAGCGATTCCCGCAAACACGTCAAGGCGATCGCCGACGCGCTGAAGGATGACAACGCGCTGATCCTCGCAACCGACCCCGACCGAGAGGGCGAGGCGATCAGCTGGCACCTGGAAGAGACGCTGCGCAAGCGCAAGGCGCTCAAGAAGAACACGCCGGTGTCGCGCGTGGTGTTCAACGCGATCACCAGATCGGCCGTGACCGAGGCGATGAAGAACCCCCGTCAGATCGATGCGCCACTGGTCGAGGCCTATCTCGCCCGCCGGGCGCTCGACTATCTGGTGGGGTTCAACCTGTCGCCCGTGCTGTGGCGCAAGCTGCCCGGCGCCAAGTCGGCCGGCCGCGTGCAATCGGTCTGCCTGCGGCTGATCGTCGAGCGCGAAATGGAGATCGAGGCGTTCCGCCCCCGCGAATACTGGACCGTCAAGGCGCAGCTTTCGACCCCGCGCGGACAGGACTACGAGGCGCGGCTGACCGCCCTCGGCGGCAAGAAGCTGGACAAGTACGATCTGGAAAACGGGACCGCGGCCGAACTGGCCGTCCAGGCGATCCGGTCGCGCGATCTGACGGTGAAATCGGTCGAGGCAAAACCGGCCAACCGCAACCCGGCCGCCCCGTTCATGACCTCGACCCTGCAACAGGAGGCCAGCCGAAAGTTCGGCTTCGGCGCCCGCCAGACCATGTCGGCGGCGCAGCGTCTCTATGAGGCGGGGCACATCACCTATATGCGGACCGACGGGATCGACATGGCCCCCGAGGCCGTGATGGCCGCACGCGATGCGATCAAAGGCCGCTATGGCGTCGATTACGTTCCCGATTCGCCGCGCATGTACAAGAACAAGGCCAAGAACGCGCAGGAAGCGCATGAATGTATCCGTCCCACCGACATGACGCGCGACGCCGCGGCGCTGCGGCTGACCGATGCCGATCAGCGCAAGCTGTATGACCTGATCTGGAAACGCACCCTGGCCAGCCAGATGGCCGCCGCGCGGATGGAACGCACCACCGTGGACGTGGCCAGCGCCGACGACCAGGTCGAGCTGCGCGCCACCGGCCAGGTAGTGCTGTTCGACGGGTTCATGAAGGTCTACCAGGAAGGCCGCGACGACGTGGTCGTGGATGACGACGACAAGCGCCTGCCACAGATCACCCAGGGCGAGGCCGCCAGGACCGAAAGCGTCACGCCCGAACAGCACTTCACCCAGCCGCCGCCGCGCTACACCGAGGCAACGCTGGTCAAGCGGATGGAAGAGCTGGGGATCGGGCGCCCCTCGACCTATGCCTCGATCGTCACGACGATCCAGGACCGGGGCTATGTCCGCAAGGAACAGAACCGCCTGCTGCCCGAAGACAAGGGGCGGCTGGTCACGGCCTTCCTGGAAAACTACTTCCGCAAATATGTCGGCTATGAGTTCACGGCCAACCTGGAAGACGAGCTTGACGATGTCTCGGCGGGTGAGCGCGACTATATAGATGTGCTCGACCGGTTCTGGCGCGATTTCTCGGCGGCGATTGCCGAAACCTCGGATCTGCGAATCACCGAAGTGCTGGAAAAGATCGACGAGGTTCTGGCCCCGCATCTCTATCCGCCGCGCGAAGACGGGAGTGATCCGCGGATCTGCCCGAAATGCGGCGCCGGACGGCTGAACCTCAAGACCGCACGCTCGGGCGGGGCGTTCATCGGCTGCTCGAACTATCCCGAATGCCGCTATACCCGGCCATTGTCGGCGCAGGCCGATGACGGCACGGCGGAGCTGGACGGCAAGGTGCTGGGCCATGACGGCACGGAGGAGATCACGCTGCGCATCGGCCGGTTCGGTCCCTATGTCCAGAAGGGCGAGCCGACCGAGGACCAGCCCAAACCGCCGCGGGCCAGCTTGCCAAAGGGCTGGAGCCCCGAAGAGATCGACCTGGACAAGGCGATGTTGTTGCTCAGCCTGCCGCGCGAAGTGGGGCCGCATCCCGACGATGGCGAGATGATCGAGGCGGGTATCGGCCGCTATGGCCCCTATGTCCGGCACGGTCGTCTCTATGCCAATCTCAAGGAGGTGGACGATGTGTTCACCATCGGCATGAACCGCGCGGTCGAGGTGCTGGCGCAGAAGGCCGCCACGCGCGGCGGCGGGCGCGGCGCCGCGGCCAAGCCGATCAAGGAGTTGGGCGAGCATCCCGAAAGCGGCGGCGCGGTGAACGTGATGGACGGGCGCTATGGGCCTTACGTCAAATGGGACAAGGTCAACGCGACCCTGCCCAAGGACACGAACCCGGATGACGTGACGATGGATCTGGCGGTGCAGCTGATCGCCGAAAAGGCGGCGAAGAAGGGCGGCAAGCGCAAGAAGAAGGCCTGAGCATCACGCCGCATCGCGGCAATCCGTTGACTCGGCGCAGGCCAGACGCCAGAACATGCCCCAATCTGAATTGGGGAGAGATCCATGAAAAAGCTGTATGGCAGCGCGGCAGAGGCCCTGGACGGGCTTTTGTTTGACGGCATGACCATCGCCGCGGGCGGGTTCGGCCTGTGCGGCATTCCCGAGCTTCTGATCGCGGCGATTCGCGAGGCCGGCACCAGCGACATCACCATCGCCTCGAACAATTGCGGCGTTGACGAGTTCGGTCTGGGCATCCTGCTGGAAAGCCGCCAGATCCGGAAGATGATGTCATCCTATGTGGGCGAGAATGCCGAATTCATGCGCCAGTACCTGTCGGGCGAGCTGGAACTGGAATTCAACCCGCAGGGCACCCTGGCCGAGCGGATGCGCGCCGGCGGCGCGGGCATCCCGGGCTTCTACACGAAAACCGGCGTCGGCACCCAGATCGCCGAGGGCAAGGAACATAAGGAGTTCGACGGCGAGACCTATATCCTGGAACGCGGCATCGTGGCGGATATTTCCATCGTCAAGGCGTGGAAGGCCGATGAAACCGGCAATCTGGTGTTCCGCAAGACCGCGCGCAACTTCAACCCGCCGGCGGCCAAATGCGGCAAGGTCTGCATCGTCGAGGTCGAGGAAATCGTGCCCACCGGAAGCCTGGATCCCGACTGCATCCATCTGCCCGGTATCTATGTGCATCGCCTGATCCAGGGCGAACACGAGAAACGCATCGAAAAGCGCACCACGCGCCCGGCAGCTTGAAGGAGGTCACGACCATGGCATGGGACCGCAACCAGATGGCCGCGCGCGCGGCACGGGAACTCGAAGACGGGATGTATGTGAACCTCGGGATCGGGATCCCGACACTGGTGGCCAATTACATCCCCGAGGGCGTGCATGTGACGCTTCAGTCGGAAAACGGGATGCTGGGCATCGGCCCCTTCCCGATCGAGGGAGAGGAAGACCCCGACCTGATCAATGCCGGCAAGCAAACGATCACCGAACTGCCGCACTCGGCCTATTTCGACAGCGCCGAAAGCTTCGCGATGATCCGCGGCGGCAAGATCGCCATGGCGATCCTGGGCGCGATGGAAGTGGCCGAGAACGGCGATCTTGCGAACTGGATGATCCCGGGCAAGCTGGTCAAGGGCATGGGCGGCGCGATGGACCTCGTGGCCGGGGTCAAGCGCGTCGTCGTGGTGATGGACCACACCAACAAGCATGGTGACAGCAAGTTGCTGAAGGCATGCACCCTTCCGCTGACAGGCACCGGGGTCGTGAACCGGATCATCACCAATCTGGGCGTGCTGGATGTGGTCGAGGGCGGGCTGAAGATCGTCGAATGCGCCGAGGGCGTCACCGAGGACGAGATCCGCGCGGCGACCGAGGCGCGGGTTGTCAACTGATCGCGGCGGTTGCCACGAAACAGAACGGGGGCCTTGCGGCCCCCGTTCTTGTTTGCAGTCCGGGATCGGCGTCGGCGATCAGGTGTCGCTCTCGATCGCGAGGCGTTCGAAAATCGCCTGCGCACGGGCGTTGACCGCCGTTCCGGAGATCAGCGTGCCGGCGTTATCGGCCAGCGCGCGGGTGGCGCCGTTATCGCTGGAGCGGGCGAGACCGGCGAAGATTTCCCGCGCCTGCGGGCTCACGGTGCCGCGCGTCGACAGGGTTGCGGGGCTGGCGGCGCGGGTGTCCTGCGTCAGGCTGAAGGCCCGGTCATTGCCGTTATCGGCGCGCTGGGCCTGGGCGGCGAAAACTTCCAGCGCGGTCTGGTTGACCACACCGGGGGCGTTGTATTGCTGCGCCACGGCAGGAACGGTGGCGCCAAGGATCAGGGCGGTGCTAAGGATCAGGTTTTTCATCTCGTCTCTCCTTTTGATGCGTTCGGCGGCTGTCTGTGTCGCCGTCATGATTCAAAGGTGGGGCAGGCAGCGACCTGAATCAATGAACATAAATGTGCCGAAATTTACCCGGTAGTGTGTTTTCGCACACACAAGTTCCGATCAGATTCCCGTGACGGGCTATTGTCGTTCAGCCCGCGGCACCCGTGCGGAAAACGCAGCCGTCGCTGACCAGTTCGGGCGGCGTGACGCACAGCCCGCGCGCCACGCGCCAGGCCGCCAGCACCCGGGGCACATAATCGCGGGTCTCGGCGAAGGGCGGCACGCCGGCGTTGTCGCGCACCGCCCCCGCGCCCGCGTTATAGGCGGCCAGAACCAGCACCGGGTCGCGGTCGAACCGGTCCATGAGCCAGTCGAGGAAGGCGACGCCGCCGCGAATGTTCTGCGCCGGATCGGTCGGATCGCTCACCCCGAAACGCGCGGCCGTGTCCGGCATCAGCTGCATCAGCCCGACCGCCCCCTTCGGACTGACCGCGGCGGGCCGCCCGCCGCTTTCGACGCTCATCACCGCCAGAACCAGGGCGGGGGAAACCTGCGTGCCGATCGTCGCGCCGAGGATTTCGCGACCATGCCGCGCGGCCAGGTCCTGCATGATCTGAAGACGCGGCGCTGCCACGCCGGCGCCCCCCGGCCCCTGCCCGAGCGCCGCCACGGCAGAACCAAGCCGGCCGGCGCCGCTGTCAGCCAGCGCCGGCGAAACGGCCTGCCAATACCAGGCGTAATCGCCCGCGCCCGCGCCCGGGGCGGGATCGGCGCCGGTTCCGGACGGCTTCGGCGGTGGCGACGGCGCGGGTGCGATCTGCACCGTGATCCGCCGGTCGGTTCCGGGGCCTGGCGGTTTCACCGTGCGAAATGTGAAATCGGGGTAAGGTGCGGGCGATTGCGCCGCCGCGGCGAGCGCAAATAGCCCCGCGGCCAACAGCACGGATGGTCCGATCGGTTTCATCAGGCGGGTCCTGCTCTGCCCCTGTTATTGCAACGAGTGTCGCAAAAAACCCGGTCGCAAGCCAATGGAATCCCCGAATCCCCCACCGTCGATGACCGCGAAAAGCCCTGGAACACGGGCGGGCGTAAAGAAATCATTACCGAATTTGAGATTTTTTCCTGTTTGTTTTTAGTGTCTTACGACCATTTTCCGGCTTTTCTTAACACTCTCCAAAATTGTCCCAAGGGGGTCAAACTCTTGCCCCAATCAAAGGGCTTATTTCACCCATGCCGAAACGGTAATCGGTCCAGCAGATGGCCGGTCCGATACGATCCGCAGAGGCACCACGAAGCGAGCAACGATCTTAAAGAGGGATCACCACAATGAAACTTTTCGACACCATCAAGACTTTCGCGGCCGACGAATCCGGCGCCGTGACCGTTGACTGGGTTGTGCTGACGGCGGCTGTCGTCGGCCTGGGCTTCGCGGTCCTGACTGCGGCCAGCGGCGGCATGAAGACCCTGGCCAGCAACATCTCGACCGAAGTCAGCGGCATCACGGTCGATTCCGGCCAGACCACGACGACCACGACAAACTGATTTTCGACTCATGCTGTCGCGGAATTCGGCCGCGCCTTTCCAGGCGCGGCCGTTCTTTCTTTCCCGATCCCCCTCAAAACCGGGAAAATGCCGGAACATCGCCATTCCGTCGCCGCTTTTCCCGGCAAACTGGGACTCGGGTGGCGGCATGACCCAGAACCCTGTGCGCCAGAAACCGCGCGCAGCCGAGGAGAGAGAAATGAAAATGGCGTTCAAGGAATTCCTTGCGGACGAATCCGGCGCCGTCACCGTCGACTGGGTGGTTCTTACCGCCGCCGTGGTCGGCCTCGGATTCAGCATCATCCTGGTCTTCGCGGACGGAAACAAGACCGTGGCTGACAATATCAGCAGCACGGTTGCGAACGTCCCGGTCGAGACCAACCAATGACCCGGTATAAACCCGGCTGCAAACCCGTGTTGCGTGGCTTGCAAGCAAATCCCGGTTTTGGCCATCGCCCGGCCAAGTTTGCGCCGCAATCTTCCGACAGTTTGCGCTGAGCTGGAAAGCCGGTTCTCGCGGCCGCCAGGGCTGACCGGGCCGCGGTAAAGGAAAGGAAATGTCATGCGTTTGCTATTCGGGGTCGTCCTTGTCGTTGGCCTGGCGCTTGCCGGCTTCGCCGTCTACATGGCGCAAAGCTATATATCGCAATACCAGACCGCCCTGGCGCAAGAGCGTGCCGCGCAGGCCAAGCAGATCAAGCTGACCGAGATCTATATCGCCGCCCGGCCGCTGAAATACGGCGAGCCGCTGAAGAAAGAGGATGCGATCAAGGTCAAATGGCCCGCCGAGGCCGTGCCCGAAGGCGCCTTCAAATCGCAGGAAGAGCTTTTTGCCGCAGGCAGCGACCAGGTGCGCACCGTGCTGCGCGCCATGGAAAAGCACGAGCCCCTGCTGGCGGTGAAGCTGACCAAACCCGGCGAGGAAGCCGGCATCACCTCGCGCCTGTCCGACGGAATGCGCGCCTTCGCGATCAATGTCGATGTCAGCTCGGGGGTGTCGGGCTTTCTGCGGCCGGGCGACCGGGTCGACGTCTATTGGACGGGCACGGTGCAATCGGGTGGCGACGAGCGGCGGATTACCAAGCTTATCCAGGCCGGCATGCACCTGATCGCCGTCGACCAGACCGCCGACAAGGATCGCTATAACCCGATCATCGCCCGCACCGTCACCGTCGAGGCGACGCCGCAGCAGGTCGCCTCTCTGGCGCAGGCGCAATCCAGCGGGAAACTGGCCTTGTCGCTTGTCGGCGCGCTTGACCAGACCCAGGCGACCGCGGTCCAGGTGGACCAGGCGGAAATGCTGGGCCTGGTCGAAAAGGCACCGGTCGCGGCCGCGCCCGAACCCGAGCCCGCCTGCACGATCCGCACCCGCCGCGGCTCGGAACTGGTGATCAAGGAAATTCCCTGCACCAACTGAAAAACCCTTCCACACCAGCGGCATGGCGCGGCCCGGGACGATCCCGCGCCGTGCCTGTTGCCACTTATCCACATAAACCATCGCGAATAAACGACTGATTCTTGCAATAAATCCCCGTTTGGCCCATGCTGTGCTTCAATTGGGCAAAAAAGACCCTTCCCGTGACGTGATCGGAGAGGCAGGATCACATGTATATCAAGAAGCTATTTCAGGCGGTCCTGTTGGGGGCCGCGGTCGGGCTGACATTCGTTCCGCCAGCCGACGCAGAGACGCTTCGTGTCATGCGTGACGGCACCTCACGCAGCCTCGACGTGCCGATGAACCGGGCCGTGGTGGTCGAAAGCGACACCGTGTTCGCGGAAATTTCGATCGCGAACCCGCAGATCGCCGATATCTCGACCCTGTCGGACCGCACGATATATGTGCTGGGCAAGCAGCCCGGGCGCACGACGCTGACCCTGCTGGGCCCCGATGGCCGGCTTATCACCAATGTCGAGGTGCGCGTCACCCCCGATGTCAGTGAATTGAAAGAGCGGCTGCGCGAAGTGCTGCCCGGCGAACCGATCGAGGTGCGGCCGGCCAATGACGGACTTGTGCTGTCGGGCACGGTATCTTCGGCCGCGGCGATCGACCGCGCCCTGGATCTCGCCAATCGCTATGCGCCCGATCGCGTGTCCAACCTGATGATGGTCGGCGGCAGCCAACAGGTCTTGCTCAAGGTCCGCTTCGCCGAAATGAACCGTTCCGTGCGCAAGAGCCTGTCGTCCAGCCTTGCGATCAACGGGATCGGCAGCAACGGCGATCTCAGCGGCGTTGGTGGCACCGGCACCTATACCGCCGATGGCAACCTGAAGAACCTGTTCGACGGGGATCCCGCGACCGATGTCAGCCGCACCGGTCAGACCGAGGGGGTGTTCACGCTTGGCATCGACGCCGGCAGCCTGCAATTCGCGATCATGCTCGAAGCGCTCGAAAGCAATGGCTTCGTGCGCACCCTGGCCGAACCGAACCTGACCGCGCTGTCGGGCCAGAGCGCCGAATTCCTGGCCGGCGGCGAATACCCGGTGCCCGTGTCGACCGACAACGGCAACGTCACCGTGGAATACAAGCCCTTCGGCATACAGCTGAATTTCACACCGCGCGTGGTCGGAAAGAACATCAACCTGCGCCTCGGCGCCGAGGTCAGCGGCGTCGATCCGACGGTCTCCTACAGCAGCGGCGGCATCTCGGTCAGCGGGTTTTCCACGCGCAAGACATCGACAACCGTCGAACTGCATGACGGTGAAAGCTTTGCCATCGCCGGCTTGTTGCAGGACGATTTCACGTCGCTCAAGGGACAGGTCCCCTGGCTGGGCGACATCCCGATCCTGGGGGCGCTGTTCCGCAGTTCGGAATATGAACGCAACCAGACAGAGCTGGTCATCATCATCACCGCGCATCTTGTCACCCCGACGCGTGGCGACGCCTATGCCCTGCCGACGGACCGGGTGCGCCCCCCCACCGAGAACGAGCTGTTTCTTCAGGGCAAGGTCGCCTCGGACCGGCGCCCGACATCGGGCGCGGCCGGCGAAGTGGCGCGACAGGATTTCAGCGGCTCCTATGGCTATGTGATGGAGTGACGGCAATGCGCATCCCCTATCTGGTTCTGTCCGGCATCGCCGTCATCGCGCTTTCGGCATGCACGCCGAACAACGTGAAAAGCTTCTATTCCGAGGCGGGCAGCGGCCTGGATACGGGGGATTTCGGCGACGCCACGATGAACAACACCCTGGTCATGACCGGCGAGCGCAATGCTGCGATCAACCTGACCCGGAAATTCGCCAGCGAAGTGCCCAATACTGTCAATTTCGCCTTCGACAGCGCGGTTCTGGGGCCCGATGCGATGGCGGCGCTGGATCAGCAGGCAGAGTGGATCAAACGCTATTCGCTGGCCCGCTTCCGCGTCTATGGCCACACCGACAAGGTCGGCAGTACCGCCTATAACAAGCGGCTGGGCCTGCGCCGCGCCCAGGTCGTGGTCAATTACCTGGTCGCCAGGGGCATCTCGCGCGACCGGCTCGAGGCTGTGGTATCCTTCGGCGAAATGCAGCCGCTGGTCGTCACCGAGGGGCGCGAACGGCGCAACAGGCGCACGGTGACCGAAGTTTCGGGCTTCGTGAAGGGACGGGCGCAATACCTGGACGGCAAATACGCGCAGGCGATCTATGAGGGCTATGTCGCAAGCGCCGCCGAACCGCATGAGCCGGTCTCCGGCGGCGGCGGAGAGTAGGTCCGAAATCCCCGCCAGAGGGATCCCGCGCAGGGCCGGAAACCGGCCACAAGAACCAAACAATTACGGTTTTTCAGCCCTAATGTTGCCCATATTCCACGGCATCTTTCCCTAGAGGCAGCGGGCGCGACGCCGAGTCGTGCCGCGACGGTCCGGGCAGAACCAGGGGCGCACAGAACGCCCCGGCGGTGCGTCCGACCGGTGGGGAAACGGAAGGATGCGAACGCATGACAAGTAGCGCGGCTATGAAATCAGAGCCGGAACCGATCATTGCTTGCACGGTTTCGCGCGATGTCCAGAATTTCGACCTGCTGATCGAGGACATGGAAACCGAACTCGGCGAAAGCTGGGGTGATTTGTCATTCGAGGACGCGGCGACCTTCCTTTCGCAACCCGACGCATCGTCGCTGGAATTCGTGGCCATTGCCGTGGACGACCAGGACGAAGAGGAACTGCCCCGGATCGGCGACCTGATCGCGCTGGCCAAGGAAAAGAAGGTTCGCGTGATCCTGATCGCCGAAGAGGTCAGCCCGATGGCATTGCACCATCTGCTGCGTCGCGGCGCGGACGATTTCGTGCCCTACCCCCTGCCCGAAGGCGCGTTGCACGAGGCGATCGAACGGCTGCGCGCCCCGGTTGCGGCGGTTGCCGTGCCCGACCAGCCCGGCCCGCAGGCCGGCCCGCCTGCCCCCTATCACGCGCCGGGCGCCGGGCGGCATGGATCGGTGCTGCCGATCCATGCGCTTGCCGGCGGCGTCGGCGCCTCGACATTCGCGGTGAACCTGGCCTGGGAACTGGCCGTCACCACCAAGAAGGATCCGCCGCGGGTCTGCCTGCTGGATCTCGACCTGCAATTCGGATCGACCTCGACCTATCTGGACCTGCCCCGGCGCGAAGCGGTGTTCGAACTGTTGTCCGACACGCCGGCGATGGATGCCGAAGCGTTCCACCAGGCATTGCTTCCGTTCAACGAGAAGCTGCATGTCCTGACCGCGCCGGCAGACATGCTGCCGCTGGACCTGATCGGCCCCGAAGACGTGACCACCCTGGTCGAAATGGCCCGGGCCAATTTCGACTTCGTGATCATCGACATGCCGCGCACGCTGGTCCAGTGGACCGAAACGGCGCTCAACAGCGCGGATTTCTACTTCGCGGTGATGGAGATGGACATGCGCTCGGCACAGAACGCGCTGCGTTTCGTGCGCGCCCTCAAGAGCGAGGATCTGCCGCATGAGAAGCTGCGCTTCGCGATGAACCGGGCACCGAAATTCACCGACCTGTCCGGCAAGAGCCGGGTCAAGCGGATGGCCGAGAACCTGGATATCGACATCGAGATCATGCTGCCCGATGGCGGAAGGCAGGTTTCGCAGGCCAACGACCATGGTCTGCCGCTGGCCGAAACCGCGGCGAAGAACCCGCTGCGAAAGGAATACCAGAAACTTGCCGCATCGGTATTCGAACACGCGAAGGCGCGTGCGCACGGACAGCAAGCGTAACAATCACCAAGGGGGCCCCGAATGTTTTCGCGTTACAAGAAGCCAGCCAGTTCCAGGCCAAAACCCGCACCCGCCGCGGCCCCGGCGGCGGCGCCTGCGCCGGCATCGCAACCGGGCCGCCCCGCGGTTTCGCGCAAGCCGGTGGAAGCCAGGGCGGTCCCGGTCGACAAGGACCGCAAGCGCAGGGAACGGCTGTCGGAAATCAAGGTCGAGTTGCACAAGCGGCTCCTGGAGAACCTGAACCTTTCTGCCATCGAGCATGCCTCCGAGTCCGATCTGCGCGCCGAGATCCAGGCGATCTCGGCCGAGGCGCTGGAAGAGATGAGCGTCGTCCTGAACAAGGAAGAGCGCGCCACCCTGCATCAGGATCTGTTCGACGAGGTGATGGGCCTGGGGCCGCTTGAGACGCTGCTGAAGGATGACAGCGTCAATGACATCCTGGTGAACGGCCCGCACCAGATCTTCATCGAACGCGATGGCCGGCTGGAGCTTTCCGATGTCACCTTCAAGGACGAAAAGCACCTGCTGCGCATCATCGACAAGATCGTGTCGGCCGTTGGCCGGCGCGTCGACGAATCGAACCCCTATGTCGACGCCCGCCTGGCCGACGGGTCGCGCTTCAACGCGATGGTGCCGCCGATTGCCGTGGATGGCAGCCTGGTCTCGATCCGCAAGTTCAAGAAGGAAAAGCTGGGCATCGACGACCTGGTGCGCTTCGGCGCCTTCACCGAGGAAATGGCGGTCTATCTTCAGGCCGCGGTGGCCTGCCGGCTGAACGTCATCGTCTCGGGCGGCACCGGCTCGGGCAAGACCACCACGCTGAACGCGCTGTCCAGTTTCATCGACAATTCCGAGCGCATCCTGACGATCGAGGACACCGCCGAACTGCAATTGCAACAGATCCATGTCGGCCGGATGGAAAGCCGCCCCGCCAATGTCGAAGGCAAGGGCGCGGTCAGCCAGCGCGACTGCCTGCGCAACGCGCTGCGGATGCGCCCCGACCGGATCATCGTCGGCGAGACGCGCGGCGAGGAAGTGATCGACATGCTGCAGGCGATGAATACCGGCCATGACGGCTCGATGACGACGATCCACGCCAACAGCGCCCGCGACGCGGTCAGCCGGCTGGAGAACATGATCGCGATGGCAGGGATCGAAATGCCGCTCAAGGCCGTGCGCAGCCAGATCGCATCGGCGGTGAACCTGATCGTGCAGGCCAGCCGGCTTCAGGACGGCTCGCGCCGCATGGTTTCGATCACCGAGGTCACCGGAATGGAAGGCGAGGTCATCTCGATGCAGGAAGTCTTCCGGTTCGAACGCACCGGCGTCGCGCCCGATGGCAAGATCATCGGCCGCTACAATGCCACCGGGGTGCGTTCGCATTATTCCGAGCGCTTCCGTCAGTGGGGCTATGATTTGCCTGCGTCGCTTTTCGAGCCCATGGCAGCGGAGTAACCGGTCATGCAGTTGAGTATCGAACCAATCATCTACGGGCTGATCTTCGTCGGCGTACTGGCGCTGGTCGAAGGGCTTTACCTGACCGTTTTCGGCAGGTCGATCAGCCTCAACAGCCGGGTAAACCGGCGCCTGGACATGCTGGAAAAGGGCGCCGCCCGCGAAGAGGTGCTCGAACAGCTCCGCAAGGAGATGAGCCAGCACATGAACGCGAAGGGCATCCCGTTCTATTCGCTGCTGGCCGACAAGGCGCAGAAGGCCAATATCGCCTTTTCACCCAGGGCGCTGATCATGATCATGGGCCTGCTGACTGTCCTGGCCTTCCTCGGCCTGACCATCGGGACCACCGCGTCGCTTCCGATCCGTGCCCTGGTTTCGGTCGTGATGGGCGTCGGCGCGGTGTTCTTCTGGGTCAACGGCAAGGCGAAAAAGCGCCTCGGCCTGCTGGAGGAACAGCTTCCCGATGCGGTGGAACTGATGGTGCGCAGTTTGCGGGTTGGCCATCCCTTTGCCTCTGCGGTCAATATCGTCGCCAAGGAAGTCGCCGACCCCCTGGGCACCGAATTCGGCATGATCGCCGACGAAGCGGCCTATGGCCGCGACATTTCCGAAAGCCTCAAGGGCCTGGCCGAGCGGATGGACATGCAGGATCTGCGGTTTCTCGCCGTGGCGGTGACCATCCAGCAGCAATCGGGCGGCAATCTTGCCGAGATCCTGGAGGGGCTGGCGAAGGTGATCCGGTCACGCTTCAAGCTGTTTCGCCGGGTCAAGGCGATCACCGCCGAAGCGAAATGGTCGGGCATGTTCCTTTCGGCCTTCCCGATCATCGCGATCATCGTGATCTCGGTGCTGAAACCCGATTATTACGACGACGTGAAGGATACCGCGCTGTTCATTCCCGCGGCGCTTGGCGTGGGCACGTTCCTCGTGATCAACGTGATCTTCATGAAGATCATGGTCAACATCAAGGTATGAGGAATTGACGGCCATGGATATGCTGAACGCCATCAACGAATTTCTGATCGCGCGCTTTGGCCAGCTCGGGCCGCTTTACGCGGTGGGGCTGCTGGGGGTTCTGTTCATCGTGGCAACCCTGCCGGTGCTGCTGAAAAAGCGGGCCGATCCGCTGGACAAGCTCAAGTCCGGCTACAAGGACACCCGCCCGGCCACCGCCGACACGCCCGAGCGCAAGCTGCGCCATCAGTCGAAATCGGCCCGGCAACTGGACAAATACGCAGACTTCCTCGAACCGAAGGATGAAGACGAATATTCGGCCATGCGGCTCAAGCTGATGCGCGCGGGCTATCGCTCCAAGGCATCGGTCCGGATGTTCCATTTCGCGCAGTTCGCGCTTGGCCTTGGTTTTCTGTTCTTCGGCGTGCTTTACGCGGTCATCGCATCCGCGACCGGCGACATTTCCACGCAGACCGTGGCCCTGTCGGTGGTGATCCCGGGTGGAATCGGATATTTCATTCCGAAATACTGGGTCGAGCGGCGGGTGCAGGCACGGCAGGAAGAGATCATCAACGGCTTTCCCGACAGCCTGGACATGATGCTGGTCTGCGTCGAGGCCGGCCAGTCGCTGGACCAGTCGATCATCCGCGTCAGCCGCGAAATCCGCTCGGGCTTTCCGGCATTGGCCGATGAATACGAACTGGTCGCGCATGAAATGAAGGCAGGCAAGGACAAGATCTCGGTGCTGAAGGACATGGGCGAACGCTGCGGCGTGAATGACGTCTCCTCTTTCGTGACGGTGCTGGTGCAATCGGCGACATTCGGCACGTCGATCGCCGATGCCTTGCGGGTCTATGCCTCGGAAATGCGCGACAAGCGCGTGATGCGGGCCGAAGAAAAGGCGAACAAACTGCCCACCAAGCTGACCCTGGGCACGATGATGTTCACGGTGCCGCCGCTGTTGCTCATCCTGATCGGGCCATCGGTCTACCGCGTCGCGAACATGATGGAGCTGGCCAGCCAGTGACACGATGAAACCAGAAAGGACCGGCCTGATCCTCATGGCCTGGCTTCTCGCCGCCTGTCAGCCGACCGGCGGGCTCGGGCCGGTGCGCCATGGGCCGCCGCCACCGCCGGGCACACCGAAAGTGACCGAGGCGGTGGACGGGCTGATCGTGGGCCACCGCCTGATGGCCGCTGGTGAATACGAACTTGCGCTTCAGGCCTATTATCGCGCAGCGGCGGAACACGGGCTGACGCTGGACGTTCTGTCGGCGCTGGGATCGGCCAATCTTCGGTTGGGCCGCCTGGGCCAGGCCGAGACATTGCTGCGCGCGGCGATCGAAGAGGATGCCGAATTCGTCCCGGCCTGGAACAATCTGGGCGTCGTGCTTATGGAAACCGGCCGAATTGCCGAGGCACGTCGGGTTTTTCGCACCGCCTTTGCCCTGGACAGCGGCGCGACCGAGCAAATTCGCCAGAACCTGCGCTTGGCTATCGCAAAATCCGAAAAATCCGCGTATACTGGAGAGAATAAAAACAATTTCAAACTGGTGCGGCGCGGCGGTGGAAAATATCTGCTTCTGTCCGCACCCTGAGGACAGAGCAGTAAAGGACGCAACAATGCGCCACCCGTTCGTCGCATCCACATGCCTGGTCGGCGTGATCGCGCTGTCGGCCTGCACGCAGAAAAGCGAGGCCGAGGTCGAACGCGCCGTGCAGGACGTTCTCGCCTCCGATCAGAGCAGTCTCAACCAGATCATGCTGCGCGCCGCCGATCCGGCCGAGGCGGTTGCCTATTACCGCACGGCCGTCGCCGAACAGCCCGGCGATATCGAGCTGCAGCGCGGGCTTGCCAGGTCGCTGATCCGGGCGGAAAAGCCGCAGGAAGCGATGGGCGCGTGGAAAGCTGTCACCGACAACCCCGCGGCGAGCGACGCGGACCGGATCGCCTATGCCGATGCGCTGATCCGGGCGGGGAAATGGGACCAGGCCGAAGCGGTTCTCGACAGCATTCCGCCCACCGTCGAAAGTTACCAGCGCTATCGGCTGGAAGCGATGATCGCCGACAGCAACCAGGAATGGAAGAAGGCCGACAGCTTCTATGAAACCGCGGCGGGCATGACCACCAACCCCTCGGGCGTGTTGAACAACTGGGGTTATTCCAAGCTGACACGCGGCGATTACGCGGCGGCTGAAAAGCTGTTCCGCGAGGCGCTCGGCTATGAGCCGGGCCTGTTCACCGCCAAGAACAACCTCGTCCTGGCCCGCGGCGCGCAACGCAAATACCAGATGCCGGTCATCGACATGACCCAGGAAGAGCGCGCGCAACTTCTCTATACCCTGGCGCTGAGCGCGATCAAGCAGGGCGATGTCGCCATCGGCAAGGGTCTTCTGGAAGACGCGGTCGACACCCATCCGCAACATTTCGAGGCCGCGTCGCGATCGTTGCGGGCGCTGGAAAGCAATATCCGGAGCTGAACCGCCGATGCCGACCTCCGCCGCGACCGCCCTGTGGTTCCTGCCCTTTGCCGGGCCGATCGCCCTTTGGGTCGCGCTGAGCGACATGAAGACCATGAAGATCCCGAACCGCGCGGTTCTGGCGCTGGTTCTTGTCTTCGCCATCGTCGGGCCGCTGGCCCTTCCGTTCGAGATATGGCTCTGGCGTTGGGTTCATCTGGCGTCGGTTCTCGGCGTCGGTTTCGTGCTGAGCATCACCGGCATGATCGGGGCCGGCGATGCCAAGTTCGCCGCGGCCATGGCCCCGTTCGTCGCGCTTGCCGATCTGGGCGGCTTCCTGCTGTTGTTCTCGGCGCTTCTGCTGGCGACCTTCGTCATCCATCGCACCGCGCGCATGGTCCCTGCCCTGCGGCGCGCCGCGCCAAACTGGGAATCCTGGGCGCGCGACGAGTTCCCGATGGGCCTGGCCCTGGGCAGCGGGCTGTTGTGCTATCTTTTCCTCGCCGTGCTGCGCGGCGCCTGACAGGCGCCCAAATCTCGCCACAAGGCTGCGTTACGACGGGGAAACGTCGAAAGCTTCCGAGGCGCGCCCGAATGAACATGCAACCGACCGCCGTCATGGCCCCGCCGGCCCCGCGCTCGCTCGAACAGATGCGCCTGCCGATGGTGATGATGCGCGACATCCTTCTGAAAACGATCTTCCGGCAGAATACCGAAAACGTGTCAGCGATCGCCAGGGCGATCTGCCTGCCGATCCCGGTGACGCAGGAACTGGTCGATCTCGCCCGCGGCCAGAAACTGCTGGAAGCCACGGGCACGCTGCATGCCAATTCGGGCGGCGAGATGGGCTATCAACTGACCGATGCCGGCAAGGCCCGGGCGCTCGATGCACTCTCGCAATCGGAATATTATGGTGCGATGCCGGTCCCGATGGATGTCTATGCCGAACAGGTCAAGCGCCAGTCGATCCGCAATCTCCAGATCACGCGCGACCAGTTGATCGGTGCCATGGGGCACCTGATCCTGCCGGCCAGCCTTCTCGATCACCTCGGCCCGGCGGTTTCGGCCGGCCGCTCGATCCTGATGTACGGCCCGCCCGGCAACGGCAAGAGCTCCATCTCCAACGGCATCCGCGATGCCCTGGGCGACCGGATCTATGTGCCCCGCGCGATCGAATATTCCGGCCAGGTCATCACCGTTTACGATCCGATCGTGCACAGTTCGGCCGAGGAACAGCAGGACGACCCGAATTCCTTGCGCCGCAATGGCAACCGCTATGACACGCGATATGTGATGTGCGACAGGCCAACGGTCGTGACCGGCGGGGAATTGACGCTCGACATGCTTGACCTTGTCTACAACCCCACGGCGCGCACCTACCAGGCACCGCTGCAACTGAAAAGTTCGGGTGGCGTGTTCATCGTCGATGACCTCGGCCGCCAGGCGGAACCGCCGCAGGCGCTGATCAACCGCTGGATCGTCCCGCTCGAGGAAAGCCGCGACATCCTGGCCTTGCAGTCGGGCGAGAAATTCCAGGTTCCCTTCGACACGCTGGTGATCTTTTCAACCAACTTCCATCCGAACGAGATCTTCGACAAGGCGGCGCTGCGCCGGATCTTCTTCAAGATCAAGATCGACGGCCCCTGCCAGGAGGATTTCCTCAAGATCTTTGCCCTCGTCGCGCGCAAGAAGGGGCTGCCGCTGGATGAAAAGACGCTGATCTATCTGCTGCGTGAAAAATACCCCACCATCGGCAACGAATACGCGAATTACCAGCCGGTTTTCCTGATCGACCAGATGATGGCGATCTGCGATTTCGAGGGCATCCCCTATCAGATGACCCCCGAACTGATCGATCGTGCCTGGGCCAACATGTTCGTGAAGGAAGAAAACATCGTTCACTGAGCACGCTTGCCGGTTTGCGCAAGGCGCCGCGCCGCCAGGCGAACGCTCAGTCGAACGACACTTCTCGCAGGCACAGCGAAACCAGAGAGGCCAGAACCGCCACGCCCGCCGCGATCAGGAAGATCGGGTGCAGCGATTGCGTGAAGCCTTCGATCACCTCGTGACGCAGCTCCGGCGTCAGCCCGGCCAGCATTTCGGGCCCCATCGACCTGATCCCGCCGCCCGCGTCCACCGGCAACCTGCCTTCCATGTTCCGCGCCAGGCCGGTGCTGAACAGCGCCCCGAAAGCGGCCGTCCCGATCGAGCCGCCGATCAGCCGGAACATGTTCGCACTTGCCGTTCCCACGCCCAGCATCGCCACCGGCACGGCGTTCTGGATCGCCGCCACCCCGACCGAGAATACCGGCCCGAGCCCGAGCCCGATGCCGATCATCGCCGCGCCGACAAGCCATAGCGAACTTTCCGCCGTAAGGGTGGAAAGCACGAACAGCGCGACCGAAAGAATGCCCGTGGACAGCACCGGAAGCCACTTGTAATGCCCGGTTCGCGACATGATCTGCCCCGCGCCGAAGGATGACGAGATAAGCCCGACCATCATCGGCGTCAGAAACAGTCCCGAAACCGTGGGCGACACGCCTTTCGCCACCTGCAGGAAGACCGGCATGAAGGTGATGGTGCCGAACATGGCCATCCCGACCATGAAGCCCACCAGGTTCACCACAAGGAAGGTGTTGTTGCGAAACAGGGCAAGCGGCAGGATCGGCTCGGGCGCGCGCTGTTCGGCCAGGGCGAACCCGGCGGCCCCGGCAAGGGCGATCGCCAGAAGAAGCCAGGGGCCGAAAGTGGCCCAGGGCAGAACGGTTCCGCCGAGATTGGAAAAGAGCACCGCAGCCGACAACACCGTGGCCAGCAGGAATGCACCCGCAACATCAAGCGATTGCTTGCCGTTTCTTGATCTCGGCGGCAGGGCAAAGCCCAGAACGAGGAAAGCCAGAAGGCCGATCGGAAAATTCGCGAAGAAGATCCAGTGCCAGCTCAGCGCCTCGACCAGGAAGCCGCCGACAAGCGGCCCGATCACCGTGGAGACACCGAAAACGGCCCCCATCAGCCCCTGCGCCTTGCCACGCTCATGCGGTGGCAGCAGGTCGGCCACCGCAGCCATCGACACCACGATAAGCCCCCCGCCGCCAAGGCCCTGGATTGCCCGCCCGGCGATCAGCATCGCCATGTTCTGGGCCAGTCCGCACAGCGTTGCGCCGATCAGGAATACCGCGATTCCGCCCTGTATGACCACCTTGCGGCCATAGAGGTCGCCAAGCTTTCCCGCCACGGGGGCGCCCACGGTCGAGGCCAGAAGATAGGCGGTGATGACCCAGGTCAGGTGATCGAGCCCGCCAAGATCGGCCACCATGATCGGGATCGCGGTCGTCACGATGGTCTGCCCGAGCGAGGCGAAAAGCAGCGTCACCGAAACCGCCATGAAAGCGATTCGAAGGCGGGCGCGGTCATTTGTCAGGTCGTCGCTTGCCTTTGCGGCGAACGTCGTGTCTTTCATGCTGGACTCCGGGGTCGGGGCAAACGCGACCCCGAAAATTATGTGCTGGTTGCATATATATGCCGCAAGCATATATCGTCAACGTATCTCGCAAAGGAGGCAGGCGTGTCGGACCGCGACACTCAACTGAGAGCCGGGCTTTCGCGCGCCGGAATCGGCCCACCCGAAACCGACGCGGCGCTCGATCTCGATGCGATTCTTCAACGCTGGCGCCGCCGGGTGATGAAGCGCGAGCTGGGCCACCGGGCCCTTGCCGATCTCGGGCTCGACCTCGACATGGCGCAGCTTGACGCGCTCATGGCAATCTGGGCGCCGGCCAATGAATTCGGCGATGCGCCCGACGGCGAGACGATGGTCGGCACGGTCGCGTCCCGCCTTGGCATCGATCCGTCAAGGGCCAGCCGCATCACCGCCGACCTCATCCGTCTCGGCCTGGTGCGCCGGACGCCCAGCCAGCAAGACGCCCGCCGCGCAATCCTAGAACTGACCGCCGAAGGCGCCCGGATCGTGCAGACGGTTCGCCATTACAAGTTCCTGATCCTTGGCAACTTCCTGAAAGGCTGGACGACCGAAGAGATCGCGACCTTCATTCCGTTGCTCGAACGCTTCTCGGCCTGGTCCGAGGCGCCCGACGATCCCACCGGCCGGATCGCCACCGAAATCGCTGCCCTGCGCGAGAAACTGAAAAGACGCCGCGCCGAATGAGCCATCTTGACGGCCGGCACCGGGAAGCCACATTTCCAGCATGACCGCCCTGCCCCCGATCTTCGAGAACTGGTTCGCGGCGCGTGGCTGGTCGATCCACCCGCATCAGCAAACCCTGCTCGACCGTGCCGACGCCCCCGCGCTGCTGCTGATCGCGCCGACGGGCGGCGGCAAGACACTTGCAGGATTCCTGCCAACCCTGGTGGATCTGGCGGATGGATGCCACGATGGGTTGCACACTGTCTACATTTCACCGCTCAAGGCGCTGGCGGCAGATATTCGTCGCAACCTGACCATGCCGGTCGCCGAGCTTGGCCTGCCAATCCGCATGGAGGACCGCACCGGCGACACGTCCCATGCGCGGCGCCGGCGGCAGCGGGCCGATCCGCCGCATATCCTGCTGACGACGCCCGAAAGCCTGGCCCTGCTTCTGAGTTACGAGGACGCGCCCCGTATCTTCGCGGGGCTGAAGCGGGTGGTGGTGGACGAGATCCACGCGCTTGCCGATTCCAAGCGCGGCGACCAGTTGATGCTTTGCCTGGCACGGCTCTCGGCGCTTTGTCCCGGGCTGCGGCGGCTGGGGCTGTCGGCCACGGTCGAGGATCCGGACGCGATCGCGCGTTTCCTGGCCGATCACCCTGGCCGATGCGAGATCGTGCATGCCGATCCCGGCCCCGATCCCGATATCTCGATGTTGCAGACGGACGAGCCGCCCCCCTGGGCCGGGGGCGGCGGCGTCCATGCCATTCCGGCGATCCTTGAGCAGGTTCGACGACACCGCACCACGCTCATCTTCCACAACACCCGCGCCCAGTCCGAGATCTTCTTTCACGCGCTTTGGCTGGCCAATGACGACGACCTGCCCATCGGCATCCACCACGGCTCGCTCTCGCGCGAACAGCGCGAACGGGTCGAGGCCGCGATGGTCGCGGGAAAGCTGCGCGCGGTGGTGTGCACCGGGTCGCTGGACCTGGGCATCGACTGGGGCGATGTGGACCTGGTGATCCAGGTCGGTGCCCCCAAGAATGTCAAAAGGCTGGTTCAGCGGATCGGGCGGGCCAATCACCGCTATAACGCTCCGTCCAAGGCGCTGCTGGTGCCGGCGAACCGGTTCGAGGTGGTCGAATGCGTCGCCGCGCTGGAGGCCGTCCGGGCCCGTGCGCTGGATGGTGAACCGCGCGGACCAGGCCCGCGCGACGTTCTGTGCCAGCACATCCTGATCACCGCCGCCGCCGGGCCCCTTGACGCCGACACGCTTTTTGCCGAGGTGACGCGCGCCGGGCCATATGCCGATCTTTCACGCGCCGATTTCGACGCCTGCCTCGATTTCGTTGCGACCGGCGGCTATGCCCTGCGCGCCTATGACCGCTGGCAACGCCTGAAATGCACGAATGGCGCGTGGCATCTGCGCGACCCGCGGGCCGTGACGCGGATTCGCATGAATATCGGCACGATCATCGATACCGAGATGATGAAGGTGCGTCTGAAGAACAGCCGCGGCGGTACGCCGCTGGGCGAGGTGGAAGAGGCTTTCGCCGCGACGCTGACGCCGGGCGACACCTTTCTGATCGGCGGGCAGGTCGTGCGCTTCGAAGGGCTGCGCGACATGGCGGTCGAAGTGACGCGGCGGGCCGGCGCCGCGCCCCGGATCGCGGTTTTCTCCGGCACGAAATTCGCCACGTCGACGCAGCTTTCCGATCGCATCCTGAGGCTGCTCTGCCGGTCCGACTGGCCCGAACTGCCAGACCATACCGCGCATTGGCTGCATCTTCAGCGGCAGATGTCGAAACTGCCGCAACCGGACCGCCTGTTGATAGAAACTTTTCCCCATGACGGCCGCGCGCAGACCTGCGTCTATGCTTTCGCCGGCCGCAATGCACAGCAGACGCTGGGCCTGTTGCTGACCCGGCAGATGGAAGAGGCCGGCCTGCATCCCCTGGGCTTCGTCGCGACCGACTATGCGACGCTGATCTGGGGGCTGGAGATGCCCGTCGATCCTGCGAGCCTGTTCGACGCGCAGGCGATGCGCGCGGGGTTCGACACATGGCTGACCGGCAACGCGGTGATGAAGCGCACCTTCCGCGGCGCGGCGGTCATTGCCGGATTGATCGAACGCAACACACCGGGCCGGCGCAAGACCGGCCGGCAGGCCGGTTTCAGCTCGGACATCCTTTACGATACGCTGGTGAAATACGACCCCGATCACCTGCTGCTCAAGATCACCCGCGAAGAGGCAATGAAGGGGCTGGTGGATTTCGGCCGGATCGAAGAGATGCTGGACCGCGTCAGGGGGCGTATCGACCACGTCGCGCTGCCGCGTGTCAGCCCCCTGGCCGCGCCGCTCTTCCTGGAAGCGGGGCGCGTGCCGGTGGACGGCACCGGGCAGGAACGGTTGCTGGCGGAACAGGCGCATGGCGCGATGCAGGCAGCGGGGCTGGGATGACCCCTTGCATCCGCGCGCGCTGCGGGCAATGAACGAAGCATGAACGGATTCGCGTTTTCCCTTTGCGGTGCGCCGCTGATCGCCCTGCCCTCGGGCGCGCTCTGGTGGTCGGGCGCCAGGCTTCTGGCGGTGGGCGATCTGCACCTGGGAAAGTCCGAGCGGTTGGCGCGGCGGGGCGGCGCGATGCTGCCCCCCTATGAGGTGCACGAAACCCTGACCCGGCTCGAGGCCGATATCGCCGCGACCGATCCGGGTACGGTGCTGTGCCTGGGCGACAGTTTCGACGACCTGGACGCTGCCGCCGGCCTGAACGCCTGCGCTGTGCAGGAACTGAAGGGCCTGATGGCCGGGCGCGAATGGATCTGGGTCGCGGGCAATCATGACCCGGGCCCGACAGATCTGGGCGGCACGCATCTGGCCGAACTGCATCGGGGCGCGCTGGTGTTCCGTCATATCGCCGTGCCAGGTGCCAGGGGCGAAGTGTCGGGCCATTACCACCCCAAGGCGCGTCTTGGCCGGGTTTCGCGCCCGGCTTTTCTGGTCGACAGCGCCCGGGTGATCCTGCCCGCCTATGGCACCTATACCGGCGGACTGCACAGCGATGACCGCGCCTTGCAAGGCCTGATGGGCAAACGGGCGCTTGCGGTGCTGACCGGCAAGGCCGCGACGCCGATCCCGATGCGGCGCGACGGATCACGATGACCCGCTGCCGCCATCGCGCATGACAAGCATTGCCCAGCGTCGTCATTGCAGGCTATCGGGTGGGGGTCGTTCCCTGGATACGAGGCACCCGATGGCGCTGACCCCCAGAAACCCGGATTACGATGCCAAGGTGCGCCAGAGCTTTGCCGCGCAGGGCATGTTGCGCACCCTCGACGCCGAGATTGCCGCGCTGTCGCCGGGGCGCTGCAACGTCACCGCCCCGATCACCCCGGCCGTCTCGCAACAGCAGGGCTTCGCCCACGCGGCGGTCAGCTTTGCCCTGGGCGATGTCGCCTGCGGGTATGCCGCGCTCAGCCTGCTGCCCGCCGACCGCGAAGTCCTGACCAGCGAGATGAAGATCCACCTTCTGGCCCCGGCACAGGGCAACCGGCTCGAAGCACGGGGCGAGGTGATCCGCGCCGGTCGCCGGCTCGTGATCACCCGCGCCGATGTCTTTGCCCTGGACGATGCCGGGCAGGAAACCCATTGCGCGACGCTTCTGGGCACGATGGTCTCTGCCGCGGCAGGCTAGGCGGTCAGCCCCTCGGGTTCCGGCAACCCGTTGGCGCGGCAACAGGCCGTCAAGGTATTGGCCAGAAGGCAGGCGATGGTCATCGGCCCCACGCCACCCGGCACGGGCGTGATCGCGCCGGCCGCAGCGACGGCGCTTTCGAAATGAACATCCCCGACAAGGCGATACTTGTCAGCGCCACGTTCTGGTGCCGGGATCCGGTTGATGCCGACATCAATCACCGTGGCGCCGGGCTTCACCCAGTCGCCGGTCACCATTTCAGGCCGGCCAACGGCGGCGACCAGGATATCGGCACGACGGCAGACCTCGGCGATGTCGCGGGTGCGCGAATGCGCGATCGTCACCGTGCAGCTGTCGCGCAGCAAAAGCTGCGCCATCGGCTTGCCGACGATATTGGAACGCCCGACCACCACGGCATTCATTCCCGACAGGCTGCCATGCCGGTCACGCAGCATCATCAGGCAGCCAAGCGGCGTGCAGGGGACCATCGCCTTTTGCCCGGTGGCCAGCAGGCCGACATTGGAAATGTGAAAGCCATCGACATCCTTGGAAGGATCGATCCGATTGATCACGAGATCCGAATCTATGTGAGAAGGCAGCGGCAACTGCACGAGAATCCCGTGAATTTCCGGATCGGCATTGAGCCGGTCCAGCAGCGCCAGCAAATCGGCTTGAGAGGTATCTTCCGACAGCCTGTGTTCGAATGAGGCCATCCCGACCTCGACCGTCTGCTTGCCCTTGTTGCGCACATAGACCTGGCTGGCCGGATCCTCCCCCACCAGGACCACGGCCAGCCCCGGGACCAGGTCATGATCCGCCTGCATGCGCGTGACATGCCCGGCCACCTTGTTGCGAATCTCCGCCGCAAAGGCCTTTCCATCGATGATATCTGCCGTCATCCTTTTGCGATCCCCTGTTCAGGCTGCCCCGATTGCCCGCCTCGGCCCGTGAAATTCGAAATCTTGATGCGTGCCACGAACCGAGGCGCGCAGGCTAGATGTGAATGACCCGGTCATAAGCGTCCAGAACGCTTTCGTGCATCATCTCGCTCAGCGTGGGATGCGGGAAAACCGTCTCGATCAACTCGGCCTCGGTCGTTTCCAGGGTCCGGCCCACCGCATAGCCCTGGATCAGCTCGGTCACTTCGGCGCCGATCATATGCGCGCCCAGAAGCTCTCCGGTCTTTTCGTCGAAGACCGTCTTGACCAGGCCCTCGGCCTCGCCCAGGGCGATGGCCTTGCCGTTGCCGATGAAGGGAAAGCGACCGATCCTGACCTTGTACCCCTGCTCTTTTGCCTGCGCTTCGGTCAGGCCGACGCTGGCAACCTGGGGCTGGCAATAGGTGCAGCCGGCGATGGACTCCGGCTTGACCGGGTGCGGATCCTTGCCGGCGACCAGTTCGGCCACCATCACGCCCTCGTGGCTGGCCTTGTGCGCCAGCCAGGGCGCGCCGGCCAGATCGCCGATCGCGAACAGCCCGTCGACCCCGGTGCGGCAGAATTCGTCGGTGACGACATGGCTGCGGTCCAGCTTGACGCCCAGATCTTCAAGGCCCAGACCCTCGGTGTTGCCGACGATACCGACCGCGGAAATTACGGTATCGAATTCGTGCTTCTCGATCTTTCCGCCGGTTTCGATATGCGCCGTGACCTTGCCCTTGCCGCGGTCGAGCTGCTTGACCATGGCCTTTTCCATGATCGTCATGCCCTGCTTGGCAAAGGCCTTCCTGGCAAAGGCGCTGATCTCGGCATCCTCCACGGGCAGGATACGCTCCATCACCTCGACCACGGTCGTCTCGGCGCCGAGCGTGTTGTAGAAGCTGGCGAATTCGATCCCGATGGCGCCAGAGCCGATGACCAGCAGCTTCTTCGGCATGCGCGGCGGCTGCAACGCGTGCTTGTAGGTCCAGACCAGATCACCGTCGGCCTCCAGCCCCGGCAATTCGCGGGCACGGGCGCCGGTGGCCAGGACGATCGTCTTCGCGGCCAGCTCTTCGGTGCCCTTGTCGGTCCTGACGCTGACCTTGCCCTTGCCGGGCAGGGTCGCCTCGCCCATCAGCACGGTGATCTTGTTCTTCTTCATCAGGTGGCCGACGCCACCGCTGAGTTGCTTTGCCACGGCGCGCGACCTGGCAACCACCGCATCCAGGTCGTAACCGATGCCCTCGGCCTTGAGCCCGAACTCCTTGGCGCGGTTCATCAGGTGGAACAGCTCGGAACTGCGCAGCATCGCCTTGGTCGGGATGCAGCCCCAGTTGAGGCAGATCCCCCCCATATGCTCGCGCTCGACGATGGCCACCTTCAGGCCCAGCTGCGCGCCCCGGATGGCGCAGACATAGCCCCCCGGCCCGGCACCGATTACGATCATGTCAAAGCTCTTGGCAGACATCCGTCCCCCCATGGGTCACAAAAGAAATATGGTTTAGCACTAAACCAACCTGCGCCCGGCTTCAACGCGACCGGCACCCGGCCGCCCGCGCTGGCGCGAAACGCCACCGCGCAGCGGCGACCCGCGACCGGTCAGGGGCGCAGCTCCTGCACGATCCGGGCATAGCCGCCATCGTCGATAAAGGCCGCCTCCTCGGGGCGGGTGCTGCGCGACAGGGCCGCGTTGCGGAACGGGAACCGGCCGTGGCGGCGAATGACCTCGCGATGGGCCTTGGCGTGGATCAGGTTGTCGGCCCCTGTCCGCGGCATCCGCGTCAACATCAGCCGAACGCAGCGGTCCTGGTCGGTCAGGCATTCCGAATGCATCAGGGGCATGTAGAAGAATTGCCGCTCGGGCTCGTCCACGCGCATGTCGAACCCCTGCTCAAGCGCGTGTTTCGCCCCGGCCCGGGCCATCGGATCGGTTGCAAAGGCGCGTTTCTCGCCCCGGAACATGTTGCGGGGAAACTGGTCGGTCAGGATCAGATAGCCCAGTGCGCCGCGCGGATTGGTCAGCCAGTCCTGCAACTTGCCCTGATGCGCCAGGGCCCACAGATCCCCGAACGTCTCCCGGATGCGTGCATCAAGCGCATCATCGACGGCATACCAGCCCTTCGGTCCGACATCATCGACCCAGAACCGAATCACATCCTCAGCGGTCAGCATGGCTCCTCCTCATGCGTCGAAATGTCCCCCGGGCAGGAAAAGCGTTTCAGAAAAATCCCGGTCTGGCAAGGCATTGCGACCGCGCAAACGGCACAACCGTGTCTTATCCGTCCTCGCGCCCCTCGATGAAGACTTCCTGCGCCACCTCGGCCATGACCGGAGAGGACGACGGCATGATCGGCGCGTAACTGCCCGTCTCGTCGACCGCCGGCGCGCGCCGCCGGGTCATCCGCCAGGTGGCATAGGCCGAAAGCATCAGCATCAGGATGCCCACGAACAGCCAGAACCCGGACGGGCCGATCACGCCCATGATCCAGCCCGTGGCGATCGGCCCGGCGATGGCCCCCAGCCCGTTGATGAACAGCAACCCGCCCGAGGCCGCCGCCATGTCGTCGGGATCGAGGAAATCGTTGGTATAGGCCGTCAGCAGCGAATAGAGCGGGTTGGAGGTGCCCCCCACCAGGAAGGCCACCCCGAGCAGGGCGATGAATTGGCTGCCGAACAGCACCCCGCCGAAGGCAGAGACGCCCCCCATCAATGCAACACAGAGAATCAGCACCCGGCGGTCCATGCGGTCCGAGATCCAGCCGATCGGGTATTGCAGCAGCATCGCGCCCACATAGATCGACGCGATGAACAGGGAGATCTGCGGAACGCTCAGCCCGGCCTGGCTGGCATAGACCGCCGCCATCCCGAATTGCGCCGAATAGACGCCCCCCATCAACAGGATGCCGACACAGCCCAGCGGGGATATCCGGTAAAGCGCGCCCAGGCTCATGGGTTTGGTCGTATCGAAGGCCGGGGTGGGCGAAATCGACAGCAGGATCGGCGCGAAAGAGATCGAGACCAGAACCGAGGGGATGATGAACAGCACGAAACCCGACGGGTCGCCCAGCACCAGCAAGCCCTGCGCGCTGACGATGCCCACCATCTGCACGATCATGTAGAGCGACAGGGCCTGTCCGCGATTGGCGTTGCTGACCGAGTTGTTGAGCCAGCTTTCGGCGGTGACATAGACCCCCGAGAAACAGAACCCGATCAGCACCCGAAAGCCGATCCAGGCCCAGGGGTCGGCGATTGTCGGATACAGGATCAGCGTTGCCGAGATGAACGACCCGAGCGCCGCGAAGACCCGCACATGGCCAACCCGCCGGATCATCTCGGGCGCCAGGCGCGACCCGCCCAGGAAACCGACGAAATAGGCCGACATGACCAGCGACAGCTCGAATGTCGAAAACCCCTCGATCGCGCCGCGCACCCCCAGCAACGTCCCCTGAAGGCCGTTCCCGACCATCAGCAGCATCATCCCCAGAAGCAGCGCCCAGACGCTGACAAAGACCTTGATCACATCACACCTCGACTCGGCCGTTGCGGTTTTCTAGCGATGTCATGCCCGCGCCCGCAACGCCAGCCCGACTCGGCGCCCCCGTTTGCGCCTCAGGGGATCAGAAGCGACGCATCCCCGTAGGAAAAGAAGCGGTATCGCGCGGCCACCGCATGGGCATAGATACGGCGCACCCGGTCCTGGCCCATCAACGCCGCGACCAGCATCATCAGCGTCGATTTCGGCAGGTGGAAATTGGTCATCAGCGCGTCCGTCACCCGGAACCGATAGCCGGGATAGATGAAGATATCGGTCTCTCCGCGCCAGGCATGAACCCGGCCATCCGGGTCGGCCGCGCTTTCGATCAGGCGCAGCGCGGTGGTGCCCACCGGGATGATCCGCCCGCCGCCGGCACGGGTCGCGTTGATCTCTTCGGCGGCAAGCGCGCTCACCTCGCCCCATTCCGCGTGCATTCGGTGGGTGGTCACATCCTCGACCTTGACCGGCAGGAAGGTGCCGGCGCCCACATGCAGCGTCACCTCGGTGAAACGAACGCCCCTTGCGCGCAGCCCGGCCAGCAACGGCGCGTCGAAATGCAGTGAGGCCGTCGGCGCGGCCACGGCGCCCGCGTGCCGGGCGAACACGGTCTGGTAATCGTCCCGATCGCGGTCGTCCGCCGGGCGCCGGGCGGCGATATAGGGCGGCAGCGGCATGGCACCGGCCTCGGCCAGCGCCGCGTCGAAATCGTCACCCGCCAGATTGAACAGCAGGGTCACGCTGTCCTCGGCCCTTGCCGTCACCTGCGCCGAAAGCGCATCGGAAAACACGACATCCTCGCCTGCTCGCAGCTTTCGCAACGGCCGGGCCAGGGCGCGCCAGCCACCATCCGCGACGGGCTCCAGCAGCGTGACCTCGACCTTCGCCTCGGCGGTTCCCGCTTGCGTCCTGCGGCGGCGGCGACCGGACAGCCGCGCCGGGATCACCCGCGTGTTGTTCAGCACCAGCCGGTCGTCGGGGCCCAGCAGATCGGGCAGGTCACGGACGTGAAGATCGCGAATGGCATCGCCGGCCGCCACCAGCAACCGGGCCGAGGACCGGGGCCGGGCCGGCCGCGTGGCGATCAGGTCCTCGGGCAGGTCGAAATCGAAATCGGACAGTTTCAATCGGGCAGCTCCGGTGGCGGGCGTCGGAATATCTCGCGGAACATCCCGGGTGTCAGGATCGACAGCGGATTGACGCCCACGCGCGGATCCTTGGCATCGCCTGTCAGGCGATAGTTGAAACCGAAAAGCCCCTCGCCCCTCCGGGTCAGGACCGACCCGACGGCGTTGAGCATGTAGACCGGGGAAATCACACCCTGCATGTTCAGCTCGTTGCGCACCATGTCATAGACCCCGGCCATGGAAATGCCAAGCGAGGCGCTGGTCGCGCTGCCGCTACGCAATTCCAGGGCCCGCGGGGTCAGGCGAAAATCGGCCTCGACCCGATTGAACACCAGCCCCTCGCCATCGAGCATCTCGAGGATGCCGACCACCGAGATCGCGCTCAGCAGTTCCGCCAGCGCCGGCGCGCCGCGCACCCGCGTATCGGTGATCGTCAACTTCCCGTCATAGGCGCCGGGCGCCGGGCGCGGCTGAAGCACAAGGTCAAGCTGTCCGCCGACCGATTGTTCGAAGATCCCCGCCCCGCGCAGCACGCCCCCGGCATCGTCCGACCGGACACGGATCGCGGTGCCGTTGTCTGAACTGGACGGGGCGAGCGTGATCTGCACCGGGGCACCGCCCACGACGCGCCCGGTCAGCCTGCCGCTCAGGCCGCCGGCCGGCGTCAGTTCACCGCGCAGATCGGCCAGCGCGATTCCGCCCGACACGATCAGCCGGTCCAGCGCCAGGTCGATCGGCGCCGCGGCCCCGCCTGTCGCGTTCCCGCGGGTGAACGGATTGTCGCGCAGATCGACACTGCCGCCGGTGATCGCGATCGCCGGGGCGACGGACTTGCCCCGCCCTGTCAGCACCACCGGCGCGTCCAGCCAGTCACCGATCCGAACCCGCGAAAAGCGCAGCACCTCCAGCCCGCCATCGGGGCGGAGCGTCACCGTGCCGGTGGCCGACAACCCGGGCGCCGAAAGCGCGAGCTTTTCGATGACCGGCGGCTGGCCGAACTGGCCGGAAACGCCGAGGTCACCCTGCACCGAGGGCGGCTTGGACCAGCCCACAGCCGGCAAGGAAAGCCCCAGGCCGTTCATCTTCGAGCTCAGTTCGAATTGTGGCGGCGCGTCGGGGCCGAGCCTTACCCGGAACGCCCCGGAGCCGGAGCCGCTGACACTGCCCGGCGGCAGGCCGATACCGAATGCCTCGACGAATTTTTGCGACAGTTCGATCGTCCCCTCCACCCGGCTGCGGCCCTTCGCGTTCGGGGCAGGCTTCAGGTCCTGGCTCCACACCCCTTGCAGGGGCACACCATCCAGCGCCGCCGCCCCGCTGATCGAAATCTGTTCGTTGTCGGCGGCCAGGCTCAGGCGGCGCGCCGTCAGGCTGCGCCCGCGCACGATCCGCGCGCTGGTGATGTCATGCAGCGTTCCCGACACGGTGAAATCCACGTCCTGCGGCTGAACTTTCTTGCGAAAATACAGGCCAAGCCGCGCCTCGATCTCGGCGGTGCCATCGGCCAGATCGACCGGCTTGCCGGCACGGCTGAGCAGCCGCAGCGGCGGCTCGTCCAGCAGCGACAGCGCCGCCGTTACCGGCGCAACCGCTTTCAGCTCGATGACCCCGCGCGCCGGACGCTGGGTAATGTCGGCCACCTGCATGACCGAGCCTGCCACATCGAGCTTGCCGCCGGTCGCTGCCGTGACCGTGCCCCGGTCGAGCACCAGGTCGAAGGTCTTGTCGGTAATGGTGATATAGCCGTCGGCGTTTTCGACCGGCGGCATGGTCTTGACGAAGCGCACCGTGGCATCGCGGAATTCATGCGACATCTGGATCCGCGGCGCCCGGTCCTGGGCCAGGCGCAGCGCCGCCTGCATGTCGAAAATCTGTCCGCCCATCACGTTGTTCTCGACCCAGCGGCGGGTGCGCGGCACCGCATCCACCGGCCACAAGGCCATCAACCGATCATGGCTGATCCGGTCCACCGACAGGTCCAGCGCGACCTGCCAGCCGGTGTCGTCCGCCCGCACCGACCCGGCGCCGCGCAGCGCGCTTCCACCCGCGTCGTCCAGCAAGAGCGCCTGACCGATCGTCGCGGTGAACGGATCCAGCGTCAGTTTCAGATCAATCGCGCCGCCGGTGAACCGGGCCGGTTCACGGAAAACGCCCTGGGGGCTCAGAACGATCTCGCGCAGGCGCATCTGCGCGACCAGAGAGGTCGGCCAGCCCGCCATCACATCGCGCAGATAGGCCTTGCCGTCGGCCAGCACCCGCACCGCCCCGGTCGAGACCGAGATCTCGTCGAAGGTGATGCGGCCCGCGGCGGGATCGTAGCTCAGATAGGCCTTGCCGCGATCGAAGCGGATCGGGTCAGACCCCTCGACCGGGTTCAGCACCCCGGCCCCGATCTCAAGCGCACCGCTGAGCGGCTCAAGCGTGCCATCGGGTCCGACGCCGGCCCGCATCGCCCCCGAGATCGGCGCGTCGATCACCGTCAGGAAGGC
The DNA here is from genome assembly GCA_016278325.1 of Actibacterium sp. GTDB lineage: Bacteria > Pseudomonadota > Alphaproteobacteria > Rhodobacterales > Rhodobacteraceae > JADQCB01. Next base: position 146,309 of record JADQCB010000001.1, read on the forward strand.
CAGCGCCGGCGACTGGGTGGCGATGTCGGCCGCGGGCATGTCGCTGAAATTCGCGGCCATCCGCGCCTCGGGCGATCCCTTGATCGTCTCGAAGCTCAACGCCACCTCCGACGGCCCGCCCTGGTCGCTGGTCAGGGAAAAGAACAGCCGCGCGGACAGTTCTGCGGCGCTTTGCTCCAATGTCATCAGCCCGTCGCGCACCTGCCAGGTTCTCCCGGCGCGGGCATCCTCATAGGTCAGCCGCAGCCCCTCGATCGACACGCTGCGCACCGCGGCCAGCGCCGGGCGCGCGAAGGCATGGTCGATCTGGTCCAGCACCGCGCCCAGGTTCCGCGCCGCCGAGACCGGCGGAACCACCCCGCCGAGCGCCAGGTCGAACGCGCCGTCGGCACCGCGCCGCAGGGTGGCCGTCGCACCCTTCAGCGCCAGCCGGCGCAGCACCAGTTCGCCGCGAAGCAGCGACGCGCCCGACAGCGTGGCGCGCAGGTCGGGAATGCGCACCAGCGGCCGCCCGGCATCATCGGCCAGAGTCAGGCCGATGAACTGCACCCGAGGCACGCCGCGATCCGAGAATACGACATTGACGTCGTCCAGCCCGGCCCGCACCGGTGCAAGGGCCAGGTTCAGGCGCCGCTCGATCCGCGCGGTGGCCCAATCCGGCAGCGCGATCGTGCGCCCGGTCAATGTGAATGCCGCCAGCGCCGCCAGGCCGGCCAGAAACGCCAGGCCGATCAGCACCCCGATGCCGATGCGACCGCGACGGCGCCTGATGTCGGTGGTGTTCTCTTTCATCCTGCGCCTGTGCCCGGCGTCCCCTTGCCTCTGTCAGCCGCTGGCTTATCCTCGTGCGCGGAGCCCAACAAGGAAAGCGTGACGCGAATGCCGCAAACAGGTCAACCCGCCCCCGATTTCACCCTGCCCGGCGATGCCGGAGAGGATGTAACGCTGTCGGCCCTTCGCCCGGCACCGGTGGTGCTGTATTTCTATCCCCGGGATGATACCCCCGGCTGCACGAAGGAAGCCATCGCCTTTACATGGCTGATGCCGGAATTCGATGCCGCCGGCGCGCGGGTCTTCGGGATATCGAAGGACAGCCCGGAAAAACATGGCCGGTTCCGTGAAAAACACGCGCTTTCCGTGCCGCTTCTGTCCGATGCCCAGGGCGATGTCTGCGAACGCTATGGCGTCTGGGTCGAGAAGACCATGTATGGGCGCAAGTCCATGGGGATCGAACGATCCACCTTCCTGATCGACGGCGAGGGCCGGATCGCCCGGATCTGGCGCAAGGTGAAAGTGCCCGGCCATGCCGAAGAGGTGCTCCAGGCGGTCCAGGCGCTGTGATGCGCCGCGCGGCCCCGGTAACCGGCGCCCGGCTTGGCCCGTCTGCCCCGGCCCGGTGCCGCAGGGTCATCGGGCGTCCGGCCCCGCCCCGGGGCACCGATTGGCGCTGGCAATCCGGCCTCTCGGGCCATAACCTGACCGGGCCATGCCCCAGCACGACCCCCGCCCCTGCCGCCTGCCCCGCGGTGCCGCCACGGCCGGTCAACCTGCCAAGCGCCGGGCCTGATCGGGCATGGCGCGCCAGTTCCCGCAAGAGCCGCCCGAAATCACCCTTGCATCCGAAGGGCCGGACAGCCGGGTCACCTTGGGCGGGGCGCTGACGCTGGCGGGTGTTGCCAGGCTGCGCGCGGCGCTGGATGGCTTGCCCGCCGATCGGCCCGCCCGGCTGGATCTTGCCCGAACCAGCCGGATGGACACCGCCGGCGCCTGGGCCATCTGCGCCTTGCGCGCCCGGCTTGAGGCCGCCGGCCAGGACCTGACGCTGACCGGCACGACGCCCGAGCAGGACAAGCTGCTGGCGACCGTCCGCGATGCCTGGCCGGTGCCCGATGCCGCACCGCCGCCGCGTCACGCCATCGCCGACCGGCTGGAGACGCTGGGCCGGGCCGTCACCGGCGGCGGGCGAACGATGCTGGAGCTTACGGGCTATCTCGGGATCTTCCTGCTCCGGTTGTTTTCATCGATCCTTCGCCCGCGCCGGTTCCGCCTGACCGCGCTGGTTCATCACTGCGAGGATGTGGGCCTGCGCGCGGTGCCCATCGTCGCCCTGATGGCCTTCCTGATCGGGGTGGTGCTGGCCTTCCAGGGGGCTGTCCAGCTGCGTCAGTTCGGCGCCGAGGTGTTCGTCGTCGACCTGATTGCCATCTCGATCCTGCGCGAACTGGGCATCCTTCTGACCGCGATCATCGTCGCCGGGCGCACCGCGTCGGCCTTCACCGCCGCGATCGGATCCATGAAGATGCGCGAAGAGGTGGACGCCATGCGCACCCTGGGCATCGACCCCGCACTGGCGCTGATCGTTCCGCGGGTGCTGGCGCTGTTGCTGATGCTTCCCATCCTGGGGCTTATCGCCAATGCCGCCGGCCTGCTGGGCGGGGCGATCATGTCATGGCTTGAACTGGGGATTTCCCCCGCGCTGTTCCGCACCCGGCTGATCGCCAATACCGATGTCAGCCACGTTCTTGTCGGAATGATCAAGGCCCCCGTCTTTGCCCTGATCATCGGGATCATCGGCTGTCATGCAGGGATGCAGGTCAGGGGCAATGCCGAATCCCTGGGCATGATGACATCGCGGGCGGTGGTCGCCGCGATCTTCGCGGTGATCGTGGCCGATGCGCTGTTCTCGATCTTCTTCGCCGAGATCGGGATATGACCGGCGCGGCCGATAGCGATGTGGTGATCCGCCTGCGTGGAATCCGCAACCAGTTCGGCCCGAATGTCGTGCACGATGCGCTCGATCTCGATGTTCACCGCGGCGAGGTGCTGGGCGTGGTGGGTGGATCGGGCACCGGCAAATCCGTCCTGCTGCGCACGATCGTCGGATTGCAGCACCCGGTCGCAGGCCGCATCGAGGTGCTGAGCATCGATATCGCCCGCGCCGACGACTCGGCCAGACAGGCGCTGCGGATGCGCTGGGGCGTGATGTTCCAGGACGGTGCGCTTTTCTCGTCGCTGACGGTGCGCGAGAATGTCGAGGTTCCGTTGCGCGGCGCGGCGCGGCTGGCGCCCGCAACCCGCCGCGCGCTGGCCGATCTGAAGATTTCGATGTCCGGACTGCCCTGGTCGGCCGGCGACAAATATCCCGCGGAGCTGTCGGGCGGGATGCGCAAACGCGCCGGCCTGGCCCGGGCCCTGGCGCTGGACCCCGATATCGTCTTCCTGGACGAACCCACCGCCGGGCTGGATCCGATCGGCGCATCGCAATTCGATCAATTGATCCGCGATCTGAGCGATTCCCTAGGCCTGACGGTCTTCATGGTCACGCATGACCTTGACTCGTTGCAAGCCTGCTGCGACCGCATAGCGGTGCTGGCCGAAAAGAAAGTGCTTGTAACCGGCACCATGGAACAGATGCTTGAAGTGGACCACCCCTGGGTTCACGAATATTTCCATGGCCCCAGGGCGCGCGCCGCCCTTGCCGCCGGTGCAGGCCAGAAAGGATGACATCCCCCGCATGGAAACACGCGCCAGCCATATCCTGATCGGTGCCTTCACGCTGCTGGGGTTTCTCGGCATTCTCGGGTTTTTCGTCCTGTTCTCCAAAACCCAGCTTGACCGCCAGTTCGCCTATTACGACGTGATGTTCGACAATGTCGCCGGGCTGGACCAGGCCTCCGACGTGCGCTTCGCCGGGGTCATCGTGGGCCAGGTGGTGGATATTTCGCTGTCGGGGGCGTCCGGTGGTGCGGTCCGGGTGCGGCTGGAAGTGCAGGCCGACACGCCGGTGCGCACCGACAGCGTCGCCACGATCGAGGCGCAGGGCGTCACCGGCGTTTCCTATGTGGCGATTTCCGCCGGCAGCGCGGATGCCCCGCTGCTGCGCCGGGCGAACGGCCCGGAAATCCCCCGGATCGAGGCGGGCCGGTCGGTCCTGCAAAGCCTCAGCGCCGACGCGCCGGCCTTGCTGAGCGAGACGCTGGACGCGGTGAAGAACATCAATGCCATGCTGACCGAGGAGAACCGCCAGCGCATAGAGACGATCCTTGCCAATCTAGAACGTTCGAGCGGCAAGCTCGACGAAACGCTCGGCCAGTTTTCCGAGGTCGCCGCCAATGTCGGCGACTCGGTCAGCGAAATCGCCGGCTTCACCCAGGAACTCGAAGGCATTTCCCAGGCCGTGAACAGCACGCTGGACCTGGCCGAAGGCGCGATCACGGCGATCACCGAATTCTCGACCAAGGCCGAGGTCACGCTTCAGGCCGGGACCGCGACACTCGACAGTGCGCGCGAGACGATGGAACTGGCCGGAAGTTTCATCGACACCGATCTGCGCAGCGCGGTGGCGGAATTGAAAGAGACATCGGCCACGCTGCGCCAGCAGTCCGGCCGACTGGGCGGGCGCGCGGCAGAGCTGCTCGATGTCTGGTCGGATACCGGCCGCTCGGCCACCGCCCGGCTGGTCGAGGCCGAGGCGCTGCTTGCCGATACCGATGCGATGGTGGCCAATCTCGACAAAACGCTTGCCAGCATGGACAGCGCGGCAGGCAGTTTCGAGACGCTGGTCACCGGGGACGGCGCCGCGCTGGTCGCCCGCGCCACCCGGGCGGTGGACACGATCACCGCCACCGTGGAAAACGACCTGCCGGCGATCCTGGCCGATATCAGCAGCGCCACCGAAACCGCGAAGACCACGATCACGACGGTGGCCGAGGATCTGTCGGATGCGTCGGGCCGGATCGAAGGGCTCAGCGCGACGGCCGAGACCACGTTGGCGACGGTCACCGATACCTTTGCCCGCGCCAACGACACGCTGGCCGCGATCGACAGCGCCCTGGCCAAGGGGGAGCGCACGCTGAGCGCGGCGCAAAGCGCCTTTGCCGGCGCCGACCGTCTGATCAGGGAGGACATCTCGGCGATCACCGCCGATCTGCAACAGGCGATCGGGCGGCTGGATGCGGCGCTGGCCCGGGTTTCGACCGATCTGCCGGTTCTGTCCCAGGATCTGCGCGATGCGGCCAGCGCCGCGCAGACCGCATTTTCCGATCTGTCCGGCATGGTCGGCGGCGCGAAGACGCCGGTCAACGACTTCCTCGATGCGGGCCTGCCGCAATATACCCGGCTGGCCGCCGAAACACGCGACCTGATTGCCACGCTGGAAACCCTGGCGCAGCGCATCGAGCGCGATCCGGCACGATTTTTCCTGGGCAATGATGTCCCGGAATACAGACGATGAGGTATTTCATGCGGCGCATTCCACTTCTGTGTTCGGTCCTGCTGGTTTCGGGCTGCTCGGCGCTCGGCGCGCTGGACGAGGCATCGCGGCCGCTGGCGGCCTATGACCTGCAAGCCGCCGGCGCCGGGCCGGTTGCGCGGGGCGGCGCCTCGGCCGGTGAGCTGGTTGTCGAAAGCCCCGTTGTCGGCGGCGCGCTCGATACCGACCGCATCCTGATCCGCCCCGACCCGCTCGAGGCGCGCTATCTGCCCGGCGCCCGCTGGACCGATCCGACCGCGGCCATGGTGCAGACCCTGATGGTGCGGCGGCTGGATGCAACCGGCGGGTTCCGTCATGTCGGGCGTCGCCCGCTGGGCAGCGCCGGCGATTATGCCCTGCTGAGCGAATTGACCGACCTGCAAGCCGAAGCGTTCGATGACGCCGGAACCGTCACGGCGCATATCCGTCTCGATGCCAAGCTGCTGCGCGAGGATGACGCCCGAATCCTTGCCGGCCGGGTGTTCGAGGCGTCGGTTCCGGCCGGATCGACCGAGGCGGCGGATGTCGTGTCCGCCCTGGATCGCGCGATGAGCATGATCCTCGACGATCTGTCGCGCTGGCTCATGCAGCGGCTGGATGTCCCCGTCGCAGCCGCGCCCGGCTGACCCGGCACCGGGATTGCTCCTGCCTGCCCGGCTCCCGCGTTGAAATTGACCCGGCGGCGCACCGGACCAGGCGAAATCCCGGCCGCCGATCAGCGGGATCTTGCCGATTCTCGCCCTCCCCTCCCGGCAAGAGGTTAATTTTTGCCAAAAATGTTGCGGACAAGCCCCAGCTTGGCCTATCCAACCGGGGGATTGCTGGCTCGCGTTGAAAAAGAGCCGCAACATCCGAGGCGAGGCAGACGGGGACGAGATAGTGAAATCACCAGTCTTGAGGCGTATGCACGCGGCGCTTGAGCAGCGACTACCGGAACAGCGCCTTTTCCTTCGCTCCGACAGCGAAACCCGGTTCATCCGGCTGAGATCCGAAACACAGGCATTCGCGATTCTGGGCTCTGCGGTGGTCATCGCCTGGACGGTGATCGCCACGGCAATCCTGATCATGGACAATATCGGCACCAGCAGCCTGCGCGATCAGGCCCGGCGTGAAACCTCCACCTACGAACAGCGGTTGAGCGCCGTGGCCGACGAACGCGATGCGATGGCGGCCGAGGCGCGCGCCGCGCGCGAACGGTTCGACCTGGCCATGCGCGAAGTGTCGAAGATGCAGTCGCGGCTTCTTGCCTCGGAAGAACGTCGCCGCGAACTTGAAACCGGCCTGCGGGTGGTTCAGCGTACCCTGCGCGACACGATGCTCGAACGCGATGCCGCGCTGAGCCGGGTCGCCGAACTCACCAGCGCGCAGGCCGAAAAGGCGCCGAAATCGGCCGCCGGCGAGCCGCGCGTCGAGGACATGAAACAGACGCTGGCCTTTCTCAGCGATGCGCTGCAACGCACCGGGCAGGAACGCGACGAGATGGCCGCCGATGCCGCCGCCGCGCGCGACATGGCCCAGGCGCTGGATTATGACATCCAGCTCATGAAGGATCGCAACGACCACATTTTCGGCCAGATCGAAGATGCGCTGACGGTCTCGGTCGAGCCGCTGAACGAGATGTTCAAGTCCGCCGGGTTGAACCCCAAATCCCTGATCGACCAGGTGCGGCAGAGCTATTCCGGCCAGGGCGGCCCGCTGACGCCGATCAGCTTTTCGACCAAGGGCCAGCCGCCGAGTGCCGACAGCCTGCATGCCAACGAAATCCTCGGCAGGCTCGATCGGCTGAACCTGTATCGGATCGCGGCCGATAAGGTGCCCTTCTCGGAGCCGCTGAATTCCTCCTACCGGTTCACCAGCCCGTTCGGACAGCGCTGGGGCAGGATGCACGAGGGGATCGACGTCGCCGCCGGCTATGGCACGCCGATTCTTGCCACCGCCGACGGCGTGGTAACCTTTGCGGGCTGGTCCAACGGCTATGGGCGCCTCGTCAAGATCCGGCACGCCTTCGGAATGGAAACCCGCTATGGGCATATGTCAAAACTTCGCGTGAAGGTCGGGCAGAGGGTCTCGCGCGGGGACCGTATCGGTGATATGGGGAATTCCGGACGGTCCACCGGAACCCATCTTCACTATGAGGTTCGCGTCAACGACAATCCCGTCAACCCGATGACCTATATCAAGGCAGCCAGAGATGTTTTCTAAAAGCAGGATCAATGAGCCCGGCCCCAAAGCCGGAGAAGCGGAGAAGTCCAGTATGCCCGAGCCCGCCACGACACCGGCACCGTCCGGGGACAAGTCCACCTCTGCCAAGCCCAAGCCGCCGGCATCGGTGCTGTCCTCGGACCTGACGATCACCGGAAATGTGCGGACCACGGGCGACGTTCAGGTTGAAGGCACCGTCGAAGGCGATATTCGCGCGCATCTTCTGACCGTGGGCGAAGGGGCGACCATCAAGGGCGAAATCGTCGCCGATGACGTGGTGGTGAACGGCCGCATCGTCGGCCGCGTTCGCGGGTTGAAGGTGCGGCTGACCTCGACCGCGCGGGTCGAAGGCGACATCATCCACAAGACCATCGCGATCGAAAGCGGCGCCCATTTCGAAGGCTCGGTCCAGCGCCAGGAAGACCCGCTCAGCAAGGACGGCAACGCCCAGAAACCGGCGGCCGGCCAGCAACAGCCGGCCACGGCCACCGCCCCGACCGCCCGGACGAGCGAGGCAAAGCAGGGCTGACCGGCTTTTCTCATGCGGGAACCCGGGGCATCGTCATCGGCGATGCCCTTTTTTCGTGGCCGCGCCGCGTGGCACCCGACGCCCTGCACGGCACATCCTCCGGGATCACCGGGGATCGGCACACCGATTGACACTTTCGCTTTGGCGACGAAGCGCGTAAACGCAGCCGGTATGAGCACCCAGACCCCTCCGGGCGAGCGTATCGCCAAGCATCTCGCACGGGCCGGCATCGCCTCGCGGCGCGCGGCAGAGCGGATGATAGAAGCCGGGCGGGTTACCGTGAACGGCCGGAAAATCGACAGCCCGGCGCTCAATGTCACCGGAAAGGACCGGATCGCGGTGGACGGCAAGGCGCTGGCCTCGCCCGCGCCGCCGCGCCTGTGGCTCTATCACAAGCCCCCCGGCCTGGTGACGACCGAGAAGGACGAAAAGGGCCGCGACACGGTTTTCGCCGCCTTGCCCGAGGACATGCCCCGGGTGATGTCGGTGGGCCGGCTGGATCTCAATTCCGAGGGGCTTTTGCTGCTGACCAATGACGGCGGCATCAAGCGGCGGCTCGAGCTGCCCTCGACCGGGTGGCTGCGACGCTACCGTGTCCGCGTCAAGGGCGCGCCCGACGACAAGGCGCTGGACCCGTTGCGCAAGGGGATCACCGTGGACGGCGAAAGATTCCAGCCGATGGAAATTCGCCTGGACCGGCAACAGGGCGCCAATGCCTGGCTGACCGTCGGTATCCGCGAGGGCCGCAACCGCGAGGTGCGCCGCGCGATGGAGGCCGTGGGCCTCACCGTCAACCGCCTTATCCGCATCAGCTATGGGCCGTTCCAGCTGGGCGATCTCAAACCCGGCGCGGTGGAAGAGGTGCGCGCGCGCGTGCTGCGCGACCAGCTGGGGCTGGACAAGGATGCCGCCGGCAAGACGGGCACGGCGCGCCGGTCGCCGAAAGCGCGCAACCGGCGCAAACCGGGCCCTGCCCGTTCATGAACCGACCGCGCAGGGCCGGATCGCCCCGGTCCTGAAAGACATCGGATTGCCCCCATCCCTTTTCATTCGGACCAGGGTGCGATGTTTCAGCGGCTGAGCCCGCCATGCAGTGTCGGGATGTCCAGCGCCGGAAACCCGTAATGGCGCAGCCAGCGCAGGTCGGATTCGAAGAAGGCGCGCAGATCCGGGATCCCGTATTTCAGCATCGCCAGCCGGTCGATCCCGATACCGAAGGCAAAGCCCTGCCATTGTTGCGGGTCGATGCCGCCGGCCTCCAGCACCTTGGGGTGCACCATGCCGCTGCCCAGGATCTCCATCCAGTCGTCGCCTTCGCCCAGCTTCAGGCTGCCACCGTCCCAGGAACAGCGGATATCGACCTCGGCCGACGGCTCGGTGAATGGAAAATGCGAGGCGCGAAAGCGGATTTCCACCTCGTCAACCTCGAAGAAGGCGCGGCAGAATTCCTCCAGCACCCATTTCAGGTTGGCCATGCTGATGTCGCGCCCGACGGCCAGCCCCTCGACCTGATGGAACATCGGGGTGTGGGTCTGGTCCATGTCCATGCGATAGACGCGGCCCGGCGCGATGATCCGGATTGGCGCGCCCTGCGCCTGCATCGCGCGGATCTGCACCGGGCTGGTATGGGTGCGCAGCACATGCGGCGGACGGGTGTCGCCCGGCGCGCGCGACATGAAGAACGTGTCATGCTCCTGCCGGGCGGGGTGCTCGGGCGGAATGTTCAACGCATCGAAATTGTACCAGTCGGATTCGATCTGCGGCCCCTCGGCCACGGCAAATCCCATATCGGCGAAGATCGCGGTGATCTCTTCGGTGACCTGGCTGACCGGATGGATCGAGCCCTGCCGACGCGGCCGGCCCGGCAGGGTCACGTCCAGCCATTCGTTGCGCAGCCGTTCCTCCAGCGCCGCATCGGCAAGGGCCGCCTTGCGCGCGGCCAGGGCGCTGGTGATCTCGTTCTTCAGGGCGTTGAGCTTCGGTCCCGCCACCTGGCGTTCCTCGGGGCTCATCCGGCCCAGCTCGCGCATCTTCAGGCTGATCTCGCCCTTCTTGCCGATCGCCTGCACGCGCAGATCCTCCAACGCGGCCTCGTCTTCGGCATCGGCGATCTTCGCCAGATATTTTTCCTTAAGATCGTCCATGACAATCCCCTGATGCTTGGTCACGTCCTGCTAGCCGCGCAGCCGCACGATTGCAAGCCGGGGCGGGCAGCGCGAGCGGGCGAACGGGCAATGCCGAAAAGGAAAGGGGCCGCCCCTGGGCGACCCCTGGAAAACCCGCTTCGACGGCGGAATTCAGGCAGGCAGGGCCGCCTTCGCCTTTTCGACGATGGCGCCGAACGCCTCGGGCTCGTTCACCGCGAGATCGGCCAGAACCTTGCGGTCCACCTCGATGCCGGCATTGCTCAGCCCGTTGATGAAGCGGCTGTAGGTCAGCGCCTCGTCATGGCTGCGCACCGCGGCGTTGATCCGCTGGATCCACAAGGCACGGAAGCTGCGCTTGCGCTGTTTGCGGTCGCGCGTGGCATACTGGTTTGCCTTGTCGACGGCCTGCGTGGCGGTCTTGAAATTCCGGCTGCGGCTGCCGTAATAGCCCTTGGCGGATTTCAGGACCTTCTTGTGACGGGCGTGGGTGGTCGTTCCACCTTTTACTCGGGACATGGTTCAGGCCTCCTTAGCGGTCGTAGGGCATGTAGGATTTGACGATCCTGGCATCCTGATCGGACAGCACCGTGGTCCCCCGCGCGTTGCGGATGAATTTGCGGGTGCGCTTGATCATGCCGTGCCGCTTGCCGGCCTGACCGGCCAGGACCTTGCCTGTCGCGGTCACCTTGAAGCGCTTCTTCGCGCTTGCCTTCGTTTTCATCTTGGGCATTTCCGACTCCTCGGTTGGACGGTTCTGACGCGACTCGGCATGCCACACGAGCCGGACGCGCCGGTTGGAGCCGGTCGTATAGGACGCCGGCAATTCCCTGGCAAGGGGGTCAGTTCAGAAACCGGGCGAAAACCCGTGCGAAGGCATGCGGCACGTCCTGCACCCCGTAGCCACCGGGCGTGGTCATCACCGCGTAGACGATGCAGATGCCCGCCGCGATGAAAAGCAGCGCCGCACTGCGCGGCGCGCGCCCCTCGGAATAGGCGCTCAGAAGGGCCGGCACGGCAAGCGCGGCAAGGACGATACCGCCGACAAGGAAGAAATCGGATCCCATATGCCCCCCTTTCGGGTGCAAAGATGGGCCATTATTCGGGATCCGCGCGGAAAATCAATCTTTCTTCGCAGGGCGCCACGCGCAGGATGTTGGTCGAGCCGGGCACGTTGAACGGAATCCCGGCAGTCACCACGATCTGGTCGCTTTCATCGGCGAATCCGCCCTCGCGCGCGGCCCGGGCGGCGGCGACGACGGCCATCTTGAAGCGTTCCACGTCACCGGCGAAGAAACAGTTGATACCCCATGTCAGGCATAGCCGGCGGCCCACCGCGGCGAAGGGCGTCAGGGCAAGGATCGGCACGCGCGGGCGTTCACGCGCGACAAGCTCGGCGGTGGTCCCGGAATGGGTGAAACAGCAGATCGCCTTGATGTCGGCGGTTTCGGCAATCTCGCGCGCGGCCGAGACGATCCCCCCCGCCACGCCGGGCCGCGGCACCCCGCGGCTGGCCTCGATCATATCACGATAGGTCGGGTCGGTTTCGATCTCGACGGCCACGGCGTTCATCGTCGTCACCGCCTCGACCGGATAGTCGCCCGCCGCGGATTCGGCCGAAAGCATGACCGCATCGGCGCCCTCATAGATCGCGGTGGCCACGTCGGACACCTCGGCCCGGGTCGGAACCGGGCTTTCGATCATGCTTTCCAGCATCTGGGTGGCCACGATGACCGGTTTGGCTGCATTGCGACAGGCCCCGACCAGGCGCTTCTGGATCGGCGGCACGTTCTGCACCGGCAACTCCACCCCCAGATCGCCGCGCGCGACCATGATGCCATCGCTCACCGCAAGGATCGCGTCGAATGCCTTGACCGCGGCCGGTTTCTCGATCTTCGACAGGACTGCGGCGCGACCGCGGACCAGGTCGCGCGCCTGCTCGACATCCTCGGGGCGTTGCACGAAGGACAGGGCCAGCCAGTCGACCCCGAGATCGCAGACGAATTCCAGATCCTTGCGGTCCTTGTCCGACAGCGCGGCGACCGGCAGAACCACGTCGGGCACGTTGACCCCTTTGCGGTTCGAAATCGTGCCGCCCGTCATTACCGTGCATTCGGCGAAATCGGCACCGCAGCTTTCAACCCGCAGGCGGATCTTGCCGTCATTGACCAATATGGTCGAGCCGGGCTCCAGCGCCTCGAAGATCTCGCCATGCGGCAGGCAGACACGGGTGGAATCGCCCTCGGTCGGGTCCAGGTCAAACCGAAAGCGCTCTCCCTCGACCAGTTCCTCGCTGTCGCCGGCAAAGACGCCACAGCGCAGCTTCGGCCCCTGAAGATCGGCCAGGATCGCGACCGGGCGGCCGACATCATTTTCGATCTGGCGGATGATCTGATGGCGTTCGCGGATCTCGTCATGCGAGCCGTGGCTCATGTTCAGGCGGAACACGTCAGCCCCGGCCTCGAACAGGGCACGGATCATTTCATAGTCGCTTGAAGCCGGGCCAAGGGTGGCGACGATCTTGACATTTCGAAGGCGTCTCATGTGGGGCGTCATTTCTTTCGGCTATGCGGCGCTTTGCGCGCGGGGCGATGGATTTGCCCCGTTGTTATACGCTAACATGGCACGAGGCAACTGGCGCCATGCCGTGGATCACGCAAGACCGACAGGCGATCGGCGAACCGGTGGCCACAGACCTGGCGGATGGCGGCGGTCATCCTGGCGCCCCGCGGCCCGCATCGCGGAGCGATTGCCACCGGCACGGGCCGGAAAACCGGCCTCGATCCTTGACGAAGCGCCGGGGAAGGCCAACCTTGGGCGTAAAAGGAGACCCCGGCCATGGATGAAACGACCCGCACCGAACTGGAGGCCGCAGCCTTTCGCCGGCTGCGCCAGCACCTGATGGAGGACCGGCCCGATGTCGAGAATATCGACCTCATGAACATGGCCGGGTTCTGCCGCAACTGCCTGTCGCGCTGGTATCAGGAGGCCGCCAACGCGCGCGGTATCGAAATGGACAAGGCCCGGGCGCGCGAAATCTTTTACGGCATGCCCTATGACGACTGGAAGGCGCGCAGCCATACCGAAGCAAGCCCCGAAAAGCAGGCGGCGTTCGAAAAGGCCTTTGCCGAGAATGTGGGCAACAAGGGCTGAACGCTCAAGGCGCGACCATGACAGGCAACAGTCCGGCCGGCCCGGCCTGCGGGCCGGTCAGACCGCCGCCTTGCGGATCTCGTCGATATAGATCTCGCGCAGGCGGCGGGTGAAGGGGCCCGGCGTGCCATCGCCCAGCGCGACCCCGTCGATCGTGACCACCGGCATGACAAAGGCCGAGGCCGATGTGATGAAGGCTTCGTCCGCCTGCTTGGCCTCTTCCAGACTGAACGCGCGTTCTTCCACCTCGAACTGTGCTTCGCGGGCAAAGCGCAACACCGCGGCGCGGGTGATTCCGTGCAGGATCTCGTTGCCCAGATGGCGCGTGATGATCCTGCCATCCTTGATGATATGGGCATTGTTGCTGGTGCCCTCGGTCACCAGCCCGTCCTCGACCATCCAGGCATCGTCGGCACCGGCGGCCTTGGCCATCATCTTGCCCATCGACGGATAGAGCAGCTGAACCGTCTTGATGTCACGCCGGCCCCAGCGGATGTCGTCGATCGAGATCACCGCGATCCCGGTCCGTGCAGCGGGGCTATCGACCAGCGCCTTCGCCTGGGGAAACAGCACGACCGTGGGTGGCGTGGTTTCGGGATCGGGGAAAACGAAATCGCGGTCTGGCGGCGCACCGCGCGTGATCTGAAGATAGATCATCCCCTCGTCCAGGTCATTTCGCCGCACCAGTTCGCGGTGAATCTCCAGCAGCTTGTCGCTCGACATCGGCGCGGCCATGTCGAGCGCAGCCAGCGACCGCTCCAGCCGCGCGGCATGACCCGCGAAATCCAGCAGCTTGCCGCCGATGACCGATGTCACCTCGTAAACCGCGTCGGCCATCAGGAAGCCGCGGTCGAATACCGACACGCGCGCCTCTTGCTCGGGCACATAGTCCCCGTTCACATATACAATACGGCTCATCGCCAGTTCTCCCCTATCCCCAGAGCGCAGCGCGCGGCGGATGCACCCCCTCCGCGTCGTAACGCAGCGGTTCGGCGCGGTCTTCGGCCAGAAGCATCGGCGCGTCAAGATCCGTCACCTCGGCCCCTTGTGCCAGCAGCACCGCCGGCGCCATCGCCAGCGACGAGCCGATCATGCAGCCCACCATGATGCGATATCCCGACGCCCGGGCCGCGTCGCGCAGCGCCAGCGCCTCGGTCAGGCCGCCGGTCTTGTCCAGCTTGATGTTCACGAAATCATACTTGCCCTTCAACCCGGGAAGCGAGGCGCGATCATGGCACGATTCGTCGGCGCAGACCGGCAAAGGCCGGGCGATCTCGGCCAGCATGTCGTCATCACCGGCCGGCAAGGGCTGTTCCACCAGTTCCACGCCCAACCGGACCAGGTGCGGCGCAAGATCCGAATAGATTTCCGCATCCCAGCCCTCGTTCGCATCGACGATGATGCGCGATTTCGGGGCCCCGTCGCGCACGGCCTCCAGCCGGGGCATATCGTCGGGTGTGCCCAGCTTGACCTTGAGCAGCGGGCGGCTGGCATGGCGGGCGGCGGCCGCGCGCATCCTGTCGGGCGCCTCCAGCGACAGGGTGAAGGCGGTGACCTGCGGCACCGGGGCCGCCAGGCCCAGCAGCTCCCAGACGCGCAGGCCGCGGCGTTTCGCCTCGAGATCCCACAGCGCGCAATCGACCGCGTTCCGGGCGGCGCCCGCAGGCAGGGCCGATTGCAGCGCGGTGCGATCCAGCGGCAGGTCAAGACCCTCGATCTGGGCGGTGACGCTTTCCAACGTCTCGTCATAGCGGGCATAGGGCACGCATTCGCCGCGGCCCTCGACCCCGTTGTCACCAATTCGCACGCTCAGCACCTTCGCCTCGGTGCGCGACCCGCGCGAGATGGTGAAGGCCTCGGCCAGACGGAAACTTTCGGGCGTGACGGTCAGATCCATGCGCATGTCCCTAAAGCGATTGAAGCGCATCGACCAGGCGCCCGGCGCCCTGGCGGAACGGGTCAACCGCGGGAAGCCCCATACGCGTCTCGATCGCGGCCAGGCAGGCCAGCGCCTCGTCCTCGCCCAGCGCGGCGGTATTGACCGAAATGCCGACGACCCGGCAATCGGGATTGGCGATGCGTGCCAGTGGCAGGGCGGTGTCGCGCAGCGCCTCAAGTGTCGGCAGATCATAGCCCGGCAGGCCGCGCATATGGGTGCGGGTCGGCTCGTGGCTCAGGATCAGCGCGTCGGGCTGGCCGCCATGGATCAGCGCCATGGTCACGCCCGAATAGGAAACGTGGAACAGGCTGCCCTGCCCTTCGATCATGTCCCAGTGATCGTCGTCGTTGTCGGGGGTCAGCCATTCGATCGAGCCGGCCATGAAATCGGCCACCACCGCGTCCAGCGGAACCCCATCGCCGGTGATGAGAATCCCGGTCTGCCCGGTGGCGCGGAAGCTGGATTTCATGCCGCGCTTCTTCGCTTCCAGGTCCATCGCCAGCGAGGTATACATCTTGCCCACCGAACAATCGGTGCCCACCGCCAGGCACCGCTTGCCGCTGCGCCTTTCGCCATTGGCGATCGGATATTTGACCTCCGGCACCCGCACGTCATGCAGGTCGCGGTCGCAGGATCGGGCCACGGCGACAAGATCTTCCTCGTCGCGCAGCAGGTTGTGCAGGCCCGAGGCCAGGTCGAACCCTTCCTCAAGCGCGTCGATCAGGACACGCTTCCATGCCTTGCTGATAACGCCGCCCCGGTTGGCCACGCCGATCACCAGCGTTTTCGCCCCGGCGGCTTTCGCCTCGGCCAGGGTCATGTCGGTGAGGCCCAGATCGGCCTTGCAGCCCTCCATCCGGAACTGACCCACGGCATTGTCCGGACGCCAATCCTTGATGCCTTGCGCCACCTTGGCGGCAAGCGCGTCCGGCGCATCGCCCAGAAACAGCAGATAGGGTGTCTTGATCATCGGCACATCTCCCGGTGTGGTTCTGACCGAGTCTAGCAGCATGAACGGGGATATCATGTCAAACTTGCTACCACTTCCGATCGGGCGCGAAAGAAGTTTCGAGATTTGCGCCAGTTTTCCGAAGATCGTCCCGCCTGGCCACGCCCGGGCGGGACGATCTGCGCGACAAGGCGGGACGGTTTGAAACCGCGAAATCGCCGCTTGAAGCAATATGCGCAATATTCTATCGAACCCGCAAAGCGCACGGCAACTTCCTTAGCAAGAGGCGTCTTCATGAGCTTCCGCATTCAACCTGCCCCCCCTGCCCGCCCCAATCGCTGCCAGCTTTTTGGCCCCGGATCGCGCCCGGCGATCTTCGAGAAGATGGCCGGCAGCGACGCCGACGTGATCAACCTGGACCTGGAGGACAGCGTCGCCCCTGACGACAAGCCGCAATCCCGCGACAACATCGTGCAGGCGATCGGCGGGATCGACTGGGGCCGGAAGCTGCTGAGCGTCCGGATCAACGGTCTGGACACGCCCTGGTGGTATCGCGACGTGGTGGACCTGCTGGAAAAGGCCGGCGAGCGGCTCGACCAGATCATGATCCCCAAAGTGGGCTGCGCCGCCGACATCTACGCGGTCGACGCGCTGGTGACCGCGGTCGAGCGCGCGACGGGGCGCCAGAAGCCGATCGGTTTCGAAGTCATCATCGAAAGCGCGGCCGGCATCGCCCATGTTGAGGAAATCGCTGCCGCCTCGCCCCGACTGACGGCCATGAGCCTGGGGGCCGCCGATTTCGCCGCCTCGATGGGGATGGCCACCACCGGCATCGGCGGCACGCAGGAAAACTATTACATGCTGCACGACGGCGCCAAGCACTGGGCCGATCCCTGGCACTGGGCGCAGGCGGCCATTGTCGCGGCCTGCCGGACGCATGGCGTTCTGCCGGTGGATGGCCCGTTCGGCGATTTCGGCGATGACGAGGGTTTCCGCGCCCAGGCGCGCCGGTCGGCCACGCTGGGAATGGTCGGCAAATGGGCGATCCACCCCCGGCAGGTCGCGCTTGCGAACGAGGTGTTCACCCCCTCGGACGCGGCTGTCGCCGAGGCGCGCGAGATCCTGGCCGCGATGCAAGAGGCCAAGGCCAAGGGCGAAGGTGCAACGGTCTACAAGGGCCGGTTGGTGGACATCGCCAGTATAAAGCAGGCCGAGGGGATCGTTCGACAGGCCGAAATGATCGCTGGCTGAAACCCTTTGGGATCGCGCGGATCGAACGGCGCGGCGGGGCCATATCCGGACGTGCGAGGCGGAAAACAAAACGCGGCCCCGGGACGTTATCCCGAGCGCCGCGATACTTGCCAAAAAATTCGGATGCCACCACTCACGGAATCATCCTGACTTGTAATGACAGATATTTGAACCATACGGCACAAATTGTCAACGTGATAATTTTTACCCTCTGGGCTTTGCCGATACCTTCATGCTATCGCTTGGGGATATCGAGTAGCCAGGCAAGCCAATGGACAAGTTGAACAAGATCGCCCAATTGCGCGAACTCCTTCATGATATGGAACGCGATGTCGGCCTGGAAAGGCTGAGCGAGGCCGAATGGAAAGTTTTCCTGGCCGCGCGCCATCTGACCGAGGCCCCCGGCGACGTGGTGGAAACCGACCGAATCCGCAACCACCGGCTGGCCCGGTCGATCGCGCAGGCGACCTATCACCGCGCCCTGCGGGCGCTGGTCGACATGGGCCTTCTCGAACGGGCCGAAGGGTCGAAGGCCAAGACCTATTCGGTGCGGGCCGACATGGCCGGGCGTTGAGGCGCGCTGCCGCTTGCCTGCCCCCCGCAACGATCGGCCCCAGATCCGCGGTCGCGTGAACGACATGCTGCGCGGAACATCGATTCGAGATTCGACGACAAGTTTTGCCGTCATCGTCGCGGCCTATGTTCTGTCGCATGGCATCACGACCTTTCTTGTGACTCCGGTTCAGGGCTATTTCCTGGCCGAGATCACCGTTTTCGCAAGCCTGGTCTACCTGCCGCACGGGGTGCGTGTCCTTTCGACCTGGCTGATCGGGCCGAAAGCCTTTCTTCCGCTTTTCGCAGGCGGGGTGGTGTCGGCGCTGATGTTCACGCCGGGGGCGCTCGACCCGGCATGGGTCCCGGCTGTCATGAAATCCACCGCTGTCGGCGCCTTGTCGGCACCGCTGGCCTTCGCGCTGTTGCGGCTGGCCGGTGGCATGCGGATTTCGGCCAACCGGCGCCGGATCGACTGGAAATCGCTGGTTCTGGCCGGTGTCGTGGCCTCGGGCATCAATTCGGCCGGGCAGGCGCTGGTCCATGGCGCGCGGTTCCCGTCGGCAGATGCCGTTGCGGTGGTGGCCGTTTACGCCATCGGCGACCTGATCGGCCTGCTCGTCACCATGGTCGCGCTGATGATGATATTTCGCTGGATCCGGCGGATGAAAGGATGACACCATCTTTCACCCTGCCTATCTGCGCAGTGTTCATTTGATATGGGATCGCGTTGCGCCTATCTTGGCCCATGCGCAAGCTTCTGACGCGACCTGCCGGGCCAGCGGCCCGAACGCGGCGCGCCCGACATGAAAGACGCCAGGTTTTCTGAACCAGTATGGGAAATTCGATCTTGGACACGGGACTGCAGAAGCTGGCGTATTTCCTGCTGATCGCATTGATCCTGTATGTCACCGTTTCCGGGGGGGCATGATGGCGCAGCGCTTTGGCGGACAATTCAGCCCCGATGGCAAGCCGCCACAAACTCCGCCACCGTCACGGCACCCGTTTCACGGCAAGACCCGCAGCCGCGCGGGGGGCCGCGTCAACCTTCTGTTCATCGCCCCGTTGCCGCTTGTCTTCACGGCCTTCACGTCGGATCCGCCGGGCCTTGCGCGCGACCTTGCCGCCTTCGGGGTGCTGATCCTTGCCGCCTGGCTGACCCGAGAGGGGTTGAAGGCAGAGGATGCCTATCATGCCCGGCGCATTGCCCGGCGCCCGGCGATTCCGCGCAAGATGTTCGGCGCGGCGCTGACCGGGGCCGGGCTGTTCCTGGCCGGGCTGGGACCGCAAGGCGGGGTGCTGAACCCGCTCATTTTCGCCGGGCTGGGGATGGTTCTGCACGGCTTTTCCTTCGGGCTGGACCCGTTGAAGGACAAGGGCGTCGAGGGGATCGACAGCTATCAGCAGGATCGCGTCGCCCGCGTCGTCGACGAGGGCGAGAAATACCTGACAAGCATGCGCGAGGCGATCCAGCGGGCCGGCGACCGTGCCCTGATCGCGCGGGTCGAGGCGTTCCAGGCGACCGCGCGAGAGATGTTCCGAACCGTCGAGAACGACCCGCGAGACCTGACCGCGGCGCGCAAATATCTTGTCGTCTACCTGATGGGCGCGCGCGACGCGACGATCAAGTTCGCCGACATCTACGCCCGCAATCGCGATGCGCAGGCGCGCAGCGATTACGAGGCGCTTCTGAGCGACCTGGAACAGAACTTTTCCAAACGAACGCGCGACCTGATGCTCGATGACCGCGCCGACCTGAATGTAGAGATTGAAGTGCTGCGCGAAAGATTGCAGCGTGAAGGCGTGCGATCGTGACAGCGATGCGCGCCGATCATTGGAGTGATTGATATGTCCGACACGATTCGTGGCAAGGCCGAACAGGATCTTGCCGAGGTCGAAAAGCTGACCTCCGCATTGCTGCCCGAACCGGCGAAGGATGTCGCCGCCCTGCCGCAGGCCGAAGGCCCCGGCGCCGACGCGATCCGCAAGCGGATGGACGAGATCGACATCACCGATACCAATTCGATCATCGCCTTCGGCTCGGCCGCGCAGGCCGAATTGCAACAGATCAGCCAGGCGATGCTGACCGATGTGCGCAACAAGGATGCCGGGCCGGCCGGCGACAGCCTGCGCCAGATTGTCACCACGATCCGCGGCTTCTCGGTTTCCGAGCTGGATGTCCGTCGCTCGCGCAGCTGGTGGGAAAGACTGCTGGGCCGCACCGCGCCCTTCGCCAGGTTCCTGGCCCGTTTCGAAACGATCCAGGATCAGATCGACAAGATCAGCGACAATCTTCTGACGCATGAACACAAGCTGATGAAGGACATCAAGGCGCTCGACAATCTCTACCTCAAGACCCTCGAATTCTACGACGAGCTGGCGCTTTACATCGCCGCGGGCGAGGAAAAGCTCGGCCAGTTGGACGAACAGACAATTCCCGACATGCAAAAGCAGGTCGAGGCCGCCCCCGAAGCCGATCAGGTGATCAAGGCGCAGGAATTGCGCGACCTGCGCGCGGCGCGCGACGATCTGGAACGCCGCGTGCACGACCTCAAGCTGACGCGCCAGGTCACGATGCAGTCGCTGCCCTCGATCCGGCTGGTGCAGGAAAACGACAAGTCGCTGGTGACCAAGATCAGCTCGACCCTGGTCAATACGGTGCCGCTGTGGGAAACGCAGCTGGCCCAGGCGGTCACGATCCAGCGGTCTCGCGAGGCGGCCGAGGCGGTGCGCGGCGCCAACGATCTGACCAACGAGCTGCTGACCGCCAATGCCGAGAACCTGCAACAGGCCAACCGCGTCGTCCGCCAGGAGATGGAGCGCGGTGTCTTCGACATCGAAGCGGTGAAATCGGCGAACGCGACACTCATCGCGACGATCGAGGAAAGCCTTCAGATCGCCGATGAAGGCAAGGCCAGGCGCGCCGCCGCAGAGGAAGAGCTTCGCAAGATGGAAACGCAACTGCGCGATACGCTGGTCGCCGCGAAATCGCCGCGCACCGGCGCGGCGGACGCGACGGACGGCGCGGATATCTGAAAGGTGGGGGCATCGGGCAACAGGGTGCGGCTCGGCCCGCTGGTCCTGGCGCTGGCCATGGCGGGCTGCGTCGCGGCACCGCCCGTCCGCTCGCCCGCGCCGGAGCCGCGCCCGGATCTGCCCGCACCGCAGCCATCGGACGAAAGCAGGGCCCTGGCCGCCTATTACCGCGGCGTCGAGAACAACCTGACGGCACGCGGCCTGATGCGCACCGATGGCGGCGGGCCGGATGTGCCCTTTTCCAAGCGCCAGCTGGTCGAGGATTTCATCCGGATCGCGCTTTACGACGAATATGTCACCAATGGCGCGGCGATGATCCCCCATGCCACCGAAAGCCAGCTGCGCCGCTGGGAGATCCCGGTTCGGATGGGGCTGGTCTTCGGCGACACCATCCCCGAGGCGCAGCGCCGCGAAGATCGCGCCACCATCCGCCGGTATGCCCGCCGCCTGTCGCGCGTCACCGGCCATCCGATCAGCCTTGGCACGCCGGACAATGCGAATTTCCAGATCCTCGTGCTGAACGAGGATGAGCGCCTTGCCTTTGCGCCGGCCCTGGAACGCCTGGTGCCGGGAATCGACCGCATGGCGGTAAGGACGATCATCAGGATGCCGCGCTCCACCTTCTGCCTGGTCTTCGCCTTTTCCAAGGGCGACTCCGCCAGCTATTCCCGTGCGGTGGCGGTGATCCGGGGCGAGCATCCGGACGCGCTGCGCAGATCCTGCATCCATGAGGAACTGGCCCAGGGGCTTGGCCTGGCAAATGACAGCCCGACCGCGCGGCCCTCGATCTTCAACGACGACGAGGAATTCGCATTGCTGACCCGGCATGACGAGATGCTGCTCAGGATGCTTTATGACCCGCGGCTTGAACCCGGCATGCGCGCCGACGAGGCGCGCCCGATCCTGCGGCAAATCGCCGATGAATTGCTGGGCGGCGACAGCTGAACGGCGTGGCAACTGCCGCGCGCGGCATTATACTGGCAGTGTGACGACAACCCGAAGGGCAAGACCATGGGCATTTTCGATTTCCTCTCCGGCGAGTTCATCGATGTCATCCACTGGACCGATGACACCCGCGACACGATGGTCTGGCGTTTCCAGCGCGAAGGTCACGAGATCAAGTATGGCGCCAAGCTGACCGTGCGCGAGGGCCAGGCGGCGGTCTTCGTGCATGAGGGTCAGCTGGCCGACGTGTTCACGCCCGGCCTTTACATGCTGGAAACCAACAACATGCCGGTGATGACCACGCTGCAACACTGGGATCACGGCTTTCGCTCGCCCTTCAAGTCCGAGATCTATTTCGTCAACACCACGCGGTTCAATGACCTCAGATGGGGCACCAAGAACCCGATCATGCTGCGCGATCCCGAATTCGGGCCGACACGAGTGCGCGCCTATGGCACCTACACGATCCGGGTGAAGGATCCGGCGCGCTTCCTGACCGAGATCGTCGGAACGGATGGCGAGTTCACGATGGACGAGATCAGTTTCCAGATCCGCAACATCATCGTGCAGGAATTCAGCCGGGTGATCGCCAGCTCGGGCATCCCGGTTCTCGACATGGCGGCGAACACCGCCGATCTGGGAAAGCTGATCGTGGCCGAGGTGGCCCCGGTGCTGGATCGTTACGGCCTGGAAATGCCGGAATTCTATATCGAGAACATCTCGCTTCCGCCGGCGGTCGAAGAGGCGCTGGATCGGCGCACGTCGATGGGGCTGGCGGGCGACCTGGGCAAATTCACGCAGTATTCTGCGGCCGAGGCAATGTCGCATGCCGCGGCCAACCCGTCCGGCGACGGCGGCATGGGCGCCGGGCTGGGAATGGGGATGGGCATGGCGATGGCCAACCGGATGACCCAACCCGGCCCCTGGGGCGCGGCCCCGCAGCAATCCGAACCGGCGGCCCCCGCCGCGCCGCCGCCACCACCGGTCGAGCATGTCTGGCATATCGCCGAAAACGGCGAGACCAAAGGTCCGTTCTCGCGCGCAAGCATGGGCCGGATGGCGACCGAAGGCGGCCTGAAACGTGAAACCTGGGTCTGGACCGCCGGGCAGGACGGCTGGAAACGGGCCGAGGACGTGAGCGAGCTGGCCCAGCTGTTCACGGTCCAGCCGCCACCGCCGCCGGGCGGCTGACGCCCCCCGGTCCGTCCCTGCCCGATACCGTTCGCCGGAGACCACGAGCCGCATGGCGCAGCCTTCGCCCCCCCCACCCCCGGCGCCGCAGGAACATCGCTTTCCCTGCGATCAATGCGGCGCGGATTTCCGGTTCGACGCGAGTGCGGGCAGGATGATTTGCGACTATTGCGGCAACGAACGCCCGATCGAGGGATTGGCAGAGGGTGCGCGCGCTCTCCGCGAACTCGATTTCCGCGCCGCCTTGACGGCACGCATCCCCGAGGCCGAGATGGAGGACAGGCGGATCCTGTCCTGCCCCAATTGCGGCGCGCAGATCGAGTTCGACGGCGCCCAGCACGCGGCCGAATGCCCGTTCTGCGCGACCCCGGTCGTCACCGACACGGGCGTTCACCGGCGTATCAAGCCGCGCGGCGTTCTGCCCTTTGCGCTGGCCGAACGCGATGCCCACAAGGCGATGAACGATTGGCTGGGCCGGCTCTGGTTCGCCCCGAACGGTCTGCAGCAATATGCACGCAAGGGCCGGAAGATGCAGGGAATCTATGTGCCCTACTGGACCTTCGATGCCGATACCAGAACGGGCTATAGCGGCGCGCGCGGCACCATCTATTACGTCACGCGCACCGTTACCCACGACGGCAAGACCCAGACCGTGCAGGAACAGCGGATCCGCTGGACGCCGAAATCGGGCCATGTCGCGCGCTTCTTCGACGATGTGCTGGTCCTGGCGTCACGTTCGCTGCCCAAGCGGTTCACCGATGCGCTGGAACCCTGGGATCTGGCCGCGCTGGAACCCTATGCCCCCGAATACCTGGCCGGCTTCCGCGCCGAGGGCTACACCGTGGAACTGACCGACGCCTATACCGAGGCGCGCGACAAGATGCAAAGCGTGATCGAACGCGATGTGCGTTTCGACATCGGCGGCGATCGGCAGCGCATCCATTCCATGGATACCGACGTGTCGGCCGTGACCTTCAAGCATATACTGCTTCCGATCTGGCTGGCCGCCTACCGGTATCGCGGCGAGAGCTATCGCTTCGTGGTCAATGCCCGCACCGGAAAGGTCCAGGGCGAACGGCCATGGTCGGCCTGGAAGATCGCCATCGCGGTGATCCTGGGCACGATCCTGGCCGGTGCCGCGGGGTATTTCATCGCCCGGAACCAATAGGTCATCGCGTGACGCCTGCAAGCGCGCGGAATTTCCCGAGCGAATGCCGGGATGCGCCCATCCCGGCCCCGCATGGCCCGTGGCACAACCGGTCGGTCCCCTTATCCCTTGTTGATCGGGATGCGTGCGGAGGTCTTGGTTTCGCCCGGGGCCTTCTTGGGCAGGGTGATCGTCAGAACCCCGTCCTTCAGATCCGCCTTCACCTTGTCCTCGGCGACATCCGGTGGCAGGCGGAAGCTGCGCGAAAACGAACCGTATTCACGCTCGGTGAAATACCAGGTCTCGCCCTTTTCCTCGCGGCTGGCCTTCTTCTCGCCCTTTACCGTGGCGATCCCGTCAGCGACCGACAGTTCGATATCCTTCTCGGCCACGCCGGGCAGCTCCATGGTGATCTTGTAGGCGTTGTCGTCGACCGATGCGTCCGACGCCGGTGCGAACCAGTCGGCCATTCGCGCGCTCATGTTGCGCAGCGGCTCGTAAAGCGACGGCCAGAAACCACTCATATGCGATTTTTCCACCATGATCGAACCTCCAGTTCATTTTCATGTTGCGGATCGCAGATTGCCGAATCGCGCACCCTGTCGCGTTGATCTGCGTCAAGCGATTGCACCCTGTCGGGCCGCCCGCTATTGCTGGGGCAGCTTCGAAAAAGGGAAATGCCGATGATCCTGTGCTGCGGCGAAGCCCTGATCGACATGCTGCCGCGCCGCACCGTCGCGCGCGAGGCCGCCTTCGCGCCCTATCCCGGCGGCGCGGTCTTCAACACGGCCATCGCTCTTGGCCGGCTGGGTGCGCCCACCGGGTTCTTTTCCGGCATCAGTTCGGACCTGTTCGGCCAGATGCTGACCGCCGCGCTGGCCGATGCCGGGGTCGATTACGGCCTTGCGGTGATTGCCGACCGGCCCACGACGCTGGCTTTCGTTCGGCTTGAGGCGGGGCAGGCGCGCTATGCCTTTTACGACGAGAATACCGCCGGCCGAATGCTGAGCGCCGACGATCTGCCCGATCTTCCCGACAGCGTGGATGCCATCTTCTTCGGGGGCATATCGCTGATGGTCGAGCCCTGCGCCACGGTTTACGAACAGCTCATGGCGCGCGAATCCGCCGCGCGGGTGACGATGATCGACCCGAACATCCGCGCCGCGTTCATTTCCGACCCGCGGGTCTATCGCGCCCGGCTGGACCGGCTGATCGCCCTGGCCGACATCGTGAAACTGTCGGATGAGGATCTGAGCTGGCTGGAAGGCGATGGCGAGGTTGCCGCCCTGGCCCGGGGGCTGCTTGCGAAAGGGCCCAGCCTGGTGCTGATCACCGAGGGCGCCGCGGGCGCGCGCGCGTTCAGCGCCGGCGACGAGGTGTTCGTGCCCGCCGAACGGGTCGAGGTGACCGACACGGTCGGCGCGGGCGACACCTTCAACGCGGGGATTCTGGCGGCGCTGCATCGCGCGGGGCGCTTGTCAAAGGCGGCTCTGGCAGGGATCGACGCCGCGGCAATGGAAACCGCGTTACGCCTGGGCATTCGCGCCGCGGCCGTCACCGTCGCGCGCGCGGGGGCGAATCCGCCCTGGTCGAAGGAACTGTCATGCGAGCCCTGATCCAGCGCGTCACCGAGGCCTCGGTCACCGTCGATGACGCGGTGATCGGCCGGATCGGACCGGGGCTGCTGATCCTGGTCTGCGCGATGCGGGGCGATGACACGGCCGCGGCCGACAAGCTCGCCGCGAAGATCGCCCGCCTGCGGATCTTCAGCGACGCGGAAGGCAGGATGAACCGCAACCTGCGCGACGCCGGCGGCGCCGCCCTGGTGGTCAGCCAGTTCACTCTGGCGGCCGATACCTCGCGCGGCAACCGGCCGGGATTCTCGGCCGCCGCCCCGCCGCCGAAGGGCAACGCCTCTACGACCATTTCGCCGCGCGCATGCAAAAGGTCGAAGGCATCGCCACCGAGACCGGCCGCTTTGGCGCCGACATGGCGGTCGCGCTGGTCAATGACGGCCCGGTCACCCTGTGGCTGGACACGAACATGCCCAAATATTAGGCACCAACAGGCCATTGCACCGAAAACCGGGGCGCAAGCCGCAGTTCAAGTTGCGGGGTCCGGCCAATGCCGTAGCGTGAAAAGATGAGCGATGGTGATGGATTTTTCGACGAGCTCGTGACGCCCGACGGCCAGCCCCGCGAGGCCTATGCCGACTATTTCGGCTGGTTCGCCTCCGAGGATGTGAAACGCCTGGCCCGGAAATCGGCCGAGGCGGAAACCTTTTTCCGTCGCACCGGCATCACCTTCAACGTCTACGGGCAGGCCCAGGCCGACGAGCGGCTGATCCCGTTCGATATCGTTCCGCGCATCATATCCGAGCGCGAATGGGCGCGCCTGTCGAAAGGCATCGACCAGCGCGTGCGGGCGATCAATGCCTTCCTCTACGACATCTATCACCGGCAGGAAATCCTGCGCGCCGGGCGCATCCCGAAAGAGCTGATCGCCCGTAACGCCGCCTTCCTGCCGCAAATGCTGGGTGTCGAGCCGCCCGGCTGTGTCTATACCCATATCGTCGGCGTGGACCTGGTGCGCACGAGCGCGGACGAATTCTTCGTGCTGGAGGACAATGCGCGCACGCCCTCGGGTGTCTCCTACATGCTGGAAAACCGCGAGACGATGCTGCACATGTTCCCGGAACTGTTCAGCCGCATCAAGGTGCAGCAGGTATCGGACTATCCAACCCGGCTGCGCAAATCCCTGGCGGCCAGCGCGCCGCAGGCGGCCAATGGCACGCCGGTCGTCGCGGTGCTGACGCCGGGCATTCACAACGCCGCCTATTTCGAACATGCCTTCCTTGCAGATCACATGGGCGTGGAGCTGATCGAGGGGCATGACTGCCGGGTCGTCGACGGGCGCATCGCCATGCGCACCACCCGCGGATACATGCCGATCGACGTGGTTTATCGCCGGGTGGACGACGACTATCTAGATCCGCTGAGCTTCAATCCCGAAAGCATCCTGGGCATTCCCGGCGTCATGGATGTCTATCGCGCGGGCGGGATCACGATCGCCAACGCGCCGGGCACCGGTATCGCCGATGACAAGGCGATTTACAGCTACATGCCTGATATCGTCGAATTCTATACCGGGGAAAAGGCGATCCTGAAAAACGTGCCGACCTGGCGCTGTTCCGAGGCCGCGGCCCTGGCATATGTCCTCGACAACCTGTCCGAGCTGGTGGTGAAAGAGGTGCATGGGTCGGGCGGCTACGGGATGCTGGTGGGGCCCGCCGCCTCGAAACGCGAACTGGCGCGGTTCCGTGCCAAGCTGAAGGCGCGCCCCGAGAACTATATCGCGCAACCCACCTTGGCATTGTCCACCGTGCCGATCCTGACCCGGGCCGGGCTGGCGCCGCGCCATGTGGACCTGCGCCCCTTCGTGCTGGTTTCCCCCGACCGGATTGATATCACCCCCGGCGGGCTGACGCGGGTGGCGCTGAAGAAAGGATCGCTCGTGGTCAATTCCAGCCAGGGCGGCGGCACCAAGGATACCTGGGTGCTGGGGGAGTAGGCCGGATGCTGGGCAAGACCGCGGGCGGGCTGTTCTGGATGTTTCGCTATCTCGAACGCGCGGAGAACACGACAAGGCTGATCGAGGCGGGCTTTCGCATCGCACTGACCCGGCCCGACTCGGCGGGTGACGAATGGGCCTCGGTTCTGGACACCGCGGGCGTCCGCCCCGCTTATGACCAGGGGCGCGATACGCTGGACGGGCCGTCGGTCATCGACTTTCTGTTGCGCGACCGTGCCAACGGCTCGTCGGTGATGTCCTCGATGGACGCCGCACGCAATAACGCGCGGATGGTCCGCACCGCCCTGACCCGCGAAGTCTGGGAAGCCGTCAACGAAAGCTGGATGACGCTCAAGGATGCGCTGCACCGCCCCGTGCGCGAGGCGGATCTTCCCGAAGTGCTGGGACTGATCCGGCGCCAGAGCGCCCTGGTGCGCGGGGCGATGCATGGCACCATGCTGCGCAACGACATCTTCGACTTTTCCCGAATCGGCACCTTCCTGGAACGGGCCGACAGCACGGCGCGCATCCTGGACGTGAAATACCATGTGTTGTTGCCGTCGATCAGCCAGATCGGATCGTCGCTGGACAACGTGCAGTGGGAAACGATCCTGCGCTCGGTCGCGGGTCAGCGCGCGTTCCGCTGGTTGAACGGTCCCGACATGTCCCCGCGCGCAATCGCCGAATTCCTGATCCGCGATCGGCGAATGCCGCGTTCGCTGGTGTTCTCGATTTCGAAGATCACCGGCAACCTGGCCTATCTGCAGGAACAGTATGACGGCGGCTATGTCAGCCCCGGCCAGGCCCAGGCCCTGCGCGACCGCCTGTCCGAAAGCTCGATCGACGCGATTTTCGAAAACGGCCTGCACGAGTTCCTCGTGGATTTCCTGGCCGAGACGGCCGGGCTCGGATCGCAGATCGAGAACGATTTCCGGTTTTATCAATAGGGTGGTGCAATGCGACTGAAGATCAGCCACCAAACCAGTTACCAATACCAGTGGCCGGCGAGCTATGGCTTGCAGGAACTGCGCCTGACCCCGCAGGACAGCGACGCGCAACGGATCGTCGACTGGCAGATCGCGCTTCGGGGCGGCCGCAAGGAACTGCAATTCTGCGACCAGCATCAAAACATCGTCCTTCTGATCGGCTTCCTGGGCACCGGGGACGCGATCAGCATAGATTGCACCGGCGAGGTCGTGACCACCGACACAGCCGGTATCGTCGGCCGGCATTCGGGCCCCGCTCCGCTCTGGTATTTCGAAACCTCGACCCCGCTGACCCGCGCCGGCAACCTGACCCGCCACCTGGCTGCCGGCCTGACGACGAAATTCGCGGATCCGGTGACGCGCCTGCACGCCTTGTCGGCTAGGGTGCTGGAAGCGATCGAATGGGTGCCCGGCCATACCGATGCCAATACCGGCGCGGAAGAGGCGCTGGGCGCGGGGCGGGGCGTGTGCCAGGATCACGCCCATGTCTTCATCGCGGCGGCACGGTCCATGGGGGTGCCGGCGCGCTATGTCTCGGGTTACCTGATGCTCACCGACCGGATCGAACAGGACGCCAGCCACGCATGGGCCGAAGCGCATGTCGACGGGATCGGCTGGATCGGCTTCGACGTGTCGAACGGGATCTCGCCCGATGCGCGTTACGTGCGCGTGGCCACCGGTCTCGACTACCGCCAGGCCGCCCCGATTTCGGGGCTGCGTATCGGCAATCGCGGCGACGAAACCCTTGCGGTCCGAATCCAGGTGCAGCAATAAGCCGGGGTCATCCGCCGGGGGAATTGCATGACATATTGCGTTGCGCTCAAGCTGGACCGCGGACTGGTCTTCATGTCCGACACGCGCACCAACGCGGGGTTCGACAATATCTCGACCTTCCGAAAGCTGCATTGCTGGTCGGCGCCCGGCAAGGCGGTGATCACGCTGCTGACTGCCGGCAACCTGGCCACCACACAGGCCGTGGTCAGCCTGCTGGACGAACGCGGAAAGGCGGCAGACGATCGCAACCCGTCGATTCTGGAGCAGCCGTCGATGTTCCAGGTGGTTCGGTTGGTGGGCGAGACGCTGCGCGAGGTGATTGCGCGCCAGGCCGACACCGGGGAACGCGCCGATGCCGCCTTCAACGCCAGCATTATCGTCGGCGGCCAGGTCGGCACCGGCGCCACGCGATTGTTCCTGATCTACCCGGAAGGGAACTTCATCGAGGCCTCCGCCGACACGCCCTATTTCCAGGTTGGAGAGACGAAATACGGGCGCCCGATCCTGGTGCGTGCCTTCGACCGGGACATGAGCTTTGCAGACGCGGTGAAACTGCTGATGGTTTCCTTCGACAGCACGATCAAGGCCAATCTCACGGTGGGGCTGCCGCTCGACTATCAATTATACGAATCCGACAGCATGGCGCCCGGCCCGATCCGGCGCATCGACATGGAAGATGAATATTTCAACGTGATTTCCACGGGATGGGGCGACGCGCTGAAGGCGGCCTTTCACAGCCTGCCACCATTCACGATACCGTCCGGCTGACAGGGCGCGCGGGGACCGCCAGGGCGGTCCCCGACAGATTTCAGGCCGCCGGAATCGCGATCGCCCGGGCGGCGGCACCGTCGCGGGCCCCGTAATGGCCAAGCACCGTGGCGGCCAGATCCGCGCCCATGCGCCCGGCTTCCTCGACGCTTCGGCCCAGGCTCAGCCCGCCCAGGAACCCGCTGGCATAGGCATCGCCGGCCCCGGTGGTATCGACGACACGCGCGATCGGCGCCGCCGGCACGCGGTAGCGCCCGGAGGCATCGGCAACGAGCGAGCCCTTCTCGCTCTCGGTCACGGCGGCCACGGCCACTTCGCCGATGGCCCATTCCAGCGCATATTCGGTGTCGTCCTGCCCGGCCAGCGCGCCGATCTCCAGGTGGTTGCCGATCAGGATGTCGGCATGACGGCGGATGAAGCCCAGCATGACCTCGCGGTTACGCTCGACACAGCCCGGGTCGGAGGGTGTCAGGGCGATGCGTGCGCCGTTGGCCTTGGCCATCTGCGCGGCGCATTCGATCACCGCGGCACCGTGCGGCGCGTCCCAGACATAGCCCTCGATGAACAGGATGTCGCCGTCATCGGGCATGCTGGCCTCGATATCCGACGGTGCCAGGGTGACGGCCGCGCCGAGATAGGTGCTCATCGTGCGCTGCCCGTCCGGGGTGACCAGCACCACGCACCGGCCGGTTCCGGTTCCCGTCTCCGCAGCGTCGGGCACGGGTGCGGTAATGCCCATGCCGCCCATCTCTTCGCGGAAGGTGCGGCCGAGCTCATCGCCCGCGACCTTGCCCAGATAGGTGCCGCGCAACCCCAGATCGGCCAGATGCGCGATCGAGTTGGCCACCGATCCGCCGGATTGGCGCACGCCCGGCCCGACCTCTTCGAACAGCGCATGCGCGGCATCGGCATCGACCAGGTGCATCCCGCCCGATGTCAGGCCGTGGCGGGCGATCACGTCCGCATCGACCGCGGCGACGACATCGACCAGCGCGTTGCCGACGCCGATTATATGCGGTTTTCTGTCGCTCATCATGGGTCTCAATACCTGTAATGTTCGGGTTTGTAGGGGCCTTCGGGC